>NZ_CP162775.1:4875000-5545000 GCF_054668485.1 Pseudomonas sp. S2_A05
AATCAAGCTCGGAGATAGCTGGTTCTCCTCGAAAGCTATTTAGGTAGCGCCTCATGTATCACTGTAGGGGGTAGAGCACTGTTTCGGCTAGGGGGTCATCCCGACTTACCAAACCGATGCAAACTCCGAATACCTACAAGTGCCGAGCATGGGAGACACACGGCGGGTGCTAACGTCCGTCGTGAAAAGGGAAACAACCCAGACCGTCAGCTAAGGTCCCAAAGTTATGGTTAAGTGGGAAACGATGTGGGAAGGCTTAGACAGCTAGGAGGTTGGCTTAGAAGCAGCCACCCTTTAAAGAAAGCGTAATAGCTCACTAGTCGAGTCGGCCTGCGCGGAAGATGTAACGGGGCTCAAACCATACACCGAAGCTACGGGTATCACCTTCGGGTGATGCGGTAGAGGAGCGTTCTGTAAGCCTGTGAAGGTGAGTTGAGAAGCTTGCTGGAGGTATCAGAAGTGCGAATGCTGACATGAGTAACGACAATGGGTGTGAAAAACACCCACGCCGAAAGACCAAGGTTTCCTGCGCAACGTTAATCGACGCAGGGTTAGTCGGTCCCTAAGGCGAGGCTGAAAAGCGTAGTCGATGGAAAACAGGTTAATATTCCTGTACTTCTGGTTATTGCGATGGAGGGACGGAGAAGGCTAGGCCAGCTTGGCGTTGGTTGTCCAAGTTTAAGGTGGTAGGCTGAGATCTTAGGTAAATCCGGGATCTTAAGGCCGAGAGCTGATGACGAGTGTTCTTTTAGAACACGAAGTGGTTGATGCCATGCTTCCAAGAAAAGCTTCTAAGCTTCAGATAACCAGGAACCGTACCCCAAACCGACACAGGTGGTTGGGTAGAGAATACCAAGGCGCTTGAGAGAACTCGGGTGAAGGAACTAGGCAAAATGGCACCGTAACTTCGGGAGAAGGTGCGCCGGTGAGGGTGAAGGACTTGCTCCGTAAGCTCATGCCGGTCGAAGATACCAGGCCGCTGCGACTGTTTATTAAAAACACAGCACTCTGCAAACACGAAAGTGGACGTATAGGGTGTGACGCCTGCCCGGTGCCGGAAGGTTAATTGATGGGGTTAGCTAACGCGAAGCTCTTGATCGAAGCCCCGGTAAACGGCGGCCGTAACTATAACGGTCCTAAGGTAGCGAAATTCCTTGTCGGGTAAGTTCCGACCTGCACGAATGGCGTAACGATGGCGGCGCTGTCTCCACCCGAGACTCAGTGAAATTGAAATCGCTGTGAAGATGCAGTGTATCCGCGGCTAGACGGAAAGACCCCGTGAACCTTTACTATAGCTTTGCACTGGACTTTGAATTTGCTTGTGTAGGATAGGTGGGAGGCTTTGAAGCGTGGACGCCAGTTCGCGTGGAGCCATCCTTGAAATACCACCCTGGCAACTTTGAGGTTCTAACTCAGGTCCGTTATCCGGATCGAGGACAGTGTATGGTGGGTAGTTTGACTGGGGCGGTCTCCTCCTAAAGAGTAACGGAGGAGTACGAAGGTGCGCTCAGACCGGTCGGAAATCGGTCGTAGAGTATAAAGGCAAAAGCGCGCTTGACTGCGAGACAGACACGTCGAGCAGGTACGAAAGTAGGTCTTAGTGATCCGGTGGTTCTGTATGGAAGGGCCATCGCTCAACGGATAAAAGGTACTCCGGGGATAACAGGCTGATACCGCCCAAGAGTTCATATCGACGGCGGTGTTTGGCACCTCGATGTCGGCTCATCACATCCTGGGGCTGAAGCCGGTCCCAAGGGTATGGCTGTTCGCCATTTAAAGTGGTACGCGAGCTGGGTTTAGAACGTCGTGAGACAGTTCGGTCCCTATCTGCCGTGGACGTTTGAGATTTGAGAGGGGCTGCTCCTAGTACGAGAGGACCGGAGTGGACGAACCTCTGGTGTTCCGGTTGTCACGCCAGTGGCATTGCCGGGTAGCTATGTTCGGGAAAGATAACCGCTGAAAGCATCTAAGCGGGAAACTTGCCTCAAGATGAGATCTCACTGGAACCTTGAGTTCCCTGAAGGGCCGTCGAAGACTACGACGTTGATAGGTTGGGTGTGTAAGCGCTGTGAGGCGTTGAGCTAACCAATACTAATTGCCCGTGAGGCTTGACCATATAACACCCAAGCAATTTGCTGACCTGAAAAGGCACCAGATTGCGGTGTGTGAAGACGAAACGAACCGAAAGTTCGAAATTCACAAACACCTAGCTGTCACATACCCAATTTTCTGAAGCGAGGCCATCCGGTCCCGAGTCAGTACCCGAATTTCTTGACGACCATAGAGCGTTGGAACCACCTGATCCCATCCCGAACTCAGCAGTGAAACGATGCATCGCCGATGGTAGTGTGGGGTTTCCCCATGTGAGAGTAGGTCATCGTCAAGATTAAATTCCGAAACCCCAATTGCGAAAGCAGTTGGGGTTTTGTTTTAGTAGAAGTTCCTGTTTTTGCTGGTTTGTTACCGTGTTGACGGGCCAGATAAAGAATTTCTTGACGACCATAGAACATTGGAACCACCTGATCCCATCCCGAACTCAGCAGTGAAACGATGTATCGCCGATGGTAGTGTGGGGTTTCCCCATGTGAGAGTAGGTCATCGTCAAGATTGAATTCCGAAACCCCTGTCTGCTAACGCAGACAGGGGTTTTGTCATTTAAGCGTGTACGAAAGATCATGCCGTTCTGCGAGTCTTGCTGCTGCGTCTTGCCCGCCACTTGCGCCACCAGATATAAACGCCCGTCCCTGACAACCCCGCAATCAACACACCCAGTACCGCGATCATTACCTGCCCTGTCACCCCGATGATCCGTCCCCCATGTATGGGCAACTGGAGTCGATAGAACTGCTCTCCAAGCGTGCCCTGTCCCGCGACCTCCTGTCCCAATAATCGGCCATCGGTACCGTGAAAGAACAACCAGGATTTACCGTGAGCGTCCGTATCGTGCTGTCCAAATCCTGCGCCGTAGAAGTTGTACTCAAAGCTGTAATACAACTCGCCGATCGCGGCCGTCAGTCCTAATCGTTCCCCTTCCTGCAATGCCCTTTCGTACGCCTGTTGATAGCTCAACTGTGTCGTCCCCAGTTGATTGGCGGGCATTCGTCCTCTGGCTTCATAAACGCTCGGCTCGATGGGCGAAAACAAAGAAACCGCAGGCTTGAACACTTGGCTCGGCAAGTTCATTGCTACGCTGCTGACGGCGATCGGTAACAGCAGTAGCCACAACCACAATCCTCCGGCGCGATGCAGGTCGAAGTTCAAGCGGTAGGCATGCCCGCCTTTGACCTTCCAAGCAGTCGCCCACTTCTTCCAGAAGGGCTTGCCGCGCGGCAAGGTCAGGAACAATGCGACAAAGCAGTCGATCACCCACGCGATCGCCACCCCACCCATCAACAGCAATCCCCAGTTACCCGGCAATGTCAGGTTGTAGTGAAACTCCAGAATGAACGGGATGAAGTTCTCCCGCTGAAAACAGCATTCACCCCAGTAGCGCGCGCCTTTTTGCTCCGCGCTGATCGGGTCCAGATAGAACACCTGATTGCGCTCATCGAACGGCTGGCCCGTCGCCGGATCTTTACGCGGAACGGCCGCCAGCAGCGCCGTATGCCCCGCCTCCTGCGGATACTCCATGTACCAGACTTGCAGTTTCGGATGTGCAGTTTGCACCGCCTCTACCAACGCGCCGGGCGGCAGGCGCTCACCCACTGACGTCGCTTTATAGAATTGCGGATTCAGCCATTCATCCAGTTCATGATTGAACGCCAGCACACTGCCTGTAAGGCCCGCCAGCAATAGAAACACCGCAATGGCCAGGCCGATATATCGATGCAATAAAACCAGAAACGCACGCATACAAAACACCCCGAAGAAACGACAAAGCCAGCCCCTGATATCAGGGGCTGGCTTTTTTATGCACAGAACAATGCTTTAGAACTGATAGCTGACGGTCGCCGCTACGTTGCGTTCTTCGCCCATGTAGCAGAAGTTGAGGCTGGCGCAGGACGCGACATAGGATTCATTGGTCAGGTTGTTCGCGTTGAGCCGTACATCCACACCCTTCAAGCCGACCTTGCCCAGGTCATAACCAATCGAGGCATCGAACAGCGTGTAAGACGGCACCTTCATCGTGTTCTCCGCATCGGCCCAGCTGTAGCCGACATAGCGCACCCCACCACCCAGGCGCAGCCCATCAAGTGCGGCGCTGTCGAACTTGTAGTCAGCCCACAGCGAGGCCATGTGGCGCGGCGCTTGAGTTGGCGAGTTGCCCTTGTTCTCGATGACATCGGTCGGCGTGCTCAAGGTGCTGATCATCGATTTGGAATATTCGATATCAGTGAAGGTGTAACTGCCGAGCACTTTCAAGTTATCGGTCAGTTGCATATGCGCTTCCAGCTCCAGACCTTGCGAGCGCACGGCGCCGACCGCGCGATAGAAGTTTTCCTGCGGCAGTTTGGTCGCGAGGTTTTCCTGGTCGATGCGGAACAGCGAGGCGGTGAACAGGTTATCGGTGCCCGGCGGCTGATACTTCAAACCGACTTCCCACTGTGTGCCATCGGTAGGGGCGAGTGGATTACCGGCGCTGTCGGCATAGGAGTTCGGGTTAAACGACTCGGAGTAGCTGATGTATGGCGCCAGACCGTTATCGAACAGGTATAACGCGCCGGCGCGGCCAGTGAGTTTCGTGCGCCGATCATTGATTTCTGTACCAACCGGACGCCCCGCTTCGGCGATGCGGTTTTCATCGGATGTCTCGACCCAGTCCTGACGCAGGCCCAGCGAGAAGCGCCACTTGTCCATCTCGATCAGGTCTTGCAGGTACACACCGGTCTGTTCGAGGCGACGCAGATAGCTGGTGTCGCCGTACATTTCGATCGCCGAGTTGCCGTATACCGGATTGAACGCATTGATCGGCGCCAGTCCACCACTGGTCCAGTCGACCACGGTTTTGCGCCGTTGATAATCCGCGCCCATCAGCACCGTGTGCTTGGTCGCGCCGGTGAAGAATTCGGCCTGCAACATGTTGTCGACGATGAACGCATGCAGGCGCTCATCACCGCCGGTGTAATAGCGGTTCAGTTCATTGCTGGTCGGGGTGGTCCAGCCATAGGCGTAGACCTGATCCATGTTCACTTTGGAATCGAGATAGCGGAAGTTCTGCCGGGCGGTGAAGACATCGTTGAAGCGATGTTCGAACTGATAGCCAAACGACTGCTGGTCACGGGAGTAGCCATCGATCCCCGGCTCGCCCTCGAAGAAGCGCGGCGAGATGCGCTCGCCATTGCGCTGATGGACTGTGCCGTCCGCCGGAACGCCGCCGTGATAGCCGCCGTCCGGATCGTGCTGCAGATAGGCTTGCAGAGTCAGCGAGGTGTCTTCGCTGAAATCGACGCTCAGCGTCGGCGCAAGGGCGAAGCGTTTTTCCTTGTTATGGTCGAATTGCGTGTCGGACTGATCGCTTAGTCCGGTCAGACGATAGGCAATGCGCTTGTCGTCATCGACCGGACCGCTGAAGTCAAAACCAACCCCACGCTGGCCTTGCGTCCCCACTGTCGCCTGCACCTGATGGTAGGCCTCATACAACGGCTTTTTGCTGGTCAATGCGACCAGGCCTCCGGGCGAACTGCGGCCGTACAGCACGGACGACGGGCCTTTGAGAATGTCCACACGCTCAAGGAAATACGGATCGACCTGCATGGTGCTGTAGGTGCCGCTGTCGCCCATCGACTTGAGGCCGTCGAGGTAGATGTTGTCCACCGAGCCGTCGTTGAAACCGCGCATCGCCACGTAGTCGTAACGGTGCGTAGCGCCATACGGGTTGGTCAGCACGCCCGGGGCGTAGCGCATCGCTTGCGAGACGGTCTGCGAGCCTTGGTCATCCATTTGCTCGCGCGTGACCACCGATACGCTTTGCGAGGTTTCCAGCAATGCGGTACTGGTCTTGGTGGCGATCTGGCTGTGCGTGGCGTTGTAGCCGGCCATGCTGCCCAGCGCGTTGCCGAGGGCAAAACCTTTGATATCAGTGGTCGGCAAGGCCAGAGCTTCGCTTTCAGCGAGTGGGCGCAGAATGTAGCTGCTGCCGTCCTGGCTGACGGCTTCCAACCCTGAGCTGCCGAGCAAATGGCTCAAGGCCTGGTCGGTCGAATATTCACCCTGCACGCCGGGTGATTGCTGACCTTGAGTCTGTTGCGGTGTCATCGCCAGGGTGATACCGGCCTGCCGGGCAAACTGATTCAACGCCTCGCCCAATGGCCCGGCAGCAATGTTGTAGCGGTGGCTGATCTCGGTGCCGGTGTTGGCGGCCAGACTCAGGCTCGGTAACACGCTGACGCCCAGCGCGGTGGTCAGCAGTGCGGCCCGAACCGCATGGCGCAGCAGTGTCGATTCTGCAGTGAAATTCAGAGGGTTCTTACAAGTGGCGCGGACAGTCATTGTGGATTTCCGTAGGCAGTCGCGGGGGCTGAGTTGAAGTGCTTACTGACTAAGCCGGACTGCCTGCGAAAACCCGCCAAAAAATGTTCAGACCGCACGCTCCAGAGTCACCCACCAACGGGTGCGATAACGCAATTGCACCGGCAGCGTCTGCGGCAGGACCGCCAGCAGCCTGTCGGTGTCCTCCAGACGGAACACCCCAGAGAGGCGCAAGTCTGCGATATCCGCCGCGCAACTCAGAAACCCCGGGCGATAACGGGCGACTTCAGCAAGAAAATCACCCAGGCGCATATTGCGCGTGACGATCAAACCGTCGAGCCAGGCGCCCGCATCCATATCCGGCGTAGGCGCTGCGCGCAAACCGCTTTGGTTGACCAGAAAACTTTGCCCGGCGAGCGCTTCGAGGGAATGACCGCCAGCGCGAACCAACACTCGGCCGCGGGTAACGCTGAGCCGCGTGCACTGATCGTCCTGACGCAAAATGAAACGCGCGTCGAACGGTTCATAACTCCCGTGGCGATTCTGTACGCGCAGCGGTCGATCGGATGCCGCGCCTTCGTCAGAGCCGCCGCAGGTAACGATGATTTCGCCACGGGTCAGTTTGATCAGGCGCTGCTGCGCGGTGTAATCCAGGTCCACGGCGCTGGCGGTATTGAGTTCGATGCGCGTGCCGTCGGGCAACTGGAAACCGCGCCGTTCGCCGGTCGCCGTCGCGTAGTCGGCGCTCCATTGCTGCCAAGCGGCGCTGTCCTTGGCCAGCCACGCGGCGGAGCCCATCAACAGCGCGCCCGACAACAACTTCAAGGCCTGGCGTCGGCCCAGCCCCTGCGCACTGTTTTCCAAGGTATTGAAAGCGACCTGCGCACCCGGCACGGCGCGCAGACTGGAGCTCAATTCGGCTTGCAGCGACTGTACCCGCTGCCAGGCGATTTCATGTTCGTGATGCTCGGCGCGCCACTGCTCGCATTGGCGAGTCAGCCGCGAATTACCGTGGTTATTGCGCAGCCGCAGCAGCCAGTGAATCGCTTGCTTGACCACGTGGTGACGCGGTTCGACGCGGCGACCGAGTGAGAGATTATCCACAGGCATCAGCTTTCATATCGCAACACATAGCAGTGATACAGCGCATCGGCGACGTAGCGTTCCACTGAACGTACCGACACGCCCAACTGCTCGGCGATCTGTTTGTGAGTCAAACCTTCGCACTGCGCCAGGAGAAACGCCTGACGCACTTTCGGCTTCAACCCCTCAAGCATGCGCGCAATGCTTTCCAGCAGTTCCAGCACCAACGCGCGCGATTCGGCGTCAGGTACTTCGCCTTCAGGCAAATGAGCAATGGTTTCCAGATAGGCCCGCTCGATTTCCTCGCGACGCCAATGATCGATCACCAGGCCGCGCGCGATGGTCCGCAGGAAAGCGCGAGGCGCTTTGAGTTCGAGGCGTTCAGTACGTTGCAGCAGGCGCAGGAAAGTGTCCTGAGCCAGATCCGCCGCATCCGCTGCGTTGCCCAGCCGCGCGCGCAACCAAGCATTGAGCCAGCCGTGATGACTACCGTAAAGCGCCTGTACGACCAACTCAGGTGAAGACATGACACGCCAGCCCGAACGTCACAAATGATAATTAGTCGCATTGTCATCAAGGGTTACAGATTTTGCAACCGTCGTCCCTATGGCGGTTGTGAAAAATTCCCTCGCAGCCGCTCTGGCACGCCGTCCGGCGGGAATCCTGTCCAGAAAGCGTCCATTTCTCACGCGGCCCTAAGATTTCTCCGCCGTTGGCCGACAGACTGGTGAGAAATGCGTGCACCAAAGTAGAGCGGCCAGAAGAACGCTGCCTGCGCTGTACATGGAATGTTGCAACCGGAACGCATCCCCACTTTTGGCATAAGAAGTCCCATGAAATGAATCTCAAGTTCAGCCATAAAATCCTCCTGGCCGCTTCGGGCGTCGTCGTCCTGGCGTTCGCGCTGTTCACGCTCTACAACGATTACTTGCAGCGAAACACCATTCGCCAGAATCTGCAGTCCTCTGTGCAGCAGGCCGGTGACCTCACCGCCAGCAGCGTGCAGAACTGGATGAGCGGACGGATTCTGGTGCTGGAAAACCTCGCGCAGAACGTTGCCCATCAAGGCAGGAATGCCGACTTGCCGGGCCTTGTCGATCAACCGGCCTTCACTTCGAATTTCCAGTTCACTTATGTCGGGCAGGCCAACGGTGTCTTCACCCAGCGTCCCGATGCGAAGATGCCGGACGGTTACGATCCGCGTCAGCGGCCTTGGTACAAGCAGGCCGTGGCCGCCGACAAAACCATGCTGACCCCGCCGTACATGGCGGCCGTCGGTGGCCTGGTGGTGACCATCGCCATGCCGGTGAAAAAGGACGGTGAATTGCTCGGTGTGGTCGGTGGTGACCTGAGCCTGGAAACCCTGGTGAAGATCATCAACTCGGTGGACTTCGGTGGCCTCGGCCATGCGTTTCTGGTCAGTGCTGACGGTCAGGTGATCGTCAGCCCGGACAAAGATCAGGTAATGAAAAACCTCAAGGACATCTACCCGAACACCAGCGTGCGCATCGAGAAGGGCAACCAGAACGTCGTGCTCAACGGTCAGGAGCGCATTCTTTCGTTCACCCCGGTCAGCGATCTGCCGAATGCGCAGTGGTACATCGGTCTGTCGATCGATCGCGACAAGGCCTATGCCGCCCTCAGCCAATTCCGCACCTCAGCGCTGATCGCGATGTTTGTCGCGGTCGCGGCGATTGCTTTGCTGCTGAGCCTGTTGATCAACGTGTTGATGCGTCCGCTGACCACCATGGGCCGCGCGATGAAAGACATTGCCCAGGGCGAGGGCGATCTGACCCGGCGTCTGGTGGTCGAGAGCAAAGACGAGTTCGGTGAACTGGGCAGCGCGTTTAACCAGTTCGTTGAACGGATTCACGCATCGATTTCCGAAGTGTCGTCGGCGACTCGTCACGTTCACGACTTGTCGCAACGGGTGATGGCGTCGTCCAACGCTTCGATCGTCGGTTCCGACGAGCAAAGTGCGCGCACCAACAGCGTCGCGGCGGCGATCAATCAGCTGGGCGCCGCTACTCAGGAGATCGCGCGCAACGCGGCGGATGCTTCGCAGCACGCCAGTGGCGCCAGCGAGCAAGCTGACGACGGTCGTCAGGTGGTCGAGCAAACCATTCAGGCGATGACCGAGCTGTCGCAGAAAATCAGCCTGTCGTGCACACAGATCGAAACCCTGAACGCCAGCACCGACAACATTGGCCACATTCTCGATGTGATCAAAGGCATCTCGCAGCAGACCAACCTGCTGGCGCTCAATGCTGCCATCGAAGCCGCACGTGCCGGTGAAGCCGGGCGCGGTTTTGCCGTGGTCGCCGATGAGGTGCGCAACCTTGCGCATCGCACCCAGGAATCGGCGGAAGAGATCCACAAGATGATCACCTCGCTGCAGGTCGGCTCGCGTGAGGCGGTGAGCACGATGAACGCCAGTCAGGCGTCCAGCGAGCAAAGCGTGGAAGTGGCGAATCAGGCCGGTCTGCGTCTGGTCAGCGTGACCCAGCGCATCGGCGAAATCGACGGTATGAACCAGTCGGTGGCAGCTGCGACTGAAGAGCAGACTGCGGTGGTGGAAACTCTCAACGTCGACGTCAACCAGATCAACCTGTTGAACCAGCAGAGCGTGGCCAACCTCAACGAAACGTTGAAGGATTGTGATGCGTTGTCGCAGCAGGCGAACCGGTTGAAGCAGTTGGTCGACAGCTTCAAGATCTGATTCACAGATCGCAGACCGCGTTATCGTTCTTCGCGAGCAGGCTCGCTCCCACAGGGAAAATGCATTCCAAATGTGGGAGCGAGCCTGCTCGCGAAAGCGGCGGTTCAATCACCGCCAAACCGATGCCTTAAACAAACAACTTCAAGACATTCCCCATCGCATCATCGGCAAACCCTTGCACGAATTCCCTGAATCCCGGCAACGCCTCTTCCCCACCGGAAGCCGGTTCGGCAATGATCGTCCAGGTCGCTCGCGACTTCCCTTCGCTCAGCGATTCCACCTGCATTGCCGCCCACAGATTCGCCACCCCCAGGGTGTTGTAAATCGTCGTCCAGGTCATGCGCTGTGCCTGTTCATCGCGCGAGTTGAGTTGTTCGACCACGACGTTGCCGTCCTTGAAGATTTTCTTGCGCAGCGAAGACACGCCCTCGCCGGTCATTTCGGTGTGCGACAGCGCCGGAATGAATCGTTCGAAGCCAGCGAAATCGCCAACGATCGCCCAGACTTTTGCCGCGTCCGCCGGCACTTCCACCGACGACACAACGTGGCAGCCTTGCGGGTTTTTGATCAGGGTGTCGGGTTGCAGATTGCTCATGGTGTTGCTCCTTTGGGATGAGTCAGATGAAGTTGATTTCTTTCAGGTAGTCGCAGCCGCGACGCAGCAGCGCCGGGGATTTCTGCGGGTAGTGCGCGCCCATCTGCTGCACGCCGGCCTCGGCGTTGGCGTGGCCGATCAGCGAGATGTCGCCGATGTCTTCTTCAAAGCCGTTGAGGTAGAAACCGAGCACGCCGAACAGCGCGTTGTCGGCGTCGACCCGACTCAGTTGCTGTTGCCAATCGGCGACGCTGACCAGCGCAAACTCGCTACCGGTTTCGCGGAACGAAGCGACGTAGGCATCCCAGCTCAGCGGCTCGGGGTTGTGCAGGTTGAACACCGCACGATCCGCTGAATAACGGCTGGCATGGAAGGCGATGAAGCGGGCGAGAAAGTCCACTGGCATCAGGTCGAAATTCAGCGCAAAGGCCGGTACCTGACCGAGCTGGATCGAGCCCTTGAGCATCAGCATCAAACGGTTCTTGTGCGGCTGGCAAACGCCGCTCAGGCTGTTGAAGCTGATGTTGCCGGGGCGATACAGATTGACCCGCACACCCTGCTCGCGCGCCCGTTCGAGAATGCGTTCGCCGACCCATTTCGACAGGTTGTAGCCGTTGCGAATGTAGATCGGCGGCGTCGCGGCGGCGGGCAGTTCCAGCACTCGACCGGCGTCATCCACGGTGCTGGATGCCGACAGCGTCGAGACAAAGTTGAAGAGCTTTTTGCGCTGCCCTTCGCACAGCTTCAGCAGGGCGAAAATCGGCTCGACGTTGTCCGCCGCCAGGGACTCGTAATCGAGCACGTGGTTGACGTTGGCGGCGTTGTGTACCAGTGCACCGAACTCGCGGTCCAGGCGCTGATAATCCTCATCGCCCAGGCCCAGTTGCGGGCGACTGATATCAGCTGCGTAAACCCGCACACGGCTGAGATCGAGGTGCTCCAGACGGTTTTCGCGCAGTGCCTGAGCGAAGCGTTGCGTCGCCGTTTGCCCGGCGCTATCACGTACCAGACAGGCGACCTCGCTGGCGCCCCAACCGAGCAGCGCTTCGACGATGTGCACGCCGACAAAACTGTTGGCACCGGTGACGATGACCTTGTGCACATCGCCCATGCGGCTGATCGGTAACGGTTCGATATCCAGCTCGCGCTCGGCGTCGGCCATGGCTTGGGCGCTGAGTACCGCGCTGTCGTCGGTGCCGCGCACCAGCGTCGCCAGTTTGCTGATGGTCGGCTGTTCGATGAAGCGATTGATCGAAATGCTTCGGCCGAATTCCTCACGCAAGCGCAGCAACATCCGCGACAGCAGAATCGAATGACCACCGAGATTGAAGAAGCTTTCGTCAGTGGAAATGTCGCTGGTCGGCAGCTCCAGCAATTCGGCCCAGATCTCCAGAAGCAGCGCTTCGTCAGCATTGGCCGGCAGGCATTTCGCAGCGCTGTCCTGCACCGTCACCGGCAATGCAAGCAGCGCGTTGCGATCGACTTTGCCGTTGCTGGCGAACGGCATCTGCGCCAGTTCAGTCCACGCTACCGGTTGCATGTAGTCCGGCAGAAACTGCCGGGCGTGAGCCTTCAATTCGTCGCGGGCAGTCTCGATTTGTGGCTGGGCGATAAACGCCAGAATGCGTCGCTGACTGTCGATGACCACGGCAATCTGCCGATACAAGCGGCTCTCGCGCAGGCAGCGCTCGATCTCTTCCGGCTCGACGCGAAAGCCACGGATTTTCACCTGATTGTCGCGCCGCCCGCACAGCTCGATACCGTGCTCGCCCCACTGGGCCATGTCGCCGCTGCGATAGGCGCGCAGGGTCTCGCCCCCGGGCAAGGACAGGTTCAGATAGCGCTCGGCGGTCTGCTGCGGATTGTTCAGGTAACCGAGGCAGACACCAGGCCCGACGATGAACAGTTCACCGACGGTTTGATCGGGCACCGGTTGCAGATCGTCGTCGAGAATCAGCACCCGACTGTTGGCGATTGGCCCTCCCAGCGTGCGGTTGCTGTCGCCCGGTTTGAGCTGGCGCGCGGTGATCAGCACGGTGGCTTCGGTCGGGCCATACAGGTTGTGCAGGGTGCCTTGGCGGGTCAGTTGCTCGATGACGTACGGCTCGCAGACATCACCGCCGGTCATCACCTGCACGCCCTCCAGTTGCTCCAGTGGCAGGATGCTCAACAATGCCGGCGGCAGGAAGGCGTGGGTCAGTTGCCGTCGGCGAATCAGCGCAACCAGCTGCAATGGATCGCGGCGCTGGGTGTCGTCGGGCACGACCAGTTCCGCCCCTGCGAGCAGGCTGGGGAAGATGTCGATCAGTGACGAATCGAAGCTTAGCGAAGAGAACTGCAACACCCGGCTTCCGGCGTGCAACTGCACGTAGTCGGCGTACCACGCGGTGAAGTGGGCGAGATTGGCCTGGCTGAGCAGCACGCCTTTAGGATGCCCGGTGGTGCCCGAGGTATAAAGCGCCATGCACGGCGCATCAAGTTCCGGGCGGTGCTGCATCAGCGGCCGATCGAGATCGGCTTTCGGCGCTTCGATGTCACTGACATCCAGCCCCGCTATCGATTCGCTGAGCGCCTGCCGTCCATCGTGAAGCAACAGCACCGCGCCGGCGTTTTCCAGGATGTATTGCTGGCGCGGCAACGGATGGCTCGGCTCCAGCGGCAAGTACACCGCGCCGCTGCCGAGAATCGCCAGAATCGAGGCGAACAGTGCCGGGCTTTTGCCTTGGCAGACAGCGACCACCCACGGCTGCGAATGTTGCTCGAGCAAGGGCAGCAGGCGCTGTTGAATCGCGCGGCTGTGGGCGTGCAACTGGCGGTAGCTGATGGACTGTCCGCCGAGGTGCAGGGCAGGTCGTTCGGCATGTTCGATCAGGCTCTGTTGCAGGCGCTCGATCAGCGGGATTTGCGCTTGTTGCAGCAGCGCCGGGTTTGCCGTGTCGTTGAGACGGTGGACATACGCCAGTTTGTCGATAAACAGCAGGTCTTCCAGCCGTTCGAAATCCGGCGCGATCAGCGCAGGGGCATGGCGGAAATAATCGGCATCGCGGGAAAAGCGGCTGACCAGCAACGCCACCTCATCGACCACATGGGCAAGCGCTCGTTGGCGTAGCGACTGACCGTTGCCGGACGGCTCATCGCCAATCGGCACACGGCTGATCAGCGACGAGCCGAGAAAGCACAGCAAGTCGAGGGTCGGCAGGCCGCCATGGTCTTGCGCGGCGACACCCAGGCGCAGGTGCAGATGCGGGATCGCGCAGAAGTCGCCGGCAGCGATAAAACCATCGTCGATGATCAGATCCACCGCCGTTTGAGCCACGCCGCTGCGGGTCACAGCATGGCCATGCTGTTCGAGCTCCCGGGCCAGATCGGTCATGGCCTGGCTGGCGCCGGTGAGCAAAATGTCGAGACGTTTCATGTCAGCCTCCTCAAACCAGATAGTCGCGCAGCGCGTGCTGCACGCACGGTGTGTCGAGCAGCGAGCTGTTGTGGAAAAACCTGACGATGTTGCCCACCAGCGGGTGGTGGCGATTGATCGGGAAGGCCAGTCCGGCGATTTCTTCGCGCAGTGAATGGCGCGTGGTTTCGCTGACCGGCAGCGCATCGATCAGGCGCAAATCGAAGGACTTCTGGATGTCGTTGGTCAGGTAATGGCCGATGAACACCGGCAGAATCTGCGCGATGGTTTCGCGGTCTGCGTCGCTGGCGGTGTGCCAATAGATGCGCACCATCCGCGCCCAGAAACTCGAGTGGCGACCTTCGTCGAGCAAGTGGTCGGCCATCAGGCCCTTGATCGACGGCTTGACCGAATCGTCGCGGGCGAACGCGGCGACATCACCGGTCACGGTGTTTTCGGCGATCGCCACGCAGATCAGTTCCACCGCGCTGCGCAGGTGTTCCGGCGCCAGCGCAACAGCGGCGGGAATCGCCCGGCTCAATTCGATTTCGTCGGGCAACGGAATCGGTTCGATACCGGTCAGTGCCACCGTTTGCTGCATGAAATCCATGGCCACCAGCGCGTGGTAATCCTCATCGACCACCACGGTCATCGCGTCGTAACGACAGGCGAACGGGAACGCCACGGCGAAGCGATTCTTGGCAATGCTGCGGGCGGTCTTGTCGACGATTTCGGTCTCGAAAATCACTACGTCATTGATGAATTTGTACAACGTCTGCACCAGGGCGAAATCACGTTGTTGCGGGCATTCACGCAGGAAGGTTTCGCTGAGCACCAGCGGCTGGCGGCTGAGTGGATAGATCAAGCGCTGATCGTCTTCGAGCAACCGCCGTGGACGGGTGCGGATGGTCGCGCGGCTTTCCCAGGCCTCGGCGAAGGATTGATAGTCGGCAGCGTTCATTGGGCCACCTCGGCAACTTCCACGCCCATGCTCAAGCGCAGCCCGTCCCACAAGGCGATGCGGCTTTCCACGGCAGCGATGGCGCTGGCGTAAACCTCGGCTGCGCGCTGCGGATCGCCATCGACCAGACGCTCCAGCAACTGTTCGGCGGCGGGGCCATGGTCTTCGGAATCGACTTCGATATGCCGTTGCAGGTAGTAGCGGAAGGTCGGCGCCTGTTCGATGCCGATGCCCCAGTCATCAAGGATGCGCTGGAACATCGTCGGAATAACGCTCTCGCGACCGTGCAGGAACGCGGCGGCAACGCTGTGTCCCGGCGCCTCCAGGGCAATGCGCAAGGTATCGCGAACAAACTGTGCCGCCGCCGGGTCGACGTCGACGCTTTGCAATGCGACGTCATAACTCACGCCTTCGCGCTGCAACGCGACGAAGCGCTCCACCGCCGAGGTGCTCGCGCCGATTTCGCGCATCGCATCCAGGTACAACTCGAAGTGGCTATAATGGCCGGCATCGAGGCGATCGTCCGATTCCTCGCCCAGCACGATCTCGTTGATCAACCGAGCGGCGTGGGGATCGCGCGGCGGCAACCAGGGCAAACGCGTGCAGGTCAGTTCCTGTTGCAGGCGCTTGGTCAGCGACATGAAGTCCCATACGGCAAATACATGGGTTTCCATGAAACGGCGTAATACCGATAACGAAGTAATCTCGGAAAAGATCGGGTGAATACTCAGTTCGGCTTTCTTCAGGGCGAGTTGCTGCTTAGTAGGCATCATGATGTCCTTTATCATTGATATGAAGTGCACGGTTCTTTGCCATTGCTTTAAACGGTCGAGCAAGTTGGATGGGAACTTGTCCGGGCAATAGCTTGATTGCGGTGTAACGCCGTTGCGGCGCCACGGTTGCTACATCTGCTGCGTAAGGTATGCCGCGCTGAACGGCGACGTTCAAACCTGGCGAGAGAAAAACTAATACAGGGCAAATGCATTTAACAAGTTTATTTTTAATTATTTTAAGTTGGCTGTTTTTTGAATATGAGAGTGGCCGATAAAACTTTCGGATCAAGTTTTATTTGGGCGTAGTTACTCCTTTCGGCTAATAACGGCCAAAATCGATAACAAGAGTGAATGCCTCACTCGAAGCAACTTTTTAAACAAGGGAAGTTTATGAATTCAAAGGGGGCGAAAGTTGGCCGGGACCGGCGCCATGACTTCCTGTTTCCCGTGACAAGGCTCCTTCCGTAGGTTCCTGTTGCGGGGACTGTGCCGTCAGGGCGGCGCGTCCCCGTTCTGTAGGGGTGGCGCTGGAAGAGTGCGGGTAAATTGCCGTCAGGGCTATTACCGATTGGTCATCGGCGGGCAGCGGAAACGCGTCGGCAGGGTCGGGGCGGTCGCCAGCGGGCACGCCGATCCGCTGCCAGACCCGGCAGCAGAGCGGTCGCGAAGATTTGTAAGGGGATTATTCGACGTACGAGATATCAGCGTGCGGTGTGGCGCTTCTGTGCGGCGGGAGTCGCGAGGTAGCGGGTGATGACCTCGACGCCACGGTTGAGGTGCTGCTCCAGCATTTCGAGCGAGCGCGGGATGTCCCGCTCGATCACGGCCTGGAGCATGGCGCGATGGTCATCCTGGGACAGCTTGCCCAGGCCCATGGCTTCCAGATTGAAACGCAGAAAACGTTCTTCTTCATTCAGACCGTCTTCCACCAGACGCAGCAGTCGCTGATTGGGCGCCTTGCTGTACAGGGCCATGTGGAACAGACGGTTGAGGCGGCCGATCTCGTTGTAGTCGTGCTGCGCTTCCAGTTCTTCGATGTAGCCGGCGGCGAGTTGATGCTCGGCCTCAGTCAGCAGCGGAATGGACTGCCGCAATGCCTCCGATTCGAGCAAAATGCGCAACTCGTAGGTTTCAGCGGCATCGCCCTGGATCAGTGGCGCGACTACGGCGCCTTTGTGCGTGGTGACGCTGAGCAGCTCTTGCGCTTCGAGCTGACGCAAGGCTTCGCGCACCGGCATGCGGCTGACCCCGAACAGATCGGCCAGATCCTGCTGGCGCAGCGCAGTGCCACAGGGCAGGCGGCCATCGAGAATGGCCGAGCGCAGGGTCTCTTCAATCACCGACCGGGCCAGATGCGCAGGAATCGGTCCTTCGACTTTGATGCTGTGCAGCGGTTTGGGCTTCTGAGTCACGACAACACACCCTGTAGGTCGCAATATTTGGATCCAAATGACACTAGTGATTGCTCTACAGGTTGTCAAACCTTGTAAAACGTTGCGCGGCAATCTCAAGTCTAGCGGGTCTTCGATGATCTCACGGTGCCATTGTTTTTTGCCGGGCTAAGCTTCACCATCAAACGCCTCCTTTTTACCCATCTGGAAACCTGCAGTGGCGGTACGTTTCGCGATCCCTCGGACCTTGCGCTGGCTTGGCTGCGCATTGCTGCTGGCCGGTGTCATGCTGGGCGGTCTGCACGCCGATTGGGATTTTTCCGCGATCAGCCGCAAGGCCACTGCTCTTTATGGGCCACTGGGCGCCGGGCAGCAGCGCATCGATGCCTGGCAGAATCTGCTGGCGACGCAGAAGCAGGCCAGTGAGATGGACAAGCTCAAAGTGGTGAACCTGTTCTTCAACAAGCAGGTGCGTTACGTCGAAGACATCGATCTGTGGCGCGAAGTGGATTACTGGGAAACCCCGATCGAAGCGCTGTGGAAGGGCGCCGGCGACTGCGAAGACTACGCCATCGCCAAGTATTTCAGCCTGCGCCATCTCGGCGTTTCCAGTGACAAGCTGCGCATCACCTACGTCAAGGCGCTGCGGCAGAACCGCGCGCACATGGTGTTGACGTACTATGCGACCCCCGATGCCATGCCGCTGGTGCTCGACAGCCTGATCGATCCGATCCAGCCGGCGGCGCAGCGAACCGATTTGCTGCCGGTCTACTCTTTCAATGCCGAAGGCCTGTATTTGCCCGGCGCCAAGGGCAACAAAAAGGTCGGCGACACCAAACGCCTGTCACGCTGGCAGGATGTGCTGAAAAAAATGCAGGCCGAAGGTTTCCCGGTCGAGACGACTAACTAGGAGCACGCGCTCAGATGTCTTTGTTCAAACAGCTGTTGATCGCTATCTGTCTGTTCCTGGTCGTGGCCTTCACCGGCAGCTTCATGGTCAGCCTGGAGAGCTCGCGCACCCAGTACGTCAACCAGTTGCGCTCCCACGCACAGGACGCGGCGACGGCGCTGGCGTTGTCGCTGACGCCGAATATCGACGACCCGGCGATGGTCGAGCTGTTGGTCAGTTCGATTTTCGACAGCGGTTATTACGCGAGCATCCGCGTGGTCGACGTGAAGACCGAGCAGACCATTGTCGAGCGTAGCGGTACCCCGGCGGTGAGCAACGTGCCGGACTGGTTCGTCAAATTGATCGGCCTCGAACCGGCGGGTGGCGATGCGCTGGTCAGCCGTGGCTGGGAGCAGGCGGCGCGGGTCGAGGTGGTCAGCCATCCGATGTTCGCCGTGGCCAAGCTGTGGCAGAGCGCACTGGGCAGCCTTGGCTGGTTGCTGATCTGCGGCGCATTGAGTGCGGTGCTCGGCGCGCTGTTGCTGCGTCGGCAGTTGAAGCCGCTCGATTACATGGTCCAGCAGTCCCATGCGATTGCCCGCCGCGAATTTCTCAGCCTGCCGGATCTGCCGCGCACGCCTGAATTGCGTCGCGTGGTGCAGGCGATGAATCAGATGGTCGAGAAGCTCAAGACATTGTTCCAGGAGCAGGCCGAGCGCAGTGAAAAACTGCGTACCGAGTCCTATCAGGACAACCTCACCGGCCTGGCCAACCGTCGTTATTTCGAGATGCAACTGAACAACCGTGTGAGCAACCCGGAGCAGGCCAGTTCCGGTTATTTGCTGCTGTTGCGGGTCAAGGATCTGGCCGGGCTCAACCAGCGTCTCGGCGGCCAGCGTACCGACCAATTGCTCAAGGCTGTCGGTGAGCAACTGACCCGCGAGTGCGCCAGATATCCACAAACCCAGGACTTGGTCACGCGTATTCGCGGCGGTGAATTCGCCGTGCTGGCGCCGGGGCTGGTGCGTGAGGAAGCGCTGCAGCTGGCGCAGAATCTCGACAATGCCTTGAGCAGCCTGCATGCCACTGGCGCGACTGATGTGCCAGCGGTGGCTTCGATCGGGCTAGCGCCCTTCGCTCACGGCGACTCCCCGCAAGCGGTGCTGACACTGGGCGATCAGGCACTCGCGCAGGCCGAAGGGCAGGGCGAGCAGAATTGGGCGTGCATCGATCAGAGTCTGGTGGCGGAGGTCGGTGACGACCATCACGCTTGGCATCGACTGCTGGATCAGGCTTTGAGTCAGCAGCGTTTCGAGTTGTATTTCCAGCCGGTGGTCGCCGCGCAGGACACGCAACTGGTGCTGCATTACAAGGTCCTGTCGCGCTTGCTCGACGAGCAGGGCCAGACCATTCCCGCCGGGCGCTTTCTGCCGTGGCTGGAGCGCTTCGGCTGGACCGCGCGGCTTGATCGGCTGATGCTCGAACGCGTGCTTGATCAGATGAAAGGGCACGAGGATTCGCTGGCGCTGAACCTGTCCTCGGCGACGCTGGCCGACCCGCAGGCGCTGAACAAAGTCTTCGAAATTCTGCGCGCGCATTCCAATCTCGGCGCGCGTCTGACTCTGGAAATCGGTGAGGAGCAATTGCCTGAACAGGCCGTGCTGGAGCAGTTGACCCGACGCCTGCGCGAGCTTGGCTTCTCGCTGAGCCTGCAGCGCTTCGGCGGGCGCTTCAGCATGATCGGCAACCTGGCGCGGTTGGGTCTGGCGTATTTGAAGATCGATGGCAGCTACATTCGGGCGATCGATCAGGAGAGCGACAAGCGCCTGTTCATCGAAGCGATCCAGCGCGCGGCGCACAGCATCGATCTGCCGCTGATTGCCGAGCGGGTCGAGACTGAAGGGGAGTTGTCAGTGATTCGCGAGATGGGCTTGTATGGCGTGCAGGGGCAGTTGCTCGGTGAGCCGAAGCCTTGGGGGTGAGCCAATAAGCGCCCTCACCCTAACCCTCTCCCAGAGGGAGAGGGGACTGACCGTGGGATATTTACGAGATACGCCGACGTGCAAGAGCTCCACTGAATCCAAAATCGACTCGATCTCTCAGGTCGATGGATAGCGCAAGACACCTCGATCGGCCCCCTCTCCCTCCGGGAGAGGGCTGGGGTGAGGGTAAGCTTTGGATCCTGGGAGGATCAGATCAACCCGCCCTCATCCTCATCGATCAACTGGCTCAACCCGCCCAGCGCTTCACGTGCCTGGGTACGATCCATCAGTTTGGCCTGGGCCGCCGCTGGCAGGTCAGTGACGCGGATCACGCCTTTCTGGGTCAGCACCTGAATCAGGTCGTCGAGTACCCGAATCATTTCAAAGTCGCTCTGCTTGAGCTGTTTGAGGCTGTTTTCCACGGCTTCGTTGGCGTACCACGCCTGAATCTCATGGTTATCGGCGGGCAGCGTTTCCGTGGCCTCGGCGTACGCCGCAGCTTCCACGCGAATCAACTGGCCTTGCGCATCGCGTTGCACGTAAAACATTGAGCATCCCTCACAAATGAACAGCGTCATGCTGTCAGCAGCATAGCCAACTGCGGGCCAGTATGCGGGGCGCCGATGAAATCGTCACCGCTACATTGCCCGCAAACGCGACGGCCGCCTCACAAGAGGCGGCCGTTGTTGTTTCAGCCTCAGCTGTTGTTGTGATCGACCTTGATGGTCGGATCGCTGCCGGCAATCAGGTTGTGCAGGTTGGCGCTCGCCCAGTTGTTGCCTTCCAGTTTGATCGTCACGTCCGGCGTGGCCGCAGCGGCATCGCCCGAGTTGAATTTGCCCGCCGAGCTGACTTGCAGCGACGACGTGCCATCCACTGTGGTGATTTTCAGGAAGTTGTCGATCGTGCTGCCGGTCTCGCCCTGCAGCAGGTCGCGCAGGTCGATGCGGTCGCCTTCGCTGGCTTTGAAATCCTTGATCACATCGCTACCGGTGTCGCCCGATTTCCAGACGAAGGTGTCGCCACCGGAACCGCCAATCAGGATGTCATTGCCCTGACCGCCGATCAGCGTGTCGTTGCCGGTGCCGCCGAGCAGGATGTCATTGCCTTTGCCGCCGTCGAGCAGGTCGTTGCCGCCCGAGCCGAACAGGATGTCATTGCCCGCGCCACCCAGCAGCGTGTCGTTGCCATCGTGCGCGCCGGACACATCGAACGCCTGATAGTGCTCGGTGATGTACTGGTGCACGTTGCTGGTGGTGACTTTGCTGACGTCGACGCCGGTTTCTTTGGCGACGAACGCCTGCATCGCCTGGTAACCCTCGCCGGCAATGCCGTTGAAGCTGACCAGATCGCCGAACAGGATGTCGTTGCCTTCGCCACCGTTGACGGTGTCGTTACCCGGCATCGTCGCTTCGGTATGGCCGATGATCGAGTTGGCCAGATCCTTCGGATCGATGTTGGTTTGCGGCGTTTTGTCCGAATCATACGGCTTGAGGTCGTTGAGGCTGACGTCGTTGTTCAGACCAATGGCTTCGACGCTCGACAATCCGCTCAACAAAGCGAAGCCGCTGGTCGAATTGCTGGTCGTCGACGAGTTGGTGCTGTTGCCGGTACCCGCGAGGTTCGACAATTCATAAGTACCGTCGCCCTGCGCATGAATCGTGCCCAGGGTTTCGCTGCTCCAGCCCCACCACGAGTTGTAGGTTTGCAGCACAACGCTGCCAGCACTGTTGATGGTCAGGTAGTGCGAGTTGTCGATGTAGGTGCTGAACGTGTCGCCCTGCTTGTAGTTGCTGGCGTTCACCACGCTGTCGAGTTTCACGTTGCCATACAGCGTCGGGTTGGTCTGCTCGCCGGTCTGGTAGTAAGTCGGCTGGCCGTCGGTGATGAAGTACGTGAGGTTCTTCGCCCCGGTGTTGGCCACTGCGTCGGCACTCTGGAACCAGTTGGCCGTGGTCTTGAACACGTCCTCGTAGTTGGTACCGCCGCCAGAGCCCATCGAGTTGAGTACGGCTTTGAGCATCGTCAGCGCGTTCGGATCGTTGAGATTCACCGACACCGATTTGTTGACCTGGGTATCGAAGTCCACCAGGAAGATGTTCACCGTGCCCGAGTTGCTGCCGCCAAGGCTTTGCTTGAGGCTGTTGAACACCGAGGTCAGCGAGTCTTTCGCGGCGTTCAGCGACGAAGTGCTCATGCTGCCCGAGCTGTCGACCATGAACGCGATGTTGTAGTTGGTGCCCGGCACCACGGTCAGGCCGCCGATGTCAGCGACGATGATGTCGTTGGCGTCGGTGCCGATGACGTTGTCATCACCCGAGGTGGCGGTGACCGCGTTGTACACCGCAGGCACTACCGTGACCGGAATGGTCGCGGTGCTGCTTGCCGAGCCGCCGACCTGTTCGGTGGACGTCGAGGTCACGGTCAGGTTGAACTGGCCGTTGTAGTAGGTCGGCGGAGTCACGGTCAGAGAACCGAGGTTCCAGCCGGTGACGTTGGCTTCGCCATTGCTCGCGGTAACGGTGAAAGTATGGCCCGCGCCATCGCTGAGCACCGAACCGACCGGTGCGCCGCTGATCTTCACGCTCAGGGTTTCCGAGCCGTCGGTGTCGGTCAGCGCGGTGCTGATTGCCGACAGTTTCACCGTGGTGCCTTCAGCGCCGGTGTTGAGCTTGTAGCCGTCGTAATAACCTTCGCCGTTGGTGCCGTGCAGATCGGAGACGGTCACGCCCGAGTTGATCAGGTCCTGCACACCGGTGTAGATCGGCACGCCGGCGTTGCTCAGATCGATTGGCGTGCCGCCGTTGACCGACAGGTTGACGTCGTAGCTGCCCGGGCCGCTCTGGTTGTGGTGGTAGATGTCGAGGGTGTAATAACCGCTGGTGGTCGGGGTGAACGAACCATTGATCGCACCGCCCGCGCCCCAGGTACCCGACGCCACGTTCTTTCCACCGATGGTGATCAGCAGGCTGTCATCGGCCACGCCGCTGAAGCTGTAGGTCTTGCCGGCTTCCAGGTAGATCAGGCCAGAGGTCTTCGACGCCGTACCGGCGGCGACACTGCCGTCAGACTGCACGTTGGTGACGTTGGCGCTGGAGTTCGGTTTGCCGGCGGCGTCGATCACGTTTTTCAGGGTGGTCGAATTCGCTCCGCTGCCGTCAGTGCCCAGACCCGACAGACCGGTCCAGACTTCCTTGATCAGGCCAGTGGATTTAACGCTGTTATCGGCCACGGCCACGGTCGGCGCATCCGCCACTGGCGTGATGTCGATCTTCACTGTGCCGGTGCTGCCCAGCGCTTGGCCATCGGTAGGCTGGAACTTGATCTGCGCGTAGTCCGCCTGATTGTTGCCCAGGCCGGTGCCGCCGTAACCGTTGGTGCCCGACTCGTTGGCATCCGGCAGGAAACGCAGCTTGCCGGCGTCGATGTCGGCCTTGCTGAAGGTCTGGTTGTTGGCAACATCCTTCCAGGTCGAGCCGTCCAGATACTGCAGTTTGCCCTCGCCCGGCAGCTGCGTGATCTTGATACCGAGGCTGCTCGCCGGACTATCGACATCGCTGACGCCAAAGGTCGACCAGCCGAGTACCAGCGGCGTGTCTTCGGTGCCGGTGACATTGTTTGGCGCAGCGACCGGTGCATCGTTGACCGCCACCACGTTGACCGTGGTCGTCGCGGTGTTGGAGTAATTGCCGCCATCAGTCACCGTCACGGTGATGACGCGCGGCACGGTGCTCGGGTTTTCGCTGCTGTTGGTGAAGCTGATGTTCTTGATGGCCTGCATGTAGTCGGCCAGGGTCGCGTTACCCGAGAGGGTCAGGGTCACCGTGCCGTTGGTGCTGTTGGCATTGATGGTGATGCCGTTGACGCTGTTGCCCAGATTCAGCGCATCGCCGTCCTGACGGTTGGTCAGTACCACAGTGGCGCCGGTCAGCATCGTGCTGTCCGGGTCGGTGATGCTGATGTCGGTGTCAGCGATCGACACGCCGGCGCCCGGGGTGTTCTCGGTGAACGTCACCTTGTAATCGGCACCGGTCGCACCGCTGGAGTTGTTGGCGTCCAGATCGAGCACCGGTGGCGCATCGTTGTCGATGATCGAGGTGCTGACGCTGCCATTGGTGCTGCTGACCGCGAGGTTCTCGAAGTTGCCGCCGGTAGCCGAATCGATCTTGACCACGAAGTTCTCGGTGCCTTCGGTGATCTTGTCATCGAGGGTGGCGACGTTGAACTGCGCGCTGCTGGCGCCCGCCGGGATCTTCACGGTGTACACACCGGTGAAGTCCGAACCGTCGGCAGCAGTGCCGCTGTAGACGATTTTCAGGGTCACTTCGGTCTGCGCCGGGTGATTGAGGCTGACGGTGTAGCTGGCGGTCTGGCCTTCGGTCACCGAGCTGCTGCCAGTGATGCTGACGGTGGTGGTGTCGACGGTGTCGGTGACGCTGGTCACCGCTGGCGTGGTGCTCGATACCAGTTTTTCGAAGTTGCCACCGGTGGCGCTGCTGATGGTCGCCTGCACGGTGCCGGCGTCTTTGTAGACGTCGTCAGCTGGCGCTGGAACGTTCACGGTGCCGGTGGTTTCGCCCGCTTTGATGGTGATCACGGCACCGTTCGACAGGGTCACGGTCACTGGCGAGCCAGCGGCGTTGGTCAGGGTCGCGGTGTAAGTGATCTGGCCACCTTCGGCCACGGAACCGGTCGCGCTGAGCGACAGGTTGGTGGTGTCGACGGTGTCGGTCACGGTGGTGCTGACCGGAGTCTTGTCGGCGACGAGGTTTTCGAAGTTGCCGCCGCTGACGTTGGTAATCGAGTTGGTCAGCGGCGCGTTGCCGGTCAGCGCATCGTTCGGTGCGACGGCAGTTACGGTGCCGGTAGTCTGGCCGACCGCGATGGTGATGTTCTGGCCGTTGGCCAAAGTGACCACCACTGGCGAACCGGTGACTGGCGCGCCGACGGTCGCGGTGTAGACGACGTTGCCGCCTTCTGCCGCTGTGGCGGTTGCGCTCAGTTTTACGGTGGTGGTGTCGATGGTGTCGGTGACGCTGGTCACGGCTGGCGTGGTGCTCGGTACCAGGTTTTCGAAGTTGCCACCGGTAGCGCTAGTGATCGTTGCCTGGACGGAACCGGCGTCTTTGTAGACGTCATCGGACGGGGCCGGAACGGTTGCGGTGCCGGTGGTTTCGCCAGCCTTGATGGTGATCACAGCGCCGTTCGACAAGGTCACGGTCACTGGCGAACCAGCGGCGTTGGTCAGGGTCGCGGTGTAGGTGATCTGGCCACCTTCGGCCACCGAGTTGGTGGCGCTGAGCGACAGATTTGTAGTGTCGGTAACGTCGGTGACAGAAGTCGAAACCGGAGTTTTGTCGGCGACTAGATCTTCGAAGTTGCCGCCGGTTACGCCAGTGATCGAGTTGGTGATCGGAGCGTTGCCAGTCAGCGCATCGTTCGCAGCAACAGCGGTTGCGGTGCCAGTGGTCTGGCCGACGCCGATGGTGATGGTCTGGCCGTTGGCCAGAGTCACGACGACAGGCGAACCGGTTACCGGCGCGCCGACGGTGGCGGTGTAAGTCACGGTGCCGCCTTCAGCCACCGAAGTATCGGCGGTCAGTTTGACGGTCGACGTGTCGATGGTGTCAGTGACTGTCGTCACCGCTGGAGCAGTGCTCGGAACGAGGTTCTCGAAATTGCCGCCGGTGGCACTGGTGATCGTCGCCTGCACGGAGCCGGCGTCTTTGTAGACGTCATCGGACGGTGCAGGAACGGTTGCGGTGCCGGTGGTTTCGCCTGCTTTGATAGTGATCACGGCGCCATTCGACAAGGTCACGGTCACTGGCGAGCCAGCGGCGTTGGTCAGGGTCGCGGTGTACGTAATCTGGCCACCTTCCGCCACCGAATTGCTGGCGCTCAAGGACAGATTTGTAGTGTCGGTAACGTCCGTGACAGAAGTTGAAACTGGAGTTTTGTCTGCAACCAGATCTTCGAAATTGCCGCCGCTCACGCCAGTGATCGAGTTGATGATCGGAGCATTACCAGCCAACGCATCGTTCGCAGCAACAGCAGTTGCAGTGCCAGTAGTCTGGCCGACGCCGATGGTGATGGTCTGGCCGTTGGCCAGAGTCACAACCACAGGCGAACCAGTAACAGGCGCACCGACCGTGGCGGTGTAAGTCACGGTGCCGCCTTCAGCCACCGAAGTATCGGCGGTCAGTTTGACGGTCGACGTGTCGATGGTGTCAGTGACTGTCGTCACCGCTGGAGCAGTGCTCGGAACGAGGTTCTCGAAGTTGCCACCGGTAGCGCTGGTGATCGTCGCCTGCACAGAGCCGGCATCTTTGTAGACGTCATCAGACGGTGCAGGAACGGTCACATTACCGCTGGTTTCACCAGCCTTGATGGTGATCACTGCACCGTTCGACAAGGTCACGGTCACTGGCGAGCCAGCGGCGTTGGTCAGCGTAGCGGTGTAAACGATCGAGCCACCTTCGGCCACGGAACCGGTCGCACTCAGCGACAGGTTGGTGGTGTCGGTAATGTCCGTGACAGAAGTCGAAACTGGAGTTTTGTCCGCCACCAGATTTTCGAAGTTGCCACCGGTTACGCCAGTGATCGAGTTGATGATCGGAGCATTACCAGCCAACGCATCGTTCGCAGCAACAGCAGTTGCAGTGCCAGTAGTCTGGCCGACGCCGATGGTGATGGTCTGGCCGTTGGCCAGAGTCACAACCACAGGCGAACCAGTAACAGGCGCACCGACCGTGGCGGTGTAAGTCACGGTGCCGCCTTCAGCCACCGAAGTATCGGCGGTCAGTTTGACGGTCGACGTGTCGATGGTGTCAGTGACTGTCGTCACCGCCGGAGCAGTGCTCGGAACGAGGTTCTCGAAGTTGCCACCGGTAGCGCTGGTGATCGTCGCCTGCACAGAGCCGGCATCTTTGTAGACGTCATCAGACGGTGCAGGAACGGTCACATTACCGCTGGTTTCACCAGCCTTGATGGTGATCACTGCACCGTTCGACAAGGTCACGGTCACTGGCGAGCCAGCGGCGTTGGTCAGCGTAGCGGTGTAAACGATCGAGCCACCTTCGGCCACGGAACCGGTCGCACTCAGCGACAGGTTGGTGGTGTCGGTAATGTCCGTGACAGAAGTCGAAACTGGAGTTTTGTCCGCCACCAGATTTTCGAAGTTGCCACCGGTTACGCCAGTGATCGAGTTGGTGATCGGAGCGTTGCCAGTCAGCGCATCGTTCGCAGCAACAGCGGTTGCAGTGCCAGTAGTCTGGCCGACGCCGATGGTGATGGTCTGGCCGTTGGCCAGAGTCACAACCACAGGCGAACCAGTAACAGGCGCACCGACCGTGGCGGTGTAAGTCACGGTGCCGCCTTCAGCCACCGAAGTATCGGCGGTCAGTTTGACGGTCGACGTGTCGATGGTGTCAGTGACTGTCGTCACGGCCGGAGCAGTGCTCGGAACGAGGTTCTCGAAGTTGCCACCGGTAGCGCTGGTGATCGTCGCCTGCACAGAGCCGGCATCTTTGTAGACGTCATCAGACGGTGCAGGAACGGTCACATTACCGCTGGTTTCACCAGCCTTGATGGTGATCACTGCACCGTTCGACAAGGTCACGGTCACTGGCGAGCCAGCGGCGTTGGTCAGCGTAGCGGTGTAAACGATCGAGCCACCTTCGGCCACGGAACCGGTCGCACTCAGCGACAGGTTGGTGGTGTCGGTAACGTCCGTGACAGAAGTCGAAACTGGAGTTTTGTCCGCCACCAGATTTTCGAAGTTGCCACCGGTTACGCCAGTGATCGAGTTGGTGATCGGAGCGTTGCCAGTCAGCGCATCGTTCGCAGCAACAGCGGTTGCAGTGCCAGTAGTCTGGCCAATGCCGATGGTGATGGTCTGACCGTTGGCCAGAGTCACGACCACAGGCGAGCCGGTGACCGGAGCACTCACAGTGGCGGTGTAAGTCACGGTGCCGCCTTCAGCCACCGATGTATCGGCGGTCAGTTTGACTGTCGAGGTATCGATGGTGTCAGTGACAGTCGTCACGGCCGGAGCAGTGCTCGGTACCAGGTTCTCGAAGTTGCCACCGGTAGCGCTGGTGATCGTCGCCTGCACAGAGCCGGCATCTTTGTAGACGTCATCAGACGGTGCAGGAACGGTCACATTACCGCTGGTTTCACCAGCCTTGATGGTGATCACTGCACCGTTCGACAAGGCCACGGTCACTGGCGAGCCAGCGGCGTTGGTCAGCGTAGCGGTGTAAACGATCGAGCCACCTTCAGCCACAGAACCGGTCGCCGAGAGCGACAGGTTGGTGGTGTCGGTAACGTCCGTGACAGAAGTCGAAACTGGAGTTTTGTCTGCAACCAGATCTTCGAAATTGCCGCCAGTTACGCCTGTGATCGAGTTGGTGATCGGGGCGTTGCCGGTCAGCGCATCGTTCGCAGCAACAGCGGTTGCGGTGCCAGTGGTCTGGCCGACGCCGATGGTGATGGTCTGACCGTTGGCCAGAGTTACCACAACTGGAGAGCCGGTAACCGGAGCGCCGACGGTGGCGGTGTAAGTCACGGTACCGCCTTCAGCCACCGATGTATCGGCGGTCAATTTGACGGTCGACGTATCGATGGTGTCGGTGACTTGGGTGATCGCTGGCGTGGTACTCGGAACCAGGTTTTCGAAGTTGCCGCCGGCGGTGTTAGTGATCGTCGCCTGGACGGAGCCGGCATCTTTGTAGACGTCATCGGACGGGGCCGGAACGGTTGCGGTGCCGGTGGTTTCGCCAGCCTTGATGGTGATCACGGCGCCATTCGACAGCGTCACGGTTACAGGCGAGCCTGCGGCATTGGTCAGGGTCGCGGTGTAGGTGATCTGGCCACCTTCCGCCACCGAATTGCTGGCGCTCAAGGACAGATTTGTAGTGTCGGTAACGTCGGTGACAGAAGTCGAAACCGGAGTTTTGTCGGCGACTAGATCTTCGAAGTTGCCGCCGGTTACGCCAGTGATCGAGTTGGTGATCGGAGCGTTGCCAGTCAGCGCATCGTTCGCAGCAACAGCGGTTGCGGTGCCAGTAGTCTGGCCGACGCCGATGGTGATGGTCTGACCGTTGGCCAGAGTTACCACAACTGGAGAGCCGGTAACCGGAGCGCCGACGGTGGCGGTGTAAGTCACGGTGCCGCCTTCAGCCACCGAAGTATCAGCCGTCAGTTTGACGGTCGAAGTATCGATGGTGTCAGTGACCTGAGTGATCGCTGGAGTGGTGCTCGGCACGAGATTTTCGAAGTTACCACCGGTGGCACTGGTGATCGTCGCCTGGACGGAACCGGCGTCTTTGTAGACGTCATCGGACGGTGCCGCAACGGTTGCGGTGCCGGTGGTTTCACCAGCCTTGATGGTGATCACTGCACCGTTCGACAAAGTCACGGTCACTGGCGAGCCAGCGGCGTTGGTCAAGGTCGCGGTGTAGGTGATCTGGCCACCTTCCGCCACCGAATTGCTGGCGCTGAGCGAGAGACTCGTGGTGTCGGTAACGTCGGTAACAGAAGTCGAAACTGGAGTTTTGTCCGCAACCAGATCTTCGAAATTGCCGCCGGTCACGCCAGTGATCGAGTTGGTGATCGGAGCATTACTGGCCAACGCATCGTTCGCAGCAACAGCGGTTGCGGTGCCAGTAGTCTGGCCGACGCCGATGGTGATGGTCTGGCCGTTAGCCAATGTCACGACGACAGGAGAACCGGTAACTGGCGCACCGACGGTGGCGGTGTAAGTCACGGTGCCGCCTTCAGCCACCGATGTATCGGCGGTCAATTTGACGGTCGACGTATCGATGGTGTCGGTGACTGTCGTCACGGCCGGAGCAGTGCTCGGTACCAGGTTCTCGAAGTTACCGCCGGTAGCGCTTGTGATCGTCGCCTGCACCGAACCGGCATCTTTGTAGACGTCATCGGACGGTGCCGGAACGGTCACATTACCGCTGGTTTCGCCAGCCTTGATGGTGATCACAGCACCGTTCGACAGGGTCACGGTCACTGGCGAGCCAGCGGCGTTGGTCAGCGTAGCGGTGTAAACGATCGAGCCACCTTCGGCCACGGAACCGGTCGCACTCAGCGACAGGTTGGTGGTGTCGGTAACGTCCGTGACAGAAGTCGAAACTGGAGTTTTGTCCGCAACCAGATCTTCGAAATTGCCGCCGGTCACGCCAGTGATCGAGTTGGTGATCGGAGCATTACTGGCCAACGCATCGTTCGCAGCAACAGCGGTTGCGGTGCCAGTAGTCTGGCCGACGCCGATGGTGATGGTCTGGCCGTTAGCCAATGTCACGACGACAGGAGAACCGGTAACTGGCGCACCGACGGTGGCGGTGTAAGTCACGGTACCGCCTTCAGCCACCGATGTATCGGCGGTCAATTTGACGGTCGAGGTATCGATGGTGTCGGTGACAGTCGTCACGGCCGGAGCTGTGCTCGGTACCAGATTCTCGAAGTTGCCACCGGTGGCGCTAGTGATCGTCGCCTGCACAGAACCGGCGTCTTTGTAGACGTCGTCGGACGGTGCAGGAACGGTCACATTACCGCTGGTTTCGCCAGCCTTGATGGTGATCACAGCACCGTTCGACAGGGTCACGGTCACTGGCGAGCCAGCGGCGTTGGTCAGCGTAGCGGTGTAAACGATCGAGCCACCTTCAGCCACAGAACCGGTCGCCGAGAGCGACAGGTTGGTGGTGTCGGTAACGTCCGTGACTGAAGTCGAAACTGGAGTTTTGTCCGCCACCAGATCTTCGAAGTTGCCGCCGGTCACGCCAGTGATCGAGTTGGTGATCGGAGCATTACCGGCCAACGCATCGTTCGCAGCAACAGCGGTTGCGGTGCCGGTAGTCTGGCCGACGCCGATGGTGATGGTCTGACCGTTGGCCAGAGTCACGACCACAGGCGAGCCGGTGACTGGCGCGCCGACGGTGGCGGTGTAAGTCACGGTGCCGCCTTCAGCCACCGAAGTATCGGCGGTCAGTTTGACCGTCGAAGTGTCGATGGTATCGGTGACATTCGTCACCGCTGGAACCGCGCTTGGCACCAGGTTCTCGAAGTTGCCGCCGGTCGCACCCTCGATGGTCACTTCGACTTTGCCGGCATCTTTATAGACGTCATCTTTAGGTGCGTCGACGGTCACGGTGCCGGTGGTTTTGCCTGCATCAATAGTGATCGTGGCGCCGTTCGACAGGGTCACGGTCACCGGTGTGCCGGCCGGGTTGGTCAGGGTTGCGGTGTAAGTGATCTGGCCGCCTTCGGCTACCGAATCGCTGGCGGTCAGGTTCAGGTTGGTGGTGTCGGTGGTGTCGGAAACCACGGTGTCTGCGGACTTGCCGTCGACCACCAGTTTTTCGTAATTGCCACCCGTGGCGCCATCAATGGTCACGCTCAGCGAGCTGCCGCCCGCCAATGGGCTGTTCGGCGCGACGTAGTTGACGCTGCCGGTGGTTTCGCCAACGGCGATGGTGATGGTCTGGCCGTTGGACAGGCTGACGGTGACCGGCGAACCGGTCACTGGCGCGCCCACGGTCGCGGTGTAGACCACGGTTTCGCCTTCGGCGACGTTCGCAGTGGCGCTCAGCGACACGGTGGTGGTGTCGATGGTGTCGTTGACCGTGGTCACCGCCGGCGCTGTGCTGGTGACGAGGTTTTCGAAGTTGCCGCCGGTTGCGCTCTGGATGGTCGCTTCAACGCTGCCGGCGTCTTTGTAGACGTCATCTTTCGGTGCATCGACGGTCACGGTGCCGGTGGATTTGCCGGCCTCGATGAGGATTGTCGCACCGTTCGACAGGGTCACGGTGACCGGTGTGCCGGCGGCGTTGCTCAGGGTTGCGGTGTAGGTAATCTGGCCGCCTTCGTTCACCGCGCCGGTCGCGCTGAGCGACAGGTTGGTGGTGTCGACGGTGTCGGTCACGGTGGTGCTGACCGGGGTCTGGTCGGCGACAAGATTTTCGAAATTACCGCCGCTGACGTTGGTGATCGAGTTGGTCAGCGGCGCGTGGCCGGCGAGGACGTCGTTCGGCGCGGTGGTGCTCACGCTGCCGCTGGTTTTGCCGACTTCGATAGTGATGTTCTGACCATTGGCCAGGGTGACGACCACAGGCGAACCGGTGACCGGCGCGCCGACGGTGGCGGTGTAGGTGACGGTGCCACCTTCGGCCGCGGTTTCGGTGGCGGTCAGCTTGACCGTCGAGGTGTCGACGGTGTCGGTGACATCAGTGACCGCTGGCGTGGTGCTTGGCACCAGGTTTTCGAAGTTGCCGCCGGTGGCGTCCTTGATCGTGACTTCAACTTTGCCAGCGTCTTTATAGACGTCGTCGGCAGGTGCCGGAACGGTGACGGTGCCGGTGGATTTGCCGGCCTCGATGGTGATCACCGCGCCGTTGCTCAGATTCACGGTCACCGGGGTACCGGCCGGGTTGCTCAGGGTCGCGGTGTAGACAATCGAACCGCCCTCGGCCACGGAGCCGGTCGCGGACAGCGACAGGTTGGTGGTGTCGGCGACGTCGGTTACCGAGGTCACCGCCGGGGTTTGGTCGGCGACGAGATTTTCGTAATTGCCACCGCTGGCGCCGTCGATTTTCACACTCAGGGTGTTGCCGCCGGCCTGTGCATCGTTCGGCGCGGTGAAGTTGACGCTGGCGCTGCTGGCGCCGACCGGAATGGTGATGGTCTGGCCGTTGGACAGGGTCACCAGCACTGGCGAACCGGCGACCGGGGCGGTCACGGACGCGGTGTATACAACCACGCCGCCTTCTACCGCGCTGGCGCTGGCGGTCAGCGCAACGGTGCTGTTGTCGATGGTGTCGGTGACATCAGTTACCGCAGGCGTCTTGTCGATCACCAGATTTTCAAAGTTGCCGCCGCTGGTCTTGGTGATGCTCGCATCGACCTTGCCGGCGTCCTTGTACACATCATCGCCAGGCGCGGCGACGGTCGCAGTGCCAGTGCTCGCACCCTTGGCAATGTTGATCACCGCGCCGTTGCTCAGGGTCACGCTCATGGCGGTGCCGGCCGGATTGCTCAGGGTGGCGGTGTAGACGATCGAGCCGCCCTCGGCAACGCTGCCGGTGGCGCTCAGGCTGATGTTGGTGGTGTCGACGGCGTCGGTGACTTTGGTCACCACAGCCGAACGGTCGGCCTCGACTCGCTCGAAATTGCCGCCGCTGTGGCTGGCGATCGCCGTCCGCACGTTGCTGCCATCGATGTACGGGGTGTTGGCGGGCGCCGGGAAATTCACCGAGCCGCTGGTAGCACCGGCCGCGATGTTGATCACCGCGCCGTTGGCCAGGGTCACCGTCATCGCAGTGCCGGCCGGGTTGCTCAGGGTCGCGGTGTAGGTGATCTGGCCACCTTCGCTGACGGTATCGCTGGCGGTCAGGGTCAGTGCGGTTGTGTCGACGGTGTCGTTGACCGTGGTGCTGACCGGAGTCTTGCTGACGTCGAGTTTCTCGAAGTTGCCACCGCTGGCGTCGGTCATGGTTACGGTGAGCTTGCTGACGTCCTTGTAGACGTCATCGCTCGGTGCGGCAATCGTCACCGAACCGCTGGTCTTGCCGGCTTCGATGGTGATGGTCTGGCCGTTGCTCAGGTTGACGGTTACCGGCGTCTGCGCGGCGTTGGTCAACGTTGCGGTGTAAGTGATCGAAGAGCCTTCGAGCACATAGCTTTCTGCGCTGAGGGTCAGGTGCGTGGTGTTGACCGTGTCGGCGACGTTGGTCACCGCAGGCGTAGTGCTCGGCACCAGGTTTTCGAAGTTGCCGCCGGTGGCGTCCTTGATGGTGACTTCGACTTTGCCGGCGTCTTTGTAGACGTCATCGGCAGGTGCCGGAACGGTCACGGTGCCGGTGGTCTTGCCAGCTTCAATGGTGATGACCGAACCGTTGCTCAGATTGACGGCGACCGGCGTACCGGCCGGGTTGCTCAGCGTCGCGGTGTAGGTGATCTGCCCGCCTTCGTTGACGTTGCCGGTGGCAGTCAGCGCGACGCTGGTGGTGTCGACGGTGTCGGTGACAGTGGTGCTGACCGGGGTCTTGTCGGCGACCAGATTCTCGTAGTTGCCGCCGCTGACGTTGGTGATCGAGTTGGTCAGCGGTGCGTGACCGATCTGCACGTCATTCGATACCGGGGCGGTGACGCTGCCGGTGGTCTGGCCGACGGCGATGGTGATGTTCTGGCCGTTGGCCGGGGTCACGACTACTGGCGAGCCGGTGACGGGCGCGCCGACAGTGGCGGTGTAGGTGACGGTGCCGCCTTCAGCGACCGAGGTGTCGGCGGTCAATTTGACCGTCGAGGTATCGATGGTGTCGGTGACTTGAGTGACCGCTGGCGTGGTACTCGGAACGAGGTTCTCGAAGTCGCCGCCGGTGGCGCTGGTGATGGTGGCCTGCACGGAGCCGGCGTCTTTGTAGACGTCGTCGAACGGAGCCGGGAAGCTCACATTACCGCTGGTTTCGCCTGCCTTGATGGTGATGACGGCGCCGTTCGACAAGGTCACGGTCACTGGCGAGCCAGCAGCATTGGTCAAGGTTGCGGTGTAAGTGATCTGGCCGCCTTCAGCCACGGAAGCGGTCGCGCTCAGCGACAGATTGGTGGTGTCGGCCACGTCGGTGACGGTGGTCGAAACTGGAGTTTTGTCCGCCACCAGATCTTCGTAGTTGCCACCGCTTACGCCAGTGATCGAGTTGGTCAGCGGAGCGTTGCCGGTCAAGGCATCGTTCGGTGCGGTGTAGGTGATGGAGCCGGTGGTCTGGCCGACGGCGATGGTGATGTTCTGACCATTGGCCAACGTCACGACCACAGGCGAGCCGGTGACTGGCGCGCCGACGGTGGCGGTGTAAGTCACGGTGCCGCCTTCGGCAACCGAGGTGTCTGCGGTCAGCTTCACCGTCGAGGTATCGACGGTGTCAGTGATTTCGGTCACAGCTGGAGTAGTGTTCGGCACCAGATTTTCGAAGTTGCCGCCGGTGGCGTCCTTGATGCTGACTTCGACCTGGCCGGCGTCTTTGTAGACGTCATCGGCCGGCGCTGGAACGCTAACGGTGCCCGTGGTTTTGCCGGCATCAATGGTGATCACCGAGCCGTTGCTCAGGGTCACGGTTACCGGGGTGCCGGCCGGATTCGTCAGCGTGGCGGTGTAGGTGATCTGGCCACCCTCGGCCACAGAACCGGTGGCGCTGAGGCTCAGGCCAGTGTCATCCACCGAGTCGGTAATCGTGGTCACCGCTGGCGTGTTGCTTGGCACCAGGTTTTCAAAGTTGCCGCCGGTAGCGCCAGTAATGGTGGTGCTGACGGTGCTGCCATTGTTGTAGACGTCGTTGGCCGCAGTCGGCACGTTGACGGTGCCGACGGTTTCGCCAGCCGCGATGGTGATGGTCGAGCCGTTGGACAGCGTGACGGTAACCGGCGTCTGCGCTGGATTAGTCAGCGTGGCGGTGTAAGTGATCTGACCGCCTTCAACGATGTTGTTGGTCGCGGTGAGAGTCAGGCCGGTGTCATCAACCGAATCAGTGATCGTGGTAACGGCTGGCGTGGTGTTTGGCACCAGATTTTCGAAATTGCCACCGGTAGCGCCAGTGATCGTGGTGCTGACGGTGCTGCCATTGTTGTAGACGTCGTTGGCCGCAGTCGGCACGTTGACGGTGCCCACGGTTTCGCCAGCCGCGATGGTGATGGTCGAGCCGTTGGACAGCGTGACGGTAACCGGCGTCTGCGCTGGATTAGTCAGCGTGGCGGTGTAAGTGATCTGACCGCCTTCAACGATGTTGTTGGTCGCGGTCAGGGTCAGGCCGGTGTTATCAACCGAATCAGTGATGGTGGTAACGGCTGGCGTCGGATTCGGCACCAGATTTTCGAAATTGCCACCGGTAGCGCCGGTGATCGTGGTCGTAACGGTGCTGCCATTGTTGTACACGTCGTTGGCCGCAGTCGGCACGTTCACGGTGCCAACGCTTTCGCCCGCAGCAATGGTGATGGTCGAACCGTTCGACAGAGTGACGGTTACCGGTGTTTGTGCCGGGTTGGTCAGGGTCGCGGTGTAGGTGATCTGTCCGCCTTCAACGACGTTGTTGGTCGCGGTCAGGGTCAGGCCGGTGTTGTCGACAGAATCGGTGATCGTGGTGACCGCAGGCGTGTTGCTTGGCACCAGGTTTTCGAAATTGCCACCGGTAGCGCCAGTGATCGTGGTGCTGACGGTGCTGCCATTGTTGTAAACGTCATTGGCCGCCGTCGGCACGTTGACGGTGCCGACGGTTTCGCCAGCCGCGATGGTGATGGTCGAACCGTTGGACAGAGTGACGGTTACCGGCGTCTGCGCTGGATTAGTCAGCGTCGCGGTGTAGGTGATCTGGCCGCCTTCGACGATGTTGTTGGTCGCGGTCAGCGTGAGGCCGGTGTTATCAACCGAGTCTGTGATGGTCGTAACGGCTGGTGTCGGGTTCGGCACCAGATTTTCGAAGTTGCCGCCGGTAGCCCCGGTGATCGTGGTCGTAACGGTGCTGCCATTGTTGTAAACGTCATTGGCTGGGGTCGGCACGTTGACGGTGCCGGTAGTCTGGCCAGCGCCAATGGTAATGGTCGAGCCGTTCGACAGTGTGACGGTTACCGGTGTCTGCGCCGGGTTGGTCAAAGTCGCCGTATAGGTAATCTGACCGCCTTCGGTCACGCTCGAACCAGCCGTCAACGTGACGGTAGTGGTATCGACGGTGTCGGTCACTTGCGTGGTCGCCGGGACAGTCGGCGGGGTCACGGTGATGCCGTTGCCGCCGCTGGTGCCAGTGACGGTCACGTCGATCTGGGTCGGGTCGTTGTAGACCGTGTCGTTCGGCGCCAGCGGCACGTTGACGGTGCCGGTGGTGGCGCCGGCGGGAATGACGATGACTGCGCCGTTGGACAGGGTGATAGTCAGGTCGGTCAGCGGCGCCTGGGTCAGGGTCGCGGTGTACACCAGCACGCCGCCGGCTTCGGTGATGGTCGGCGTGGCGCTGAGGCTCAGGGTCGAGTCACGCAGTGCGTTGGTGGTGGTGTCGGTGGTCAGGCCGCCCGTGGTGTCCTGCGCGACTTGCCCGGCAGAATTGATGCCCGCCGTGGGGAAGCCAATGGTCGGATCGACGCGGCCAGCGGTGGCGTCGAGCATGACGAAGCTGTGACCGCCGCCGGCAGCACCACCGGTACCTGCGGCGGTCGGGCCGGCCGCGGTGGACTCGAGTGCGGTGGTCGGGTCGACACCGGCGGCGATGGCTTGCTGCAGTTCTTCTACAGAAGGCGCAGCCTGCGCCGTGGCTTCGGCCAGGTCAGTGCTGGAGTCAGGCGAGCTGGCGCTCCACTGAGTGTCACGGCCCAGATCGAGCATGCGGCCATCGGCCAGTTCCAGCGACACCGCGCCGGACAGACCGGTATCGATCTGGTCGCCGACATACAGGCGATCGCCTTCAACGAGTACGCGACGCACGCCCTCTGGGGACACCACGAAAACCTGACCGACAATGCTTTTGACGACGGCAACAACACTGCTCATTGAAGACTCTCCGGGGTGTCACATTCAGTTGACTTCCATGGACCTGACGGGCGTCGGCGCCACTTCAGTCTGGACGTACTTTCTATAAATGGATAACTTATTGACGCTGTATCTCCGTCAATAATCTGGCTATAAATTATCGCGATTAACTTTATGCCAAACTATTGACCTTCTGGGAGCCATCCTAAACAATCGCCCCACTAATGTCACATTGATATTTCCGCGGCGACCTGTCCTTCAGCCTGTCATCCAGTTCCTGTTTTGAACTTTCCGACATACGGTCTTTCGGGTTGCCATCATCCGACGCAGCACCACGTTTCTGCTGTGATTCAAGACAAGAAGTTCCGGGAAAATTCCAACCATGCGTTCGCTTTTGCTCCTTGCCGCTCCCTTCGCTCTCGCCGCCTCTTTTGTACAAGCACAATCCTTACCAGAAGCCATGCAACAGGCGCTGGATGTCCATCCGGAGATTCAGGCGGGGGTCAACAGTCGATTGGCGGCGGATTATCAGTTAAAGGCTGCGAAAGGGGGATACCTGCCCAAGGTCGATCTGCTGGGCGGTTATGGCCGTGAAGGCACTGACAGTGTGACCACGCGAGCGAACGGTGGAAGCAATCACTGGGAGACGTTGAACCGCAGCGAGTCAAGTTTACGTCTCTCGCAAATGGTTTTTGACGGTTTCGCGACGTCCAACGAAGTTGCGCGTCAACAAGCCAACGTCAGCTCCCGTGCTTACTCACTGCTGGGCACTTCCGAGCGTACTGCACTGACTGTCGCCCAGGTGTATCTGGACGTGCTGACCCGTCGCGAATTCGTCCGTCTGGCCGAGGAAAACCTCAAGAGCCACCAGCGCATCTACGATCAGATCCAGCTGCGCACCCAGCGCGGTGTCGGCAGCGGTGCCGACCTTGATCAGGCCGAAGCCCGTATGGCCCAGGCCCGCAACAATCTGATCACCGAACAGACCAACCTCGCCGATGCGGAAACCAACTTCCTCAGCGCCGTCGGCCAGATGCCCGACCAGCTCGAGCGCCCGGCGCCGTTCATGGCGATGATGCCCGCCAACCTCAATGAAGCCCGCGCGCAGATGTTGGAAAACAGCCCGATCCTGCGTTCCGCCGAGTCGGATATTGCCGCTGCCGAGAAGCAGTTCGCCACCGCCAAATCGACCTTCTACCCGCGTTTCGACGCCGAACTGGGCCGCTCCGCCGACAACGATCTCGATGGCCAGAACGGCCACAACAATGAATGGCAGGCCATGCTGCGCATGCGCTTCAACCTGTATTCCGGTGGCAGCAACAAGGCTGATCTGGAGTCCAAGTCGTACCTGGCCAACCAGGCGCTGGACATCCGCAACAACGCCCTGCGTCAGTTGAACGAAGAGCTCGGCCTCGCCTGGAACGCGCTGAACAACGCCAACGCTCAGGTGCCGATCGCTCAGCAATACGTCGATCGCAGCACTTCGGTGCGTACTGCCTACCAGCGTCAATTCAGCCTCGGCGAACGCACCCTGCTGGATTTGCTCGACAGCGAAAACGAGCTGTTCACCGCCTCGCGGCGTCTGGCGGAAATCAAGAACATTCAGTTATTTACTCAGTATCGAATCAAGGCGACCATGGGCCAATTGCTCAAAAGCCAGGGAGTGGTCGCGCCGTTGGCATCCGTTGTGCAGAACGACGTGAAGCCCAAGGTCCAGCTGCCTGGGATGAACTGAGTTATCCCTTTCAACTGTTAAAGAGTGTCGAGCGTGGAATCAGAAGTCAGTCGAGTTCAACTCAGCCATGATCCACGCGCGTTGCATGACGATCCGTTGCTGGATGGTCTGCTCGCCCTGTGCATGCTGCACCAGAAGCCTGCCAGCGCGGCGATGCTGACCACCGGCCTGCCGCTGCCCAAACAACGTTTGAGTGTCGAGTTGCTGCCGCGCGCAGCGGCTCGCGCCGGGCTGCAGGGGCGGGTGTTGCAGCGCAAACTCGAAGAAATTCCGGCGATCGCCATGCCCGCGCTGTTGCTGCTCAAGGATGGCCGCAGCGCCGTTCTGCTCGGCTGGCAGGGCGACAACGAAGCACGCGTGCTGCTCAGCGAAAGCGATGGCGGCGAATCGATGGTCAGCCGCGAACTGCTGAGCGACGATTACACCGGCAAAGTGTTCTTCGCCCAGCCGCAGCACAAGTTCGACGTCAACCACGGCACGCTGATCCCGCGCGCACGCTCGTGGTTTCGCGACACCCTCAAGCGTTCGCGCTGGCTGTATGCCGATGCGATCGCCGCCAGTTTTCTGATCAACATCATCGCCATGGCCGCGCCGCTGTTCGTGATGAACGTCTACGACCGCGTAGTGCCGAACCAGGCCGAAGCAACCCTTTGGGTGCTGGCGCTGGGCATCACCGGCGCTTACATCTTCGACTTGATCCTCAAGAGCCTGCGCAGCCTGTGCCTGGATCTGGCCGGGAAGAAAACCGACCTGATCATCTCCGCCACGCTGTTCGAGCGCATTGTCGGCATGGCGATGAAATACCGCCCGGCGCGGGTCGGCAGCTTTGCCCAGAACATCCATGAGTTTCAGAGCCTGCGCGACTTTCTCGCGTCGCTGACCCTGACCAGCCTGATCGACCTGCCGTTCACCATCCTGATTTTCATCGTCATCGCCATTCTCGGCGGGCATCTGGTGTGGATTCCGGTGCTGGCGTTCCCGATTGCCCTGCTGATCGGCTACGCCTTGCAGAAGCCGCTGATCGCGACCATGGAACGGACCATGGCGCTGGGCGCCGAGCGCCAGTCGAGCCTGATCGAAACCCTCGCCGGTCTGGATGCGGTCAAGGTCAACAACGCCGAAAGCGAGCGCCAGTATCAGTGGGAGCAGACCATCGGCACCCTCAGCCGCCTAGAGCTGCGAGTGAAAATGCTCTCCGGTCTGGCGATGAACATCACCTTGCTGATCCAGCAACTGGCCGGGGTGATCATGATCGTCTTCGGCGTATACCAGATCATCGCCGGCAACCTGAGCATGGGCGGGCTGATTGCCTGCTACATGCTCAGTGGTCGTGCGCTGAGCCCGCTGGCGTCGCTGTCCGGCCTGCTCACGCGCTATCAACAGGCGCGGGTGACCATGACTTCGGTCGACCAGATGATGGAGCTGCCGCAGGAGCGCAATTTCGAAGAGCGCCCGCTGAGCCGCAAGGTTTTGCAGGGTGCGATCGAATGCCGTCAGCTCAGCTTCACCTACCCGGACCAGCAGAACCCTGCGCTGAAGAACATCAACCTGGTCATCCGTCCCGGCGAGAAGATCGGCATCATCGGCCGCAGCGGCTCGGGCAAGAGTTCGCTGGCGAAACTGCTGGTGGGCCTGTACCAACCGGACGACGGTGCCTTGCTGGTCGACGGCGTGGACATCCGCCAGATCGACGTCAGCGAACTGCGCTACAACATCGGCTACGTACCGCAGGACATCCAGCTGCTGTCCGGCACCCTGCGTGACAACCTGGTGTCCGGCGCGCGTTACGTCGAAGACGAGCTGGTGCTGCAAGCCGCCGAACTGGCCGGCGTCCACGAATTCGCCCGTCTGCACCCGCAAGGCTACGAACTGCAAGTCGGCGAGCGCGGGCAGAACCTTTCCGGCGGCCAGCGGCAAAACGTCGCCCTGGCCCGGGCGCTGTTGCTCAATCCGCCGATTCTGCTGATGGATGAGCCAACCAGTGCGATGGACAACACCGGTGAAGAACGCCTCAAGCAACGCCTCGCAGCAGTGATTGAAAACAAGACCGTGGTGCTGGTCACGCACCGGGCATCGCTGTTGTCGCTGGTCGATCGCCTGCTGGTGATCGATCGCGGGCAGATTCTCGCCGACGGCCCGAAAGCCGCCGTGATGGAAGCGTTGAAGAAGGGGCAGATCAGTGTTGCTTAAGTCCGGTGTCAAGGAGTCGATCCGTCGCTACTTCAAGGGCTCTGCCTCGCTGCAGGGTCAGCCGCTGCCGGAGGTCAACAAGGCGCTGATCGAAGACGCCCCGCGCGTCGTGCGCCTGACCATCTGGGCGATCATCGGCTTTTTCGTGTTCCTCATGCTCTGGGCCAACTTCGCCGTGATCGACGAGGTGACCAAGGGCGACGGCAAGGCGATTCCGTCGTCGAAGATTCAGAAAATCCAGAACCTGGAGGGCGGTATCGTCTCCGAGCTGTTCGTCAAGGAAGGCCAGATCGTCGAGGCCGGCGCGCCGCTGATTCGTCTCGACGACACGCGTTTTGCCTCCAACGTCGGCGAAACCGAGGCTGATCGCCTGTCGATGCTGCTGCGGGTCGAGCGTCTGAGCGCGGAAGTCGATGATCGTCCGCTGAACTTCCCCGAGGACGTACTCAAAGCCGTGCCGGGCCAGGCGAAAAGCGAAGAGTCGCTGTACATCAGCCGCCGTCAGCAGTTACACGATGAAATCGGCGGCTTGCAGGAGCAGTTGATCCAGCGTCAGCAAGAGCTGCGTGAGTTCAGCTCCAAGCAGGCGCAGTACCGTCAGCAACTCGGCTTGCAGCGTCAGGAAATCAACATGTCCGAGCCGCTGGTGGCGCAGGGCGCGGTCTCGCCGGTGGAAGTGTTGCGCCTCAAGCGTGCCGAAGTGGAAACCCGTGGCCAGCTCGACGCGACCACGCTGGCCATCCCGCGCGCCGAATCGGCGATCAAGGAAGTGCAGCGCAAGATCGACGAAACCCGCGGCAAATTCCGCAGCGAAGCGCTGACCCAACTCAACGAAGCGCGCACCGATCTGAACAAGGCCCAGGCCACCGGCAAGGCGCTGGAAGACCGCGTCAGCCGTACGCTGGTTACCTCACCCGTGCGGGGCATCGTCAACAAGTTGCTGGTCAACACTATCGGCGGTGTGATCCAGCCGGGCAGCGACATGGTCGAAATCGTGCCGCTGGACGACACCCTGCTGGTCGAAGCCAAGATCCGCCCGCAGGACATCGCGTTCCTGCATCCGGGTCAGGAAGCGATCGTCAAATTCACCGCCTATGACTACACGATTTACGGCGGCCTGAAGGCACAGCTGGAGCAGATCGGTGCGGATACCATCACCGACGAAGACAAGAAAACCACCTACTACGTGATCAAAGTGCGCACCGAGCGCAGCCACTTGGGCACGGATGAAAAGCCTTTGCTGATCATTCCCGGGATGGTCGCTTCGGTGGATATCATCACTGGCAAGAAATCGGTGTTGAGCTATTTGCTCAAGCCGATCATTCGGGCGCGGGCTGAAGCGTTGCACGAGCGCTAGATCTTCGGCGCTGGTGACGGCCTATTCGCGAGCAGGCTCGCTCCCACAGGAGATTGCATTCCAACTGTGGGAGCGAGCCTGCTCGCGAAGGCGTCCTCCGAAGCGCTACATATCCGTCGGTAAGTGACACAAATGGTCACCCACCCCCTCACCATTCGCCATATCGTTATTCTCTAACGGTATTTAATTTCCAATTCTTATAGCTATAAAGTCACCCACCTGCGTACCTGCCGACCAATCGGCGCGCCGCACGACCTGAACCGACACGCAATCCAGCGTGAGTGTCTGATCGACGAGCGCGTCCACGAGCGCGCCGTGCGTGGGAGATGATTGATGTCCGCCGCTACTGCCACCGAAAGCGCCGCAACTGCCGCGCCGCAAATCTTCGAAATTCGCCCCTTCAGCGGTGCCGTCGGCGCCGAGATCGTTGGCCTCGACCTGCGCCGGCCGGTCAATGATCAGGACTTCGCGCGGATTCACCGCGCGCACCTGGATCACCACGTCGTGGTCTTTCGCGATCAGCAGATCACCCCGCAACAGCAAATCGATTTCAGCCGCCGTTTCGGCGTGTTGCAGATCCATGTGCTCAAGCAGTTCCTGCTGGCCAATCACCCGGAAATCCTCATCGTTTCCAACATTATCGAGAACGGCCAGAACATCGGTCTCGGTGACGCCGGCAAGTTCTGGCATTCCGATCTCTCCTATAAAGAGCTGCCAAGTCTCGGCTCGATGCTGCACGCCCAAGAGCTGCCCGCCGAGGGCGGCGACACGCTGTTTGCCGACATGCACAAAGCCTGGGACAACCTGCCGGCTGCGTTGCGTAATGCGGTCGAAGGCCGCTTTGCCGCGCATTCCTACACCGCGCGCTACAGCGAAAGCAAATTCGAGGGCAACTGGCGCCCGACCCTGACCCCAGAGCAACTGGCCCAAGTCGCCGAAGTGGTGCACCCAGTGGTGCGCACCCATCCGGAAAACGGCCGCAAAGCCTTGTTCGTCAGCGAAGGCTTCACCACGCGCATCGTCGGTCTGCCGGAAGACGAAAGTCGTCAGCTGCTCGGCGAACTCTTCGCTCACAGCGTGCTGCCGCAAAACATCTACCGCCATCAATGGGAGCCGCATGATCTGGTGTTCTGGGACAACCGCTCGCTGATCCATCTCGCCGCCGGCTGCCCCGCGCATCTGCGCCGCAAGCTGTATCGCACGACCATTCAGGGCGATGCGCCTTTCTGATTTGCCGGAGATCGACCATGAACGCCCCTTTGCCAGGCCACGCGGCCAGCAACCCGATCGCCCACAGCGAAGCGTTGCTGGCCGTCGATCACGTCAGCCTCGAATACCGCACGCCGCAGCGCGTGGTGCGCGCTACCCATCAAGTCAGTTTCGCCGTCGACCCGGCTGATCGTTTCGTCCTGCTCGGCCCGTCCGGGTGCGGGAAATCGACCTTGCTCAAAGCGGTCGCCGGATTCATCCAGCCCTGCGAAGGCGAGATCCGCCTGCAAGGCCAGCGCGTCGATGCGCCGGGGCCGGACCGCATTGTGGTGTTTCAGGAATTCGACCAGTTGCCGCCTTGGAAAACCGTGAAGCAGAACGTGATGTTCCCGCTGCTGGCCTCGCGCACCTTGAACAAGAAAGACGCCGAAGAGCGTGCGCTGCACTACCTGGAAAAGGTCGGTCTGGCAGCGTTCGCCGACGCCTATCCACACACCTTGTCCGGCGGCATGAAGGCGCGGGTGGCGATCGCCCGGGCGTTGGCCATGCAACCAAAAATTCTTTTGATGGACGAACCCTTCGCTGCACTCGATGCGTTGACCCGCCGCAAGATGCAGGAGGAATTGCTGCTGCTCTGGGAAGAGGTTCGTTTCACCCTGCTGTTCGTTACTCATTCGATCGAAGAAGCCCTGGTGGTGGGCAATCGCATCCTCTTGTTGTCGCCACATCCGGGGCGGGTGCGCGCCGAAGTGCACAGCCATCAATACGATCTGCACAGCCTCGGCGGCGTGGCGTTTCAGGCGTCGGCGCGGCGCATTCATCGTCTGCTGTTCGATGAGGGCCAGGCGCCGGAGACCGAACGTGATCACGATTTCAACGACATTCGCATCGCCTATTGAGCGGCCAGGAGGACTACCCGATGAGCCATTCATCATCCGTGCGTGAAGAATTCGAAACCGTGCTCGAGCCGCTGACCGCAGTGCCGGTCGAGCGCGAGTTGCCGCTTGGCACGCGCCTGTGGCAACAGGGCTGGTTGCGCAAAAGCCTGATCCTGATTGTGCTGGCGATCATCTGGGAGGTGGTCGCGCGGATTCAGAACAATGACCTGATGCTGCCGAGTTTTCTGCAAACCGCGCAGGCCCTGTTCGACGGGCTGCTCAGTGGCGAGCTGCTGGCCAAGGTGTGGATCTCGCTGGTGGTGCTGATCAAGGGCTACCTGATCGGCATCGTCCTCGCGTTCGCCCTGACGACATTGGCGGTCTCGACCCAGTTGGGACGTGATCTGCTCAGCACCATGACTTCGATGTTCAACCCGTTGCCGGCGATTGCCCTGCTGCCGCTGGCGCTGCTCTGGTTCGGCTTGGGCCAGAACAGTCTGATTTTCGTGCTGGTGCATTCAGTGTTGTGGGCGTTGGCGCTGAACACCTATGCCGGATTTCTCGGTGTGTCCGAGACGCTGCGCATGGCCGGGCGCAACTATGGCCTCAAGGGTTTGCGCCTTGTGTTGTTCATCCTGATCCCGGCGGCACTGCCGTCGATTCTCGCCGGTTTGAAGATTGGCTGGGCGTTTGCCTGGCGTACGTTGATCGCGGCCGAATTGGTGTTTGGCGCGACCAGCGGCAAGGGCGGGCTGGGCTGGTACATCTTCCAGAATCGCAATGAGCTGTACACCGACAAGGTGTTTGCCGGGTTGGCGGTGGTGATCCTGATTGGTCTGCTGGTGGAAAATCTGGTGTTTGCCACCCTCGAGCGCGTGACCGTCAAGCGCTGGGGTATGCAGCGCTGAGATCTTCGTTGGCTGGGCCGGCCTCTTCGCGAGCAGGCTCGCTCCCACATGAGAACGCATTCCAGGGTGGGAGCGAGCCTGCTCGCGAAGAGGCCAGCGCTGGCATCGTCACTCTTTAGGGATGTTTGCTAGCATTGCGCCCGGATCAATCCAGATCAGCCAAGAGTGCTCAGCATGCAACTCCCGGACATGAACCTTCTGGTCGCCCTCGATGCCTTGCTCGACGAGGGCAGTGTGGTCGGCGCGGCGCGGCGGATGAACCTCAGCCCGGCGGCCATGAGCCGCACGCTGACGCGGATTCGCGAAGCCATCGGCGATCCGATTCTGGTGCGCGCCGGGCGTGGCCTGGTGCCGACCCCCAAAGCCCTCGAACTGCGCGAACAGGTGCGCGACGTGGTCGAGCAGGCGGCGCTGCTGTTTCGTTCCGCCGACAGCGTCGAGCTAGGCACCTTGCGTCGACGTTTCAGCATTCGCGCCAATGATTTCTTCGTCGGCGTTTACGGCGGCAAGCTGTTCGACACCCTCGACCAACTCGCCCCGCATTGCGAATTGCGCTTCGTCCCGGAAGGCGATGGCGACGATGAAGCGCTGCGCGAAGGGCGCATCGATCTGAGCGTCAGCAATACCCGTCCGCTCACGCCGGAAGTGAAAGTGCAGAACCTGTTCTCCACGCATTTCGTCGGCCTGGTGCGCGAGAATCATCCGTTGCTCGATGGCGAAATCACTGCCGAACGCTACGCCGGGTTTTCCCACATCAGCATGTCGCGCCGGGGCATCGCTCGCGGCCCGATCGATACGGCGTTGAACGCACTGGGTCTGGAGCGCCGGGTGGCGGTGATCGCGCCGAGTTTTCATGCGGCGATGTTTGCCCTGCCCGACTCCGACCTGATCCTGCCGGTGCCCAAAGAGGCCCTGCTCAGCGTGCGGCGGCTGGGCCTGAAACTGCGTTCATTCGACCTGCCGATTCCGCTGCCCATGCTGATGCTGACCCAAGCCTGGCACCCGCGCTTCGACAAGGACCCGGCCCACCGCTGGCTGCGCGAAACCCTCAAGACCTGCTGCGATGAAACGTGGCTGGCGGCACAGCCGTAAATCATCAGGCACCATCGAATCCCTGTGGGAGCGAGCCTGCTCGCGAAGGCGTCGTCAGTCACCTCAATGGCGGCTGGTCCACCGCTTTCGCGAGCAGGCTCGCTCCCACATAGGCATTCACCGTTGTGTCTGATGCACTTATAACCTGCCAATAAGTCAATTTTCGTCAGCATCAAGCCCCACTAAAATGCTCCGGTATTTCACCCCCGGAGCTTTTCATTCATGACATCCCTGACGGTCTCGGCGCCTCTCGCCGCGACCAGCCCGGCGACGGCGGCTGCGCCACCGGTGTTCGGGGCGCGGATCATCATTGGTCTGGTCGGCGTGCTGTTGGCCGTGCTGGTCTCGGGCCTCAACGAGATGGTCACCAAAGTCGCACTCGCCGATATTCGCGGCGCGCTGCACATCGGCTACGACGAAGGCACCTGGCTGGTCGCCAGCTACACCGCCACGTCGGTCGCAGCCATGGCCTTTGCGCCGTGGTGCTCGGTGACCTTCTCGCTGCGTCGCTTCACCCTCTGCGCCATCGGTCTGTTTACCGTGCTCGGCGTGCTGTGCCCGTTCGCCCCGAACTACGAAAGTCTGCTGCTGATGCGCATCCTCCAAGGCCTCGCCGGCGGTGCATTGCCGCCGATGCTGATGACCGTTGCACTGCGCTTCCTCCCGGCGAACATCAAACTGTACGGACTGGCCGGCTACGCACTGACCGCGACTTTCGGCCCGGGACTCGGCACGCCGCTGGCCGGTCTGTGGACTGAATACGTCGGCTGGCAATGGACTTTCTGGCAGATAATCGTGCCGTGCCTGATTGCCATGGCCGCCGTAGCCTACGGTTTGCCGCAGGATCCGCTGCGCTTGGAGCGTCTCAAGACGTTCAACTGGAAAGGCCTGCTGCTGGGCTTTCCAGCGATCTGCATGTTGGTCATCGGTCTGTTGCAGGGCAATCGGCTGGACTGGTTCGAGTCGAATCTGATCTGTGGATTACTCGGTGCCGGTTCGCTGCTGCTGGTGGCTTTTATGATCAATGAATGGTCGCAGCCGATTCCGTTTTTCAAGCTGCAGATGCTCGGCATCCGCAACCTGCTGTTCGCCCTGATCACCCTCGCCGGGGTGCTGATCGTGCTGCTGGCGGTGGTGTTGATTCCGTCGAGTTATCTGGCCCAGGTGCAGGGTTATCGTCCGGCGCAAACCGCGCCGATCATGCTCATTGCCGCGCTGCCGCAGTTGATCGCGCTGCCATTGGTGGCGGCGCTATGCAACTTGCGCTGGGTCGATTGCCGCTGGGTGCTTGGCATTGGTCTGAGCATGCTCGCGCTGTCTTGCCTCGGTGGTTCGCACCTGACTTCGGCGTGGATTCGCGATGACTTCTACGTCCTGCAATGGCTGCAGATTTTCGGCCAGCCGATGGCGGTGTTGCCACTGCTGATGTTGTCGACCGGCAGTATCACGCCGATGGAAGGGCCGTTCGCGTCGGCGTGGTTCAACACCGTCAAAGGTCTCGCCGCAGTGGTCGCCACCGGCGTGATCGAAGCGCTGACCACCGCGCGCCTGCATTTCCATTCGACCATGTTGGTCGACAGCCTGGGCAATTCGCCGCTGGCCGATCACAGCGATCCGGGCCTCGCTCACCGCGTGCACGAGCAGGCGGTGGTGCTGACTTCGGCCGATCTCTACGTGTGCATGGCCGGCGTCGCCGTGGCGTTGATCCTGCTGATTTTCTGGCTGCCGACGCGGATTTATCCGCCGCGCGCGCCGACCTGATCGCTGTACTGAAACTGAAGGTTTTTTATGACTCAATCCAAGCAAAAACTCGCGGTGGCCGTGGCTGCCGCGCTGGCGGTGGGCGTGCTGGTGTACCTGGCGATGCCCGGGTTGTTCGGGCAACGCACCGAGCAAACCACCAATGACGCCTTCGTCTCCGCCGACTACACGCTGGTGGTGCCCCGCGTGGCCGGGTTCATCAAGCAGGTGCTGGTCGAAGACAACCAGCAGGTCAAGGCCGGGCAATTGTTGGCGCTGATCGATGACCGTGATTTGCGCGCAGCGGCGGAAGCGGCGGACGCGCAAACCCTGGTCGCGCGGGCGCAATTGCAGAACGCCAATGCGACCCTGGAGCGGCAGGCGTCGCTGATCGCTCAGGCGCAGGCCACCGTGGTCTCGGCCAAAGCGCAAATGGCTTTTGCGCAGCAGGAACTGAACCGCTACAACCATCTCGCCGGTGTCGGCGCTGGCACCGTGCAGAACGCGCAGCAGGCGCGCACGCGCATCGATCAGGCCTCGGCGCGTCTCGACACCGCGACGGCGAAACTGGCGGCCGAACGCAAACAAGTCGAAATCCTCACTGCCCAGCGCAACGCCGCTGAAGGCAATCTGAAACACGCGCAGGCGGCACTGGAAATCGCCAGTTTCAACCTCTCTTACACGCGCATTACCGCGCCGCAGGACGGCATGATCGGCGAGCGCGCGGTGCGTGTCGGTGCCTACGTCACCCCGGGCAGCAAACTGCTGGCGGTGGTGCCGTTGCAGCAGGCTTATGTGGTCGCCAATTTTCAGGAAACCCAGTTGACCGACGTGCAGCCGGGTCAGGATGTGCAAGTGCGGGTCGACAGCTTGGGCGGCGAAGCCCTGACCGGCCGCGTCGAGAGCATTGCGCCGGCAACTGGCGTGACCTTTGCGGCGGTGAAGCCGGATAACGCGACGGGCAACTTCACCAAGGTTGTGCAGCGGATTCCGGTGAAGATCATGCTGGAGCCGGGCCAGCCACTGGCTGAGCGGTTGCGGGTGGGGATGTCGGTCGAGGCGAGTATTGATACCGCCAGCTCAAAGGCGTCCGGGCGCGAGGTGACGCAGCGATGATCGGTGTTGAATCGGTTGGCCTCATCGCTGGCAAGCCAGCTCCCACAGGGGTCATTGGCAGGCTGAACCATTTTGCACAACCTGCACAATCCTTGTGGGAGCTGGCTTGCCAGCGATGGCGGCATAGGCAGCAGCTCACCCTGAGTGCCTTGCTTGCAGTCAGCCTCAGCGCTTGTACCGTCGGCCCGGACTTCCAGAAACCCGAAGCCACCCAACCTGCCGACTGGGCCACACCAGCGCAGTCCGCCCCGAGCCAGGCCGTCAGCGAACCCTTGAACGAACGCTGGTGGGAAACCTTCCACGACCCGCAACTTTCCGCGCTCACCCAGCGCGCGCTGAACAGCAACCTCGACCTGCAACTGGCCAGCAGCCGCCTGCAACAAAGCCGCGCCGCGCGCCAGGTGATCACCGCCGAGCGTTATCCGAACAGCGCCGCCAGCGGCAGCTACGCACGTAAACGCAACAGTGGCAAAGGCTTGAACGATCCATCGGGAAATAACGGCGACGAGGCTTTCAACCTGTGGGATGCCGGTTTCTCGGCTTCATGGGAACTGGACTTCTGGGGCCGCGTGCGCCGTGAAACCGAAGCCGCTGATGCCAATCTCGAAGTGGCAGAAAACGACCGTCGTGACGTACTGCTGACCGTGCTCGCCGACACCGCGCAAAACTACATTCAGCTGCGCGGCGTGCAGAACACCCGCGCCGTCACCGAGCAGAACCTCGACGTCGCTCGCCACAGCCTGAAACTCTCGCAGCTACGGCTGGCCGATGGCGTGGCGACCGATCTGGACGTCGCCGAAGCCGCCGCGCAAGTCGCCGCCATCGAGGCACGGCTGCCGGCGCTCGAGCAGCGTCAGGCGCAACTGATCAACGCGATCAGTCTGTTGATGGGCGAGCCACCGCAAGCTCTCGCTCAAACGTTATCCACAGACGCGGCAGTGCCGCAGTCGCCACTGCAAGTCGCCATCGGCCTGCCGTCGCAATTGGCCGAACGCCGCCCCGATATCCGCCAGGCCGAAGCGCGTCTGCACGCCGCCACCGCCAACATCGGCGTGGCCAAGGGCGATTTCTATCCGCGCATCACCCTGTCCGGCAACCTCGGTTCCCAGGCCATGCAGCTGAGCGATTTCGGTTCATGGGGCTCGCGTGCCTTTGCCATCGGCCCGCAATTCAGCTTGCCGTTGTTCGACGGCGGTCGCCTTCGCGGCATGCTGCAACTGCGCGAAGCCCAGCAACAAGAAGCGGCCATCGCCTACCAGCAGACTGTGCTGCGTGCCTGGCATGAAATCGACGACCAGCTGACCGCCTACAACGCCAGCCAGCGCCGGCGCGACAGCCTCGCCGAAGCCGTGCGTCAGAACCAGATCGCCCTGCGCACCGCGCAACAGCAATACGTCGAAGGCGTGGTCGATTTCGTCAACGTCCTCACCGTGCAGAGCGCCTTGCTCGCCACGCAGGAGCAATGGGTGGAAAGCTCGACCGGCGTTTCCCTGGCGATGGTCGGTTTGTACAAGGCGTTGGGCGGCGGATGGCAATCGGTCTATCCGTCAGCGCAACTGGCCGCAGGCTCGCCTGACGTCGCCAGACCCTGAACCCGCAGCGCCAGCTATGATCAACTCCATTGCAGCAAACGGCGCAACGCCGGACCTGAATTGCAGAGGAGTTGCATCATGGAAATCCGCAGCACAGCCTACCGGCCCTGTTCAAACAGCTCGGCCTCGAAGACGATCCGACCGGCATCGAACAATTCATCGCCAGCCATTCACCGCTCAAACCGGAATTGCATCTGGCTGACGCGTTTTTCTGGACGGAAAGTCAGGCGCAGTTTCTGCGCGAGGAGATTCTCGACGATGCGGATTGGGCGGAGGTGGTGGATCAGTTGAATGTGATGTTGCGCAAGGGGCGGGCTGATTACTTCGGCTGAGGCCAAGTCCGTGCCGTATGCACCAGCGCCATGATCCAGACGGCATCTCTCTCCGTTTGATAGACAAGACGGTAACTGGGATGCGGAATCAGCTCACGCGTACCGGCAATGATGCCGGCACGGCCAATCAACGGATTGTCGGAAAGGCGATGAACCGCTTCGCTGAAGCGCAGATCCATTTCGATGGCCGCTCTTGGGTTGGCGGCCTGCAAGTAGTCCCAAATGTCTGCACGATCCTGTGCGGCGGCTGGCGTCCATATGATTTTCATAGGTGATCTTCTGCCTGCCTGCGCTTTGCCGCGAACGCTGCTTCTACGTCTTCGTTGTTCAATCCGTCTCCGGCACGTACGGATTCCCGAGCGATTTCAACCTTGCGTTGCAGGAACGCTTCATATTCGCGGGCCTCTCGCTGGGTTTGAACATACTGACGCATCATGTCTCGCATGATTTGCGACGCCGGCCGGTGTGCCGCTTCGGCTTCCGCCATGAACTCCTCCCGCAGTTCCGGCTCCAGTTTCATTGTGAAAACGGCTTGTTTTGACATGTTGGGCTCCTGAATTTGGTGATGACAACATATATACCTTGTCAGTATCGAAGGAGATAGCTTTGAGTCAGATAGGGCGACTAACGGAGAGATTTGTTTCAAAACTTGACTGAAATTCCCCTCCAATGCGATATTGATAGTTAGCAAACTAACAGTGTACGTTATCCCGTGTCCGATTCCCTCGACAGTCTCCAGATGAACATCAGCAGCGCCATGGTGGTGGCCGCCCGGCATTGGCGGAAGATCTGCCAGACCACGCTGGTCAATTACGGAATTTCCGAAGCCTGCGCCGTGCCCTTGTTGATGATCGGGCGTTTGGGCGAGGGCGTGCGTCAGGTGCAAGTCGCCCAGGCTGCGGGGATGGAGAGTCCTTCGCTGGTGCGTTTGCTCGATCAGCTGTGCCACGCCGGTTACGTCTGTCGCACCGAAGATGCCCAGGATCGCCGGGCCAAGTGCCTGAGCCTGACCGATACCGGTCGCGAGCTGGTGCAGGCGGTGGAGGCTGAGCTGGTGCGCTTGCGTCATGAGGTGCTGGAAGGCATCGAGCGCAGTGATCTGGAAGCTACGCTTCGGGTACTGAGGGCTTTTGAGGCGGCGAGTTCGCCTGTGGTGGTCAATTCTTGAACGGTTTTTTCACTGGCATGCCGCCGGCCCGTGACTGGTTTTACGGGGTCCGTACTTTTGCCGCGTCGATGATTGCGCTGTACATCGCCTTGCTCATGCAAATGCCGCGTCCGTATTGGGCGATGGCCACGGTGTACATCGTCTCCAGCCCGTTTCTCGGCCCGACCAGCTCCAAAGCGCTGTACCGCGCGGCCGGTACATTTCTCGGCGCAGCGGCGGCGGTGCTGTTCGTGCCGATGTTCGTGCAGAGCCCGTACGTGCTGGTGGTGGTGATCGCTTTGTGGACCGGCATTCTGCTGTTCATGTCCCTGCATCTGCGCACCGCCAACAGCTATGCGCTGATGCTGGCCGGTTACACCTTGCCGCTGATTGCCCTGCCGGTGGTCGATAATCCGCTGGCGGTGTGGGACGTGGCCGAGGCGCGTACCGAAGAGATTTTCCTTGGCATCGCCGTCGCTGCGGTGGTCGGTGCGATGTTCTGGCCGCGACGCCTGGCGCCGGTGTTCAATGATGCCGTGAGCAAATGGTTCGCCGATGCGACGAGCTACAGCCTGAAGTTTCTCAGCCGCGATGTGCAGCCGGAAGAGGTCACCGCGCTGCGCATGGCCATGGTCGCCAATTTCAACAGCCTCGAGTTGATGATCGGCCAGTTGCCCCACGAAGGCGCGCGGCCACAAACCGTGCGTAACACCAAGGAACTGCGCGGCCGGATGATTCACCTGTTGCCAGTGATCGATGCCCTAGAGGATTCGCTGTACGCCCTCGAACGCCGCACCCCGGAACTGGTGGAAAAATTCCAGCCATTGCTGACTGCGACCCGGGAATGGCTGGACCACGCAGACGCCAATCTCGAGCGCTGGCAAGCACTGAGAGATCAACTCGACGCGTTGCAACCGAGCGCCGAAGCGCTGGAGGAGCGCAAACAGTTGCTGTTCTCCAATGCGATTTACCGCCTCGGTGAATTCATCGATCTGTGGCAGGACTGCCGCAGCCTGCAGGATGCGATTCTTTGCGAGCGCCAGGACAGCTGGCGCGCGGTGTACCGGCACTGGCGCCTGGGCCGGTTGACGCCGTTCATCGATCGCGGGCTGATGTTGTATTCGGTGGCCTCGACCATCCTGGCGATCATCGTCGCTTCGGTGCTGTGGATTCTGCTCGGCTGGCCGGACGGCGGCAGCGCGGTGATTCTGGCGGCGGTGGCGTGCAGCTTCTTTGCCTCGATGGACGACCCGGCGCCGCAGATTTACCGGTTCTTTTTCTGGACCGGGATGTCGGTGCTGTTCGCCAGTCTTTATCTGTTTCTGATTCTGCCCAACCTGCACGATTTCCCGATGCTGGTGCTGGCGTTTGCCGTGCCGTTCATTTGCATCGGTACGCTGACCGTGCAGCCGCGTTTCTACCTCGGCATGCTGCTGACGCTGGTCAATACCTCGTCGTTCATCAGTATTCAGGGTGCCTACGACGCGGACTTTTTCGCCTTCGCCAACTCCAATCTGGCTGGACCGCTGGGGCTGTTGTTCGCCTTCATCTGGACGCTGGTGGCGCGGCCATTCGGTGCCGAACTGGCGGCCAAGCGTCTGACCCGATTCAGCTGGAAAGACATCGTCAGCATGACCGAGCCGGCCAGCCTCGCCGAGCATCGGCAGTTGGGCGTGCAGCTGCTCGATCGGCTGATGCAGCACCTGCCGCGTCTGGCCCTGACAGGTCAGGACACCGGCATCGCCATGCGCGAAGTGCGTGTCGGTCTGAATATGCTCGATCTGCTTGCCTACACCCCGCGCGTCACCGGCGTGCCAAATGCCCTGCTGCGACAAGTGGTGGGCGAGGTTGGCGAATATTTCCGTGCCTGCCTCAAAGCCGACGAACGCCTGCCGGCGCCAAGCGGTCTGCTGATGACACTCGATCGTACCCGCCGTGCGCTGAACGGCCGGGGCGACGATGAAACCCGTCGACACCTGTTGCACGCCTTGAGCGGTCTGCGTCTGGCCTTGCTGCCCGGCGTCGAGTTCGTCTCCAGCGCCGAGCCCGAAGAACCGCTGCCCGATGGAGCGCCCCTATGATCGGTGATCTGGATATCAGCGGCATCTTCCTGCCGACCCTGCTGGTGCTGATGGGCATCACTTACGTGCTGTTTTTGTTGGTCCATGGCGTGCTGCAACGCCTGCACTTTTACCGTCTGGTCTGGCACCGGGCATTGTTCAACGTGGCGCTCTACGCCGTGCTGCTGTACGGCGTGGACTCACTCAGTCGATACCTGATGACATGAAAAAACCGTTTCTGACCATCGGTCGCGTGGTCCTGACCCTGCTGATCGTGACTTTTGCCGTTGTCCTCGTCTGGCGCATGGTGATGTATTACATGTTCGCGCCGTGGACGCGCGACGGCCACATTCGCGCCGACATCATCCAGATCGCCCCTGACGTTTCCGGGCTGATCCAGCAGGTCGAGGTAAAGGACAACCAGTTGATCAAGCGTGGCCAGGTACTGTTCAGCATCGACCAGGATCGCTTCAAACTGGCTCTGCGCCAGGCCAAGGCCGCCGTTGCCGATCGCGAAGAAACCCTCGCCCAGGCGCAGCGTGAAGCCAAGCGTAACCGTGGCCTCGGCAACCTGGTGCCGGCCGAACAACTGGAAGAAAGCCAGTCGCGCGTCGCCCGTGCGCAGTCGGCATTGGCCGAAGCCTTGGTGGCGGTCGACAGTGCGCAGCTCAACCTCGATCGCTCGGTGATCCGTAGCCCGGTCGATGGTTACGTCAACGACCGCGCGCCGCGTCCGCAGGAATTCGTCACCGCCGGGCGCCCGGTGTTGTCGGTGGTCGACAGCAACTCCTTTCACATCGACGGCTATTTTGAAGAAACCAAACTCGACGGCATCCACGTCGGGCAATCGGTGGATATCCGCGTGATCGGCGACCGCGCCAGGTTGCGCGGGCATGTCGAAAGTATCGTCGCCGGTATCGAAGACCGCGACCGCACCAGCGGCAGCAACCTGCTGCCCAACGTCAACCCGGCGTTCAGTTGGGTGCGCCTGGCGCAGCGGATTCCGGTGCGCATCGCATTCGATGATGTGCCGGCCGACTTCCGCATGATTGCCGGGCGTACCGCCACCGTGTCGATCATCGACGACCAGCATGAGGAGTCGCAGCCATGAGCAGGGCCTGGTTGATCGCCGGGTTGGGCGTGATGCTCTCGGCCTGTCAGATGGTCGGCCCGGATTATCAGGTGCCCGCCGACGCGGCGGTGCAGCGCAAGGATATTCAGGGTGAGCTGGCAGTCGCCGGCAAACCGGTGGTCTCGGCGCCGGTGCCGGCGGACTGGTGGCGGCTGTATAAAGACCCGCGCCTCGATCAACTGGTACAGCAGGCCATGGCTTCCAACACCGATTTGCGTGTAGCGGCGGCGAACCTGTCGCGGGCGCGCGCTCAGGTGGATGAAGCCGAGGCCGCTGGCGGCTGGAGCGGCGGGGTGAAAATGGGTGCGCAACGTCTGCAGGAATCCGGTCAGGCGTTCCTGCTGCCGGAAAAAGTCCCGGTGGCCAACATCGCCGATATCGGCATCAGCGCTTCGTATCAGTTCGACCTGTGGGGCACCTTGCAGCGCGGCATCGAAGCGGCCAAAGCCAATGCCGATGCGACTCAGGCCGCAGCCGACACTGCGCGCATCACCTTGGTGGCGGACGTGGTTCGTGCTTACACCCAGGTCTGCGCAGCCAACGAAGAGCGGGAAATCGCTGAGCATTCTCTCGACCTGCAATCGCAGAGCACCACGCTGATCCAGCGTCTACGTGACGCCGGGCGTGGTGACGAGACCCAGGTCACCCGTTCGCAGACCCAATTCAAATCCCTGCGCGCCGACTTGCCGCGTTATGAAGCGGCGCGTCAGGCCGGGCTGTTCCGTCTGTCGATGCTGCTGGCCAAACCGGTCGAGCAGTTGCCGGCAGGTACCGCCAGTTGCGCCGAGTTGCCGAAGATCGCGCAATTGGTGCCGGTCGGTGACGGCGCTGCGCTGCTCAAGCGCCGCCCGGATATTCGTCAGGCCGAGCGGCGTCTTGCTGCGGCAACCGCCGGCATCGGCATCGCCACCGGTGAGCTGTACCCGGACATCAGCATCGGCGCGACCATCGGCACCGTCGGCATCATTGATGACCTCGGCGACCCGTCGACCAACCGCTGGGGCTTCGGCCCGTCGTTGAGCTGGAAAGTACCGACCAACGGCGCCCGCGCGCGCATCCGTGAAGCCGAGGCCAACACTCAAGGCGCGCTAGCGCATTTCGACGGCGTGGTGCTCAACGCCATCCGCGAGACCCAGACCGGTCTGGCCCAGTACAGCGCGCTGCTGCAACGCCGCGATGCGCTGGCCGAAGCCGAGCAGTCGGCCAAGCTCGCCGCCGAGCAGACGCACCGCTTCTTCCAGGCCGGCCGCGAGTCGTTCCTCGCCGACCTGCAAGCAACCCGCACCTACACCGATGTCACCGCGCAACTGGCCGCCGCCAACACCCAGGTCGCAATGAGCCAGATCGATTTGTTCCTCGCCCTGGGCGGTGGCTGGGAAAGCGGACGAACGAACACCTCGAGCGCCAGCAAACCCTGAGGCCGTTGCTATGCTTTGAAGTGTTGGAGGGGCGCCCCATGCCAAGCGCTCCTGCAATGCACATTGCTCGTGCTGGCCCAGGGAAACCAATAATGAAAAACCCTTACGCTCTCGGCTTCTGGTGCGCTCTGGTGGCGCTGGTGCTGCTCTCGGCCACGTATTTCTACGGGATCATGCTGGCCCACCAGATCGACACGGCAATGGTTTTCCTCGACAGCGCCGTTGCGTTGATCGCGGTGATGGCGATCGTCGTCGTCGCGTGGACCTCGATTCAGCTGCAACGGGTCAAGAAGCGCCAGCTCGAACGGGGCAGGATGCTCGTCCTGATCTGGGACACCAAAGTCGCCCTGCGCCGGGTCGAAACCGTGTTCGACCGCTACTTCTGGGGTAGCTATTGGCAGCCCGGGCGAACCTTCGCCGAAGTCATGGGCGAGCTCACCGGCACGCCGCTGGAAAAAAGCCTCGAAGCGCTGAAGAAGCAATGCCTGGAACTCGACAAGCAGATCGCCGATGACGGCTGGCACTGGCTGAGCAACGCCCGCGAGCTGTCCGACGTCGCCACGGCCATGGCTCGTGAACGCTATCAACTGGATTTCTGCGATGTGCGGGCGGATACCACCGGCGGAGCGGTGATCGATCGTGACTTCGAAGTGCTGGTGTATACCTGGACCGCGCGGCTGAAGAGCTTTGATCATCAGCTGGATGAAATCGAGGTTCAGTATTCCTGAAATCAAAAGATCGCAGCCTTCGGCAGCTCCTACAGGACAATCGGATTGCAAATGTAGGAGCTGTCGAAGGCTGCGATCTTTTTGCTCTCCCAAGTGTCCATAGACACTCTTTAACCTTTAAACATTGGGCCGTCGTCCGCGCCCGGTGCTAATCTCCACCGCTTAATTGCGCACAGTCGAGCCGCGACCCGATCCCGGGTTCAAGGAAGACGACTTCATCCACAGCCACGGAAACCGATCAGGTCATTCATGAATAAATCAGCAGGCGTGCTTCTCGGAATTGTTGTTGCCATTGGCGCGATCAGCGCAGGCGGGGCCTGGTACACCGGGACCAAGATCGAAGGCGTACTGAACAACGCCGTGACCAACGCCAACAAAGAGCTGCAGACCGCCATGGCCGGCTCCAACGGCACCGCGTCGCTGGAACTGGTATCGCTGGAGCGCCACACCTTCACCAGCACCGCGCACTATCGTCTCAAGGGCGAGGGCGAAATGTTCGGCGATGCGCCGGTCGAGCTGCTGTTCGTCGACCACATCGAACACGGCCCGCTGCCGTTCTCGCGCCTGGTTTCGCTGAAGTGGCTGCCGGTCATGGCCACCAGCAACTACGAGCTGGAAAAGAGCCCGTCCACGGAAAAATGGTTCGCCGCCACCAACGGCGCCGCGCCGCTCAAGGGCGTGACCAACATCGGCTACGACGAATCGACCACCAGCACTCTGAATCTGGTGCCGTTCGAAACCGCGCTGGATGAGCAGTCGAGCCTGAAGTTTTCCGGTCTGAGCATGGACATCGCCGCCAGCGCCCAGGCGCAGAAGGTCAAGGCCGACGGCTACATGGACAACCTGAAACTGGTCACCGTGTCGGAAGACCAGGCGCCGGTGCAGGTCGAGCTCAACGGTCTGACCCTGGCCAGCAACCTCGCCAAGAGCAGCTACGGCTACTACACCGGGGAAAACACCCTGGAAGTGACCAGCAGCAAAACCACCTTCGGTGCCAAGCCGATGGTGCTGGGCGTGAAGAACTTCGAAATGAAGAACCGCACCGAAGAAAGCGGCAGCAACGCCTCGGGGCGTGCCGACTACAAAATCGGCGAAGTGACGCTCAACGACAAGAAAGTCGGTTCGGCGGCCATGGCCATGAGCCTGAAGAACCTCGACATTCCGTCGACCATGTCGCTGATGCAGATCTATCAGACCAAATTGCAGCCATACGAAAAAGCTGCCGCCGAGGCCGCCGCGCAGGGTTTGCCGGCACCGGAGCTGAATCTGACCGAAGCGGAAAATGCCCAGGTCAAAGCCGATCTGCAAAAGTTGCTGGCGGCCGGCCCGCAACTGGCGCTGGAGAACCTGTCGTTCAACACCGCCAACGGTGAAAGCCGCGCCAATCTGGTGATCGACCTGACCAAGCCGCAATCGATGGATCTGCCGCCGGATCAACTCGGCAAGCAACTGATCGCGCTGCTCGACCTGAACATTCAGGTATCCAAGCCGATGCTGGTCGATCTGCTCAGCGTGCAGGCGCAACTCGATGGCCAGACTGACGCCAAAGCCATCGTCGATCAGTCCAAGGAAGCGGCGGACATGTTCGCCGGCATGGCGGTCGGCTCGCAACTGGCTGTCGCCGACGGCACCAACGTGGTGACAAAACTGCATTACGCGGCCAATCAGGTCGAATTCAACGGCCAGAAGATGACCGTCGAGCAGTTCATCGGTTTCCTCATGAGCAAGTTTGCCGGCGTCACCCAAGAGCAATAAACCCAACCGCGCCCCCCAGACGCCCGGCCCCTGTGTGAACAGGCGCCGGGCGTTTTGCTGTACGGATTTTGTACAGATGGACCGATTCTGAACAAATATTGCGTTGTGAAAATTCGCTCTCGCTTGCGTGCAGACTGCCTCACCAAGCTTGGCCGAAGGCTGTTTTTGTCGGCCACCGTTACGAATGGGCAAGGAGGGCATTGCGACCCGGCTGGCCATGTAAGGATGCTGACAAATGCCGCGTATTGATGGCCCTGTATTACATCGTGGTTTACGCCCTTTGTTCCGATTCGCCCTGTGCAGCCAGTTGCTCTGGCCGCTGCTGGCGTTGGCCGACACACCCTACGACGAGATGGTGCGCGATGCCCGGGCCGGGCATTACACGCCTGCGTTGACCGTGCTGCGTCAGGTGCCGCCTGGCCAGGCCAGCGAAGGCCAGATCAGCGATCATCTGCAAATCGCCAGTTGGGCCGGGCTCGATGCCGAAGTGGTCAAGGTCTATGAAACCCAAGGCCGTGACCGCGTTCTGCCGGTGCAGGCGCTGACTGCCGTTGCGCGTGCCTATCGCAACCTCAAGCGCTGGGATCAGGCCACCCAGGTGTACAACAAGGCGCTGGCGCTGGAGCCGGACAACGCCGACCTGCAACTGGGTCTCGCGCTGACCCAGGCCGATTCCGGCAAACCCGATCAGGCCGTCACCCGCGCCCAGGCGCTGGTCGCCGCCAAACCCGACGATCCGTCACGCCGTCTCGCCTTGGGCTACGCACTCGGTCGCGCCGGCAAACAGTACGACGCACTCTTCGAATACGATCAGGCCTTCATCCGCGCCGGCAACAAGCCGGAAGTTGCCCGCGAGTACGTGGTCGCCCTGCAAAAGGCCCGCCTGCCAGAACCGGCGCTGCGGCTGGCCAGTCAACGTCCAGGCCTGATTGATCCGGTGACCTTGCGCCGCCTGGAAGGCGATCTCGCCGCCGAACGCGTGCGCCTCGCCGAACTGGCCACCCGCAGCGAAAAGGAACGCTACGTCATCGCCGACCGCGCGCTGGCCGATTACGACAAATTGCTCGCGACCTGGACGCCTGACGCCACTGCTCACGACGACGTGACGCGCTGGCGCATCGACCGCATGGGCGCGCTCAAGGCCCGCGCGCGCACCGCCGACGTCATCAGCGAATACCAGAAACTGCAAGCCGAGGGCGTGGAAATTCCGACCTATGCCCTGCGCTGGGTGGCAGCGTCTTATCTGGATCAGCGTGAGCCCGAGATTGCCACCGATCTGTATCGCCAGGTGCTTTCGGCGCCGGACGCCGATGTCGGTGATCGTCTTGAGGACAGCACTGCGCTGTATTACTCCTTGCTAGAAAGCGACCGCGCCGATGAGGCGCGCAAGGTCGCCGAGGACGCAGCGAAAGCCCAGCGTCCGCGCGTCGAGCTCAAAGGTCTGCCCATCGGCAACCCCAACGATGAATGGATGGACGCCCAGCAACTCGCCGCCCAGGCCGGCACCTATGGTTCCGACCTGCCTCACGGTGAAGAGCGTTTGCAGACTCTGGTCGATCAGGCGCCGGGCAACCTTGGCTTGCGTCTGGCCCAGGCCGATCTTTACCTCGCCCGCCAGTGGCCGCGCCGCGCGGAAAATCAGCTCAAGGAAACCGAGAGCATGGCGCCCCGCGATGCCGGCCTGGAAGTCGCTCAGGCGCGCACCGCGATGGAGTTGCAGGAGTGGCGGCAGAACGATGCGCTGGTCGACGACGTGGTCGCGCGCTATCCGGACAACCGCCAGGTGCAGCGCCTGGCTCGCGAACGGGAAGTGCATGACATGGCCGAACTGCGCGTCGAAGCCTACGGCGGCAAGGCCAACGGTGGCGGCAGCGGCGATGCCGGTGCGGTCAGCGGCAGCCGTGATTTCGGTATCCAGAGCACCCTTTACAGCCCACCGATCAATGAAGACTGGCGTGTCTTCGCCGGGGCCGGTTATGCCACCGGTGATTTCGCCGAAGGCACCGGCCACCATCGCTTCCAGCGTGTCGGCCTGGAACGGCGCACCCGTGACATGACCCTCGAAGCCGAGGTGTCGAATCACGATTACGGTTTCGGTGACAAACAAGGCGCACGCCTGGCGATAGCCCGCGACATCAACGATCACTGGCAGTACGGCGGCAGCCTCGAATACCTCTCGGCGGAAACGCCGCTGCGCGCGCTCAACAGCGACATCAAGGCCAATGGCGGCAGTGCGTTCCTGCGCTGGCGCGCCAACGAAAGCCGCGAGTGGCGCGTGTCGGTCAGCCCGTCGCACTTCAGTGATGGCAACAACCGCGTCGAAGCCTTGGTGACCGGGCGCGAGGGCATCTACACCGCGCCGAACATCCAGGTCGACGCTGGTCTGGAAGTCGGCACCAGCCACAACTCGAAATCCGACGACGTGCCCTACTTCAACCCGAAGTCGGACTTCAGCGTGATGCCGCTGGTCAACGTCAACCACGTGCTCTACCACCGCTACGAGACTTCTTGGAGCCAGCAATTCCAGGCCGGCGCGGGCACTTACAGTCAGCGCGACCACGGCACCGGCGGCATGGCATTGCTCGGTTACGGCCAACGGTACGCCTGGAACGACGTGTTCGATGTGGGCGGCATGTTCAGTGTGATCAACCGGCCTTATGACGGTGATCGGGAAACTGATCTGCGTCTGCTTGTCGACCTCACTTTCCGCTTCTAGAAGAGTTTGAAGATGCCTTTTATCTCGCGTTTCATCCTTCTGCTGGGAGCGCTGCTGGTCAGCGCCTGCGCCCAGCAAGCCCCGGCCTTCGCGCCGCCCTCCGAGCGCCCGGTCGCGGCGAGTGAACAACCGTGGCCAAAAAACCACGTGCTCGGCATTGCCTACCACGATGTCGAAGACCGTGATCCCGATCAGGCCGTGGTGGCGGTGCGCACCGAGCGCATGATCGAGCAGCTCGCCTGGCTGCGCGAGAACGGCTACAAACCAGTGACCGTCGATCAGATCATGGCCGCACGCAAGGGCGGCCCGGAGCTGCCGGCGAGAGCGGTGCTGCTCAGTTTCGACGACGGTTACGCCAGCTTCTATACCCGCGTGCTGCCAGTGCTGCGCGCCTACAACTGGCACGCGTTGCTGGCGCCGGTCGGCACCTGGATCGACACGCCGCTCAATCAACCGGTGGATTTCGCCGGCACGCCGCGTAACCGTGAGAACTTCCTGACCTGGCAGCAGATCCGCGAAATTTCCAGGTCCGGGTTGGTAGAGATCGCCGCTCACACCGATGCCAACCACAAAGGCATCCTTGGCAACCCGCAGGGCAACCTGCAGCCGGCCGCCGCGACCCGGCGTTATGACCCGGTGACCAAACGCTACGAATCCGAAGCCGATTTCCAGGCGCGCATTCGCACCGACGTGAAAAACATTTCCGAGAAGATCCGCAAGGCCACCGGTTACAAACCACGCGTCTGGGTCTGGCCGTACGGCACCGCCGACGGTACCTCGCTGACCGTGGTCGGTGAGGAGGGCTATGAAATGGCCCTGACCCTGGACGACGGCCTCGACACCCTCGATAACCTGATGAGCGGGCCGCGCTTTCTGGTCGCCTCCGATCCTGATGGCGAGCATTTCGCCAACAGCATCGTCTCGGTGCAGGCCGAAGCGCCGATGCGCGTGGTGCATGTCGACCTCGACAACGTCTACGACCCGGACCCGGCCCAGCAGGACATCAACCTCGGCAAACTGGTGCAGCGCATGGCTGACCTGGGCGCCAGCACGGTGTTCCTGCAAGCCTTCGCCGATCCCAAGGGCGATGGTCTGGTGCATTCGCTGTACTTCCCCAACCGTCACTTGCCGATGCGCGCCGACCTGTTCGACCGCGTCGCCTGGCAACTGCGCACCCGTGCCCACGTGAAGGTCTTTGCGTGGATGCCGGTGCTGAGTTTCGAACTGGATTCGAAGCTGCCGCGCGTGACCCGCTGGGACCCGAAAACCGCCACTACCTCGGTCGATCCGAAACAGTACAAACGCCTGTCACCGTTCAATCCCGAAGTGCGCAAGATCATCGGTGAAATCTATGAAGACGTGGCGCGGCTGACCTCGGTCGACGGCATTCTCTACCACGACGATGCGGTGCTCTCGGATTTTGAGGACGCCAGCCCGGATGCCCTGAAGGCCTACGCCGCTCAAGGTCTGCCAGTTTCGATTGCCGCGCTGCGCGACGATCCGGCGGCGATGCAACGCTGGACGCGTTTCAAGAGCCGCTACCTGATCGACTTCACCAACGAACTGACCGCGAAAGTCCGTGCGATTCGCGGCCCGCAAGTGCTGACGGCACGCAACATCTTTGCCGAACCGATGCTCAATCCAGAGAGCGAAGCGTGGTTCGCACAGAACCTCGATGACTTCCTCGCCACCTACGACTGGACGGCGCCAATGGCCATGCCGTTGATGGAAAAACAGACGCTGGCCGAGTCCGGCCCGTGGCTGGAAGAACTGGTCGCCACAGTGAAGAAACGTCCCGGCGCGCTCAACCGCACCGTGTTCGAATTGCAGGCGCGTGACTGGAACCAGAAGGATCAGGCCGATATCGACGCCGTGCATCTGGCGGACTGGATGGGCCGGCTCAAGCGCCAGGGCGCGACCAGTTTCGGTTACTACCCGGACAACTTTCTCGACAACCTGCCAGACCTGAAAACCGTAAGGCCTGCACTCTCCAACAAATGGAATCCATAACATGCTGGATAGACTGTTAGCCCTGCTTGTTCTGGCGATTGTCCTTGGCGTTCCGCTGGGGCTGATCTTCCTCGTGACCGGCCAGTTCCTGATGTCGTTCGTGTTCTTCTACCCACTGTTCATGTCCGGGTTGTGGATCGCCGGCGGCCTGTATTTCTGGCTGCACTGGGAGCGCCACTGGCCATGGCAGGACGACACGCTGCCGCCGCCGCTGGAAGGCGAACCGCTGATTTCGATCCTGATTCCTTGCTACAACGAAGGCGATAACGCTGCCGATACCATCCACGCGGCGCTGGCGCAGCATTACCCGAACATCGAAGTCATCGCGATCAACGACGGCTCCAAGGACAACACTGCCGCTGTGCTCGATGCGCTGGCCAAGGAAGATCCGCGACTGCGGGTTCTGCATCTGGCGGAAAACCAGGGCAAGGCTGTAGCCCTGCGCATGGGCGCGATTGCTGCGCGCAGCGAGTATCTGGTGTGCATCGATGGCGACGCCTTGCTGGCCCCAAACACTGCGGCTTATCTGGTCGCGCCGATGCTGGATAACGCACGCCTTGGCGCAGTGACCGGCAACCCGCGGATCCGCACGCGTTCGACCTTGATCGGGCGGGTGCAGGTCGGCGAGTTCTCCTCGATCATCGGCCTGATCAAACGTACGCAACGGGTCTTCGGGCGCATCTTTACCGTCTCCGGGGTGATCGTCGCGTTCCGCCGCACCGCGCTGAACCGGGTCGGCTACTGGAGCCCGGACATGATCACCGAAGACATCGACATCAGCTGGAAGCTGCAACTGGATCACTGGAGCATCTTCTACGAACCGCGCGCACTGTGCTGGATCCTCATGCCGGAAACCCTCGGCGGTCTGTGGAAGCAGCGTCTGCGCTGGGCTCAGGGCGGCGCCGAAGTGCTGTTCAAGAACATTCGCGGCATCTGGCAGTACCGCCATCGCTACCTGTGGCCGCTGCTGTTCGAATACTGCCTGTCCACCGGTTGGGCGTTCACTTTCCTGCTGTCGGTGATTTTCTGGGGCATGGGCAAGTTCATGGTCATGCCCGACGCGATCGCCGTGGATCACCTGATGCCGCCGGCCTTCACCGGTCTGTTGCTGGCGTTTGTCTGCCTGGTGCAGTTTGCCGTCAGCATCGTCATTGACCGGCGCTATGAGCCGGGTCTGGGCAAGACCATGTTCTGGGTGGTCTGGTATCCGTTGGTGTTCTGGCTCGTCAGTCTGCTGACCACCCTGGTCAGTTTCCCCAAAGTGTTGTTCAGCCAACACAAAAAACGCGCGCGCTGGGTCAGTCCTGATCGGGGCATTCGCCCGCTGGGCGACGACCAGGAGGAAGTCATCAAATGAAAATTATCCGCACTCGCCAGCGGCCCTTTCTGGTGGTGATCGACGTGATCCTCACCGTCCTGGCCTGGGTTGGCCTGCTGTTCCTGCTGGTACGCGGGTTATGGCCGTTGATCGAAACCACCGGCGGGCCGCGCATCGATCATTCGGCGTTCGACGCCTTGGGCACTTTGCAGGTTTATATGTGGGTGGCGCTCGTCAACGCGGTGATTCTGATCGGTTGGGCGCGTTACCAGCAACGCAAAAGCCGCAGCTTCGCCCAGCGCCGTTTGCCGTCGCCGGTAATTGGTGATGAAGGTCTGAGCAAGAGTTTCAAGTTGTGCGACGAGCGTTTCCAGAAACTGCGCACGCCGGGGGTGATGACCATTCATAACGATCAGGACGGCGACATCAGCCATGTGGAAACGCATTTCTGGCCGGTACAGCAGCAGGCCCTGCCCGCGCCGCCAGGGCAACAGCGGGTGATCTTTCTGCATGCCGATGGCGATGATCAACGCGAGCCGGTGAACCGGCTGACGTGACCTCCACTGTAGGAGCTGCCGAAGGCTGCGATCTTTTGATTTTGCTTATGTAAAAACAAGATCAAGAGATCGCAGCCTCGTTGCACTCGTCAGCTCCTACAGGACCGGTGTCAGGCCTGAATCAGCGTCCAGGCCTCTTTGATCCGCAGAGGTTGCTTCATCCGCTCGGCCAGCAGCGCCATCGCGCGTTGCTTGTCGCAGGCCACCGCCGCAACGACGATACCGTCTTTTGCAAACAGGCCAATGAATGGCGGCTGTTCCGGCTCACCGCTGAACTCGACCTCGTCCCACTCCTGCGCGTGACCGAGATAGTCGTAGTTCTTGCCGAAGTGGTACGTCCAGAAGAACGGCACATCCAGATAATGCTCCTCACCACCCAGCATGTTCGCCGCAGCAATCCGCGCGTGTTGCTGGGCCAGGCGCCAATGCTCGATGCGAGTGGGCTGGCCGCTCAGCGGAAACGTGGCGATATCACCGATGGCCCATAAACCATCGCTCACGCGCATGCCGTCGTCGACACGCAACGATTGGTCTTCTTCCCTGGGCAATGATTCGAAAGGTGCAGTGGCCGGTTGAACGCCGACGCCGGCGAGAACCAGATCCGCCGCCAGGCGCAGACCGTTGTCGAGCAGCACGCCCTCGACCTTGTCCTCGCCAAGGATCTGCGTAGCCTCGTGTTCGCTGATGAACTTCACCCCGTGCTCTTCGTGCAGGGCGCGAATCGCCTTGCCCACGGCCTCGCCGAATTGTTTGGCAAACGGGACTGAGTGGCGTGCCAGCACGGTAACGTCGAGGCCGTACTCGCGCAGGGCAGACGCGCATTCGAGAGCAATAAAACTGTCGCCGATGATCACCGCGCGCTGGCCCGGTTGAGCGGCGTTGATGATCTGTTCAGCCTGGGCTTTCGACCGCAGGACGAAGACGTTGGCCAGCCCGGCACCAGGCAGCTTCAACGGATTGGGCGCGCCACCGGTGGCGAGTACAGCGGCGTCGTAGCGCAGGATGCCGCCGTTGTTCAGATGCAGCGTTTTGCCTTGGGCGTCGAGTGAAGTTACTTCGCCTTGCACGCGCTCAATCCGTTGCGCTTGATAGAACGCCTCATCGCGCAGCGGCGGCACTTCTTTCGGCGACATCTCCCCGGCGAGAACAAATTTGCTCAACACCGTGCGGTCGTAGCCGGCATCCGGTTCGCCATCGACCAGCACGATGCGTCCGCCGAAACCCTTCTCCCGTAGCGCCGCCGCGCAAGCCGTGCCCGCCGCCCCGGCGCCGACCACCACGAACGTTCTTGGGTCGTCAGCGGGCGGGGTGTGCGGATCGGTCAACGGCTGGTCATCGACCCAGACTTCATCGCCGCGCAACTCCAGCGGATAGCGCTTGAGACTGTCCAGCGATGGCGGCTCGCACAGGCCGCCGTCCTCGGCACGGTACGCGGCTTTGTGCCAGGGGCAGATCAACCTGCCGTGACACAAGGCCCCCTCGGCCAACGGCGCTCCGGCGTGTGGACACAGGCCCTGAAACGCCCGCAACTCGCCGTTGGCACGCAGCAGGACGATCTTGCAGTCGCCGATTTCGACTTGCAGGCCACGGTCTTGCAGGACATCGGCGAAACGGGCGACACGGTGCAGGGACATGTTCGGCTTCCTCGCAGGCATTTCTCTTGTGAGTTGGCGGCGCCGCGCGAGGTTCAGCCATTTGCTACTGCCAAGGCACGAACGGTACAGCTATAGTCTGCGGGCCGACGACGGCCTCACTGCACAAGGTGCTCCCGGAATGACCCGATTGACCTCTCTCAACCCATGGCTGGCGGCCATCGCCGTGACCCTTTGCGTGCAGTTCCCGGCGCAGGCCCAGGAGCGCTTCACCCTGAGCATCCCCGGCGTGTCGGATAACCGTCTGTTCACCTCGGCAGCGGCAAGTGACGCACCCGGCTGCGGCGGCAAGAACCAGTCGCCGGCGTTGAGCTGGAACGCCGGCCCTGCCGGTACCCAGAGCTACGCCATCGTCATGCACGACCCGGATGGCCAGAAAGGCTTGGGCGTCGATCACTGGATTCACTACGGCATCAAACCCACCACCCACCAGATCGCGGCCGGCGTCGGTGCCAAATCCGCCCTCGAAGGCGTCGGCGGCACCAACAGCAAAGGCAACACCCACTACATGGGTCCGTGCCCGCCAGTGGGCGACAGCGCGCACCACTACATCATCCAGATCTACGCCCTCGACCTCGCCCCGGACGCCCTGCCTGCCGGCCTGACCCGCGCCGAGCTGATGGAAAAAATCAAAGGCCATGTGCTGCGCAACAGCAGCGCGGTGCGGCGTTATCACCGCTGAGGTTCGGCCGCTCACGGGCGGCTGACTGCCCTGATTCCCCAGCCATTTGGCATTGCCCCGCGAAAACGCGCACTATCAAGCCATTGCCAATGCGCTGGAGGACACCGTGGCAGCAAAAATCGACCGCATCGCCCAGCTACTCAACTGCCCGGAAAAGGGCGAACAAATGCGGCGTGCAGTAACCGAGACACGTAAGGAGTTTCTGCTGAATCAGCCGGAAGAAGACCTCGTTGAAGAAGACGAGGTATTTGACGAGGCTGAGGAGGAGGGGGATGACGACGATGAATATGACGAGTTTGACTGGACGACGGAGTGACGGCGTTCCAGCGATCTTGCCATCGCCCACAAAAAAGCCCCGGACCATCACAGTCCGGGGCTTTCTCGTTTGATTCATGGTGCACCAGGCGGGATTCGAACCCACGACCCCTGCCTTCGGAGGGCAGTACTCTATCCAGCTGAGCTACTGGTGCAGCGGGCGACATCATACCTAGGTCGGCTCGGGGCGTCCATGCCGGGTTTGGCGGGTTTTGTCAGTGTGCGTGTCGGCGCAAAATCGCTGCATTCCTTAAAGCGGTAACGTCCTGCAAAACCCTCGCTTGGCGCTTCGTCGGGGTTGATCTAAGGTTTTTCCTGCGGCATGGGTATTGTGTGCGTTGATCTGAAAAGCGGCATTTTTGTTCTTTTTTTCGAACGACCTATTGTCCTTTACCCCCTTTGAACCTACGATCCGTTTGAGATTTCAAACGCTCTTTGGCGGGATGTTGCAGCGCAGGTGCGCCCGGTCGTGCACTGTTGATGCGCCACAATCCGCTCACTGATTTCCCTGACGGCAGCCTTGCGAGGCGCCTTTCTACAATCATAATTTGCTCCGCGCAGGCCGCGGTGCTGTTAAGGAAAGCCGACATGCAGCTTAAAGACACCCAGTTGTTCCGCCAGCAAGCCTTCATCGATGGCGCTTGGGTCGATGCCGACAACGGTCAGACGATCAAGGTCAACAACCCGGCAACCGGCGAAATCCTCGGCACCGTGCCGAAGATGGGCGCCGCTGAAACCCGCCGTGCCATCGAGGCCGCCGACAAGGCGCTGCCGGCCTGGCGTGCACTGACCGCCAAAGAGCGTGCCGGCAAACTGCGTCGCTGGTTCGAGCTGATGATCGAGAACCAGGACGACCTCGCGCGCCTGATGACCCTCGAGCAGGGCAAGCCGCTGGCCGAAGCCAAGGGCGAAATCGTTTACGCCGCATCGTTCATCGAGTGGTTCGCCGAGGAAGCCAAACGCATCTACGGTGACGTGATTCCGGGTCATCAGCCGGACAAGCGCCTGATCGTCATCAAACAACCGATTGGCGTCACCGCCGCGATCACCCCGTGGAACTTCCCGGCGGCAATGATCACTCGCAAGGCCGGCCCGGCGCTGGCCGCCGGTTGCACCATGGTGCTCAAGCCAGCATCGCAAACTCCATTTTCCGCTTTCGCCCTGGCCGAACTGGCTCAGCGCGCGGGCATTCCTGCGGGCGTGTTCAGCGTGGTCTCCGGCAGCGCTGGCGACATCGGCAGCGAGCTGACCAGCAACCCGATCGTGCGCAAACTGTCCTTCACCGGCTCGACCGAAATCGGTCGCCAGTTGATGGCCGAATGCGCCAAGGACATCAAGAAAGTCTCGCTGGAACTGGGCGGCAACGCGCCGTTCATCGTGTTCGACGACGCCGATCTGGATAAGGCCGTCGAAGGCGCGATCATCTCCAAATACCGCAACAATGGCCAGACCTGCGTCTGCGCCAACCGTCTGTACATTCAGGACGCGGTCTACGATGCGTTCGCCGAGAAGCTGAAAGTAGCTGTAGCCAAACTGAAGATCGGCAACGGTCTGGAAGACGGCACCACCACCGGCCCGCTGATCGACGAAAAAGCCGTGGCCAAGGTTCAGGAACACATCGCTGACGCCGTGAGCAAAGGTGCCACCGTATTGGCGGGCGGCAAGGCGATGGAAGGCAACTTCTTCGAGCCGACCATTCTCACCAACGTGCCGAAAAACGCGGCCGTGGCCAAGGAAGAAACCTTCGGTCCGCTGGCGCCGCTGTTCCGCTTCAAAGACGAAGCCGAAGTGATCGCCATGTCCAACGACACCGAATTCGGTCTGGCCTCGTACTTCTACGCACGTGACCTCGGCCGTGTGTTCCGTGTCGCCGAAGCGCTGGAATACGGCATGGTCGGCGTCAACACCGGGCTGATCTCCAACGAAGTCGCGCCGTTCGGCGGCATCAAGGCTTCGGGCCTGGGCCGTGAAGGCTCCAAGTACGGCATCGAAGACTACCTGGAAATCAAATACCTCTGCCTGGGCATCTAAGCCGGGAAAGGGATCGCTGCAAACGCAAAGGGCACGAGAGCGCTGTCCCTTTGCGTGGTTTCAAACAGGAATTTTCTCTGCGGCCAGGAACGCCGTGGCAGTCGATCATCGCATGCTGCTACCGCCGATTTCTCCCGCTTCATCCTTGAACCACGCCGCCCGATGAGCGGCGAATGAGGACTGTAATGAGCAAGACTAACGCTGAACTGATGGCCCGCCGCACCAATGCCGTACCTCGTGGTGTTGGCCAGATTCACCCGATCTTCGCCGAGTCGGCAAAGAACGCCACCGTGACCGACGTTGAAGGTCGTGAGTTCATCGACTTCGCTGGCGGTATCGCTGTACTGAACACCGGCCACGTGCACCCGAAAATCATCGCCGCCGTGACCGAACAGCTGAACAAGCTGACCCACACCTGCTTCCAGGTACTGGCCTACGAGCCGTACGTTGAGCTGTGCGAAAAAATCAACGCCAAGGTGCCGGGTGATTTCGCCAAGAAAACCCTGCTGGTCACCACCGGTTCCGAAGCGGTGGAAAACGCCGTGAAGATCGCCCGTGCCGCCACTGGCCGCGCTGGCGTGATCGCATTCACCGGCGCTTACCACGGTCGCACGATGATGACCCTCGGCCTGACCGGTAAAGTCGTGCCTTACTCGGCCGGCATGGGCCTGATGCCAGGCGGCATCTTCCGCGCGCTGTACCCGAACGAACTGCACGGTGTGAGCATCGACGATTCGATCGCTTCCATCGAACGCATCTTCAAGAACGACGCCGAGCCGAAAGACATCGCTGCGATCATCATCGAGCCAGTGCAGGGCGAAGGTGGTTTCTACGTCGCGCCGAAGGAATTCATGAAGCGTCTGCGCGCTTTGTGCGACCAGCACGGCATCCTGCTGATCGCTGACGAAGTGCAGACCGGCGCTGGCCGTACCGGCACCTTCTTCGCTATGGAACAGATGGGCGTTGCCGCCGACCTCACCACATTCGCCAAGTCCATCGCTGGCGGCTTCCCGCTGGCCGGCGTGTGCGGCAAGGCCGAGTACATGGACGCCATTGCGCCGGGCGGCCTGGGCGGCACCTACGCCGGTAGCCCGATCGCTTGCGCCGCTGCACTGGCAGTGATGGAAGTGTTTGAAGAAGAGCAACTGCTGGACCGTTGCAAGGCTGTCGGTGAGCGTCTGGTCACTGGCCTGAAGGCCATTCAGGCCAAGTACCCGGTGATCGGTGAAGTGCGTGCGCTGGGCGCGATGATCGCGGTCGAGCTGTTCGAAAACGGCGACAGCCACAAGCCGAACCCGACTGCCGTGGCTGCCGTGGTGGCCAAGGCGCGTGACAAGGGCCTGATCCTGCTGTCCTGCGGCACTTACGGTAACGTGCTGCGCGTGCTGGTTCCGCTGACGTCGCCCGATGAGCAACTGGACAAAGGTCTGGCGATCATCGAAGAGTGCTTCTCTGAGCTCTGATCCGTTGGTGTGACTAGCTCGACAAAAACCCGCTTCGGCGGGTTTTTTTCGTCCCTTGAAACACATCGGACCTGTTTGCGCTGTATCGAATCGCCAGCATTGGCTAAGGTTCAGACATTGCAAGGAGAGCGCGCATGACTGCCGTTGATTTACCCGCCGTACCTCGGGTGTTGATTGCCGAGGCCGATCCCTGGTCCCGTGACCTGCTCAAACAAGTGCTACTCAATGTGCGCTGCGATGCGCGTCTGGATTTGTGTGCCGATGGCCAGCAGGCAATGTCGTTGCTCAGCGAGGTGCCCTATGACTTGGCCATCGTCGATTGGGAGCTGCCCGGCATCGACGGATTGCATGTGCTGCGCAGCGTCCGCCAGCGCAAACGCAATCCGCCGTTGCCGTTCATTCTGATGAGCAGCCGCAACGACAGCGCCAGCGTGCGCGAAGCGATTCCGCTGGCGCCGACGGCGTACCTGACCAAACCGTTGAACATGGAAGGCCTGACCGAGCGCTTGCAGGGCTTGCTGCTCAACGCTGGCGAAGCGGTGGTTTGCGAAGTGCCGGCACTGGCGCCGGGCATGACCCTGTCGGTGTTCCTTGAGCGGCGTCGCGAGCAGGCCGATGGCGCGCCGTTGATGACCGACGTGCAAGTGGCGGTCAAGCGTAGCCTCAATCCCGAAGGGCTGGACCTCAAGTTGCTGGAGGAAGAGGTCCGCACCGATCCGCAGATTACCGCCGTGCTGATCGCAGCCGCCAACAGTGCCGCGCAACACTACGGCGCGCCGGTGCAAACCCTGGCCCAGGCGCTGCACCGACTCGGCACCGGGCAGAGCATGAACCTGATTCTCGGCCTGGCGCTCAAACGCAGCGCGCGGCTCAGCGATCCATGCCTGGCGGATTACGCCGAGCGCTATTGGGGACTGTCCCTGCACACGGCGGAATATGCGCGCACGCTGGCGCGCCTGCTCGATCTGGATCAGGAGCGTTGCTATTGCGCGGGCATGCTGCATCGGCTCGGCGATCTGGCGCTGCTGCGCTGCTTGCAGGAGTGGCAACAAGCCGGCGGCGAGCTGGACGAGTTGCAGGAGGTCGGTGAAGCGTTGGCGAAGTTTGCCGCTTCTTACGGCTCGGCATTGCGCACTCGCTGGCGTCTGCCGCTGGAGTTGCGCGAGTTGATTGCTTCGGCCTACCAGCTCGGTGGTGGCGTTTACAGTCGCGAGGCGCTGGTGATGCACATGGCGGCGCAGATGGCACGGCTGACCGAGCATGAAGGCGTTGAGGAACTGGCGAAGAGCCGGACGGCGCGGTTGCTCAAGATCGGCTTGCCGGAGTTGCTGCGGATGCGCAAATGACAGATCACCACATTCCAATGTGGGAGCGAGCCTGCTCGCGAAGGCGCCAGCGCAGGCAACATTTTTGTTGAAAGTGCGGGCCTCATCGCGGGCAAGCCCGCTCCCACAGGAATTGCGGCAGCCACAAAATACGGATCAGGCCGCAATAATCCGGTTCTTGCCCTGCCGTTTCGCCTCGTACATCGCCGCATCCGCGCGGGCGAACAGGCTGTCCAGGCTCTTGTCTTCGTCGGTGAGGTTGGTAAGGCCCTGGCTCACGGTGATGCTGAATGCTTGCCCGTCGTGGTTGAAGCGCAGTCGCTGGATCTCCTGCTGCAGTCGCTCTGCCACTTGCACGGCCATGTCCGGCGCACAGCCGGGAAACACCGCAGCGAACTCCTCACCACCAATCCGCCCGAACAGATCGCCACGGCGCAATGAGCCGCGCCCGCATTCGGCGATCCGTTGCAGCACGTTGTCGCCCTCGGGGTGGCCGTAGCTGTCGTTGATCACTTTGAAATCGTCGATGTCCAGCAACAGGAAGGCCAGCGGTGTGCCTTGGCGGCGGGCCTCAGCGAACTCGCGGTGGGCACATTCGAAGAAGTGGCGGCGGTTGCTGCTTTGCGTCAGCACATCGGTGGTGGCCAAGCGCTGCAGCTCGGTTTCCATGTTTTTCTTGTCAGTGATGTCTTCGGCGATGCCGACGATGATTACCGGCTGTCCAGGCTCGTCCTGGCGATTGATAAAACATTTGTCGCTGAGCCAGCGCACCTGGCCATCGGCGGCAATGATGCGGTACTCGCGATCTTCCACCGCACCTCGGTGCAGGACTTCGGCGAGGCTCTGCTCGGCGTACTCCAGATCATCGGGATAAATGCTGTCGCGCCACTGGTTGTAATCCGCCAACAACAGCGCGGCGGAACGGCCGAAGATCCGTTCATAGGCCGGACTGACGTACAACACCTGTCGGGTTTCCCAGTTGAAAGCCCAGAGCACGGCGTTGACGCTGACCAGCAGCGAACTGATCAATTGTTCGCGCTCGCTCAGGCGCGCGACTTCGCCCTGCGCGTGCATCAGCGCCATCAGCGTTTGCGCGGCCTCGGGCCATTGAGTGAAGGACGTGTCTTTCTGGTTGTTGTTGACCATCGGCACAAATCTCAAAGGGCGCGCCGCAATGTCGACAACGGCCACAGGACAGCCCGCCGGGATGGCGAAGTGTCATTGAGATAGAGGATTTTCGGCGAAGTTCCCGGCCATTACCGAGTCCCGCCGGGCGGCGAGGTGCAGGAACCGAAGAGCGCAACGAGGCTGCGATCTTTGAGATCGCAGCCTCGTTGCCGGTCAGGCAGTCGCAGGACGCAGCGAGTAGGTTTTCAGCTGATCAGCAAAATCCCGCAACGACTGGATGCCACTGGCCTCGGCCTCGTGAATCCATTCCTTGATGGCGGCCAGCATGTCGTGGCCATTGGAACTGGTCTTGACCCAGATCTGCTGCAAAGCCAGGCGCTTCTCGTAGATCACTTTCAACGCATGGCTGTGTTCGAGCATGGTCTGGATGCGCAGGTGATGACGGTCTTCCAGCAGGCTGGTTTCCCGCGACAGCAGGCGTTTGGCCCGGTGGAACTGGTGGCGCACCGAATGATCGACCTTGGCCAGCTCTTGCTTGACCAGCGGGCCGATCACCAATTTGCGGTACTGGGCCATGATCTGGAAGCGGTTGTTGAGGATCGCCATGGCGGTGTCCATGTCCAGGCTGCCCTTGCCTTCGACGCGGTGGGCAATCGGTGCGACCCGCTGCACTTTGGCCAGACGCAGGAAGCAGAAGACCTTGATCCACGCCCAGCCGAGGTCGAATTCCCACTTCTTCACCGACAGCTTGGCCGAGTTGGGGTAGGTGTGATGGTTGTTGTGCAGCTCTTCGCCGCCGATCAGGATGCCCCACGGCACCAGATTGGTCGCTGCGTCACGGCATTCGAAATTGCGATAGCCGACGGCATGGCCCAGACCGTTGATCACCCCAGCGGCCCACACCGGAATCCACATCATCTGGATCGCCCAGATGGTGATGCCGATGGTGCCGAACAGCAGCAGGTCGATCACGCCCATGATCGCCACGCCCAGCAGCGGATAGCGACTGTAGACGTTGCGTTCGACCCAGTCTTCCGGGCAGTTCTTGCCGTAGATGCGCAGGGTTTCCGGGTTCTGCGCTTCGCTGCGGTACAGCTCGGCGCCGGTGCGCAGTACGGTGGACAGACCCTTGATGACCGGGCTGTGCGGGTCATCCTCGGTCTCGCATTTGGCGTGGTGTTTGCGGTGGATGGCAGTCCACTCGCGGGTGTTCTGCGCCGTGGTCAGCCACAGCCAGAAACGGAAAAAGTGCTTCAGACCCGCATTCAGCTCGAGCGAGCGGTGGGCCGAGTAACGGTGCAGATAGACCGTGACGGCAACAATCGTCACATGGGTCATCAGCAGGGTGACCGCGACCAGTGACCAGGCCGACAAGCCAAGAAAACCTTCGTACCACATAGGCTATAGGGCCCTCGATAAAGATAAAAACAGCCGTTGCATTATCACTAAGCACACAGATAAAACCAGTCGCCCTTTCAGATAAGAAGTCGCTGAATGTTTCTTGACCTATAATTCCAACCTTTTTGTAGGGACATGGACGACCGAATGTCTGCGACTTACCGCGATGCCTTGCGTGCAGCGTTGCTCTACCTCGTACTGGCCGCCCTGTGGCTGCAAGTTTCTGATCATTTATTAAGCAGATTCTTCGATGACTCCCGTGAGCTGACCCATTGGCAACTGATCAACGGTTATCTGCTGGCGACGATCAGCGCCGCGCTGATTTTCCTCGCACGGGCGCGGCTGTGCGGGTTTCTCGGCATCGGCGCGCATTTGCGCGAGCGCCACACCGACCGTGAGCGTCTGCGTCAGGCGGCCGCCGTGTTCGACTGCACTCGCGAAGGGGTGCTGGTTACCGACCACCGGGGCCTGATCGTCCACGTCAATCGCGCCTTTATCGAGATCACCGGTTATCGGCGCGACGAGGTCATCGGCCAGCAGCCCAGTCTGTTCAAGTCCGGCCATCATCCGCCGGGCTTCTATCAGGCGATGTTCGCTACCCTCGAGGCTGAAGGTGAGTGGAGCGGCGAGATCTGGAACCGGCGCAAGACCGGCGAGATTTATCCACAGTGGCAAACCATCCGGGTGATTCACGATGATTCCGGCCGGCTCAGCCATTACGTGGCGGTGTTCTCCGACATCAGTGCGATCAAGGATTCCGAGTCCGAGCTCAAACACCTGGCGCATCACGATCCGTTGACCGATCTGCCCAATCGCCTGCTGTTCAGCGACCGCGCCGAACAGGCGTTGGCTTCCGCGCAGACGCACAAGCGTGGCTGCGCGCTGCTGATGCTCGATCTGGATCATTTCAAGATGATCAACGACAGCCTCGGGCATAACGTCGGCGATCGGTTGCTAAAAGCGGTGGCGACGCGTTTGCAGGAACTGTTCGGCCACGGCATTACCTTGGCGCGGCTCGGCGGTGACGAGTTCGCGGTGCTCGCGGAAAGTTGTCCACAGCCGGCCCAGGCTGCCGCGCTGGCGCAACGGACTCTGGACGCCTTGAAGGAGCCGGTGCTGGTAGATGGCAATCAACTGTTCATCAACGCGAGCATCGGCATCAGCCTGTTTCCCAGCGATGCCCTCAGCGCCGAGCAGTTGTTACGCAACGCCGACAGCGCGCTGTTCAAGGCCAAAAGCAGCGGGCGCAATGGCTACGCGCTGTATACCGAAGAGCTGACCGCCCATGCCCAGCAACGGGTCGAAATCGCCTTCGAGCTGCGCCGCGCACTGGAGCAGGAGGAACTGCGCGTCTACTACCAACCGGTGCATGACCTGCAAAGCGGCCGTCTGGTTGGCGTCGAGGCACTGGTGCGTTGGCAGCATCCGCAACGCGGTCTGGTGTCACCGGCGGAATTCATTCCGATTGCCGAGCGCACCGGGCTGATCGCCGAGATCGATGCCTGGGTGATGCAGCAGGCTTGCCGACAGATGTGCCAATGGCAGCAGAGCGGCGTGGTGCTGGCGTTCGTCGCGGTGAATGTCTCCTCGCGGCTGTTTGCCCGGCGCGAGTTGTACCAGCAGGTGGCGCAGGTGCTGCACGACACGGGGCTGGATCCGGTCTATCTGGAACTGGAAGTCACCGAAAGCGCGGTGATGGATGACCCTGAAGTGGCGCTGGAACAGATGCATCGCTTGCGCGAGCTGGGTGTGCGTCTGGCTATTGATGATTTCGGTACTGGCTATTCGTCGCTGCTGCGGCTCAAGCGCCTGCCGGTGCAGAAACTCAAGATCGATCAGGGCTTCGTCGCCGGGTTGCCGTGGGATGAAGATGACGTGGCGATTGTCCGGGTGATCATCGCGCTGGCCCGCAGCATGGGCATGCAGGTCCATGCCGAAGGGATCGAACAGGTTGAGCAGGCGGCATTTCTGTTGGCGCAGGAATGCGATCTGGGGCAGGGCTACTGGTTTGGGCGGCCGGTGTCTGCTGATCGGCTTGATTGGGCGAAAACGCCAATGATTGGCTGAAAAGGCCTATCAGGCTATCACCGACCTTGTGGTGAGGGGATTTATCCCCGTTGGGTCGCGTAGCGACCCCAAGAAATGGGACTGCTACGCAGTCCAACGGGGATAAATCCCCTCGCCACAAGTTCTTTTGACGACTTCAAATCAGCGCAAACCCCTTGCCCACTCTCATATTGTTTTCTGGTTATATAAACATTCTTAAATAGTCTTTTTAAGAATATCCGTGCCTCTCTTATATTGCTCCCACGCCGAACGCAGTGCCGCCCACTGCCAGGCAAATCCCCTTCAAAGGAGCAGCACCATGAGCGCATCCCTTCGCAGCGTTGACGGTCAGGACGAAGCCACGATCTTGCGTGAAATCCAGAGTGCCCTGCGCGATCTGCGGTTCGGCGCAGTGGAGATCACTGTGCACAACGCGCAAGTCGTACAGATCGAACGCAAAGAGAAATTCCGTTTGCAGCAACCCGGTAAGCAACCGGGCTGAGCTGAAGATCAAAAGATCGCAGCCTTCGGCAGCTCCTACAGGGGGCTGCGTGCAGGAGCTGGCGAAGGCGGCGATCTTTCAACGCGATCCGATTCCAGCAATACATAAGAAAAAGCCATCACCAAGAATTCCAGGAGCTTTCACCATGTCGTCGATTCGCCGTTACGCTCTGGCCGCGCTGGTCAGTGCCGTGTTTGCCGGTTCCGCCGTTGCCAAGGATTACGAGCTGCTCAACGTGTCGTATGACCCGACGCGGGAGCTGTATCAGGAATACAACGCCGAATTCATCAAGTTCTGGCAGAAGGACCATGCCGGCGACACGGTGAAAATCCAGCAGTCCCACGGTGGCTCGGGCAAGCAGGGGCGTGCGGTGATCGATGGCCTGCGTGCTGACGTGGTGACCCTGGCCCTGGCCGGTGACATCGATGAAATCGCCAAGCTCGGCAAGAGCCTGCCGGCCGACTGGCAGCAGCGTCTGCCGCAAGCGAGCACGCCGTACACCTCGACCATCGTGTTCCTGGTGCGCAAGGGCAACCCGAAAGGCATCAAGGACTGGGGCGATCTGGTCAAGAACGATGTCTCGGTGATCACACCAAACCCGAAAACCTCGGGCGGTGCGCGCTGGAACTTCCTCGCCGCGTGGGCCTATGGCCTGAAAGCCAACGGTGGTGACGAAGCCAAGGCCAAGGAATACGTACAGACCCTGTTCAAGCACGTGCCGATCCTTGACACCGGCGCCCGTGGTTCGACCATTACCTTCGTCAACAACGGTCAGGGCGATGTGTTGCTGGCTTGGGAAAACGAAGCGTTCCTGGCGCTGAAAGAAGACGGCGGCGCAGACAAGTTCGACATCGTCGTGCCGTCGCTGTCGATCCTCGCCGAACCGCCAGTGGCGGTGGTCGACAAGAATGCCGAGAAGAAGGGCAACGCGCAGATTGCCGAGGCCTATCTCAAGCATCTGTACAGCCCGGCCGGCCAGGAAATCGCCGCGAAAAACTTCTATCGTCCACGTGACAAGGACGTAGCGGCCAAGTACGCCCAGCAGTTCCCGAAACTGGAACTGGTGACCATCGACAAGGACTTCGGCGGGTGGAAATCCGCGCAGCCGAAATTCTTCAACGACGGCGGCGTGTTCGACCAGATTTATCAGGCGCAGTAATCTCGCCTTCAACCGGCCTGATGTCTGGGCACATGACATGTGGGACTGAGCTTTTGTGGTGAGGGGATAAGTCCCCTCACCACAGGGCTCACTCCCACATTGATGCGTTTTCAACCAGGGACTTTTATGTCGCGTCGTATCTCCCCCGTCATACCCGGCTTCGGGCTGACGCTGGGTTACACCTTGGTGTACCTCAGCCTGATTGTGCTTATCCCGCTGGCGGCGATGTTCGTCCACGCCGCCCAGCTGACCTGGGATCAGTTCTGGACGATCATCTCCGCACCGCGGGTGCTGGCGGCGTTGAAGCTGAGCTTCGGTACCGCGCTGTGTGCGGCGATCATCAACGGCATCATCGGCACGTTGCTGGCCTGGGTGCTGGTGCGCTACACCTTCCCCGGACGCAAGGTGATCGACGCGATGATCGATCTGCCGTTCGCCCTGCCGACAGCCGTGGCCGGTATTGCGCTGACCGCGCTGTACGCGCCGGCCGGGCTGGTCGGGCAATTTGCCGCTGACCTCGGTTTCAAGATCGCCTACACCCCGCTGGGCATCACCCTGGCGCTGACCTTCGTCACGCTGCCGTTCGTGGTGCGCACGGTGCAGCCGGTGCTGGCCGATATTCCCCGTGAAGTCGAAGAAGCGGCGGCGTGCCTGGGTGCGAAGCCATGGCAGGTATTTCGCCACATTCTGGTTCCGGCACTGCTGCCCGCCTGGCTGACCGGTTTTGCGCTGGCGTTCGCGCGTGGCGTCGGCGAGTACGGTTCGGTGATTTTCATTGCCGGCAACATGCCGATGAAAACCGAGATCCTGCCGCTGCTGATCATGGTCAAACTCGACCAATACGATTACACCGGCGCTACCGCCATCGGCGTATTGATGCTGGTGGTTTCCTTCATCCTGTTGCTGCTGATCAACTTGCTGCAGCGGCGCATCGAAACCCCATAAGGAGGCGCGAACATGTCCCAATCGTCCATTGCGGCCGCCTCTTCGGCCAACGCAGCGCGGCGTGGCAGCGCCACTTCACGCAGAATACTGATCGGTCTTGGCTGGCTGATCTTTTTCCTGTTTCTGCTGCTGCCATTGTTCATCGTGGTGTCGCAGGGTTTGAAGAATGGCCTCGGTGCATTTTTCACCGCGATCTTTGAACCGGACGCACTGTCGGCACTGAAACTTACCGTGTTCGCCGTGCTGATTTCGGTGCCGCTGAACCTGGTGTTCGGCGTCAGCGCGGCGTGGTGCGTGAGCAAATACTCGTTCCGTGGCAAGAGCATGCTGGTGACGCTGATCGACCTGCCGTTCTCGGTGTCGCCGGTGATCGCCGGTCTGGTCTACGTGCTGATGTTCGGTGCGCAGGGCCTGTTCGGGCCGTGGTTGCAGGATCACGACATCCAGATCGTCTTCGCCCTGCCGGGCATTGTGCTGGCGACGATTTTCGTCACCGTGCCGTTCGTGGCCCGTGAACTGATTCCGCTGATGCAGGAACAAGGCACCCAAGAGGAGGAAGCCGCGCGCCTGCTCGGTGCCAATGGCTGGCAGATGTTCTGGCACGTCACCGTGCCGAACATCAAGTGGGGCCTGATTTATGGCGTGGTGCTGTGTACCGCGCGGGCCATGGGCGAGTTCGGTGCGGTGTCGGTGGTCTCCGGGCACATTCGCGGGGTGACCAACACCTTGCCGCTGCACGTCGAGATCCTCTACAACGAATACAACCACGTGGCCGCGTTCGCCGTGGCGAGCCTGTTGCTGATCCTGGCGCTCTTCATCCTGCTGCTCAAGCAGTGGAGCGAAAACCGTATCAACCGCCTGCGCGCCAGCGCCGCGGAGGAATAATTCATGTCGATCGAAGTGCGTAACGTCAGCAAGAATTTCAACGCGTTCAAGGCGCTGGACAACATCAGCCTGGATATCCACAGCGGTGAACTGGTCGCGCTGCTTGGCCCGTCGGGCTGCGGCAAAACCACCTTGCTGCGCATTATTGCCGGTCTGGAAACCCCGGATCAGGGCAACATCGTTTTTCACGGCGAGGACGTTTCCGGCCACGATGTGCGTGATCGCAACGTCGGTTTCGTGTTCCAGCATTACGCCTTGTTCCGCCACATGACAGTGTTCGACAACGTCGCGTTCGGCCTGCGGATGAAACCGAAAAACCAGCGCCCGAGCGAAAGCCAGATCGCCACCAAGGTTCACGAACTGCTGAACATGGTCCAGCTGGACTGGTTGTCGGATCGCTACCCGGAGCAGTTGTCCGGTGGTCAGCGTCAGCGTATCGCTTTGGCCCGTGCCCTGGCGGTGGAGCCGAAAGTGCTGCTGCTGGATGAACCGTTCGGCGCCCTCGATGCCAAGGTGCGCAAGGAACTGCGGCGCTGGCTGGCGCGGCTGCACGAAGACATCAACCTGACGTCGGTGTTCGTGACCCACGACCAGGAAGAAGCGATGGAAGTCGCCGACCGCATCGTGGTGATGAACAAGGGTGTGATCGAGCAGATCGGCTCACCGGGCGACGTCTACGAAAACCCGGCCAGCGATTTCGTCTATCACTTCCTCGGCGATTCGAACCGCTTGCTGTTGAGCGACGACAACCACGTGCTGTTCCGCCCGCACGAAGTGTCGTTGTCCAAGCATGAGCTGGAAGATCACCATGCCGCTGAAGTGCGCGATATCCGGCCGTTGGGCGCGACCACGCGGGTGACGTTGAAGGTTGAGGGGCAGACGGATTTGATCGAGGCCGAAGTGGTGAAAGACCACGACAGCCTGATCGGGTTGGCCAAGGGTGAAACCCTGTTCTTCAAGCCGAAGGTCTGGCAGAAAGTCGCCAATATTTAAAGGCAAAAGCTTCGCGAGCAGGCTCGCTCCCACAGGGAAAACTCATTCCAAATGTGGGAGCGAGCCTGCTCGCGAATACGATCTAGACAGCAGCGCGATTCGGATTGACCCGCACCATCCCCGCCCGCAACTCGATCTCTTGTTTCAATTCCTGCCGTATCCCCAGCAGAAACGCCAACTCAGCCACAACGAACAACGGCCCGACAATCAGCCCGCTGATGTCATCGACAAACGCCGGTTTGCGCCCTTCATAGTGATGCCCGACAAACTGGATCACCCAGCCGATCACGAACATCGCCGGGCCGCTGCTCAGCCAGACCATGGTGCTCTGCTGCGCCAGTGCATGCCCGGCCCACACCGACAGCCCCATCAGTACTGTCATCAACACGCCAAGCTTCAACTCCAGACGCAGGTAAAACCACGCCGAGGCCAGCGCCACCACAACGGCTGGAGATATCCACAGCCCGCCCAGCTCCCACTGCGGCCGTGACAGCAGGACAGCCACCGCCACCACGATCAGCGGAATGCCGATAAAGTGGCTGGCAATGTTGCGCGGGTCGCGGTGGTAGGCGGCGTATTGACTGAGATGGTCGACGAGGCTTTTCATTGTTGTTCCTCCAGTGGGGTTGAATGCATCATCCCTCGGGATCCGCGTTCGCTCTGTCGGGCAGGCGACACTCCAGGAGTGGTTATGCAAATTCGTGCACAGTTACTCAGCGGCCAGTGGTTCAGTCATTTGCCTGCATCTTTTCAGGATAGCCTGCTGGCGCTGGCTCGGGAGCGGCGGCTGACGGCGGGACAACGATTGTTCCAGCGTGGCGATGCGCCGTGCGGTCTGTATGCAGTGCTCGATGGCGCCGTGCGCATCGGCGCGGTGAGCGAGCAGGGCAAGGAGGCGTTGTTGAGTCTGGTGGAGGCGCCGCACTGGTTCGGCGAAATCTGCCTGTTCGATGGCCAGCCTCGCACTCACGATGCCTATGCAGTCGGGTCGTGCACCTTGCTGAATGTTCCGCAAGCGGCGTTGCTCAAATTGCTCGACGAACAGCCGCAGTACTGGCGGCATCTGGCGCTGTTGATGAGCCACAAATTGCGCCTGGCCTTCATCAATCTCGAACAGCTGAGCCTGCTGCCAGCCCCGGCGCGTCTCGCCCATCGGCTGCTGATGATTGCCGAAGGCTACGGCGAACTCGACGCACCACGCCGGATGCTGCAACTGCCGCAGGAGCAGTTGGCGGCGATGCTGTCGCTGTCGCGGCAGACCACCAATCAGATCCTCAAGGATCTGCAGGGGCAGGGGATTATCGGGCTCGCATACGGCGAAATCGAAATTCTCGATGCGGTGAGATTGCGTGCCTTGGCCACGATCTGAAAACTGAAACCGATCCAATGTCGGAACTGGCACCTGTGGCGAGGGGATTTATCCCCGCTGGGGCGCGAAGCGGCCCTGAAAAATGGGACCGCTGCGCAGTCCAACGGGGATAAATCCCCTCGCCACAGAAACCAGTTCCAACAAAGGATCTGTGTTTATTTTACGAACCGCGATAGGTCGAGAAACCGTACGGGCTCAGCAGCAGCGGGATGTGGTAGTGCTGATCGGTCTGCTTGACCTGAAAGATCACCGGAATTTCCGGGAAGAACGTCTCATGCTTGATCTTCTGGTAATACTCGCCGGTCTTGAACACCACGCGGTATTCACCGGCTTCGAATGGCTGTTTGGCCGGGAACAGCTCGGCGATCCGCCCTTGCTCGTTGGTGGTGCCTTGGGCCAGTGGTTGCCAGTTTTCGCCGACGTGTTTTTCCAGGGTGACGTTGATGCCCGGTGACGGCAGGCCGTTTTCCAGGTTGAGCACGTGCACGCTCAGCGGATTGCCGGCGGCCATCGTCAGGCTGGAAACAGCACTCAGGCCGAGGGCGGCGAGAGTCATGCGCAGGGTGGTCATGGTGGATCTCCTTAGTGGGAACGGGTGATGGTCAGGCCGGCTTTGTCGGCGGCGGCGCGGGCGCAGTTTTCGTCTTGCTCACCGCCGCCGGAACCGGCCACGCCCATGGCGCCGACCAGTTCGCTGCCGGCGAACAACGGAATGCCGCCGCCGAGCAAAAGCAATTCATCGAGGGTGTTGAGGTTGGCGGTTTCCGGGTTGCTGCGGGCGCGCTCGGCGAACAGCCGCGTCGGCGTCTTGGTCGACAGCGCGGTGTAGGCCTTGCGTTGGCTGGCGGCGGTGTTGTGCGGCCCGACGCCGTCACCACGCAACGTCACCAGCAAGTTACCGCCACGGTCGAGCACCGACACCGTGCCGGTGCAACTGCTCATCGCCTTGTCCGCCAGCCAGCGTGCGGTTTTCAGGTCGAGATCGGCGTGGCGCGGCAGTTCTGGCGTGGCACTTGCAGCGCCGCTGAGGCCGAGGATCAGGCTGGCGACAAGGTATTTGACGGTCATGTGCAGGCTCCGAATGGGAAGGTCTGCACCTTAACCGGCGCACTTCGTCAGAACCCCGTCAGGCGGATTACAAGTTTGTAATGGGCAACGGCGCCGAACACGCCTAGCCTGTGTGCCTGATCAATCGAGGTGTGCCATGCGTTTGCTGGTCGTAGAAGATGAAGCCAAAACCGCCAACTTCCTCGCCAAGGGTCTGGGCGAGTCGGGTTTCGCCGTGGATGTTGCGCTCAATGGCCTCGACGGCCGCTATTTTATCGAGCAACAGGAATACGACCTGATCATCCTCGACGTGATGCTGCCTGGCCTCAACGGCTGGCAATTGCTCCAGCTGATTCGCCAGCGCGGCGCCACACCGGTGCTGTTTCTCACCGCCAAGGACGCTATCGAAGACCGTGTGCGTGGTCTTGAGCTGGGCGCAGATGACTACCTGCTCAAACCCTTCGCTTTCGCCGAACTGCTCGCGCGCGTGCGCACGCTGCTGCGGCGCGGGCCGATGCGCGAAGCCGAGTCGTACAGCATCGCCGACCTGGAAATCGACGTATTGCGCCGACGGGTCAGTCGCGGCGGCCAGCGCATTGCCCTGACCAACAAGGAATTCGCCCTCTTGCAACTGCTCGCCAGCCGCCAGGGCGAAGTGCTTTCGCGCACGCTGATCGCCTCGCAAGTGTGGAACCTGAATTTCGACAGCGACACCAACATGGTCGAAGTCGCCGTCCGGCGTCTGCGCGCCAAGGTTGATGATCCGTACATGCCGAAACTTATCCACACCGTGCGCGGCGTCGGTTATCAACTGGAAGCGCCGGACGATGTGGAGTAAGTCGATCGCCTGGCGATTGGCACTGGCCTTCGCCATGGTCTGCGCGCTGGTGCTGAGCGCAATCGGCGTGTTTCTCTACCGCTCGCTGGCCTCGGAATTGGCCTTTCGTGATGACATGGCCTTGCTCGGTCGCCTCGAGCAAGTACGCGCCTTGCTCGCCGACAGCGACAGCCTCGACGCCTTGCAGGCACGGCCACGGTTGTATCAGAACATGCTCGGTAATCTCGACAGTCTGCTGCTGGTGCGCCGGGCCGACGGCTCCAGCGTGATCGCGATCAACCCGCGTCAGCGTGAACTGCCCGCGCTCAATGCATTACCGCGAGAGCAAATGCCGCAGCGCCGTGACGTGCTCACCTGGCAGGCCAGCGACGGCGCCGAATTGGCCTTGCTGTCCGGCCAGGCCCAAGGCCCCAACGGTGAAACCCTCACGGTGATCGCCGGCAAAGTGCTCACCGAGCGTGAGCAGATGCTCGGCAGTTATCGCCTGCGTCTGTACCTGTCCGTCGGCCTCGGCGCGGTGCTCGCGTTTGCTCTGGGCCTGTTATTGCTGCGGCGTGGCTTGCAGCCCTTGCATCAGTTGAGCGAAGCGGTGCGCAGTATCGATCTGCGCAGCCTCGATCGACGCCTGCCTACCGAGGGCACGCCGACCGAACTGCGCGAGCCGGTGCACGCGCTCAACACCATGCTGGCGCGGCTGGACGACAGCGTGCAGCGCCTGTCGCAATTCTCCGCCGACCTCGCGCACGAAATCCGCACGCCGCTGCACACCTTGCTCGCCAGCAACGGCCAGGCCCTGAACCATCCCCGCAGCACGGCCGAATATCAGGAAGTGCTGGCCTCGAACATGGAAGAGTTCGAACGGCTCAAGCGCATGGCCGAGAACCTGATGTTCCTCGCCCGCGCCGAACAGGCCGAACGTGCGCTCAATCTGCACACACTGGACTTGCGCAACGTCGGCGACGAGCTCTGCGATTACTTCGAAGCCCTGGCCGATGACCGCGACCTCCAACTGCAAAACCGCATGCACGGCGAATTGCTCGCCGACCAGCAACTGCTGCAACGCGCCCTCGGCAACCTGCTGGCCAATGCCGTACGCCACGCCGACCCCGGCAGCCTGATCAGCCTGCAACGCCGCGATGAACCGGGTATGTGCTGGCTGCAAGTGCACAACCACGGCCCGGTCATCGCGCCTGAGCATCTGGGCAAACTGTTCGACCGTTTCTACCGCGTCGATCCTTCACGTGCGGAACCGGGAGATTCGGGTGGGCTGGGTTTGGCGATCGTGCAGTCGATCATGCAGTTGCATGGCGGGCAAGTGCGGGTGAGGAGTGACGCCGACGGCACTGTTTTTGAGCTGGGGTTTGTGGTGGTCTGACGGCCTCTTCGCGAGCAGGCTCGCTCCCACAAGGAAACGCATTCCAACTGTGAGAGCGAGCCTGCTCGCGAAGGCGCTGGATCACACAATGGTGATTTCGGATCAGCGCAACTGATCCCGAAACTGCCCCGGCGTCATCCCGGTCCAGCGCTTGAACGCGCGGCTGAAGCTGCTGGTGTCGGCGAATCCCAGCAGATAGCTGACTTCACTCAAGGAACACTGCGGGTCACGCAGGTGCAGCAGCGCGAGGTTTTCGCGGCTTTGGTTGAGCAGGGTGTCGAAGCGACAGCCCTCATCCGCCAGATGCCGCTGCAGGCTGCGCAGGCTCAGGTGCAAGGCCTGGGCGATGCGCTCGGCGCTCGGTTCGCCTTCGGGCAGTTGTTCTTCAATGGCATCGCGCACCTTGCGCTCCCAGGTCAGCGGTTTGAGCTGGGCGAGGGTGCGTTTGAGTACGGCTTCGTTGTGCTCGGCCAGTTCCGGGTTGGCGTCGTCGAGGTGGCTGTCGAAGTCGCCGAGGGCGAATTCCAGGCGGTCTTCGGCGGCGGAAAAATACACCGGCGCGCGGAAGACTTTGTGCCATTGCTGGGCATCGCTCGGTTCGGGGCGGCGCAAGTACACCGCCAGCGGTGCGTAGTCACGGCCGAGGCGATTGCGGCAGGTGCGCACGTAGATCGCCGTAAATGCGTCGATGGCTTCGAAGGCCGGCGCCGGGTTGCCGGGCGGAATTTTCAGGCGAAATTGATAACGGTCATTGCTACGGCTCAGCTCCAGTTCCAGCGCATCGCTGACCACCGGGTGATAGCGCACGATGCGCTCGAACACTTCGCGCAAGCTGCCGCTGGCCACTAGCGCATAACCGAGCGCGTGGAACGTGGTCGGGCTGACGAAACGCGACACGCGCAAGCCCAGCGCCGGGTCGCCGCTGGCTTCAACGGCGAGCGCCCACAGGCGCGTGGTACCGGATAGCGGATAGCGCGCATTGGGGTCGTCCATCAGCGTAGGGTCGAGCCCGGCCTGTTGGCACAAGGCAAGGCTGTCCAGCCCGAGCGCGTCGAGTTGTTTGCGCAAGGCGCGAGTCCAGCTGGCGAGGGAGGTCGGTTCCTTCATGCGGATTGGCGCGTCCGGTCAACAGGTTGGCGTTCTTGGCTAGCGCGGATCGAACCCCGGCAAGGCACGATGCATTCATCTTAGACCCGAGGATGGAAGCATGGACGGTACTTCTGCAAGCCCTGAACGACTGAATGCGGCGCAGCGCTCGGCACATATTCGCCAAGTGGTGTTGGCCAAGGGTGCGCAATTGCGTGAGCGCTACCCGATTCTTCAGCGTCAGGATGCCCTCGGTGCGGGGATTCTGGCGTTCGCGCTGGCCGGGATGATCGGCTCGGCGGCGCTGTACATCACTGGCCATATGGCCTGGTGGGTGTGCCTGCTGCTCAACGGGTTTTTCGCCTCGCTGACCCATGAGCTGGAACACGACCTGATCCACAGCATGTACTTCCGCAAGCAGCGCGTGCCGCACAACCTGATGATGGGCCTGGTCTGGCTGGCGCGACCGAGCACGATCAACCCGTGGATCCGTCGTCATCTGCACCTCAACCATCACAAGGTTTCCGGCACTGAAGCCGACATGGAAGAGCGCGCAATCACCAATGGCGAGCCGTGGGGGTTTGCCCGTCTGCTGATGGTTGGCGATAACGTCATGTCGGCGTTTATCCGCCTGCTCCGCGCCAGGACCTGGGCACACAAGTGGAGCATCGCCAAACGCGTGCTCAAGGTCTACGCACCGCTGGCGCTGCTGCATTGGGGAGCGTGGTACGTGTTTCTCGGCTTTCACGCGGCCAATGGCATCGCGCATTTGCTCGGCTCGCCCATCGAATGGTCGGCCACCACGCTGTCGGTGATGCAGGTGATCGATATCGCCGCCGTGGTGATCATCGGCCCCAACGTGCTGCGCACTTTCTGCCTGCACTTCATCAGCTCGAACATGCATTACTACGGCGACGTCGAACCGGGCAATGTGCTGCAGCAATGCCAGGTGCTGAACCCGTGGTGGCTGTGGCCGTTGCAAGCGTTCTGCTTCAACTTCGGCAGCAGTCACGGGATTCATCATTTCGTGGTCAAGGAGCCGTTTTACATTCGTCAGATGACCGTGCCGGTGGCGCACAAGGTGATGCGCGAGATGGGTGTGCGGTTCAATGATTTCGGCACGTTCGGCCGGGCGAACCGGTTTGTGCGCGGAGATGAGGAAGTGGTGTCCGGGGAGGCGGTGGAGGCCTGACAGATGCCCCTCACCCTAACCCTCTTCCAGGGGAGAGGGGACTGATCCAGCTGTTTATGCTGGATACATCGACCTGAAATTTCGAGCCGACCTCAGGTTGGAAAAGCATGAAGATCTGCTCCCTTTCCCCCTCTCCCTCAGGGAGAGGGCTGGGGTGAGGGGGGCTTTTGATCTTGGTTCAATCCGGCTGAAACGGCGAAGCACTGAGGATCACCCCGGTCTCTTCTACATACCGCTGCCAATGCCCGATCAAGTCATTGAGTTTCTGCGGCTGACTCAACGCCAGATCATAAATCTCCCCTGGATCGCTCGCCAGATCATAAAGTTGCCAGGTCGCTGGCCCGACCGGCCCGGGAATCCATACCGCTTTCCACGAGCCCTGGCGAATCGCCCGGCGTCCGAACAATTCCCAACCGGTGACCGTGTGCTCGTCATGCACCTGCGCGGTCTCGCCGGACAGGAAGCCCAGCCACGACTTGCCGCGCAGTGGCGCCACCGCTTTGCCTTTCCACTGTTTACCCGGATGCCGCACGCCAGCCAGATCGAGAATGGTCGGGGTGATATCCATCACCGTGCCGAAACCATGGCTGATCTGCCCTTTCAGCGGCAATTGTGGATAGTGCAGCAGCGCCGGCACGCGGATCCCGCCCTCGGTGGTGAAAGCCTTGAACAAGCGTGACGGCGCGGTTGCCACTTGCGCCCAGTTCGGCCCGTACCAGACGTAGGAATTGGCCCGGCCGATGTTGTCGAGGCTGTTGTCGTAATGCTGGTTGAGGTAGGTCATCAGCTCCGGGCCGAATTTGGGGAACGCTTCCAGCAGCGCGCCTTCGGCACCGTTGTCGGACATGAACAGGATGAAGGTGTTGTCGAGCTGGCCTTGCTGGCGCAGGTAATCGACGACCCGGCCGATGTTCCAGTCCATGCGCTCGACCATCGCCGCGTAGACCTCCATGGCTCGTGCGGAAATCTGCCTTTGTTCATCGCTCATCGCGTCCCACTGCGCGCTGAGCTGAATCAGCGGGTGCGGTTCGACGTCTGCCTCGATCAGACCCAGTGCCTTGAGTTTTTCCAGGCGTTCGAGGCGCAGCACTTGTGGGCCGGCGTCATAGCGGCCACGGTATTTCTCGACGATCTCGGCCGGTGCCTGCAGCGGCCAGTGCGGCGCGGAGAAGGGCAGGTAAGCGAAGAACGGCCGGGTCTGATCGCGTTCCTTGAGGTACTGCAGCAGCTTGTCGCCGAAGGCATCGGAGGAATAGAAATCCTTCGGCAACTCGTCAACAAACTGATCGTCCTCGATGTACAGCGCCGGGGTGGATTTCAGCAGGCCCGGCGTTTGCTCATCGTAGGTCGGCTCGAAACCATAGTGGTTGGCAGCGCCCGGCAACAGTGAAAACGAGCGCTCGAAACCGCGCGCATGGGGCGCCAGTTCAGCCTTCAGACCCAAATGCCATTTGCCGCTCATCAAGGTTTGATAGCCAGCCTCGCGCAGCAGCTCGGGCAGGGCGACGACGCGGTCATTCAGGTAGCCTTCGTAGCCAGGTTTGCCGATCAGTTCCGGGGTCAACGCTTCGGCCATGGTGCCGATGCCGGCGATGTGGTGATCGGTGCCGGTCAGCAGCATCGAGCGCGTCGGCGAGCAGGTCGGTGCGGTGTGGAAATCGGTCAGGCGCAGGCCGTTCTCGGCCAGCGCATCGAGGTTCGGCGTAGCGATTTCGCCGCCGAACGCACCGATGTCGGAAAAGCCTAGGTCGTCGGCCAGAATCACTAGAAAGTTGGGACGTTGCGGCATCGCGAAACTCCTGTTCAGCAGGCAATGAACGTCAGCGGCAGATCGCGGATCTGCACCGGTGCGCTCGGTTGGTAATGGTCATCACTGGTCAGCTCGTGCAGCAGTTCTTCGCGCAGCTGATGAAAGTCGTAACTGCTGCGCTGGCGCGGGTGCGGCAGGGCGATGTCGACCACTTGCTTGATCCGCCCCGGACGCGGCTCCATCACCACCACGCGATCGGCCAGAAAAATCGCTTCCTCGACATCGTGGGTCACCAGAATCGTGGTGATCTTTGCTCGTTCGCGGATTGCCAGCAGTTCGTCCTGCATTTGCTGGCGGGTCAGTGCGTCGAGGGCGCCGAAGGGTTCGTCGAGCAACAGGATTCGCGGGCTGGCGACGAGACCGCGAGCAATCGCCACGCGCTGCGCCATGCCGCCGGAGAGTTGATGCGGATAGGCCGCGGTGAAATCGCTGAGGCCGACCAGCTCGATAAAGTCTTTGATGCGTTGTTGTTTCTGCGCTCCGCTCAGCGGTTCATTGACCAGACCGAGGCCGATGTTGTCGGCGACCGTCAGCCACGGAAACAGACGATGTTCCTGAAAGACGATACCGCGCTCGCCGCCGATGCCGCTGACGGCCTTGCCATCGACACTGATCTGTCCGCGAAACTCGGTGTCGAGGCCGACCAGCAAACGCAGCAAAGTGGATTTGCCGCAGCCGCTGGAGCCGACGATGGCGACGAATTCGCCCTCGGCAATGTCCAGGTTGAATTCGCGAATCGCCTCCAGTTCGAAACCGTTGACGGCGAAGGATTTGCCTACGTGGTTGAAGCTGACAATCGGTGCGTTCATGCGTGTCTCCAGCGGGTCGCGCGAATTTCCAGGCGTTGGCCGATCAGGTTGAGCAGGGCGCCGGTGAGGCCGACCAGCAGCATGCCGGCCATGATCAGATCCATGCGCAACAGCTGCTGCGCGCCGATCATCTGGCTGCCGATGCCGCCATTGGACGGCATGAAATATTCAGCGCCGATGGTGCCGAGCCAGGCGTAGATCAGGCTCAATCGCAGCCCTGCGAAAATCCCCGGCGCAGCGCCGGGCAGCACCAGTCGACGCAGGCGCTGGCCGAGCCTCAGGCGCAGCACTTGCGCGGCTTCGTTGAGTTGCGGCGAGAGGTTGGCGACGCTGCGCTGGGTGGCGACGAACAGCGGAAAGAATGCAGCGAGAGCGACGAACACCCACTTGGCCAGTTCGCCGAGGCCGAACCACGCGGTGAGCAGCGGCACCCAGGCGAAAATCGCAATCTGCCGCAGTGCGGCGAGTGTCGGGCCGAGCAGGCGTTCGCTGAAACGCGACAGGCCGAGCAGCAAGCCCAGGGCGAAGCCGAGGCCGCCACCGATCAGCAAGCCGCCCAGGGTGCGGCTCAGGCTCAGCGCCATGCCGTTGACCAGCGTGCCGTCGAGTAGTCCGTCCCACGTCGTGCTCAGCACAGCCGCAGGGCTGATCAGAATATTCGCGTCGACCCACTGCTGATCATTGGCGTGTTGCCAGAGCGCCAACAAGCCCAGCGGCAACAGCCACGGTTGCAGGCGTTGCCAGCCCTGATAGCGCGGGCCGCGAGTGATTTGCGCGGTGGCCGGGTGCGGCCAGTGCACCAGTCTGCGGTCGAGCAGGCCGATGCCGCGATCCATGGCCACACCGATCAGACCGATGACCACGATGCACACGAACACGATGTCGAGCATGAACAGCTGCCGCGCCCAGACCATCAGATAGCCGATGCCTTCACTGGAGGCCAGCAGCTCGACCGCCAGCAACGAGGTCCAGCCGGCGGCGAGTGCCAGGCGCACGCCAGCCATGAACGCCGGCAGCGCAGCGGGAAGCACCAGACGACGAATCAGCAGACGCGGCGGCAGGCGCAACACGGCGGCGGCTTCGCGCAGTTTCGGTTGCGCATCGCGCACGCCAACCAGTGTGTGCAAGGTCACCGGCACCACAATGGCCTTGATCAGCACCACCAGTTTCAGCACTTCGCCGATGCCGAAGAACACCATGAACAGCGGAATCCACGCCAGCGTCGGCACCTGCGCCAATCCAGCGAATGTCGGAAAAACCAGGCGCTCCAGACGTCGACTGAAGCCCAGTGCGGCGCCAAGCACCGCGCCGGTCGAAACGCCTGCCAACAAGCCCCAGAACAACCGTTGCAGGCTGATCCACAAATGACTCCACAACTCGCCTTGGGCCAGTTCCACAGCGCTGCTCCACACCAGCGATGGCGCCGGCAGGATCTGCTCGCTCATCCACTGATTGCGCGCGGCCAGCCACCACAGGACGAACAGGCTGACGGGCAACAGCCAGGGCAACAGGCGTTGATTCAGGCTCGGCCAGGTGCGACGGCTTTTCAGCGGCGGCGCGGCCAGCGGCAGGCTGAGCAGAGATTGACGGGCCATGGGTGACCTCCGTTGTCGGGTTGCATGGCGAACCGCTTTTCATGTGGGAGCGAGCCTGCTCGCGAATGGCTGTTTCAGGCAGCACTGATGTCGGCTGGTATGGCCTATTCGCGAGCAGGCTCGCTCCCACACTGGGTTTCGTCATATATGAAACTGATCTAACAAAGTTGCGTTCGATGCTATCGGGAGATAAGCGAATCCATTTAAGGCTTGCCTGCTTACGCGCATCCAATGCATTCGAAGAATATTTTCGATGCTGTTAATGCATATCGCGCTGCACGCCGCACAACCACTTGCTTAGCTCATAAAGATATAAAAATGTGAATTTTTAGTATTTAAGCGAATGTAGCCAGTCAGCCTACTTTCGGCTCCTCAGCGATCAAGGAGCCGCACCCATGAACCTTCCCTTCAAACGAATCCTCAGCCTGTTTGCCGTCCCCGCGCTTGCAGGCTTTCTCGCGCTTGGCGCCCAAGCCGAGGAGCTCAAGGAAATCCGCATCGCCGTGCCCGACCTCAGCGCCGGTACGCAGCACAGCGGCGGCGGCATCGTCGATGTGTTGCGCGATCAGCAGATTTTCGAAAAGGCCTTCGCCGAGCAGGGCATCAGGATTCAGTGGAGTTTCTTCAAGGGCGCCGGGCCGGTGATCAATGAGGCGTTTGCCAACGGTCAGGTCGATCTGGCGTATCTGGGCGACCTTGCCGCCATCATCGGCAAGTCCAACGGTCTGGACACGCGCCTGCTCAGCGCGACGGCGCGTGGGGTCAAGCAATACCTCGGCGTGGTGCCCGGCTCGGGGATCAAGACCTTGCAGGATCTCAAGGGCAAACGCGTGGCGATCTTTCGCGGGACGGCGACGCAGCTGTCGTTCGATGCGGCGCTCGCCAGTCAGGGCCTGAGCGAGAAGGATCTGAAGGTCATCAATCTGGATTTCAACGCGGCGGTTTCGGCACTCGCGGCCAAGCAGATCGATGCCTCGTGGGGCAGCTCCGCGCTGAGTGCCTTGCAAGCCAAAGGCCTGGCGGAATTGCCGCTCAACACCAAGGACCTTGGCGGCGCTGGCAGCGTGCAGGCGGTGCTGCTGGGTAATGGCAAGTTTGTCGACGCCCATCCTGAGGTCATTGCGAAACTGCTCAAGGCGCAGCAGCAAGCGGTCGAGTGGCTGACGCAGGACAGCAACAAGGACGCCTATGTGCAGCTGGTATCAGGGCTGGCCAGTTATCCGCCGGTGATTCTGGCTCAGGATCTGAAGGACCAGAATCTCAGTGAGATTTTCCCGTCGACACTGGATCCGGTGTTCTTGAGCGGCCTGCAGGACAAGGTCGACCTGGCGGCGCAGCAGAAGCTGATCCGCAAGCCGTTCAAGATCAGCGATTGGGTGGCGCCTGAACTCTCAGCCGCCAAGCTTTAGATCTCCAGCGTCTTCGCTGCCCTCTTCGCGAGCAGGCTCGCTCCCACATTGGATGTGTACACAGGTCCTGTGTGGGAGCGAGCCTGCTCGCGAAAGGGTTTCAGACAGCGACGCTGACGTCCTGCCGATCCACCGCAATCAACGTCTCGATCATTGCCCTCGCTGCTGGTGATAGTCGAAACCCGGTGCGGCTGACGATGCCGCAACGGGCGTTCATGCTTTCGAGGTTCTGCGGCAGGTTGCGCCAGTGCAGCAGCACCAGCGAGCCCTTGGCGACATCCTCGGCAAACGCCTCCTCGGTACCGACACCTATCGCATTGGATTGCAGCACCACTTTGACCAGTGCCGGAAAGTGCTCGGTCTCGATGGTCGGCGAGAAATCGATGCGCCCGCTCAGGTTCGCCAGCAGCTTGCGAATGCCCGGCGGGATCAGTGTGGCGGCCAGCGGGTAGTCGAACATGTCGTTGGTCGACAGGCTTTCCTTGGCCAGCAACGGATGCCCCGGTCGGCAGAAAAACACGCCGCGCTTGGGCGTCAGCGGTTGCGTCTGGAAATTCGGGTCGGACTCGAAATGGCGGATGTCGGCGATGAAGAATTCGATCTCTTCGCGGCTCAGCGCACGGCTGAGTTTTTCCCAGTTATCCACTTGAAAACAGGTGCGCACTTTCGGGTGCGCATTGATGAACTGCGCCACCGCATCCGGCACCAGTTTCACTGCCGGCGCCGGGCCGCAGCCGAAGTGCACTTCGCCAGCGTCGAGCTTGGTCATCTGCGTCACTTCGGCGCTGAGCAAAGCTGCGCCCTGCACCAGGCTCAGGGCGTGTTGCAGCACCACCTGGCCTTCGGGCGTAGGGCGCAGATCCTTGTTGCCGCGATCGACCAGCACGCAACCGAATTCCTGCTCCAGCCCCTGAATGCTGCGGCTGAACGCCGGTTGAGTGATGCCCATGGCGTCTGCCGCACGGACAAAACTGCGGTGTTCGTTAAGGGCGATGAAGTAGCGCAACTGGCGAAGATCCATATGCTTTTCCGGCATCCTAAAAATAGCTCGAAGGCATTTGCGACGAGGGTTGCTTGAGGTTTTAAATGCAAGCTCTTATTCCGTCAACGAAGCATGTGATTATCTATTAGATGTAAATGGAATATAGATAGAGCGTTGTTTCGCTGCCGTCAAAACCGCAAGCCGTCGATGAGGGTCTTCCCATGAGCAATGCCGCACTCGCTGTAAAACCCGTTTCTCACGCGCTGGAAATTCACCCGGTGGCCGGTCGTATCGGTGCCGAAATCCGCGGCGTTCACCTGTCCGGTGAGCTGGACGCCGCCACTGTCGAAGCCATCCAGCAAGCCTTGGTCGAATACAAAGTGCTGTTCTTCCGCGAGCAGACGCAACTCGACGATCAGCGTCAGGAAGCCTTTGCCCATCTGCTTGGCGAACCGGTGGCGCACCCGACCGTGCCGGTGCGTGAAGGCACTCGCTACCTTCTGGAGCTGGACGGCGCCGAGGGCCAGCGCGCCAATTCCTGGCACACCGACGTGACCTTCGTTGATGCCTATCCGAAAGCATCGATCCTGCGCTCGGTGGTTGCGCCGGCATTCGGCGGCGATACGCTGTGGGCCAACACCGCGACCGCTTACAGCGGTTTGCCGAGCGAGCTGCGTGAGCTGGCCGACAAACTGACCGCTGTGCACAGCAACGAGTACGACTACGCCGGGGCGAAGCCGGACGTCTCGGCAGAGAAGCTGGAGCGCTATCGCAAAGTCTTCACCTCGACCGTCTACGAAACCGAGCACCCGGTGGTGCGCGTGCACCCGATCAGCGGCGAGAAGAGCTTGCTGCTGGGGCATTTCGTCAAACGCATCAAAGGTTATTCACAGGCCGATTCGGCACACCTGTTCGGCTTGCTGCAGAGCCATGTGATCCGCCAGGAAAACACCGTGCGCTGGCGCTGGCAGGCTGGAGATGTGGCGATCTGGGACAACCGCTCGACGCAGCATTACGCGATTGATGATTACGGCACCCAGGATCGCGTGGTGCGCCGGGTGACGCTCAAGGGCGAGGTGCCGGTGGGGGTGAATGGGCAGCGCAGCCAGACCATCAAAGGTCGTGATTGAAGATCAAGAGCCCCTCACCCCAGCCCTCTCCCAGAGGGAGAGGGAGCCGACCGAGTTATCTCGCGTTATGCATCGACCTGAAAGACCTTATCGATTATGGATTCGGTGAAGCTGGATCAGGTCGGTGCACCTCTGAAATATCCCCCATTCAGTCCCCTCTCCCTCCGGGAGAGGGTTAGGGTGAGGGGCTCTTCCCGCTACCAAACACCAATCTGAACAACCTTCTCGGTTTCCGGTTCGCCATAACGAAACCGCTGCCCGCGCAAATCGATCTCCGGATGGCTGATCGTCGTCCGCCGCTTCAACCCCCTCAGCCACTCAAACAGATATCCGGCATGCTCCTCGCACACCGCCGCGTATGCCGGGTCCTCACCCAGATCATTCAGCTCCTGCGGATCATTCAACAGATCAAACAGCTGCGGTCTAAACCCGTCGTACGCCAGGTATTTCCAGCGCTCGCTGCGCACCATGGTCATGCGGCAACGGTCGATCGGCTGGCCGAGACGTTCCCGCGCCGGGGCCTGGAAGGCGTAGTCGTATTCGCTGATTGCATAGCGGCGCCAATCGGGATTTTCCCCGTGCAGCAACGGGATCAATGAACGCCCTTCAAGCCGATGCTCTGCTGCCGGCAATCCCAGTGCTTGAAGAAATGTCGGCAGCGCATCGATGGTTTCTGCCAAGCGCTCATCGACAGTGCCGCGAGTGACATCCGCCGCCCCCCGAGGATCGCGCACGATCAACGGCACACCCACCGCCTGCTCGAGCAAAAACTCCTTCTCGCCGAGCCAATGATCGCCGAGGAAATCGCCGTGATCGCTGGTGAACACGATCAACGTGTCATCCCAGCGCCCGTTGCTCTGTAGAAAATCGAACAGTCTCCCCAACTGATCATCCACTTGCTTGATCAGGCCCATGTAGGTGGGGATTACATTCAATCGTACTGAATCGCGGGAGAAGTTGCGGCTTTCCTCATGTTGGCGAAAGGCAGTGTATACGGGGTGTTTGCTGGCTTCGGAGAGCGTCGCGCGGATCGGTTGCAGAATCGATTTCGTACTGTACAAGGCGTGGTATGGCGACGGTACGATATATGGCCAATGTGGTTTGATGTACGAGAGGTGTAAACACCAGGATTTCTCGCCTTGCTCAGCGATGAAGTCGATGGCCCGAGTTGTAGTGTAGACGGTCTCTGAGTGTTGCTCGGGAATTCGTGCTGGCAAATTCGCATGACGCATTTTCCAGCCGCTGAGGATTTCACCGTTCTCGCCTTCGGCGGCATTCGCCCAGTCGTGCCAGGGATTCTTGCCATCGAAGCCCTGCGCGCGCAGGTATTGGGTATAGGGCGCGGATTCGCGCTTGTCGTCGAATGACGGATCGTCGGGGTAGATGCCGTCGTGGCGCAGGTACGGTTCGAAGCCGACCTCATTGAGCAACTCGGCTTGCGCGCTTTGCGGGTTGATCGCCAGCCGCTGCAAGGCGTCGACATTGGCCGTCGCATGGGTCTTGCCGACCAGCGCGGTGCGGATGCCGTGAGGTCGCAGGTAATCGCCGATCGTCAATTCATCCAGCGGCAACGGCACCGAGTTCCAGGCCACTTGATGACTGCTGACATAGCGCCCGGTGTAGGCCGACATCCGCGACGGGCCGCAGATCGTACCTTGGGTGTAGGCACGGCTGAAACGAACGCCTTCGGCAGCGAGGCGATCGATGTTCGGTGTGTGCAGATGCGGGTGGCCGTAGCAGGACAGGTAATCGCGGCGCAGTTGATCGCACATGATGTACAGCACGTTGCGCACGGGGTTGGATGGGGTGGGCATGGAGTTCACCGGTCAGTGGGACAGGTGAGGGTTTTCGCTGTCGGTGGGGGTTTTCGGCAAGTGCATTTGGGGAATGGTTTTTATGCAGCGATTGCATCAGCCTCTTCGCGAGCAGGCTCGCTCCCACATTTGAAATGCGTATTCCTGTGGGAGCGAGCCTGCTCGCGAAGGGGCCAGCTCAGACCGCGAAATTCTCCAGCGAACACACCTCCTCATCCTCCGCATCAATCGCCTTGATCTGTTCGATCATCGCCTCGGCCAGTGGCGACAACCGATACCCCGCGCGGCTGACAATCCCATAGCGGGTGTACAGCTCCTCCAGATCATCCGCCAGGCCTTCGATCTTCAAACAGACCAGCTCACCCTTGGCCAGATGCAGCGCATCGGAATACGCGCCGACAATTCCGATCGCCTCCGAACGCAGCACCACGCTCAACAGCGTCGAACCGTTTTCGCATTCCACATTCGGGGTGAAATCAGGGCGGCCGCTGAGGTCGACGATGACCTTGCGCAGGTTCGGCGGGCGAATGCTTACGGCCAGTGGATAACTCAGCAACTGCTCGGCGGTGATGCGTTCGAACGCCGTCAGCGGATGCCCGGCGCGGCAGCAGAAATGCCATTTGCGCGCCCGCAGGCGGTGGGTCTGGTAATCCGGGTCGGCCTCGAATTGTCGGGTATCGGCGACGAAAAATTCGAACTCTTCGCTGAGCAGGCGTTTGCTCAGGCTCTGCCAGTCATCGACCAGAAACTGTACGCGCGCCTTCGGGTAGCGGCCGATGAATGCGCCGATCGCGCGCGGGATCAATCCGGCGGCTGGCGCCGGCCCGCAACCAAAGCGCAATTCCCCGGCCTCGAGGCCATTGAACTGGCTGATCTCATTGGCCATCTGCTGCGCACCGCTGACCAGTCGCCGCGCATGTTCGAGCAGCACATGGCCCTGTTTGGTCGGCGGCAATTCCTTGCGCCCACGGTCGACCAACTGGCAGCCGACGCTGTGTTCCAGTGCTTGGATGCTGCGGCTGAATGCCGACTGCGACAGGTTCACCGCCTGCGCGCCAGCGACAAAGCTGCGTTGCTCAACCAGAGCGATGAAGTGACGCAATTGGCGCAAGTCGATATGCATTTTTCACATAAAAAATATCCGGGAAATGCATTGGATATGCATTAGGTCGACTCCTTATAAAGGCAATCTCTTATGCAGTAAATATTTGTAAATCCATAAATAAATAACTGAAAAGAATATGCAGCACTGAAGATGTCTGTGTGTTTTTTGACCAGGAGCCGCGCCATGAGTCCGTTGAATCTCGCGTTACCCCCATCTCCCCGACGGCTCAAACGCCTGCCTTTGGCGCTGTTGCTGGCAGGCAGCGCCAGCTGGACTCACGGCTATGCCGCCGAAGCCGAAACCCCTCCGCCCGTCCCCGCAGACACAGCGGCGGCCAACGGTTCGCAGCTGGAAACCGTGACCGTCACCACGCGCCGCCGCGAAGAAAGTTCGCAAGACGTGCCGACGCCAATGAGCGTGGTCAGCGGGCAGAATCTGGAGACGCAACGGGTTTACCGGATTCAGGATTTGCAGCAACTGGTGCCCAGCGTCAACGTCGCTTACATGCATGCGCGGCAGTCCAGCGTGTCGATCCGTGGCCTGGGTAACAACCCGGCCAGTGATGGCCTGGAAGGCAGCGTTGGCCTGTACATCGACAACGTTTATCTGGGCCGTCCGGGTATGGCAGTGTTCGACTTGATGGATATCGAGCAGCTTGAGGTCTTGCGCGGGCCGCAGGGCACGCTGTTCGGCAAGAACACCACCGCCGGGGTCATCAATATCAGCACCCGCGCGCCCAGTTTCACGCCTGAGCGCAGCATCGAAACATCGGTCGGCGAGGACGGTTATTTCCAGACCAAGGGCACGATTTCCGGGCCGCTCAATGATGAGTTGGCCGGACGTTTTTCCGCCTATCGCACGCGCAGTGACGGCGACATCAAGAACGAATATGACGGCCACGACCTCAACGGCGGCTCCCGCGAGGGCTTCCGCGCGCAGCTGTTGTTCAAGCCCAATGAAAATTTCAATCTGCGCTGGATCGGCGATTACAACGAAGAAGATTCCAGTGCCGGCACCCGCGTGCTGTACAACACCGGGCCGACCATCAACGGCGTCAATCTGTATGAATCGCGGGCCAGCGCGGCCGGGGCGACGCTGGTCAACGGCCGGCATCGCAAGGTCAATCTCGACAATGACCAGCACGTCACCGTGCATCAGGGCGGCACTTCAGTGGAAGCCAACTGGACGTTGCCGAGCGACTTCACCCTGACGTCGGTCAGCTCTTATCGTTTCTGGAATTTCACCCCGCGCAACGATGACGGCCTCAATGTGCCGGCCAGTTACAACGCCGGTGTGTCGGTGGAAGACAAACAGTATTCGCAGGAATTTCGCCTGGCCTCGCCCAAGGGCGAGTTCTTCGATTACGTGGTCGGCGCCTACTATTTCGGCTCGGACCTGGACAACAAATCCTTCGCCTATTACGGCCCGCAAGCGGATATCTGGAACGGCACGCCGGCAGGCGCCCTGGCCAACGTCAGCAGCGTCGGCAACGGCCATATCAAGACCGACAGTTTCGCCCTGTTTGCCCAAGGCACCTGGCACCTGAGCGAGCGGCTGGATTTCACCGCCGGGGTGCGTGGCACCTACGAGGAGAAAAACGCCTCGGTCAGCCGCAACGCGCCGCTCGGTGGCATGGCGGTGGCGGGTGCGGCAGCCAATGCGCGTCGCGGCCGTGCCGGCGTCTACGATTCCGGAGACTTGAATCAGTACAGCTCCAGCCCCTCGGGACTGCTCAACCTGAGCTATCGCATCACCGACGACATACTCGGTTACGCCACGCTGTCCCACGGCGAGAAATCCGGCGGGGTCAACCTTGCGGTCGGCTCCGCACCTACCGCTGGCGCCGACTCGTTATTGATCGGCACCGAGCGCGCCAACAACGCCGAACTCGGCTTCAAAAGCACCCTGTGGGATCGCCGCCTGCAACTCAACGCCAACGTGTTCTGGACCCAGGTCAACGCTTACCAGACCAACGCCTACGACGCCGCCAACCGCGTGCAATACCTGACCAACGCAGGCTCGGTGCGCTCGCGTGGCATCGAGTTCGAAAGCAGCTTGGTGCCGCTGCGTGGCCTGACCCTGAATTTCAACGGCTCGTACAACGACGTCAGCTACCTCTCGTACAAGGATGCGCCGTGCCCGCCGGAAGTCAGCCAGGCCCCGGGTGCACCGGCCTCGTGCGACCTCAGCGGCCATCAAGTGGTCGGCGCGTCGAAATGGATCGGCAACGCCAACGGCGAATACAAATGGAATCTGGCTAACGGCTTCGAACCCTACGTCACCGGCAGCTATGCGTTTCGCTCCAAAGCGGTGGGCACGGTCGAGGATTCCGATTACGGGCAGATACCCAGTTACGCGGTGGTCAACCTTTCCACCGGCCTGCGCGGCGATTTCAATCAGGGCCAGTGGGATGTCTCGCTGTGGCTGAAGAACGCCTTCGACAAAACCTACTACACGACCCTGTGGACCGGCGGTAACGGCGGCTATGAAGGCCTGCTCGGCACCCCGCGCACCCTCGGCGTTACCGGTCGCTACGACTTCTGATTTGCCTTCAAGGAGCTGCACCATGTTGCCCATCAAAAGCGCTTTACCCCTGCTGCTATCCGGCGCAGTCCTGAGCAGCGGTGCTTTCGCCGCGCCCAGTGTGTACCCGACTGGAGTCACCCGTTATGACCCAGACAAGGCGTTTAACCAGTACGTGATCTTCAGCGGTGCCGACAAACAGACGCACCTGATCGACATGAACGGCAACGAAGTGAAGACCTGGCCGCAGGCAGGTTTCCCGTCCGCAATCATCGATCCGCAACTGGTCGGCGGTAAACGCGGCCATGTGCTGCTGCAATTGAGTGACAAGGACCCCGGCAAGCTCGGCTCGGCGGGCAATGGCCTGGGCAACCAGAGCGTCGGCGAACTCGACTGGGACGGCAAAGTGGTTTGGCAGTGGGGCGACAAGGCTCCTGGTGGCGCGGCGCAGCAACATCACGATCAGCGGCGCTTGAGCAATGGCAACACCGTGGTGCTGGCGAACAAGGTGCACAAGGTCACAGGCTTCAAGGCGCCCGAAGTAATCGATGATGTGATCTACGAAGTCAGCCCCGACGGTGCAGTGAAATGGCAGTGGCTGGCCTCGGATCATCTGAGCGAATTCGGCTTCACTGCCGAGCAATTGAAACTGGTGCGCGCCAGTGACAATCCGGATTACCTGCACATCAACAACCTCAGTCTGGTCGGGCCGAACAAGTGGTTCGACGCCGGTGACAAGCGCTTCAGTCCGGACAATCTGTTGATCGATTCACGCAACGCCAACTTCATCGCCATCATCGACAAAAGCAGCGGCAGAGTGGTCTGGCGGCTGGGGCCGAATCTGCCGCTGATCAATCCGAAAACCGCGCAGAAACTGCCGCGTCCGGTCGATCAGTTCGTCGGCCAGCATGACGCGCACATCATCCCCGCCGGGCTGCCCGGCGCCGGCAATCTGCTGGTGTTCGATAACCAGGGCTCGGCGGGCTATCCAAACGTCACCCTTGGGTTGATATCCGGCTCGCGGGTGCTGGAAATCGACCCACAGAAAAACCAAATCGTCTGGCAGTACAGCGCGGCCAATACGAAGCAGCCGGGCTGGGCGTTCTATAGCTCGTTCATCAGCAGTGCGCGGCGGTTGCCCAACGGCAACACGTTGATCGACGAAGGCATGAACGGACGGTTTTTCCAGGTAACCGCCAGTGGTGAAAACGTTTGGGAATACGTCAGCCCGTATCTGGGCAAAGCGCCGGGCAGCGATGCAATCAGCAACTGGGTGTATCGAGCGCTGCCGGTGAGCTATGACTGGGTGCCTGCCGGTACACCGCGTTCAGAGACTGCAGTGATCGCGCCCGCTGTCGGCGTGCAGCAAACCAATGCCAGCCGTTGAAGGGCGCGGATGGATGCCGTGGACGAATACTTTTCATGCCGCAAAGGCATGCGATTTACGGCTCATCGCTGCAGCCCTTGTAGCGCGTGGCCTCGGTGAAAAAGGCCGATTTGTATATTCCATGCAGATCTATACATAACTTCAAAGATTACTTTCGGTGATAAGCGTTCAGGCCCAATGATTGCCCCGTCGACTACGCCGTGGGGGCTTCACGAATGGCGAGACGATCGCTTTGGCTAGTAGAACGAAAGAGACCGCAGGGAGTTGAACAATGGGCAATGTCCAGACCGCCGCCAGCGCAGGGGAATTGCTGTGGCGGCACACGCCGAGTGGCGAGCTGGTCGATCTTGGCCGGCCGCATAGGGTGCCGTTGGGGCAGTTGCGTTTGCAACGTGCTCCCAAGGGCATTTTGAGTCGACGCGAAACCCTTTTGCTCGGTGTGCTCGCGTTGGTCGTGCATGGCGCGGTGATTTACTGGGTCAGCCAGAAGCCGACGCCAGTGCTGCCGGTGGTACCGCCGGAAATTCCGCCGATGACCATCGAGTTTTCGCGTCCGGCTCCGCCCGCGCCGCCGGTTGTTGCGCCGCCGCCGCCGGCGCCGGTGGTCGAACCGCCACCGCCAGTGGAAGACGAATTGGCGGTAAAACCGCCGCCGCCCAAGCCGATTCCCAAACCCAAGCCGGTGGTCAAGGCGCCGCCCAAACCCGCGCCCAAGCCGGTGGAGCAAGCGCCAGCGAAACCGGCAGCCCCGGTCGCCGCGCCAGCGCCTCCTGCGCCACCGGCACCGGCGCCCGTTACCCCGGCTTCAGCCAACGCTGCGTATCTGAAAAATCCGGCGCCGGAATACCCGTCGCTGGCCCAGCGGCGCGGTTGGGAAGGCACGGTGTTGTTACGGGTGCATGTGTTGGCCAGCGGTAAACCGGGCGAGATCCAGATTGCCAAAAGCAGTGGCCGGCAGCAGCTCGACGACGCAGCGCTCAACGCTGTAAAGCGCTGGAGTTTCGTTCCGGCCAAACAGGGTGATGTCGCCCAGGACGGCTGGGTCAGCGTGCCCATCGATTTCAAGATTCATTAAACCGAAACCAAATTCGCGCGAAATGTTTACACGAGGGAACACATCATGACGTTACTGGCATCTCCACTGGAATCCATCGAAAGCGCGGTGATCTGGCTGCTGGTGGTTTTTTCCGTCGCCACTTGGGGCCTGGCGTTGCTCAAGGCTGTGCAGTTCGGTCGTCTGAAAGCGCAGGATCGGCGCTTTCACAAACGTTTCTGGGCGGCGTCGAGTCTGGATGCCGCGGCAGAGTTGAGCGAAACCCAGCCCGGCGCCGCAGCGCGAGTGGCGCAGGCTGGCTATGCAGCGATCCAGGTGGGCGAGGCGCCGCAGGCGAATGATCTGAGCCAGGCGATCAACCATCAGGATCGCCTCGAGCGTGCCTTGCGCCAGCAGATCGTCCGCGAACGGCGTTCGCTGGAAACCGGTCTGGCGGTTGTCGCGAGTATCGGCAGCACCTCGCCGTTCATTGGTCTGTTTGGCACGGTGTGGGGAATCATGGAGGCCTTGAAAGGCATCAGCGCCGCCGGTTCGGCGAGCCTGGAAACGGTGGCCGGGCCGATCGGTGCGGCACTCGTCGCGACCGGCGTGGGCATCGCCGTCGCGGTGCCGGCGGTGCTGGTTTACAACTATTTTTTGCGAAGGCTGAAACTGACCGCCGCGGATCTGGATGACTTCGCCCACGACTTCTACAGCCTGGCGCAGAAGAGCGCGTTCCGCGTGCTGATCCACCCGACCGCACACAAGGTGGCAACGTCGGGCAACGCGGCAAAAGTGAAGGAGGCCTCCTGATATGGCCTTCTCCACGCAAGACACGGATGAGGTGCTCAGTGAAATCAACGTGACGCCGCTGGTAGACGTGATGCTGGTGCTGCTGGTGGTGTTTATCGTCACCGCGCCGCTGCTGACCAACGCGATCCCGATCAACCTGCCGAAGACCGAAGCGGTGGCGCCGGTCGAGCAGAAGGACCCGCTGGTGGTGAGCATCGACGGCGCCGGCAAACTGTTTATCAACAAGGACGAGATTCAGCCCGACTTGCTCGAATTCAACCTCAAGTCGGCCAAAGCCAAGGACCCGGAGGTGCGCGTGCAATTGCAGGCCGATGACGGGGTGAATTACGGCGAAGTGGCGCGAGCCATGGCTTCGATCGAACGGGCGGGGATTACCAAGTTGTCGGTGATTACTGCGCGGTAACAGATTTTCGTTTTTCCGGGGCCGTCTCCTTGGCAGGGTGCGGCCCTTTTTTTGCGTTCAGTTTTTGAAAAGCCCCTCACCCTAGCCCTCTCCCGAAGAGAGAGGGGACTGACCGGGTTGTCTGGCGGCTATACACCGATATGAGAAATCCAGTCGAACTCAAGATTTGAAGAGCCTGAAGATCAGCTCCCTTTCCCCCTCGCTCCTTGGGGGAGAGGGCTGGGGTGAGGGGGAAGAATCTCACGCCCTACACAGATCACATATTCGATACAGGTCTTAATAAATAGCTTCTTATTCCTTAACGAATATAACTCCTCTCCCTATACTCGACCCGGAACAGACACGACGCAGGAGAGCTTCCCCATGCGCAACGAATCAATCCGCTACCTGATTGTGCCGGGCTGGCAAGGATCGCCAGAAGATCATTGGCAAAGCCATTGGCAGAACAGCCTGCCGAACAGCGCAAGGGTGGAACAGGCCGATTGGCTGACGCCGCGCCGTGAGGACTGGGTCGCCGCGCTGGCCGAAGCGATTGCCGCCGACAGCACGCCAGTGATCCTCATCGCTCACAGCCTCGGCTGCATCACCGTTGCCCACTGGGCGGCGACAGCGCCGTTGCAATACCTGCGTCAGGTGCGCGGGGCGTTGCTGGTTGCGCCCGCCGATGTCGAGCGTCCTGCGTGCGCGCCGGCGTTGCGCAATTTCGCACCAATACCGACGGACCTGCTGCCGTTCCCAAGTCAGGTCATCAGCTCCGACAACGACGCCGCCGTCAGTGCCCCGCGCGCGCTCGAACTGGCACGCAACTGGGGGGCGGAGGCGGGGATTCTTGCCGGTGCCGGGCACATCAACGTCAAGTCCGGGCATCAGCGTTGGGAGCAGGGTTTCGCCTATCTCTATCGCCTGCAAAACCGCCTGGAAGACCACGCCCGCCGTCGCGCCTGATCTAATTTTTCAACGCCCCCGTCGGCTGGCGGTTTTGGGCGGGAGCCTGCCATGAGTTTTGAAACCTTCGGTCAGCCCTTGCTGACCTTTCCCGATGCGGAAAAAAGCCCTCTGAGCATTCGCGCCAAGGCCCTGGTGTTCGTCGACCCACGCTCGCGGCAATTGCGCGAGGAATTGGAGCAGTTGGCTCCCCGTTCGATTTCAGTGTTGATTCGCGGTGAGACTGGCACCGGTAAAGAGCTGCTCGCCCGGCATATCCATCGCGCCAGTGACCGCAGCGGTCTGTTCGTTTCGGTGAACTGCGGCGCGATCAGCCCGACCTACGCCGACGCCGAGCTGTTCGGCTACGCCGCCGGCAGTTACAGCGGTTCGGCCAGCAGCCGCGCCGGCTGGTTCGGTTCGGCCAACGGCGGCACCTTGTACCTGGATGAGATCGGCGATTTGCCGCTGCCGATTCAGGTCAAGCTGCTCGCGGCGCTGGAAAACCACGAAGTCACCCGCGTCGGTGCGCATCAGCCGAGCCCGGTGGATGTGCGCCTGGTGGCGGCGACCAGCATCGATCTGGCCCAGGCCGTGGACGCCGGGAAATTTCACGAGCGGCTCTATCACTATCTCAGCGAGGGTCATCTGGAGCTGCCGGCGTTGCGCGCGCGGACTGGCGACATTCTCTCGCTCGCCGAGTATTTCCTTGGCATCTACAGCCAGCGTCTTGACCTGCCCGTGCCGCTGATCAGCGAAGCCGCTCAGCATGTACTCGAACAACACAGCTGGCCGGGCAACACCCGCGAGCTGGAAAACGTCATTCATTTCGCTCTGCTGGTCAGCACCGGCGACGAGATCCTGCCGGAACATCTGAACCTGCCTGACGCGTCTGCGCCGCAGGTTCAGATCGAACGTCTGGTGAGGCAGACCCACATCGGCGGTAGCAGTGCAGAGCGTAAGGCCTTGAAAGATTGGCTGATTCGCTTGAGCGAGGCGGTGTGAGCATTTTCTTCAACATGAACAAAATGGAATATGAAGCTGAATAAACGTTATTGTCCGGGAATAAAAAATCCGGGTATTGTCCGACCCACGCCAGCGATATCACTTCACTGGCACACGTATTAAATGCCGTCGTCGATGACGACCGTGATTTTCGATAAGGACACTGCATGAAAAAGGTTCTGTTGTTTACCGCATTGGCGGCTGCGCTGACGGCTTCTTTCGCCAACGCCGGCGAGAAACTGGTGGTTGCCGCAACGCCGGTGCCCCACGCTGAAATCCTTGAGCTGATCAAACCGACCCTGGCCAAAGAAGGCGTGGATCTGGAAATCAAGGTCTTCACCGACTACGTGCAGCCGAACGTACAGGTTGGCGAGAAGCGTCTGGACGCCAACTACTTCCAGACCCTGCCGTACCTGAACAGCTTCAACCAGGGCAAATACAAGGACGACAAGTCCAAGTACCTGGTGACCGTGCAGGGCGTCCACGTTGAACCGTTCGGTGGTTACTCGAGCAAGTACAAAACCTTGGCTGAACTGCCGGATGGCGCCACCATCGCCATCCCGAACGAAGGCAGCAACAGCGGCCGTGCGCTGATCCTGCTGCAGAAGGCCGGTCTGATCGAACTGAAAGATCCGAAAAACGCTCTGGCAACGCCGAAAGACATCGCCAAGAACCCGCACAAATTCAAGTTCAAGGAACTGGAATCGGCCCTGCTGCCGCGCGTGCTGAAAGAAGTTGATCTGGACATGATCAATACCAACTACGCGCTGGAAGCCAAGCTCAACCCGCAGAAAGATGCGCTGGTGATCGAAGGCGCTGACTCGCCGTACGTGAATTTCCTGGTGGCCCGTGAGGACAACAAGAACAGCGACGCGATCCAGAAACTGGCCAAGGCCCTGACCAGCCCGGAAGTCAAAGCCTTCATCGAGAAGAAGTACAGCGGCGCGGTATTGCCGGCGTTCTGAGCTGACGCTTGAGTGAATCCGCTTCAGACGTGAAAACGCCGATGGCCAGTGATGGTCATCGGCGTTTTTGTGTGTCTTGAAAAGCCCCTCACCCTAGCCCTCTCCCAGAGGGAGAGGGGACCGATTGGGGGATGCTGTAGAGGCCCGCCGACCTGTTCGTGCGTCGCTGAATCCATAATCGACTCGGTTCGTCAGGTCGATGTACGACGAAAGACACCACGGTCGGCCCCCTCACCCTTAGGGAGAGGGTTGGGGTGAGGGGCTTTCGACTTACGCTGTAGTCTTCAACGCCCGGCGCAACGCCCTGAGCAATTTCACAATGTCCTGCGGATCCAGCCGCTGCGGCACTTTTACGTCCATGTTGTTCTTCCTTGTGGTGGATGGGCCGGAGAGTCTGGCCAAAAGCTGTGGGTCCTTGGAGGTCTTTCCTGAAAAAAAGATCCGTCCTACAGCGCAAGGAAAAATAGCCGTCTTATTCCTTCCCGGCAAACCCGCAGAATAATGTTTAAGCGATATGAATGTGGGCAGCCCAGATGGGCTAAGCAAAATTCGGTCACCCAATATGTGCGCAAAGAGCTGAGTGATGACACCCGGCCTGAGAGTGTGATTGGTGAAGGGGGCAAGTGGTTGGGGTGATTGCCCGTTGGATCAGCGGTGAGGCTCGCCCCTCACCCCAGCCCTCTCCCTAGGGAGAGGGAGCCGATGTCTGGGCTTTTCAAAATCAGGTTCGACTTCAGGCTTTCAGGTCGGCGTAACTCTCGCAAACAACTCGGTGAAGTCCCCTCTCCCTCTGGGAGAGGGTTAGGGTGAGGGGCTTTTCGCTGGCACCCTCAATCCGGCCACTGCCACGCCGGCTCATCCAGCACCCGCTGCCCGACAATCCCGGTCTGGCCCAGCGTCTTCTCCAGCACGATGCAATTGCATTCCGGGTCTTCCTGCAACGCCGAGATCAATCGTCGCGCATGTGACACCACCCACACCTGACACTGCTCCGAAGCGCGAATGATCAGCCGCGCCAGCGCCGGCAGCAGGTCCGGGTGCAGGCTGGTTTCCGGTTCGTTGAGCACCATCAGCGATGGCGGTCGTGGGGTCAGCAGGGCGGCGATCAGCAGCAGATAACGCAAAGTGCCGTCCGACAGTTCTGCCGCTGACAGCGGTCGCAACAAGCCTTCCTGATAAAACTCGATAGCGAAACGGCCACCGGCCAACAGTGCGATATTCAGCCGCGCGCCGGGAAACGCATCGCTGATCGCCGCGCTCAGTGCTTGCGGATCGCCAATCTCGATAATTGTCTGCAAGGCCGCCGCCAGATCACGGCCATCGTGGTGCAGGACGGGCGTGCGCGTGCCCAGTTGCGGCTGACGCACCGGCGCGTCGGCATCGCTGCGAAAGTGATCATAAAAGCGCCAGCGCCGGATGAATTCGCGCATCTGAAACACTTCCGGCGAGCTGCGCAGATTGCCGACCTGATCGAACAGGCTGTCGAAGTTCGGCGTGTGTTGCGCCAGCACATCCCAGGCGCGACCTTCACGGGCGCGGATCATCGGGCCGTTGCGGTCGACCAGCAGGCTCGCCGGGCGAAACACCGGGCCGGCCCAGATGCACTCACGCTTGATTTCCGGGTCGAGGAAAAGCATGAAGTGCTCGGCTCCGGCAGGCCCAGGCCGATGGCGTAACTGAAATCCTCGCCGGCGAATCCCAAGCGCAACCTTTTCACGCCTTGGCGCACCGTCGGCTCGATCGCCACTTCACCGTTGCGCATGCGTCGGCTGATGGTTTCCGGCCCGGCCCAGAACGTCGATTCCAGCCCGCCCTCACGCGCCAGTGCATTGACCACACCGCCCTGGGCGGTTTCCGCCAGCAGGCGCAAGGCGCGGTAGAGGTTGGACTTGCCGCTGCCATTAGGCCCGGTAATCAGGTTCAGGCGCCCGAGCGGAATCACCAGTTTGTTGATCGAGCGGTAGTTGGCCACCGCCAGGGTGTTGAGCATGAAATCCTTCTCCGGGTCACTGCGATACGCGGGGAGCATACCTTTAATGAGATAAATCTGGTGTTGGCGTCCGCAACCGTGGAACCCTGTTCTAAGCTCTGAAGTCGTATCGTCTCGACAGCAGCATTTAAGGCCAAGGAGTGTGCATGGCGGGTCCCGGATTGAAAGTGCTGATGGCCGTGAGCGCCATGGCGTTGCTCACCGCTTGCGGCGACAAGAAGCCTGCTGAGGAATACTTGCCACGGGTCTTTGTGCAAGAGGTCGAACCGGCCAACTACGCCGCAGCGGTGACCCTCACCGGTGATGTGCAGGCGCGGGTGCAGACCCAGCTGTCATTTCGCGTCGGCGGCAAAATCATCCAGCGCATGGTCGATGTCGGCGACCGCGTCACGGCCAAACAGGTGCTGGCCAAACTCGATCCGAAGGATCTGCAGACCAACGTCGATTCCGCTCAGGCCCAGGTCGTCGCCGAACAGGCCCGCGTGAAGCAAGCGGCAGCCGCTTTCGTGCGTCAGCAAAAACTCCTGCCCAAGGGCTACACCAGCCAGAGCGAATACGATTCGGCACAAGCCGCGCTGCGCAGCAGTCAGAGCGCATTGAGCGCGGCGCAGGCGCAACTGGCGAACGCCAAGGACCAGCTCGGCTACACCGCGCTGATCGCCGATGCACCCGGGGTGATCACCGAGCGCCAGGCCGAAGTCGGCCAGGTGGTGCAGGCCACCGCGCCGATTTTCAGCCTCGCCCGCGATGGCGACCGCGACGCGGTGTTCAATGTCTACGAATCGCTGCTGGCCGAGCGTCCGTCCGATCGCTCGATCGTGGTCAGCCTGCTCGACAATCCCGAGATCAAGACCACCGGCACCGTGCGTGAAATCACGCCGTCGGTGTCGGCGCAATCGGGCACCGTGCAGGTCAAGGTCAGCCTCGACAAGCTGCCGCCGGGCATGCAACTCGGTTCTGTGGTCAGCGCCACCGCAAAAGGCACCGGCAAATCGGCGGTGGAACTGCCCTGGTCGGCGCTGACAAAAAACATCAGCGACCCGGCGGTATGGCTGGTCGATGACAAGGGCGAGGCGCAGTTGCATACGGTCACGGTCGGCCGTTACCTGACCGGCAAAGTGATCATCAGCGAAGGCCTCAAGGGCGGTGAGAAAGTCATTGTCGCCGGCGGCCAGTTGCTGCACCCCGGCATGAAAGTCGAGATTGCCGAAAACACCTACAAGGATCTGCAACCGGGAGCGCAGCCATGAAGCGCCTCGGCCTGTTGTGCATGGCGTTGCTGCTGGGCGCCTGCTCGGAAAAGGAAACGCCGCCGGAACCGGTACGTCCGGTGCTGTCGGTCACGGTCAAAGCGCTCAACGAAGAAAGCCTCGGGCGCTTTGCCGGGAGCATTCAGGCGCGTTACGAGAGCAACACCGGTTTCCGCGTCGGTGGACGCATCGCCAGCCGCAACGTCGATGTCGGCGCCGAGGTGCAGAAGGGCACCTTGCTCGCCACCCTCGATCCGTCCGATCAGCAAAACCAGTTGCGCTCGGCTCAAGGCGATCTGGCGAGGATCCAGGCGCAGTTGATCAACGCCCAGGCCAATGCACGCCGTCAGCAAGCGCTGTTCGATCGCGGCGTCGGTGCGCAGGCGCAACTGGACGTCGCCAACACCGATCTGAAAACCACTCAGGCCTCGCTCGATCAGGCACGCGCGGCGGTCAGCCAGAGCAAGGATCAACTGAGCTACACCGAGCTGCGCTCCGATCACAAAGCCGTGGTCACCGCGTGGAACGCCGAAGCCGGGCAAGTGGTAACTGCCGGCCAACAGGTGGTGACGCTGGCGCAACCGGACATCAAGGAAGCGGTGATCGATCTGCCCGATACGCTGGTCGATCAGTTGCCCAGCGACGTGGTGTTCTCGGTGGCCGCGCAACTCGACCCGAGCATCAACACCACGGCGATCATCCGCGAGATCGAACCCCAGGGCGCAAAGCGCCACGCGCACCCGCCGCGCGCGCCTGACCCTGTCGGATACGCCGGACGGTTTCCGCCTCGGCACCGCGATCAGCGTGACCCTCAGCTCGGCGATCAAGCCGCGCATCGAACTGCCGGTGACGGCGTTGCAGGAAGCCGACGGTAAAACCCGGATCTGGGTCATCGACACGCAGAACAAAACCGTCAACCCGCGCGACGTCAGCGTGGTCAGCCGTGGCGACAACAGCGTGGTGCTGGCCGGTGGCGTGCAAAACGGCGAGCGCGTGGTCAGCGCCGGCGTCAACAGTCTCAAACCCGGACAATCGGTAAAACTTGACGAGGACAGTCAATGAAAGGCTCTTTCAACCTCTCCGAATGGGCCTTGAAGCACCAGTCATTCGTCTGGTACCTGATGTTCGTCGGGCTGCTGATGGGGGTGTTCTCCTACTTCAATCTCGGCCGCGAAGAAGACCCGTCATTCACCATCAAGACCATGGTGATCCAGACCAAATGGCCGGGCGCGACCCAGGAAGAAACCCTCAAGCAGGTCACCGACCGCATCGAAAAAAAACTCGAAGAGCTCGATTCCCTCGATTACGTGAAAAGCTACACCCGCCCCGGCGAGTCGACGGTGTACGTGTACCTGCGCGACACCACCAGCGCTGAGGACATTCCGCAAATCTGGTACCAGGTGCGCAAGAAGATCGACGACATTCGCGGCCAGTTTCCCCAGGGCATTCAGGGGCCGGGGTTCAACGATGAGTTCGGTGACGTGTACGGCTCGGTCTACGCCTTCACCGCCGACGGCCTGACCATGCGTCAGTTGCGCGATTACGTGGAACAGGCGCGCGCCGAAATACGCAGCGTGCCGGGGCTGGGCAAGATCGAAATGGTCGGCCAGCAGGACGAAACGATTTACCTGAATTTCTCCACGCGCAAACTCGCCGCACTGGGTATCGACCAGCGCCAGGTGGTGCAGAGCCTGCAATCGCAGAACGCAGTGACTCCGGCCGGGGTGATCGAGGCGGGGCCGGAGCGGATCTCCGTGCGCACCTCGGGCCAGTTCGAATCGGAGAAAGATCTGGCCGAGGTCAATCTCAAACTCAACGATCGCTTCTATCGTCTGGCCGACATCGCCGAGATCAGCCGTGGCTACGTCGATCCGGCGACACCGGAATTCCGCTTCGACGGCAAACCGGCGATCGGCCTGGCGATTGCCATGCAGAAGGGTGGCAACGTTCAGGAATTCGGTAAAGCGCTGCATGAGCGCATCGACCAGCTCACCGCAGATTTGCCGGTCGGCGTCGGCGTGCACACCGTTTCCGATCAGGCGGTGGTGGTGGAAGAGGCCGTCGGCGGTTTCACCAGCGCGCTGTTCGAAGCGGTCATCATCGTGCTGGTGGTGAGTTTCATCAGCCTCGGCGTGCGCGCTGGTCTGGTGGTGGCCTGCTCGATTCCGCTGGTGCTGGCCATGGTCTTCGTGTTCATGGAGTACAGCGGCATCACCATGCAGCGGATTTCCCTCGGCGCATTGATCATTGCCCTCGGTCTGCTGGTGGACGACGCGATGATCACCGTAGAGATGATGGTCACGCGCCTGGAAATGGGCGAGAGCAAGGAGCAGGCGGCGACGTTCGCCTACACCTCGACGGCATTCCCGATGCTCACCGGTACGCTGGTGACCGTCGCCGGTTTCGTGCCCATTGGTCTCAACGCCAGTTCGGCGGGTGAATATACGTTCACGCTGTTTGCGGTGATTGCCGTGGCGATGATCGTCTCGTGGGTGGTGGCGGTGTTCTTCGCACCAGTGATTGGCGTGCACATCCTCAGCGACAAGGTGAAGGCCCACGATGCCGAGCCGGGTCGCGTCGGTCGCGCCTTCAACGGTGGTCTGTTGTGGGCCATGCGCAATCGTTGGTGGGCGATCGGCGTCACCGTGCTGTTGTTCGTGCTGGCGGTGTTCTGCATGCGTTTCGTGCAGAACCAGTTCTTTCCCGCTTCCGACCGCCCGGAAATTCTGGTCGACCTGAACCTGCCGCAAAACGCCTCGATCGACGAAACCCGCAAGGCGGTGGACAAGCTCGAAGCGACGCTCAAGGGCGACCCGGACATCGTGCGCTGGAGCACTTACATCGGTCAGGGGGCGATCCGTTTCTACCTGCCGCTGGACCAACAGTTGCAGAACCCGTACTACGCGCAACTGGTGATCGTCAGCAAGGATTTCGAAGCCCGCGAGGCACTCAGCCAGCGCTTGCGTGAGCGCCTGCACAAAGACTTCGTCGGCATCGGCAGCTACGTGCAGGCTCTGGAAATGGGCCCGCCGGTGGGGCGTCCGATTCAGTATCGAGTCAGCGGCAAAGACGTCGATCAGGTGCGCAAACACGCCATCGACCTGGCCACCGAACTGGACAAGAACCCGCACATCGGCGAGATCATTTACGACTGGAACGAGCCCGGCAAAGTCCTGCGCATCGATATTGCCCAGGACAAGGCGCGGCAACTCGGGCTGTCGTCCGAAGACGTCGCCAACCTGATGAACAGCATTGTCAGCGGCTCGCCGTTGACCCAGGTCGATGACGATATCTACCTGATCAACGTGGTCGGTCGCGCCGTGGATTCCGAGCGCGGTACCCCGGAAACCCTGCAGAACCTGCAGATCGTCACGCCGAGCGGCACCTCGATTCCGCTGCTGGCGTTTGCCACCGTGCGCTATGAACTGGAGCAGCCGTTGGTCTGGCGTCGCGACCGCTTGCCGACCATTACCATCAAGGCCTCGGTGCGCGACGAGATTCAGCCGACCGATCTGGTGAAACTGCTCAAGCCGTCGATCGATGCTTTTGCCTCGAAACTGCCGGTCGGCTACAAGGTCGCCACCGGCGGCACGGTCGAGGAAAGCGGCAAGGCCCAAGGGCCGATTGCCAAGGTGTTGCCGCTGATGCTGTTCCTCATGGCGACGTTCCTGATGATTCAGTTGCACAGCGTGCAGAAGATGTTCCTGGTCGCCAGTGTGGCGCCGCTGGGGTTGATAGGCGTGGTCCTGGCGCTGGTGCCGACCGGCACGCCGATGGGCTTCGTGGCGATCCTGGGGATTCTCGCGCTGATCGGCATCATCATCCGCAACTCGGTGATTCTGGTGACGCAGATCGATGAGTTCGAGCAGAAAGGCTATGCGCCGTGGGACGCGGTGGTCGAAGCCACCGAACACCGGCGCCGACCGATCCTGCTGACCGCAGCGGCAGCGAGCATGGGCATGATCCCGATCGCCCGCGAAGTTTTCTGGGGACCGATGGCCTACGCAATGATCGGCGGGATTGTCGTGGCGACGCTGCTGACGCTGCTGTTCCTGCCGGCGCTGTATGTGGCCTGGTACAAGATTCGCGAGCCTGAAAAAGAATCTTCCTGAAGCAAAAGCAAAAGATCGCAGCCTTCGGCAGCGCCTACAGGGAAACGCATTCCAACGTAGGAGCTGCCGAAGGCTGCGATCTTTTGATCTTCAATCAACTCGACGCCACACGCTCGCCAGCCACGGCTGCTGTTCGCGCGGCAAGCCCGCAGGCCGGTAATAATGCTCCAGCTCGACAAACCCCGCCGCCGTCAGCAACCCGCGCCAGGCCTCGAGATCGTGATACGAGCCGTAGCGCGGCCCGTTCCAGCCCTCTTGGTTGTCGCCACGCGGATTGGAACTGAACAGCACGCCACCCGGTTTCAAGGTGCCGTGCAGTTGCCGTAGCACTTGCGGCAACACCTGCAACGGCACATGAAACAGCACGGCATTGGCGAAGATCCCGTCGAAGCGCTCGGCGGGTAGATCGAGCTTGAGAAAGTCCTGCTGCCAGACTTCGCAACCGCTGTCTTCGCGGGCCATGCGCGCGAACTCCTGTGAGCCATCAAGGCCGATCGCGACGTGGCCCATGCGCGTGAAGGTTTGCAAATCCCGCCCCGGCCCGCAGCCGAAATCGAGAATCGTGAAGGGTGCTTCACCGTGAATGTGGCGCAGCAAGGCCTCGATATTCTGGCTGACATCGTGGTCGCGCGTGCCTTCACGGAAATCCTCGGCCACCGAGTTGTAGTGTCCAAGGGTGGTGGCGGTGATCTGTTCGAGGTCGCTGGGCGTTTGCTTCATGATCAATGCTGTATTGGCGGTGTGAGGGCGGACTATAAGCCTTTTCACCGGCAAAAAAACGCCGCCTGCGCTGGGGCCAGTGCAGGCGGCAATGGGTGCCAGGCTTCAGTGCTGCTTCGCTCCCAGACAATCGATCGAGCGGTCCATCATCGCCTTGGCCATTTCCAGCAGATGCCAGACCGAGAACACCATGGCCCGATCCGCGCCCCCGAGCTGGTCACCGCATTGATGGACGGTCACCGAGGCGCAGCGCAGTAGATCGGCAACATACAGTTGGGCGTCCTCCAGCGTCACATCTTCGCTGATGCTGTAGACGCGTTTCTGTCCCGCCAACGTGACCTGATTGCCGGCCAGATGTGAGTCGACGGCGCGGCACAGTGCAGAGCGATCCTTGAGCAAATCCTCGGTGAACCGCTTGCTTGAGGTAAGGCTGAGTGGCGGATCGGCAAGATTTTTTTCCATGGGTAAACTCCTGACTTCAAGTGGGAGCCAACCATTTCGCGACTAAACGAGCAGGACGGCGGCTGCACGCGGATCAGTCGCCGGCCGGACAACTGAATCCAGTCACCGCAAAACAGTGACGACCGGAGATTAGCTACAGGATATTTCGGGTACAAGCGGGCAAAATATTCTAGGAATCGTCCTGCAAACCCCCGTGGTTCGGGCTGGCGAAACGACAAAAGTGGTGTAGGAAGCATCTGATTTTTGCGAAGGGCGTTGCCTAAGATATCGCGATCACAAGGGCCTGATTGATGGCCACCTGCCGCCATCGACCTTAGCGCTTATTCAGTCCTCGCGCCAGCCTGTCTGAATGACCGCATGGGTGCGCAAACCTGAATGCAACTGGTAGTTCTTACAGTATCGGGATGGAGAAAACTGGTTCAGTCTCAGCGTATAGACATCAGGGACTCGCGTAGCCGTGAATACCCGCCATGACACCGCCACTCCGACCTTGTCGGTCATTGACCCGCGCGCACTGGTGGTTCGCAGCGTTGCCTATTGCCGACACCCGGATAAAGCCGACATCGAATCGCGCATCACCCGGCAGATCTTTGATGAGGCGGGGCGTCAGGTAGCGTCGTGGGATCCGCGTTTGTACGGCGTTGCGCCCAAGCCGAATCTGGCCACACTCTACGCATTGAGCGGTCAAGACTTACTCGCAGACAGCGTCGACGCCGGTTGGCAGGTGCGGCTGTTGAATGAAGCGGGCTCGATGTGTTCTGGCTGGGATGCCCGGGGCAGTCAGAGTCACCGCCAATACGATGATCTGCTGCGACCGCTAGCCCTCACCGAGCAGGCGCACGACGGGCAGCCTCGCGTGGTCGAGCGCTGGACCTATGCAAAAGCCACCGATGATCACGCACAGCACAACCAGTGCGGTCGACCAATCCGCCACGACGACCCGGCCGGCAATCGGCATTTCGATGGCTACGGCCTCGCTGGCGCAGTGATGGTTGAGTCGCGACGCTTTTTGATCGAGCTCGAGACGCCTGACTGGCCACTCGAACCCGACCGGCGGGATGACTATCTCGAGGAAACAACCTACGTCACCCGGCAGACTTTCACTCCAACCGGCGAGTTGCAGCATCACACCGACGCGGTAGGCAACCTCCGGACCCAGCATTACAACATCGCCGGGCAAGCTTGCGCGACCTGGCTGTTGCAGGCCGGCGAGGGCAGGCAGCCGAAGTGCCTGGTCAGCGCGATTCGCTACAACGCGCAGGGTCAGATCGAAAGCGAAACGGCCGGCAACGGCGTCATCGCCCGCGCCGAATACAGCCGCGATGACGGCCGGTTGCTGAGCCTGCTCGCCAGTGTCGGCACGCACCCTCCGTTGCAGGATCTGAATTACGTCTACGATCCGGTGGGCAACATCATCAGCCTGGAAGACAAGACTCAAGCCGTGTCCTGGCTCAACAATCAGCGCATCGATCCGGTCAGTCGGTATCGCTACGACAGCCTTTATCAACTGGTCGAGGCCAGCGGCTGGGAAGTCAGCCAGCCCAGTCATGGCCCGGCCTTGCCGGAGCTGCTGCCAACGCCGCTGGATCCTAATCAACGGCGCAACTACACGCAGAAATTCGACTACGATGCAGCGGGCAACCTGATCACTCGCCACCACAGCGGTGCGCCGGGTTTTGCGATGTACACCTCCCATCGCAGCAACCGAAGCTTGATGCAGCGCGACGATGGTTCCTTGCCCGGGGAAGCGGAGATAGCGCAGGGATTTGATGCGGCGGGTAATCAGTTGGAGTTGCAACGTGGTCAGGCCATGTGCTGGAACGTACGCAATGAGTTGAGCCGGGTTGTGTTGCTGAAACGTCCGAATGAAAGCGATGACTACGAGTGTTATGGCTACGACGAGCCGGGCCATCGGTTGCGTAAAACGACTGTCAGCCAAGCGTCCGGTCAGAAGCTGACGGTAGAACTTCGTTATCTGCCGGGGCTTGAGATTCATCGCGAAGTCGATGGTGTCGAGCGACATGTCTTCAGTGTCGACACCGGGCGCAATCAGGTACGACTGCTGCACTGGCCAAGCGGGGTGGAAAGCGACCAACTGCGTTACAGCCTCAATGATCATCTTGGTTCCAGCACGCTGGAATTGGATGATGGTTCGGGGATTTTGACTCAGGAGCACTATTACCCGTTTGGTGGCACGGCGTGCTGGGCGGGTAAGAATTCATTGGCGGTGAAAAACAAAACGATTCGTTACTCAGGCAAAGAGCGGGATGCGACCGGTCTTTACTATTATGGCTATCGTTATTACGCGCCGTGGTTACAGCGCTGGACAAGTCCCGATCCTGGCCGAGATATCGATGGAATCAATCTTTACGCAATGCTAGGAAATAGTCCGCTGATTTTCGTTGATGAACAGGGGACGGTCAGAGGTTTGAGTAGCGTTTTGAGCGGCGAAAGTGACGCGGAGCATGCGCGCAGGGCCCATTTCAAATTGCATTTGCTCCCCAGCATCATGGCTAGAAAGGACACGGATAAGAGTTCTGCCATTGGCAAAATTAAAAAGCTGGCGCGCATCCAGAGCGATGTGGCTGCGGATGAATTGCTGGAAGCCGCTGTTGATGTCATATCCAGGGCGAAACTGACTTTCAATATCAATCCGGAAAGCATCCCTGATCTAGAAGGTGATGGCCTCATGAATATGTGGCATCAAGGGGTTAAACCAGGTTTTGCAACGGAGATCCGGGATGGTTTCGAAATGGGCATGTTTGACTATGCTCATTCCCCTTCCAGAATAATAAAAGAGTATGGCTCGCTAGATCATCCGAAATTCAATGGGGATTTCAGGCCTTTTTATGGGGCTTTGAAACTCTCTTCCGGTCTGGCCAGCGCGGGTGGCGCTTCAGCCTATGGGGCTGCTGCCTTCCATCTGAAGGATGAGTCACGTAAATATATGACGTTGACCGGAGTCGACAGCTTTGATCTGAAGCCTTCAATCAATAATCTGGCTTCATTTGGAAATCTGTATCCAGTGTTTCACAAAATGCAATCCAAAACGTGGCAAGTATTGACAAGGATTATGTCGGGTGTCGAAACGGATCTGGCTTCGCCTGATGAGTATGTGGAGTGGCAATCTCATAACAGCGTGAAGTGGAAAGACATGACGAGTCTGATTTTTCAGACAAGAGAAAACATGGAAAACACGCTTGATCAGGGAAATACCCGGGCTTTTCTGAAAAAAAATTCGATTACTCCAGGTTATGTCGGGTGAACACTCACAGTAGCGCCACCAGTTCGCATCTGATGGTGGGCGCTGGCGTCCCAGCCATCGGAAGCAAAGAGTCTGCTTCACCGCTTATTCAACCCCCGAGCCAACCGATCCCCACCCAACTGAATCACCGCCACCAACGCCACCAGCAAGACAATCACCGTCAACATGATCTGGCTGTCGAAGCGCTGATAACCGTAGCGGTAAGCGATATCCCCCAGCCCACCAGCACCAATTGCCCCAGCCATGGCCGACGAATTGATCATCGTCACCAGGGTGATGGTGAAACCGCCGACAATCCCCGGCAGCGCCTCGGGCAGCAGCACATGCCAGACGATATGCCAGCGCCGGCAACCCATGGCCTGCGCGGCTTCGATCAGGCCATGATCGACCTCGCGCAGACTCACTTCGGCGATCCGCGCGAAGAAGGGCGTTGCGGCGATTGTCAGCGGTACCACAGCGGCCCACACGCCATAGGTGGTGCCGACGATCAGGCGGGTGAACGGAATCAGCGCAACCATCAGAATCAGGAACGGGATCGAGCGGAACAGATTGACGAAGGCGCCCAGCGCACGGTTCAACAGCGGCGCCTCATAGATCCCGCCCTTGTCACTGGTGACCAGAATCACCGCCATGGGAATCCCCACCAGCAGCGCGATCAGCGACGACACGCCGACCATCAGGAAAGTGTCGATAAAACCCTGCAGCAAGCGATCAAACCACATAGCCCAATACCTCCACTCGTTGCGCCCATTGCCCGGCGCGTTCGCGCAATTGCCCGGCGCTGAACGCCGAGCCGCTGACGGCCAGCAACAGCTGCCCCAGTGCGTGACCCTGAATCCTTTCCACGCCGCCCTGAAGCAGCTTCACTTGGCCACCCAATGCCGCAAATAATGCAGCCAGATCCGGCTCATCAGCGGCACTGCCGGTGAACTGCAAACGCAACACCAACGCTGCATCAGAAGCCGTGGATTGCGCCTGCAAACGGCTTTGCAATTCTTCCGGCAAGGCGTGTTGCAGCGGCGCGAGCAAGGTCTGGCTGACCTCGTGTTGCGGATTGCCGAACACTTGCCACACCGGCCCTTGCTCGACCGCATGGCCATGCTCAAGCACGACGACGCGATCGCAGATGTCGCGGATCACTGCCATTTCGTGAGTGATCAGCACAATGGTCAGGCCGAGGCGTTTGTTGATCTCGCGCAACAGGCCGAGGATCGACTGCGTGGTCTCCGGATCGAGTGCCGATGTCGCTTCATCGCAGAGCAGAATGTCCGGGTCATGCACCAGCGCGCGGGCGATGCCGACACGCTGCTTCTGCCCGCCGGAGAGTTGTGCCGGGTAGGCCTTGTGCTTGCTTTGCAGGCCGACCAGTTCGAGCAGTTCGCGCACCTTGTTGTCGCGCTGTTCCTTCGGCACGCCGGCGACTTTCAGTGGCAACTCGACGTTCTGCCAGACGGTCTTGGCCGACATCAGATTGAAGTGCTGGAAGATCATGCCGATACGCCGGCGCAGAGCGACGAGACGGTCTTCATCGAGCTCGCCGATATCGACCTGATCGATCAGCACGCGTCCTGAAGTCGGCTGTTCCAGGCGATTGATCGTGCGAATCAGCGACGACTTGCCGGCGCCGCTGCGGCCGATGATGCCGAACACTTCACCACGCTGAATCGCCAGGTCGATGCCCTGCAAGGCCGCGACCGGTCCTTGCCGGCCGTTGTAGGTTTTGCCCACGCCAATAAAGCGTACGTGGGCGCGATTCAACTCGGGGTGCAGCTCGGTTTTTTCAGCATTGTGTGGCTCTGGAAGCTCCAGTCGCCGTTGGATCGCCGCAGTCATGTTCAGCTTTCCCAGCCGGCCTGATAGAGCTTGCCGTGGGCCTTGTCCAGTGCCGCGCGAACGGCCGGCGAATGCTGATAGATGTCGACGAACTTGATCAGGCGCGGGTCGGTTTTGCTCTTCGGCTGGATGACGAACTGGATCACGTATTCCTTGTGATCGAGACCGTCGAACAGCAGTGCCGAGCCGGCATCGAAGGTCTTCGCCAAGCGGATATAGGCTGGATAACCCTGGACCAGATCGGCGTCGTCATACGCGCGCACCAGTTGCACGGCTTCGACCTGAAGAATCCTGATCTTCTTCGGATTGGCGACGATGTCGTCTTCGGTGGCTTTGTAGCCGACGCCCGGTTTCAGGCTGATCAACCCGGCCTTGGCGAGCAATTGCAAACCGCGTCCGCTGTTGATCGGGTCGTTGGCGATGGCGACGCTGGCGCCTTCGGGCAGCTCATCGAAGCTTTTGTATCGCTTCGAATACAGACCGACGTTGTTAATGATCCCAGGAGCGAATGGCACCAGATCGAAACCGGACGCGGCTTTGGCGTTTTCCAGGAACGGAATGTGCTGGAAGTAATTCACATCGATGTCGCCAGCGGCGAGGCTGACGTTGGGCGCGATCCAGTCGGTGAATTCCACCAGTTCGACTTTCAGGCCTTGTTTGGAGGCTTCCTCGACGGCGGCTTCCAGCGGGATGGCAAAAGCGGCGGTGGTGCCGATTTTCAGCGGCGCATCCGCAGCGAATACCGCCGAGCTGAACAGGCCGAAGACCAGAGCCAGTGCTTTGACTGGGTGGGTCAGGATTTTTTTGGTCATGGTGGTTTTTCCAGTCAGTGCATGAATTTTTGCTGTCGGGGAGGGCCTCTTCGCGAGCAGGCTCGCTCCCACAGGGGCACGCATTTCAAATGTGGGAGCGAGCCTGCTCGCGAAGCTTCTGATGCCTGTACGAAGATCCGCTGTGTTGCTCAGGCAATTGCGCCTCACCGTGAAACAACTTCTCGCGCAAGGTCCCGCTGTCATACGCAGTCTTGTACGAGCCGCGCCACTGCAGCTCGGGAATCACCAGCTCGATGAAATCGACATAGCTTTCCGGGGTGACGATGCGGGTCAGATTGAAGCCGTCCAGACCGGTTTCGGCGATCCACGATTCCAGTTCATCCGCCACTTGCTCGGGCGAGCCGACCACGGTGATGTAACGACCACCGAGGGCGTGCTGGTCGAGCAATTTGCGCCGGGTCCAGTCGTTGTTTTGCAGGTTTTTCGTCGCCGACTGAATCGCGTTGCTCTTCACGTACTGGATCGGTTCGTCGATTTCGTACTGGGCAAAGTCGATGCCGGTGGAGGCGGAAAAATGCGCCACGCCGGCCTCGGCACTGGCGTAACTCAGGTACTCGGCATGCTTGGCCCACGCCGCTTCTTCGGTGGCGCCGACGATCACATTGAGGCCCATGAACACCTTGATGTCTTGAGGATTGCGCCCGGCTTCGACCGCGCTGGCACGGACCTTGTCGACCTGCACTTTGGTCGATGGTTTGTTCTGGCCGCTGATGAATACGCACTCGGCATGACGCCCGGCGAAGAGCAAGCCGCGATCGGAGCTGCCGGCTTGGAACAATACCGGCGTGCGCTGCGGTGACGGCTCGCAGAGGTGATAACCCTCGACCTGATAGAACTCGCCCTTGTGCTCGACCTTGTGCACTTTTTCCGGATTGGCGTAGATACGCTCCTCGCGGTCGTTGAGCACCGCGCCGTTCTCCCAACTGCCTTCCCAGAGCTTGTACAACACCTGCAGATACTCTTCGGCCTGGTCGTAGCGGCGGTCATGTTCGACCTGTTCGCGCAGGCCCATGGCTTTGGCGGCGCTGTCCAGATAACCGGTGACGATGTTCCAGCCGACCCGGCCGCGACTCAAATGATCGAGCGTCGACATGCGTCGGGCGAACAGATATGGCGGCTCGTAAGTGAGATTGGCGGTCAGGCCGAAGCCGAGGTTTCTGGTGACGGCTGCCATCGCTGAAACCAGTAGCAGCGGATCGTTGACCGGCAACTGGATCGACTCTTTCAGCGTGACGTCCACCGAGTTCTGGTAGACGTCGTAGACGCCGACGATGTCAGCGATGAACAAACCATCGAACAATCCACGCTCAAGCAACTGCGCCAGTTCGGTCCAGTATTCGATCGTGTTGTAGCGGGTCGAAGTGTCGCGCGGATGCGTCCACAGGCCGTGATTGATATGGCCGATGCAGTTCATGTTGAACGCGTTGAGCAGAATTTTCTTTTTCGCAGCGCTCATCAGATCGTCCCTCGCAGCGGAGGGTTTTCGTCGTTGAGGTAATAATTGCCAACTGCGTGATATTTCCAGCGCACTGGGTCATGCAGGGTATGCACTCGGGCGTTGCGCCAGTGGCGGTCGAGGCCGTGTTCACTCAGCGTCGCCTGGCTGCCGGCCAGTTCGAACAGGGTGCTGCCGGCGGCGAGGGAAATTTCCGTGCTGATCGCCCGCGCTTCGGCAACCGCGATCGATGCGGCGGCGACGGTTTCGGCGTTGGTTTCGGCTTGCGCGGCATCGAGGATTTCGCCGGCACGTTCGAGCAAGGCTTCGGTGGCGTGCAACCGAATGCTCAAGTGGCCGAAGCTCTTCAATGTCAGCGGATCTTCGGTGGCCTTGTCGTTGCCGGAATCGATCCACGGACGGGTTTTGCTGCGCACGAAATGCAAGGCATCTTCGAAAGCGGCGCGGGCAATGCCGGTGTCGATCGCGGCGTGGAGAATCTGCGCCAGCGGGCCGACCGTGGTCGGGCGTTCGAAAGCGCTCTGGAACGGCAGCACATCTTCAGCCGCTACATAGACATCTTCGAACACCACCGAGCCACTGCCAGTGGTGCGCTGGCCGAAGCCGCTCCAGTCGTCGATCACCGTCAGGCCCTTGCTCTCGCGCGGGACGAAGGCCAGTTGCTGTACGCCGTTTTCATCGACCACCGACGTCGGAATGCGCTGCGCGTAAATCGCCCCGGTCGAGTAGAACTTGCGACCGTTGATGCGATAACCAGCGCCGTCGCGTTCGAGGCTGGTGACGCGGTCGTGAGCGGTTTTGGTGCCCAGTTCTGCCAGCGCATTGCCGAAGCGTTGACCGGCGAGGACCTCGGCGTACAGACGTTGTTTCTGTTCATCGCTGCCATTCACGCGCAGCACTTCCAGTGCGTAGAAATGGTTCTGCGGAATTTGCCCGAGTGAACCGTCGGCCTGCGCAATCAGGGCGATGACTTTGGCCAGGGTGACGTTGGAAACACCTGCGCCGCCATATTCCTTCGGCACGCTGATGCCCCACAGGCCGGAGCGGGAAAACACTTCCAGTTCTGCCAATGGCAGGCGGCGTTCGCGGTCGCGCAGGGCGCTGTCGCGTTTGAAATCTTCGGCCAGGTCGCTGGCGACGATCAGGGCTTGCTCATCGCTGGTGATGAGCGCGACGTGATGGGAAAGCGTCATAGGGGGTTCTCCAGATGACTGGTCGTCTCAGATCCAGGAATGGCGAGCCGGCAAGGTGCCGTTCAGGCGATAGGCGCCGACTGCGTGATATTTCCAGCGCACCGGGTCGTGCAGGGTGTGCACGCGGGCGTTGCGCCAGTGGCGGTCGAGGTTGAATTCGGCGAGGGTCGCGCGGCTGCCGGCCAGTTCGAAGAGCTTTTCGCTGGCCAGCAGCGAGATCTCGGTGGTCAGTACTTTTGCTTCAGCCACGGCGATCGAAGCGCGAGCAGCGGACTCAGCAGTGAGTGGCGCCGCGTGAACCTGATCAAGCACTTGTCCGGCCTTGCGCAGCAGCGCTTCGGCGGCGTGCAGTTCGATTTTCAGTTTGCCGATATCGGCGATCACGTAGAGGTCATCGCTGGCGCGCTCGACCTTGGCGTCGATCCATGGCCGCGCGCGGCTTTTGACGAAGTCGATGGCGTCGTCGATAGCACCGCGTGCGATGCCGGCGTCGATGGCCGCTTGAATCAGCTGCGACACTGCCCCTTGGGTGTTCGGCTTGTCGTTGATCTTCCAGTTGTCGATGACCAGGCTCGACTCGACGCGCACGTTGTTCAGCAGGATCGTGCCGCTGGCGGTGGTGCGCTGGCCGAAACCCGACCAGTCATCGACGATGCGCAAACCTGGCGTGCCGCGACGGACGAAGGCCAGCACTTGCTTGCCGTCATCGTTGAGCGCTTTCACCGCGACCCAGTGGGCGAACAGGGCGCCGGTGGAATAGAACTTCTGGCCGTTGATCACGTAGTCGTCGCCATCTGCACTGATTCGCGCCTTCAGTTCCAAGGTGTTTTTCGTGCCGCGTTCCGGGCCGGCATTGCCGATGCGCCAACCTTCCAGAACACTCTGGAACAGCTGCTTTTTCTGCGCTTGGGTAGCGGTGCCGAGCACCAGATGGATGATGCCGAACTGGTTTTGCGGAATCTGTCCGAGCGCCGGGTCGGCGGCAGAAATGATCGCGAATACTTCAGCCAATGTGACGAAGGAAACCTGCGGGCCACCGTATTCGCGCGGGATGGCAATGCTGCCCAGACCGCTGCGGGTGAACTGTTCAATTTCCGACCATGGCAGCTTGCGCTGACGGTCGCGTTTGGCCGCCTGCACGCGGGCGGCCTGCGCCAGCTCGTGGGCGGCCTTGATGGCTTGAGCGTCGTTGCGCAGTACTTGCGCGGGCAATAACAGTGGGGCGATGTCCAGATCGGACTGCAGATTCGCATCTGCCAGACTGGACATCAGTGCCGCTCCCTGGCTGCACGCAATGCCCTGGCGATCTGCACTGGGGTGATTGTGTTCCGGACCATACCTACCTCACATCTCATGAAAAACGCCGCGGAGTGCGACGATTGAAAGAATGTCCGGTGGTCCGGTGCATATACCCTAAGCGTGTATAAAAATTAAATGAACTAACTTTTAGGAATATGCATAGAAGGGTGGATGTTCGGCTTGGTTAACGAGGTTCAGGTGAGAGATAACTGACCTCCCACCTTGAGCAGGTCTCACTTGGTACGTGATTCAGCGGCCTTGAATTCGGGCTTCAACGGGACTTTCACGTACGGATTCACGCAACCGATTTTGAGTGTGCGCGGCGGTGCCCAGCGCGAGTTGTTACCGACCCGGTCGAGGATGCAGTAGGTCACGTCCAGCCGCAGGTCTTCGCCCGCTTCGACAATGACCGCCGGTGGCACCCAGACCTGAATCGGCAGCCCGACGTCGGCCGCAGTGAGCGCCGCCAGATCCATGCGCACATCACCCCAGCGCAATGTGATGGCGTCGTCTTCGGCCATGTTCAGATAAGGCTCGATAGTCAGCGGCACGCCGCGTTTGATCTGGCTGGGGTTGACGCCCTGGCGGCGAATCGCTTCGGGGATGATCACCGGTGCCAGTTGCTGGTTTTCATCTTCGCAGTGCGCAGCGGGCTGGCCACCCGGGCAATCGAGTTTGACCTGTATCCGCGTCGTTGCCGAAAGCGCGGCGCCCTGGCCGACCTGCATCACGCGGTAGTGAATGCGCGCGGTGCCGTTGGTGATGAAACTCTCCGGCACCCGCAGGCTGACCGACTCGCCCACATCGGCCGCGCTGAGGACTTTTGACGCGACATAGCATTTGTCCCAGAACAGTTCGATCAGATCGCCAACGTCCATGTCGCAGTAGGGCGGCACGTCGATGAGCAGGTGGGCTGCTGTTGCCAGGTTAATGCCGGTTTTTTGTGCGCATGCCAGCGTTGGCGCTGCAAGTTCGGGTGTGTGCGAAGTGCGGGTCATCGGTTTCTCTCCTTGAAGTCTTGCAGCGAAATCCGTTTCTGGAAAACAAAAAAGGCGCGAATCAACTGGCAATAAAAGCGACAAGTATTTGCTCGGTATTAGTGCGGGTTGTTTGAACTAATGGGCGCCGGTTGCCGACTAGATAAAAGTCTGCGGAGAGGGGTGTCAATAGAGGGGATTAGTTAATGCGTAAATTACAAGTTAATCAGAAAGCTCCTACGTCATCGAGGCACTAAGCCTAGGCGTAAGCGCGAAATCAGCTACAGATAAACAGCGGTTTCGCGGCGTTTTGTGCGGGTTCGTTCACCGGCAAACGTGTGGAAATATGACGAGTCGAGAACGTGCGTCATCGTTGCGCAATGTATATCTGCGCGCACAAGTAATAAATATTTAGAAGAATGAAATGCCGGGGGAGGGATAACTTCCGTCCGTGGAAGTTGAGGGCTGTGGTAGAGAAAGTTCTCAGGCGTGATTCAGAAACTTGCTGAGAAACTGTTTGGTGCGTTCTTCTTTCGGGTTGGCAAACAGTGCCTTGGCTTCACCTTGTTCAACAATTACGCCCTTGTCGAAAAACACCACGCGATTGGCCACGTCACGGGCAAAACCCATTTCATGGGTGACAATCACCATGGTGCGATTTTCTTCGGCAAGACCGCGGATGGTCGCCAGCACTTCGCCGACCAGTTCCGGGTCGAGGGCGGAGGTCGGTTCGTCGAACAGAATGACTTCCGGCTCCATCGCCAGCGCCCGGGCAATTGCCACGCGCTGTTGCTGGCCACCGGAAAGCCGGCGCGGATACGCGTCCTCCTTGCCGGCAAGCCCCACTTTGGTCAGCAGCTTTTTACCCAGAGCAACTGCCTGGTCGCGCGGCATCTTCTTGACCACGATCGGGCCTTCGATGACGTTTTCCAAAGCGGTGCGATGGGGGAACAGGTTGAAGTTCTGGAACACGAAGCCGACGTGCTGGCGCAGGTTGCGCACCAGGCTTTGCTGCTGGTTCAGCGGGCGGCTGGTATCGATTTCGATATCGCCGACCTTGATCCGGCCGCTGGTGGGTTCTTCGAGGAAATTCAGGCAGCGCAGGAACGTCGTTTTCCCCGAACCACTGGGACCGATGATCGCGACGACTTCGCCTTCCTTTACCTCAAGGTCGATGCCGTTGAGCACGACCTGTCCCTTGAATTGCTTGGTCAGTTTTTCCACGACAATCATCGCGTCAGGACTCCTGGTCGTGCCGATTGACCCGCTCTTCCAACTTGTTCTGCAAGTGCGAAAGCACCGTGGCCAGAATCCAGTAGATCAGCGCGGCGGCAAGATACATGGTGAAGACTTCAAAAGTCCGGGCGGTAATCAGCTGCGCCTGACGGAACAGCTCCGGCACCTGAATGGTCGCGGCCAGCGCCGTGTCCTTGACCAGCGAAATGAAGCTGTTGCCCAGCGGCGGCAATGCCGTGCGCATCGCTTGCGGCAGGATGGCCCGGCGCAGGGTCTGCGCGCGGGTCATGCCGATACTCGCAGCAGCCTCCCACTGACCGCGTTCGATCGAACCGATCGCGGCCCGAAGGATTTCACAGGCGTAGGCGGCCATGTTCAGCGAGAAACCGATCAGCGCTGCTGGCAGCGGATCAAGCTCCATGCCCAGTTGCGGCAAGCCGTAATAGATCACGAACAACTGCACCAGCAACGGCGTGCCGCGAAAGAACGACACGTAGATGCGGGCCAGCCAGCTGACCGATTTGAAGCGCGACAGGCGCATCAGCGCGAGGCCGAAGCCCAGCAGCAGACCGAAGAACATCCCGCCGAGGCTGAGGACTACCGTGTAGTACGCGCCCTTCAACAGAAAGGGCGCGGAATCCAGCGCGAGTTGGAAAGCCTCTTCCATTATTTAGTGACGTCTGCGTTGAAGTATTTCTTCGACAGTTTCTCAAGAGTGCCGTCAGCACGCAGTTCGTCGAGCGCCTTGTTCACCGCAGCCAGCAGTTCAGGCTCGCCTTTGCGCAGGGCGATACCGGATTCCTGACGCGAGAAGGCCTCACCGGCAGCTACGGTTTTCGGGGCTTTCTTGGCGTATTCGAGGGCAGCCAGACGGTCGATCAGGATGGCATCGGTACGACCGTTGTTGAGGTCGGCGAATTTGGTCGGATCATCATCGTAGGTGCGCACGTCAGCACCCGGCACGTTGGCGCGGACCCACTGCTCGTAGTTGGTACCCAGGCCGACACCGACTTTCTTGCCGGACAGGTCAGCGGCAGTCTTGATGTTCAGCGCCGACTCTTTGCTTTTCAGCACGAGGGCCTGAATGCCAGAGACGGTATACGGTTCGGAGAAGTCGTACTTCTTCTTGCGCTCGTCGGAAATGGTCACTTGGTTGACCACCAGATCCAGACGCTTGGATTCCAGTGCGGCGAGGATGCCGTCCCATTTGGTCGGCTGAATCTTGGCCTTGACGCCGAGCTTTTGCGCCAGCGCTTCGGACAGCTCCACTTCAAAACCCGACAGCTTGCCGTTCTCGTCGACATAGCTGAACGGGGGGTAAGTGCCTTCCAGGCCGACGTTCAGAACGCCCTTGTCCTTGATCTGTTGCAACTGCTCACCGGCCACTGCCTGACCGATCAGGCCGGCGCTGAGCGCAAGACCCAGCGAACCGACCAGCAGAGTGCGACGTAGTGCGGAAAAATTCATGACAAGCCCCTGTGTTTTCTTATGGAAGACGCTTAAGGAATGTAGGCAAATTGGTGATCTGGACGACAGCGCTATCCTGCCTTAAAGCAGCTTAAGCGTCTCGCCCGAAATTCGCCTGCGGCGAGACTATAAGATGTCTGTTTTAGACTTGAAAATACTTAATACTAAAATTGTTATTCATTTCAGGAATATGTGTGACTGCTTGAAGATCGCAGCCTTCGGCAGCCGCTGCAGGTGATCTCATGTAGGAGCTGCCGAAGGCTGCAATCTCTTGATCTGCTCTTACAGAAAATCCTTGTAGGCAAACAACGCTGGCGCGCCCCCGGTGTGCAGGAAGATGACCGGGCCGTCATCGAATCGCTGCCGGCCAATCCCGTCTAACAGGCCGGCCATGGCCTTGCCGGTGTACACCGGGTCAAGCAACAGACCTTCCTGAGCCGCCAACAGTTTCACCGCCGCCAAAGTCCCGGCATTCGGTTCGCCATAACGTGGGCCGAAATATTCTTCCCACAGCTCGACCTTGAAGCTGGCCGGCAACTCGATGCCCAGCAGCTCAGCGGTGCATTCGGCCAAACCCTGAACCTTCGGGCGCTGATCTTCTTCACTGCGCGAAACGGTCACGCCGATCACCGGCAGTTGCGGCAGCACCTCACTCAGCGCCAGTCCGAGACCACTGTGAGTACCGGCACTGCCTGAAGCCAGCACCACAGCGGCGAAATCGAGGCCGCTGTCCTTGATCTGCTCAGCCAGTTCCAGCCCGGCGCGCACATAACCCAGAGCACCAAGGGCGTTGGAGCCGCCGATCGGCACCAGATACGGCTTCTTGCCGTTGCTGCGCAGGCGCACGGCGAGGGCGGCCAGTTGTTCGTCGGCATTATCGAGGTTGTCGACCAGCTCGACTTTGGTGTCGAACAGATCCAGCAGCAAGCGGTTGCCGTTGCCGGTGTAATTTCCATCATCAGTGCCGAGCGGGTTTTCCAGCAGCGCCACACAACCGAGGCCGAGTTTCGCGGCCAGCGCGGCGGTCTGGCGCACGTGGTTCGATTGCAACGCACCGGCCGTGATCAGCGTGTCAGCACCTTGCGCGAGCGCGTCGGCGGCCAGGTATTCGAGTTTGCGTAGCTTGTTGCCGCCCATCGCCAGCGGCGTCAGGTCATCGCGCTTGATGTACACCTCGCGACCAAGCCAGGTGGACAGGCGTTCGAGTTTTTCCAGCGGAGTAGGGTGGCTCAGCAGTTCGAGACGGGGGAAGCGTTGCAGCTGTTGTTTGATCATGGGTCCGTACTGGCGCAGAAGAATGAAAGGACTATAGGCACGCGTTTTTGCCCGGGCAACCGCCAATCGCTTATAGCCAAATGGACTGAGGCCAGCACTATCGGTTCTTAATTCGTCGGCAAAGGCATGCCGTAAAGTAGGCGCCGTTGACGCGGCCAGACAGTCCGGCCGCCCGTGAGGAGTCTTTACCGTGAGCGAGCGTTCCAGCCATTGGCAATTGCAGACCATCGTCAGCCAGCTGCGCAGCGCGCGGGATCAGTGGCGCGCACAGAATGGTCGGGCTTCAGGAGAGCAGGGCGGCCGCGAATTGCCGTCGCGAGCGGCGATGGCGGAAATCCTCGAGGCGCTGTGTGGCGCGCTGTTCCCGATGCGTCTGGGGCCGGTCGATCTGCGTGAAGAAAGTGAAGACTTCTACGTCGGCCACACGCTTGATGTAGCGCTCAATGCATTGCTGGCGCAGACGCGCCTGGAGCTGCGTTACGTTGCCCGCCACAGCGCGCAGGACGACAGTGAAGTCGAGACCCGCGCCATTCAGATCGTGCAGGATTTTGCCCTCGCATTGCCGGGTTTGCGCACGCTGCTCGACACCGACGTGCTGGCGGCCTACCACGGCGACCCGGCGGCGCGCAGCGTTGATGAAGTGCTGCTGTGCTATCCGGGCATTCTTGCGGTGATTCACCATCGCCTGGCGCACCATTTATACCGTGCCGGACTGCCACTGCTGGCGCGGATCAGCGCGGAAATCGCGCACTCGGCGACGGGCATCGATATCCACCCGGGCGCGCAGATCGGCCGCAGTTTCTTTATCGATCACGGCACAGGCGTAGTGATTGGCGAAACCGCGATCATTGGCGAACGGGTGCGCATTTATCAGGCGGTGACTTTGGGTGCCAAGCGCTTTCCGGCGGATGAGGACGGCCAATTGCAGAAGGGCCACCCGCGCCATCCGATCGTTGAGGATGACGTTGTGATTTATGCCGGGGCGACGATTCTCGGACGGATCACCATCGGCAAGGGCTCGACCATTGGCGGCAACGTCTGGCTGACGCGCAGTGTGCCGGCGGGGGCGAATCTGACGCAGGCAAATCTGCAGCATGATGACGGGACGCAGAAGTAGGCCGTGGAATCCTTTTCCCCTCACCCCAGCCCTCTCCCGGAGGGAGAGGGGGCCGACCGAGGTGTTTTGCGTCATACATCGACCTGAAATACCGGGTCGATTATGGATTCGGCACGGTTTCCTCAGGTTGGCGCACATTCTGAACATCCCCCAATCAGTCCCCTCTCCCTCTGGGAGAGGGTTAGGGTGAGGGGCTTTTGATTCTTGCTTGGCGCAGTGAACGAATCTCACAAAACCCGCGTCATAAACCTCCTCGGGCGCTGTAGGAAACCTACCGCCCAGCCCTGCGATTAGTCCTTACCACCCCATTCATGTTTAACTTGAACGTTCATTCAAGTTAAACCGGTGGTTCGCTGCCCGCTCACAACAGGAGGCTTGCCTTTGCTGAGTCCGATCATTTCAGCCACGTTTCAACCCTTCGAGGTGCACCTTTCATGAGTGCATCGTCTACCCCCGCCAGCGGTCTGGTGCGCATGAATCCGCCGGTGTTCTACTTCGCCGCGACGGTCATTCTGCTGTTTGGTCTTGTCGTCATCGCCATCCCCGAGCAGGCCGGCGCCTGGTTGCTGGAAGCGCAAAACTGGGCGGCCAACACGGTCGGCTGGTACTACATGCTCGCGATGACCCTGTATCTGATCTTCGTGGTGGTCACCGCCTTATCCGGCTACGGCAAGATAAAACTCGGTGCCGACCACGACGAACCCGAATTCAGTTACCTGTCCTGGGCCGGCATGCTGTTCGCCGCCGGGATCAGCATCACGCTGTTTTTCTTCTGCGTCTCCGAACCGCTGACCCACATGCTCCAGCCACCGCAAGGCGACGCGGGCACGGCGGATGCGGCACGCCAGGCGATGCAGATCCTGTTCCTGCATTGGGGCCTGCATGGCTGGGGCGTGTTTGCCTTCGTCGGCATGGCGCTGGCCTATTTCGCCTATCGGCACAATCTGCCGCTGGCCCTGCGTTCGGCGCTGTATCCGCTGATCGGCAAACGCATCAACGGCCCGATCGGCTATGCGGTGGACGGCTTCGGCATCATCGCCACGGTGTTCGGTCTTGGTGCCGACATGGGCTTCGGCGTGCTGCATCTGAACTCCGGGCTGGACTACCTGTTCGGCATCGCCCACACGCAGTGGATTCAGGTCGGCCTGATCACGCTGATGATGGGTGCGGCGATCATTGTGGCCGTCTCCGGCGTCGACAAAGGCGTGCGGGTGATGTCGGACATCAACATGCTGCTGGCCTGCGGGCTGCTGCTGTTCGTATTGTTTGCCGGGCCGACACAGCACCTGCTCAACACCCTGATCCAGAACGTCGGCGATTACCTCGGCGCGCTGCCGATGAAGAGTTTCGACCTCTACGCCTACGACAAACCGAGCGACTGGCTGGGCGGCTGGACCGTGTTCTACTGGGCCTGGTGGATCGCATGGTCGCCGTTCGTGGGCCTGTTCATCGCGCGGATTTCCCGTGGCCGCACCATCCGTGAATTCGTCTTCGGCGTGCTGTTGATTCCGCTCGGTTTCACCTTGGCGTGGATGTCGATCTTCGGCAACAGCGCCCTGGATCAAGTGCTCAATCACGGCATGAGTGCGCTGGGCATGTCGGCCATCGACAATCCGTCGATGAGCATTTATCTGCTGCTGGAAACCTATCCGTGGAGCAAGACTGTCATCGCCGTGACGGTGTTCATCAGCTTCGTGTTCTTCGTGACGTCTGCGGATTCCGGCACCGTGGTGCTCTCCACCCTGTCGGCGAAAGGCGGCAACCCGGATGAAGACGGGCCGAAATGGCTGCGGGTCTTCTGGGGTGCGATGACCGCGCTGATCACCAGCGCACTGCTGTTTTCCGGCAGCATCGACGCGTTGAAGTCGGCGGTGGTGCTGACCTCATTGCCGTTCTCGTTGATTCTGCTGCTGATGATGTGGGGCCTGCACAAGGCGTTCTATCTGGAGTCGCAGAAGCAGATCGCGCAGTTGCATTCGCTGGCGCCGGTCTCCGGTTCGCGGCGTGGCACCGGTGGCTGGCGTCAGCGCCTGAGTCAGGCCGTGCACTTCCCGTCCCGCGACGAGGTGTACCGCTTCATGGAAAGCACCGTCCGCCCGGCGATCGAAGAAGTGACCGCCGTGTTCGTCGAAAAAGGCCTGCACGTGGTTACCCAGCCGGATCCGGCGCATGACAACGTCAGCCTGGAAATCGGTCATGGCGAGCAGCATCCGTTCATCTATCAGGTGCAGATGCGCGGCTACTTCACGCCATCGTTCGCGCGCGGCGGCATGGGTTCCAAGCAACTCAACAATCGCCGCTACTACCGCGCCGAAGTGCACTTGAGCGAGGGCAGTCAGGACTACGATCTGGTCGGCTACACCAAAGAGCAGATCATCAACGACATCCTCGACCAGTACGAACGGCACATGCAGTTCCTGCATCTGGTGCGTTGATCCAGCGGCTGAGCGCCGAGAGGTTTTACGCCTCGGCGCTCAGCACCATGAACAACACCATCGCCGCCACCGGCACGCCAAACACCGCACTGCCCATCGCAATCTCCGTCCCCAACGGCTGCCCCGCATGCACCACGCCGACCGCCCCGTTGATCAGCGTCAACGCCAGCCACAGCGCTGCGAAAGCGTAGGCCAGCGTGTGGCGGCTGAAGCCGATGTGCTCGCCGATGTAAAGCATCAGCGCGAGCAGGACCAGGCCGAAGACAATGATGATGGTGGTGTGCATGGTGCGTTCTGCCTGATGGAGGTGCAGTGCCGGGAAGGGCCCCTTCGCGAGCAGGCTCGCTCCCACATTGGATCTCGGCTGGACATAAATTTCATGTACACAGGAAATCCCTGTGGGAGCGAGCCTGCTCGCGAAAGGGCCACCTCTGTGTCCTTCAGAGCATAGCCAATCCAGCCCCCGCCATATTCATCAGATGCTTTCGCGCTCGATCACCTGGCACTGCAGCAGATTCAGCCGCTGCACTTCGTCGCTCGGCAACACGCCAAGGCTTTCCAGCACGCGTGTCGCGGCGAGTACACCGATCTCCAGTGCCGGTGGTTTGATCGTGCTCAGGCTGGGCAACAGCATCTCGGCGAACGGGTAATCACCGAAGCCGAGAACGGCGCAGTCTTCGGGAATTCTCAAACCGGCGCGTTGCCCGGCGAGCAGGCCGCCGGCGGCGAGGTTGTCGTTGGCGAAGATGATCGCGTCGGGGCGTGGTGAGGCATTCATCAAGGCTTCCATCGCCTGCTTACCGGCCTCGAACGGTGCGCGGTCGGCGTCCGGGGCGAAGAGCCATGGCTCCCTCCCTGCGCCTCGCAGAGTGGCGGCATAACCATCGCGGCGCTCCAAGGCACTGAAGTCCCCCGGCGCGCTGTTTTGCACGAAGGCGATGCGTTGGTAGCCTTTTTCCAGCAGATGCCTTGCCGCCGTCACGCCCACTTCGAAATGCGAAAAGCCGATCTGCATCGGCCCGCGTTCCGGCTGGTAATCCCAGGTTTCGATGACCGGGATATCCGCCTCGGCGAGCATCTTCTCGGTGCCTGCGCTGTGGAAGTGGCTGGTCAGCACCAGCGCTGCCGGCGACCAGCCGAGAAACGTGCGCACGGCATTTTCTTCCTGCTTGATATCGAAATAACTCGACGCCAGCAACAGTTGATAACCGTGACGGCTAAGGGTGTCGCTGAAGCCCTGGATCGTGTTGGCAAAAATCGGCCCGGAGATGTTCGGAATGACCATGCCGACGATTTTCCCCCGCGCCGAGGCCAGACCACCCGCCACCAGATTCGGCACATAACCGAGCTCGGCAACCACCGCTGCAATACGCTCGCGCCGCTCGGGCGAAACCTGTTCGGGCTGATTGAAATACCGCGACACGGTAATCGCCGACACCCCGGCCGCACGCGCCACGGCATTCAACGTTACACGGCCGGCGCCACGACGTTTACGCGGTTTTTCAACGTTCAAGACTCGATCCTTTCTAAAAACCAAATCGCATATAAAAGTAATTTTTCAGTATTGGACGCTCTATTCGCCGATGGCCAATATTGCCGATGTTAGCGCTAACAAGGCGCGTTGTCTGCTACTCGCTCGAGCGAATGCCCAAGACAGATTCAGGCGCTGTCGTCGCAGAACGGCAGCGGTTCAGGGCCATTTTCGAGCGAACACCTATGCGTAATTTTCCTGGGGCATTACACACACTGACGCAGTCGATACACGCGGCGGGCTGGATTTTCACCGGGCTGGCGGCGCTGCCGCTGCCCATGGCGTTTGCCGCTGACAGCAGCGATCAGGAACCGACGCTGAAATCCGTCACGGTGACCGCGACTCGCCGCGAAGAGTCCCTGCAGAAAGTGCCGGTGGCGGTTTCCGTGCTCGACGGCGAACAGCTCGAACGCGATAACCGCAATAGCTTGGCGAGCATCGTTCAGCAAGTGCCGTCGCTGAATTTCCGTACCGGCGCCTCGAACAAGGACACCTCGTTATTCGTGCGCGGCGTCGGCACGATTTCCACCTCGCCCGGCGTCGAGCCGACCGTGGCGACAGTGATCGACGGCGTGGTGTACGCGCGGCCCGGTCAGGCCACGCTGGATCTGCTCGATCTGGAGCGCGTCGAAGTGTTGCGTGGCCCACAAGGCACGCTGTTCGGCAAGAACGCCTCGGCCGGTGTACTCAACATCTCCAGCAAGGCACCGACCGCCGAAACACACGGCTATATCGATCAGGCGTTCTACAGCGGCAACGAAAGCCGCAGCCGTTTCGGCCTTGGCGGCAGTCTGATTCCGGACACGCTGAAGGGCTCGATCAGCACCTTGTTCGGCACGTACGACGGTAACATCGACAATCAACACAACGGCCACGAGGTCAACGGTTACAACCACCGCGGTGTGCGCGGCAAACTCGAATTCACCCCGAACGACGACATTACTTTCACCCTGATCGCGGACTACATGCAGTCCCACGATGACGCGCCCAATGGTGTCGTCAGCCAAGCGCTGACGCCGGCCTTCGCCAACGCGCTGAGTCCGGTGAGCGCGAGCAGCCACAACCGCGACATCAACACCGACACCCGCTCTCACATCGAGGACATCAACAAAGGCCTGTCCGGCCAGCTCGACTGGCAACTGGGCGATTACACGCTGACATCGATCACCGCATGGCGCGGCTGGGACAATACCCAGTATCAGGATGGTGATCGCCTCGGCACCGTGACGGCGGCGTTCCCCGGCACGGCAGATAAAGGCGATCTGGCCTTCGACCAGTATTCGCAAGAGCTGCGTCTGGCCTCACCGAAGGGCGAGTTTCTCGAGTACGTCGGCGGCCTGTTCTACATGCACGGCAAGGACGACGAGACCTATCAGCGCACCCTCACGACCACCACACGCACCGACCGTGGCGTTGCCGATTACAGCACCACCAGCGACAGCTACGCGGTGTTTGGTGAGAGCACGCTGAACTTCACTTCGAACTTTCGCGGCATCGCCGGTCTGCGCTATACCCACGATGATCTGAAATACGATCACCGTCGCGTTTCAACATCAGCGACCACCGTCAGCGGCATTCAACCGGCGACCAGTAGCTCTGGCTCGGTGGACGAGGACGGCTGGTCCGGTCGCCTCGGTCTGCAATATGACCTGAGCGATACCGTTACCAGTTACCTGACCTATTCGCGCGGTTACAAAGGCCCGGCGTACAACGTGTTTTTCAACATGCAGCCGCGCGACACCGAAGCGCTGAAACCGGAGACCTCCAACACCTGGGAAGTGGGGATCAAAGCCACCTCCTGGAACAACCGCCTGACCACCAACCTGGCGATCTTCCACAGCGAGTACGACAACTATCAGGCGAACTTTTTCGACACCGTCGCCGGGCAGGTGGTGACGCGTTTGATCAACGCCGGCAGCGTCACCAGTGAAGGCATCGAACTCGATTACGCCCTGCAAGCCACCCAGCAACTGAAGTTCTCCGGCTCACTGGCCTACACCCGCGCACGCATCGACGAATTCGCCTGCCCGGCCGGCGCGGCGGCGTCGTGCAACGTCAACGGCAAACCATTGCCGTTCAGCCCGGACTGGAAAAGCTACGTGCGCGCCGACTACACAATTCCGCTGGACAACGGTCTCGATATCGAACTGGGCACTGACTACAGCTGGCAGAGCGAAGTGCAGTACGACATCAGCCAGAACCCCGATACCAAACAGGGCGCCTACGGGCTGTGGAACGCCAGCGTCGCCTTGGCCGATTACAGCAATGGCTGGCGTGTCGCCCTGCTCGGCAAGAACCTCGCCGACAAATCCTATTCGTCATTGCTGGCCAGTGGCGGCAGCTACATCTATCGCGCCGTGCCACGGGATGACGAGCGCTATTTCGGCGTGCAACTGCGCAAGGATTTCTGAGATGAGCAGACAGATGAAACTCGGTGCGTTTTTCATGGCCACCGGGCATCACGTAGCGGCCTGGCGGCACCCGGACGTGCCGGCGGATGCTGGGCTGGATTTCGCCCATTACAAACGTCTGGCGCAGATCGCCGAAGCGGCAAAGTTCGATGCGCTGTTTGTCGCCGACAGCGTCGCCGCACCGACCGAAAACATCGCCAGCCGCATGGCGCGCTCCGATCACTTCGAGCCGCTGACCTTGCTCTCGGCACTGAGCGCGGTGACCGAGCACATCGGCCTGATCGCCACGGCCACCACCAGTTACAACGAGCCATACCACGTCGCGCGCAAGTTCGCTTCGCTCGATCATTTGTCGGGCGGACGGGCGGGATGGAATCTGGTGACTTCGGACAATGCGGCCGAGGCGCTGAATTTCGGCCGCGACGCACACATCGGCCACGCCGAACGCTACAGCCGCGCCCGTGAGTTTCATCAGGTGGTCACCGGGCTCTGGGACAGTTGGGAAGACGATGCCTTCCACCGCGACAAGGCCAGCGGCGCCTATTACCACCCGCAGAAGCTGCACGTGCTCGATCATGTCGGTGAACATTTCCGGGTCAAAGGCCCGCTGAACGTCGCGCGCTCGCCGCAGGGGCAACCGGTGATCGTCCAGGCCGGTTCTTCCGAAGCCGGGCGCGAACTGGCGGCGCAAACGGCGGAAGTGGTGTTCACCGCGCAGACTTCGCTGGCCGCCGCACAGGCGTTTTACACTGATATCAAGGGACGCTTGGCCAAGTTCGGGCGCAGCACCGATTCGCTGAAAATCATGCCCGGTGTGTTCGTGGTGGTCGCTGCTACCGAAGCTGAAGCGCAGGAAAAGTTTGAAACGTTTCAGCAATTGGTCGAACCGGAGGTGGGCGTCGCGCTGCTTGGGCGTATGCTGGGCAACTTCGATTTATCGAAGTACCCGCTGGACGGGCCGCTGCCGCCATTGCCGCTGACTGACAGCGGTCAGCAGAGCCGACAGAAATTGCTGACCGAGCTGGCCGGGCGGGAGAGCCTGACCCTCGCCGAGCTTGGTCGCAGGATCGCTGGCGGGCGGGGGCATCACAGCCTGGTCGGCACGCCGGCACAGATTGCCGATTGCCTGCAGGAGTGGTTCGAACAAGGCGCGGCGGACGGCTTCAATGTGCTGGTGCCGCACCTGCCGGGCGGGCTGGAAGATTTCGCCAATGGCGTGGTGCCGGAACTGCAACGGCGTGGCTTGTTCAGAACTGAATATGAAGGCCGCACGCTGCGGCAGAACCTGGGGCTGGTTCGACCTGCAAATCGCTTTGCATGATTGATGGGGCTTTTGTGGCGAGGGGATTCATCCCCGTTCGGCTGCGAAGCAGTCGTAAAACAGCGCATTCGGTACACCAGATTCGCCGAGGTTTCAGGTTTTGGGGCGGCTTCGCCATCCATCGGGGATAAATCCCCTCGCCACAAAGGTGTCCGGTTGCAGATGACTAAAAGACAGACAAGAGAGGATTCGATGACTTACACCGCTGCCGAAAATCGCTACGACTCCATTCCCTACCGCCGCGTCGGCCGCAGCGGTCTGGTGCTGCCGGCCTTGTCGTTGGGCCTGTGGCACAACTTTGGCGACAGCACGCCGATCGAGACCCAGCGTGCCTTGCTGCGCACCGCGTTCGATCTGGGCATCAATCATTTCGATCTGGCCAACAACTACGGCCCGCCATACGGCAGCGCCGAGATCAATTTCGGTCGCCTGCTGCGCGAAGACTTCAAGCAGTATCGCGACGAGCTGATCATCTCCAGCAAGGCCGGTTGGGACATGTGGCCCGGCCCGTATGGTCAGGGCGGCGGTTCGCGCAAATACGTGCTGGCCAGCCTCGACCAGAGCCTGCAACGCCTCGGTCTGGACTATGTGGACATCTTCTATTCGCACCGCTTCGACCCGGACACCCCGCTGGAAGAAACCGCCAGCGCCCTTGCCACCGCCGTGCAGCAGGGCAAGGCGCTTTACATCGGCATCTCGTCCTACTCAGGGGTGAAAACCCGAGAAATGGCCGCGCTGCTGAAAGAGTGGAAAGTGCCGCTGCTGATTCATCAGCCGGCGTACAACCTGCTCAATCGCTGGGTGGAAAAGGATCTGCTCGATACCACCGATGAACTCGGCACGGGCGTCATCGCGTTCACGCCGCTGGCGCAGGGCTTGCTCACCGACAAATACCTCAACGGCGTGCCGGCCGATGCGCGAGTCAATCGTCCCGGCGGTGGTTCGTTGCAGGCTTCGCACTTGTCCGAGGCCAACATCGCTCACGTGCGAGCGTTGAACGAGATCGCCCAGCGTCGCGGCCAGAGCCTGGCGCAACTGGCACTTGCGTGGACGCTGCGTGATCCACGAGTGACCTCGGCGCTGATTGGTGCGAGCCGGCCGGAGCAGATCATCGAGAACGTCGGCGCGCTGAAGAATCTGCATTTCAGTGCTGAAGAGTTGGCGGAGATTGACCGGTTTGCCCAGGAGGGCGGGATCAATCTTTGGGAGAAGCCTTCGACGGCGGAGTGAGCCACCCTCACCCCAGCCCTCTCCCAGAGGGAGAGGGAGCCGACCGAGGTGTCTTGCGTCTTACATCGACCTGAAATACCGAGTCGATTATGGATTCAGCAAAGTACGTTCAGGTCGGCGTACTTCTACAGCATCCCCAATCAGTCCCCTCTCCCCTCCGGGAGAGGGTTAGGGTGAGGGGCTTTTGCCTTTAAAAGGGCTCAGCGAAAAAACGGCACATCCCCCAACACCGTCGCCCGCTGCATCACCCGCCGCGCCGGGCGGTAATCGTCCACCGCGTAATGCTGCGTCACGCGGTTGTCCCAGAAGGCGATGTCGTCCTTCTGCCAGCGCCAGCGAATGGTGAATTCCGGCCGTGTCGCGTGGGCGAACAGAAACTTCAGAATCGCCTCGCTCTCGGTTTCCGACAATTCGTTGATCTTTGAGGTAAATCCTTCATTGACGAATAGCGAGCGCCGCCCGCTCACTGGGTGGGTGCGAATCACCGGGTGCGACAGCGGCGGATTCTTGCGCCGCGCTTCTTCCCACTGCGCCAGCGCCTCAGGCGTGTTGCCGTAGCGCTCGAGCGGAAACGAACGAGTGAAATCGTGGGTGGCCGTCAGACCTTCGAGCAGGGTTTTCATCGGCGCCGACAACGCTTCATATGCCGCGATGCCGCTGGCCCACAACGTGTCGCCACCGAACTCCGGCAGCAACTTGGCGCTGAGCACTGCGCCCATCGCGGGCGTTGGCAGGAAGGTCACGTCGGTGTGCCAGATCGCGTTATCGCGCACGTCGGTGACGGCGGTGTCGAGGATCAGCACTTCCGGTTGTTCCGGCACGTTCGGGTAGATCGGATGAATGTGCAGGTCGCCGAAATAATGCGCGAAACGTGCCTGCTGTGCCGGCTCGATCGGCTGGTTGCGGAAGAACAGCACCTGATATTTGAGCAGCGCCTGTTCGATGACGTCGCGGTGTTCCAGGCTCAGCGGCTGGCTGATGTCGACGCCGTTGATCTGCGCACCGAGGGCCGAGCTTAACGGGGTGATGTTGAGGGTGCTCATGGTCGTTCTCTTCGAATTCGGAGTGTCATGCTTTTGTGGGAGCGAGCCTGCTCGCGAATGCAGAGTGTCAGGCGACAGTGCAGTGAATGATCTGACGCTTTCGCGAGCAGGCTCGCTCCCACAGGGGAATTTTCACAAGGCGATTTAGTGCGCCTGGCCGTGCCATGGCACCAGTCTGCGCTGCAATGCGCGCAGGCCCATTTCCATGGCGAAGGCGATCAGGGCGATGACCAGAATCCCCAGCACCACGACATCGGTGACCAGGAATTGCGCAGCCGACTGCACCATGAAGCCCAAGCCACTGGTGGCCGCGATCAGTTCAGCGGCGACCAGGGTCGACCAGCCAACCCCCAGGCCAATGCGCACGCCGGTGAGAATGTCCGGCAGTGCGCTGGGCAGAATCACATGGCGAATCAACTGCACGCGCGTTGCGCCCAACGACTGCGCCGCGCGCAGTTTTGCTGGATCAACCGTGCGCACACCCGTCGCGGTGGCAATGGCAATCGGCGCAAAAATCGCCAAGTAGATCAGCAGCACTTTCGACAACTCGCCAATGCCGCACCAGATCACGATCAGCGGCAGATACGCCAGCGGCGGGATCGGGCGGTAGAACTCGATCAGTGGATCGAGCACACCGCGAGCGATGCGGTTTGCACCAATGGCAATACCCACCGGCACGGCGGTGAGAATCGCAAAAGCGAGACCCAGGCCGATGCGGCTCAGGCTCGCGCCCAGGTGCTGCCACAGCGTCGAATCCATATATCCCGAGGTCGCCAGCAGCCAGCCTTTTTGCAGCACGGCAGAGGGCGGTGGCAAGAACAGCGGTTCGATCAACTCGGTAGCTGTCACCGCCCACCAGACCGCCAACAGGCCGAACAGGGTCAGCAGGCTGATCCAGCGAGTGCTGAGGCTGCGGCGCAGCGGGATGCTCACCGAAGGTGTTTTCACCGCCGCAGCGGAAACGTCGTAACTGCTCATGCGCGCTCCTGCCGGGGTACGGCGCTGCGTTGCGAGAAGACTTTGCTCAGTACATGCTCGCGGGTTTCGATAAAACGCGGATCGGATTTGATCGCGCGGGCCGACTCGCCAGCGGCATAACGCTGACCAAAATCCAATTGCAGGCGCTCGACGATCTGCCCCGGATTCGGTGCCAGCAGAATCAGGTCCGTGGCGAGGAACACCGCTTCTTCAATGTCGTGGGTAATCAGGAAAACCGGCTTGGCCGTGCGTTGCCAGACTTGCAGCAACAGTTCCTGCATCTGTTCGCGAGTGAACGCGTCGAGGGCGCCGAAAGGCTCGTCCATCAGCAACACGCGCGGGTCGGCGGCGAGGGCGCGGGCGAGGCCGACGCGTTGTTTCTGGCCACCGGACAATTGCCAGATGCGTCGGTCTTCGAAGCCGGCAAGATCGACCAGCGCGAGCATTTCACGGGCGCGCTGTTCGCGTTTGTCCTTGCCGACACCGGCCAGTTCGAGGCCGAAGGCGACGTTGGCCAATACGTCCTGCCAAGGCAGCAAGGCGTCGTCCTGAAACACCACGCCACGTTCGGCGCTCGGGCCTTTGACCGGCACGCCGTCAAGGGTGATGCGCCCGGCACTCGGCTCGACGAAGCCGGCAATCAGGTTCAACAGCGAAGTCTTGCCACTGCCGGACGGGCCGAGGGCGACCAGCAATTGCTGCGGCCCCAGGGTCAGAGAAATATCCGCCAGCACCGGCTCCGGGCTGCCCGGGTACTGTGCGCTGATGCGCTCCAGCTGTAGCAAGGCCATCGCTGTATCTCCCGATCAGTTGGTGATGTATTTGGCGCTGACGTAAGGCGCGTAGTCCGGCAGGACGGCTTCGACCTTGCCTTGCTCCTTGAGGAACGCGGCGGTGTCAGTGATGGCTTTGGTGGTCGGCGCGCCGAGGTCACTGACCTGATCCGCCGCCAATGGGTAGACGTTGCCCTGCAGCAGCAATGGGATGTCGCTGGCCTTGGCGCCGGAGAGTTTGACCAGTTTGTCGACGTTGCTCTGATTGGCCAGCCAGGCCTGCGGATCCTTGCGGTAAGCGGCGTAGGCGTCGAGGGTGACCTTGGCGAACGCGGTGACGATTTCCGGGTGCTTCTCGGCGAAGTCCTTGCGCACGATCCAAGCGTCGAAGGTCGGCGCGCCGAACTTGGCCAGTTCGCCGGAGGTGATCAGCACTTTGCCGTTTTCCTTGGCGACGCCCAGTGCCGGATCCCAAACGTAAGTGGCGTCGATATCGCCGCGTTTCCACGCCGCGATGATGGCTGGCGGCGCGAGGTTGAGCACGGTGACTTTCGACGGGTCGATGTTCCAGTGCTTGAGCGCCGCGAGCAGGCTGTAGTGCCCGGTGGACACGAATGGCACGGCGATTTTCTTGCCGATCAGATCCTGCGGAGTCTTGATGCCGGAACCGTCACGCGCGACCAATGCTTCAGCGGCGCCGATTTGGGTGGCGATGAGGAAGGTTTCCACCGGCACTTTGCGCGTGATCGCAGCGGTCAACGGGCTCGAACCGAGATAGCCGATCTGCACATCGCCGGACGCGATGGCGGCAATGATGTCGGCACCGTTATCGAATTTGCGCCAGCTGATATCGGCCTTGGTGGCTTTCTCGTAGGCGCCGTCGGCCTGAGCGACCTTGGCCGGGTCGACGGTAGTCTGGTAGGCGACGGTGAGATCGGCCGCCTGGGCCAGGAAGCTTGCAGCGGCCAGCGAGGCGGCGGCGAGCAGGCGAAGCGGGAAATTCAGTTTCAATTGAGAGCTCCAGATCAGGCGACCGAATGTCGGCGTGAATGGAGACTAAATGATCTAAGAATCGATAAATAAATAACTTTTTCGAATGAGCATATGAGCGGAAAAATCTAAGGATAGGAGAGGGTGTGGGGATTTCGGATGATTCGTTCGACGTCAGAACTTTGCCCCCTCACCCCAGCCCTCTCCCCCAAGGGGGCGAGGGGGAAAGGGAGCTGATCTTCATGCTTTTCAAGGCCTGAGTTCGGCCCGGTATTTCAGGTCGGTGTAGCTCGCAAGAACAACGCGGTCAGTCCCCTCTCCCTTTGGGAGAGGGTTAGGGTGAGGGGCTTTTAATTGCTGATGGCGAGGATGCTCGCCTGATACGCGCCAACAAACACATCGAAATCGCCAACCTCGTTCTGTTCAAGCTCGGTCTGCTGCGCCAGCGATGCGCGCGCCAGTTCTTCAAACTTCGCTTGCTCGTCAGCCGCCAACGGCTCGCTGCGGAAGAACTCGGCGTGGGTCTGGCTCTGGCGCAGGGAGAACTGCGCAAAGCTTTCCTTGTGCTCAGCCATGGCCGCCAGCACCTGCGCCGATGGGGTCAGGGACGGGTCGTTGACCTTGGCCAGTTGCGCATCCAGCGCCTTGCTGTGGGCATCGCCGCCGACGCTCTGGTCGAGCATCGCCGCCAGCGGAGCAATCTGTTCCAGCAGTTCGGCCGCCCATTGCTTCATCTCGACCGGTTGACCGTCACGCTGCAATTGCAGGCCCGGACGGCGACCTTCCTTGACCACGCTGAGGAAGTTCGAGGTGGCGTTGCCGCACGAAGTGTTGGTCAGCAGCGGGCTGTCGTTCAGCGCGCAGTACAGCAGGAAGGCGTCGATGAAGCGCGATTCGGTGAGGTCGATGCCCATCGGCAGGAACGGGTTGATGTCCAGGCAGCGCACTTCGACGTACTGGATGCCGCGCGCCATCAGCGCCTGGATCGGCCGCTCACCGGTGTAGGTCACGCGTTTCGGGCGGATGTTGGAGTAGTACTCGTTTTCGATCTGCAGGATGTTGGTGTTGAGCTGCACCCATTCGCCATCCTTGTGCGTGCCGACTTCCACGTATGGCGCGTAGGGCGTGGCCACGGCTTCGCGCAGGCTGTCGGTGTAGCTCGCCAGGTCGTTGTAGCACGGTGTCAGGCCGGCCTGGGCATTGCTCTGATAACCGAGATCGCTCATGCGCAGGCTGGTGGCGTGCGGCAGATACAGCGTGTCCGGATCGAGCTGCTCGAGCTGATGCGAACGCCCGCGCAGGAAGCCGGCGTCCAGCGCCGGCGAGGCACCGAACAGGTACATCAGCAGCCAGCTGTAGCGACGGAAGTTGCGAATCAACGCGATGTAGGAAACCGATTGGAAATCGCGATCGGTGCCGACGAAACCTTCGGCCTCGCGCAGCAATGGCCAGAGCTGTTCCGGCAGGGAAAAGTTGTAGTGAATCCCGGCAATGCATTGCATGGTCTTGCCGTAACGCAGGGCCAGGCCCTTGCGATAAACGTACTTGAGCTGACCGATGTTGGAGGTGCCGTAATAGGCGATCGGAATATCTTCCTCGGCCGGCAACGGGCACGGTATCGATGGACTCCACAGGTACTCGTTGCCGAGTTTGCTGTAGGCAAAACGATGAATCTTGTCCAGGCTCGCCAGCGTGTCGGCAGGATCCGGCAGGGCTGGCGTAATGAATTCCAGCAGCGACTCGGAGTAGTCGGTGGTGATCTGTTCGTTGGTCAGCGCGGAACCCAGGGCTTCGGGGTGCGGCGTTTGCGCCAGGCGACCTTCACTGGTCACGCGCAGGCATTCACGTTCGATACCGTGCAGGCACTGCTTGAGCAGAGAGAGGTTAGCGCGCTCGCCGAGCAGAGCCAGGCGGCGGTTGAGAAGTTCGCTCAATTTGGATTCCTTCACGCGTCAGTCGCCCCAATATGGGGGTGGGCAAGACGGTCTACAAGGGTGAAGTTGAAACTGGCGTTATCGCCTGGTTTTCTAGCCTGTCAGCCGCACACATGAACCCGTAGAAGCTGCCGAAGGCTGCGATCTTTTGATCTTGCTGTTGAAAAACAAAATCAAAAGATCGCAGCCTTCGGCAGCTCCCACAGGATTCGTTGCGCCGAAATTAACTCAAAATGATGAGCAACATCTACAGGACAGCGAAGGTGCCTTGCGCTTTTGCGACCAGTTTGTCGCCCTGCATCACCTCGGCTTCGACCACCAGCGTGCGCCGGCCCGGGTGGATCACCCGCGCCGTGCACAGCACCTCGCCGTCGGAAACGGCGCGGATGTAGTTGATCTTGCATTCGATGGTCGCACTCTGCTGATCGAAGCCATGGCTGCTGGAACAAGCCAGGCCCATGGCGATGTCGACCAGACTGAACAGCGCGCCGCCGTGCAGTTTGCCGCCGCGATTGCGCAGTTCGGGCTCAAGCGCCAGGGCGACTTGCGCCACCCCGGTTTCGAGACTGTGCAGGCGACAGCCCAACAGCTTGAAAAACGCGCTCTCGACGAGCCCGGCCGGCATCTCCATCAGCGTTTCTTCAACTGCTTGGCGTTGGCGAACAGCGAGGCCATCGCATTGTTCACCGGCGCGGCTGTGGCGGTTTCCTTGCGCGGCGCGTTGCCCGAAGACTGGCGCGGTGCCGAGCCCGGACGCGAGCCACGGGCGCCATCGATTTTCTCGCCGGGAGTGTCGCTCATGCGCATCGACAGACCGACGCGTTTGCGCGGGATATCGACTTCCATGACCTTCACTTTCACCACGTCACCGGCCTTGACCGCTTCGCGCGGGTCCTTGATGAACTTCTCCGACAGCGCCGAGATGTGCACCAGACCATCCTGATGCACGCCGATGTCGACGAACGCACCGAACGCCGTCACGTTGGTCACCACGCCTTCAAGGATCATCCCCAGTTGCAGATCCTTGAGGTCCTCGACGCCTTCCTGGAACTCGGCGGTCTTGAACTCCGGGCGCGGATCGCGACCGGGTTTTTCCAGTTCTTGCAGGATGTCGGTGACGGTCGGCAGACCGAAGGTTTCGTCGGTAAATTTCTTCGGATCCAGGCGCTTGAGGAACGCGGCATCGCCGATCAGCGAACGGATGTCGCGGTCGGTTTCAGCGGCAATGCGCTGCACCAGCGGATAGGCTTCCGGGTGCACCGCCGACGAATCCAGCGGGTTGTCGCCGTTCATCACGCGCAAGAAACCGGCGGCCTGTTCGAAGGTTTTTTCGCCCAGACGCGCGACTTTCTTCAGCGCTGCACGGGTCTTGAACGCGCCGTGTTCGTCACGGTGAGCAACGATGTTCTGCGCCAGCGTTGCATTGAGGCCGGAAATCCGCGCCAGCAATGCCACGGAGGCAGTGTTCACATCCACGCCCACGGCGTTCACGCAGTCCTCGACCACGGCATCCAGACCGCGCGCCAGTTTCAGCTGCGAGACATCGTGCTGGTACTGGCCGACACCGATGGATTTCGGATCGATTTTCACCAGTTCGGCCAGCGGATCCTGCAAGCGACGGGCGATCGATACGGCGCCACGGATCGACACGTCCAGATCCGGGAATTCCTTGGCCGCCAGTTCCGAGGCCGAGTACACCGAGGCGCCGGCTTCGGACACCATGACCTTGGTCATTTTCATCGCTGGATATTTCTTGATCAGTTCGATCGCCAGCTTGTCGGTCTCACGGCTGGCAGTGCCGTTGCCGATGGCGATCAGATCCACCGAGTGCTTGGCGCACAGGGCGGCGAGGATGGCGATGGTCTGATCCCATTTGTTGTGCGGCACGTGCGGGTAAACCGTGGCGTGGTCGAGCAGCTTGCCGGTGGAGTCGACCACGGCCACCTTGCAGCCGGTACGCAGGCCCGGGTCGAGGCCCAGCGTCGCGCGAGGGCCGGCCGGAGCGGCCAACAGCAGGTCGTGCAGATTGTGCGCGAAAACGTTGATCGCTTCGGTTTCGGCACCGTCGCGCAACTCGCCGAGCAGGTCGGTTTCCAGGTGGGTGTAGAGCTTGACCTTCCAGGTCCAGCGCACCACTTCACCGAGCCATTTGTCCGCCGGGCGGTTCTGGTTCTGGATGCCGAACTGCTGGCCGATCATGCCTTCGCACGGGTGCATGGTGCCGGGCAACTCATCGCCGACTTTCAGCGCGGAGCTGAGAATGCCTTCGTTGCGGCCACGGAAAATCGCCAGGGCACGGTGCGATGGCATGCTTTTCAGAGGCTCGTCGTGTTCGAAGTAATCACGGAACTTGGCGCCTTCCTCTTCCTTGCCGGCGATGACGCGGGCACTGAGGATCGCTTCCTGTTTGAGGAAATTACGCAGCTTTTCCAGCAGGCTGGCGTCTTCGGCGAAGCGCTCCATGAGAATGTATTTGGCGCCTTCCAGCGCAGCCTTGACGTCGGCCACGCCTTTTTCGGCGTCGACGAAGCGCGCGGCTTCGGTTTCCGGCGACAGGTTCGGGTCGTTGAACAAGCCGTCGGCCAGTTCGCCGAGGCCGGCTTCGAGGGCGATCTGGCCCTTGGTGCGGCGCTTCTGCTTGTACGGCAGGTACAAGTCTTCGAGACGGGTCTTGGTGTCGGCGAGCTTGATGTCGCGTTCCAGGGCAGGGGTGAGCTTGCCTTGCTCCTCGATGCTGGCGAGGATGCTGATGCGCCGTTCGTCGAGTTCTCGCAGGTAGCGCAGGCGCTCTTCCAGATGACGCAACTGGGTGTCATCGAGGCTGCCGGTGACTTCTTTCCGGTAACGGGCGATGAAGGGGACGGTAGAACCTTCATCGAGTAGCGCGACGGCCGCTTCGACCTGTTGTGGGCGTACGCCGAGTTCCTCGGCGATGCGGCTGTTGATGCTGTCCATAAAACCACCTGACATAGTATGAAAGCAGGCTCGCAGGCACGCAGATAATGGCCTGGAGGCTGATTGAGCGGCTGGAAAATTGCCGCTGCCTGGATCAAGAAGCTGCCCATTGACCCGTGAAATCGAACAGTTACTGCACAGGGCCGGAAAAAATACCGGCCACTTACGGTAACGATTCAGACGTTGCCTGGCGCAAAACGCCGCGCATTATAACCAGCGTTCTGTCATTCGGGGGCGTTGCAGGCTGTAGGCATAAACCTCGGTTTTCTGGCAGTGAAGGAAAAATCTGCTAACAATGCACACGGTGCGTATAACGGCAGCTACGCCATAATGCGCGCCGAGCTAAAAGGAGCATCCAATGAGCAGCACAGCACAAACTGCTGAAGGCGAAAAAATTCTTATCGTTGATGACGATCCGGGGCTGAGCAGCCTGCTGGAGCGTTTCTTCGTCAGCAAGGGCTACCGTGCCCGTACCGTTCCGAACACCGAGCAGATGGACCGTCTGCTGGCGCGTGAAGTGTTCAATCTGGTCGTTCTCGACCTGATGCTGCCGGGCGAAGACGGCCTGACCGCGTGCCGCCGTCTGCGCAGCGCGAACAACCAGATTCCGATCATCATGCTCACCGCCAAGGGCGATGAGCTGAGCCGTATCAAGGGCCTTGAACTGGGTGCCGACGATTACCTGGCCAAGCCGTTCAACCCGGACGAGCTGATGGCTCGGGTCAAAGCGGTATTGCGCCGTCAGGCCGCACCGGTGCCGGGCGCACCGGGCAGTGAGGACGAAAACGTCACCTTCGGTGATTACGTGTTGTCGCTGGCGACCCGCGAGCTCAAGCGTGGCGATGAAGTGCACATGCTCACCACCGGTGAGTTCGCGGTACTCAAGGCGCTGGTGATGAACGCCCGTCAGCCGCTGACCCGCGACAAGCTGATGAACCTCGCCCGTGGCCGTGAATGGGATGCGCTGGAGCGTTCCATCGACGTGCAGATCTCGCGTCTGCGCCGCATGATCGAACCCGATCCGTCGAAACCGCGCTACATCCAGACTGTCTGGGGCGTGGGTTACGTGTTCGTACCGGATGGCACCGCCACCAAGTGATCGGTGATTTGTAGGAGCGGGTCTGCAAGGCTCTGGTCGCACGGCCATTGCCACAGACTCGCAATCCGCAATATGCGAGCATTGCTCGCTCCTGCAAGTGTGTAGCGGTTAAAGATGAAAACCCCCGTCTGGTTCCCCCAAAGTTTTTTCTCCCGCACCCTCTGGCTGGTGCTGATCGTCGTGCTGTTTTCCAAGGCGCTGACCCTGGTTTATCTGTTGATGAACGAGGACGTGCTGGTGGATCGCCAATACAGCCATGGCGTCGCTCTGACGCTGCGCGCCTATTGGGCCGCCGACGAAGAGAACCGCGCAAAAATTGCCGATGCCGCGACCCTGATTCGTGTGGTCGGCGCCGGTGTGCCGGAAGGCGAACAGCACTGGCCGTACAGCGAAATCTACCAACGTCAGATGCAGGCGGAACTGGGTGCCGACACCGAGGTGCGTTTGCGCATGCACTCGCCGCCGGCATTGTGGGTGAGGGCACCGAGCCTGGGCGATGGCTGGCTGAAAGTGCCGTTGTATCCGCACCCGCTGCGCGGCCAGAAGATCTGGAACGTGCTCGGCTGGTTCCTCGCCATCGGCCTGCTTTCTACGGCGTCGGCATGGATTTTCGTCAGCCAGCTCAACCAGCCGTTGAAGCGCCTGGTGTATGCCGCGCGGCAACTCGGCCAGGGCCGCAGCGTACGTCTGCCGATCAGTGATACGCCGAGCGAAATGACCGAGGTTTATCGCGCCTTCAACCAGATGGCCGAGGACGTCGAACAGGCCGGACGTGAGCGGGAGCTGATGCTGGCGGGGGTTTCCCACGACTTGCGCACACCGCTGACGCGCTTGCGCCTGTCGCTGGAACTGATGGGCGATCACACCGACCTCACCGACGACATGGTCCGCGACATCGAGGACATGGACGCGATTCTCGACCAGTTCCTCGCGTTCATTCGCGACGGTCGTGACGAGTCGGTGGAAGAGGTCGACCTCAGCGATCTGGTGCGCGAAGTCGCCGCGCCATACAACCAGAACGAAGAGAAAGTGCGCCTGCGCCTGGAACCGATCCAGCCGTTTCCGCTGCGTCGGGTGTCGATGAAACGCCTGCTCAACAACCTGATCGGCAATGCCTTGAACCATGCCGGCACGGGTGTTGAAGTCGCGGCTTATGTGTCGGGAGATACCAGCGCGCCGTATGTGGTCCTTAGCGTTATGGACCGTGGCGCGGGTATTGACCCGTCCGAGCTTGAGGCGATCTTCAACCCGTTTACCCGAGGTGATCGGGCTCGCGGTGGCAAAGGCACCGGGCTGGGGCTGGCGATCGTGAAAAGGATTGCGGCGATGCATGGCGGCAATGTCGAATTGCGCAACCGGTCCGGGGGTGGACTGGAGGCGCGGGTGAGATTGCCGTTGGGGTTGATGTTGCCGCGTGATGCTGTTTAAGCGCTGAGATCTTCAAGAGGGCGGATGGCCCCTTCGCGAGCAGGCTCGCTCCCACATTTTGGAATGCGATCAACTGTGGGAGCGAGCCTGCTCGCGAAGGCGGCTTTCCAGCCGCCGAATATCTCTGGGTTAACCTTTGCCCTTGGTGCGGGTCATATTCGGCCCGCCATTCTTTTCCAGATGCTCGATGATGATTCCGGCGACATTCTTGCCAGTGGTGGTTTCGATGCCTTCCAGTCCCGGCGACGAGTTCACTTCCATCACCAGCGGACCGTGATTGGAGCGCAGGATATCCACACCCGCCACCGCCAGGCCCATGACCTTGGCAGCGCGTAACGCGGTCATGCGTTCTTCCGGGGTGATCTTGATCAGGCTGGCGCTGCCACCGCGATGCAGGTTGGAACGAAACTCGCCCGGTTTGGCCTGGCGCTTCATTGCGGCGATCACCTTGTCGCCGACCACGAAGCAGCGGATATCCGCACCGCCGGCTTCCTTGATGTATTCCTGAACCATGATGTTCTGCTTGAGACCCATGAACGCTTCGATCACCGACTCTGCCGCCGTGGCTGTTTCGCACAGCACCACGCCGATGCCCTGGGTGCCTTCCAGTACCTTGATCACCAGCGGTGCACCGTTGACCATGGCGATCAGGTCGGGAATATCGTCCGGCGAGTGGGCAAAACCGGTGACCGGCAAACCGATGCCGCGCCGCGACAGCAGTTGCAGCGAACGCAATTTGTCCCGCGAGCGGGCAATTGCCACCGACTCGTTGAGCGGGAACACGCCCATCATTTCGAACTGACGCAACACCGCGCAGCCGTAGAACGTCACCGATGCGCCGATCCGCGGGATCACCGCGTCAAAACCTTCCAGCGGTTTGCCGCGGTAATGGATCTGCGGCTTGTGGCTGGCAATGTTCATGTAGGCGCGCAAGGTGTCGATCACTACCATTTCATGCCCGCGCTCGATTCCGGCTTCGACCAGACGGCGGGTGGAATACAGACGCGGATTACGCGACAGCACAGCGATCTTCATGCAACACCTGTGGAGGAGGTAGATACCGGGAACACCGGCTTGTCTTGTACATATTTGATGCCCGGATTGACCACCAACTGGCCATCGATCAGGGCTTTGGAACCGAGCAGCAGGCGATAACGCATGGACTTGCGGCAGGCCAGAGTGAACTCCACCGGCCAGACCCGATCACCCAGGGCCAGCGTGGTGCTGATCACATAGCGCACCTGGGCATGGCCGTTGGAGCTCTTGATGGTTTTGCGCGTGACCAGCGGCGCTTCGCAGCGCCGGTGACGCAACTGCACCACCGTGCCGAGATGCGCAGTGAAGCGCACCCATTTCTCGCCGTCGCGTTCGAACGGCTCGATGTCGGTGGCGTGCAGGCTGGAGGTGCTGGCGCCGGTGTCGATTTTTGCGCGCAGGCCCGCAACTCCCAAACCCGGGAGCGCCACCCACTCGCGCAGACCGACAACGGTCAAATGATCAAATGTCTTCAAAGAAAAAACCAAGGGTTAACGCTTCCAGGCCTCGTCCGGCACCTGGGCCAACGCTTTGAACGCAGGTCTGGCGAACCAGTAGCCCTGCATCAGGAATATTCCACAGTCCGCGAGGAAATCCCGTTCCCCGGCGCTTTCTATGCCTTCGGCAATGACTGTAACGTCCAACTCCGCACACATTGTGACAATCCCCCGAACGATCACCTGACGGACACGATCCTGGTCAACATCGCGGATCAGAGCCATGTCGAGTTTGATCAGATCCGGTTGGAAATCAGCCAGCAGATTGAGCCCCGAATAACCGGCACCGAAATCGTCGATGGCGGTCTTGAAGCCGAATTCGCGGTATTCACGCAGAATATTGGTCAAATGGCGATAATTATCTACGTGCTCGATTTCCAGGGTTTCGAAAATCAGTCGGTCGATCGGAAAGTTGTGTTTTCGTGCGGCCTCCAGTGTGCTGCGAATGCATAGCTCTGGACGGTAGACGGCGTTGGGCAAAAAGTTGATCGACAAGTGTGTCTGCATATTTAGGCTCGCCGCGCCTTCGATCGCGCGGGTCCGGCAGAGCTGGTCGAAACGGTAGCGGTTGTCTTCTGTAACCTGATTTAACACCGACAGTGCACCTTCCCCTGACACGCCTCGGACCAGCGCTTCGTGGGCAAATACCGATTGATCGCGCAGGTCAACAATCGGCTGGTAGGCGAAGGCAAAATCGAAATCCAGCGGTTCGCTCTGCTGGCAGCCCTGGCAACCGCCCCTGGGTGAGGTCAACGAAGTTGGAAATTTAGTCACGCGGTCACTCCAGGCCGGTCGGGCGGCGAAGATCACAATCAATCTGGAGGGCCGAGTTCTTGCGCCCGACAGAAACGGTAGTACAGTTCCGACTACTGGCTGAGCGAGGAATTCATATGGGACAGAAGCAGGAGGAGGACGACAAGGTCCGTCTCGATAAGTGGTTATGGGCGGCGCGTTTCTACAAGACGCGTGCTCTGGCCAAAGCAGCAATCGAAAGCGGCAAGGTGCATTGTCGTGGCGAGCGCTGCAAGCCGGGCAAGGAGCCGCGCATTGGTGATGAGTTCGAGATTCGCACCGGCTTCGAAGTGCGCACGGTGAGGGTCGAGGCATTGTCGATCGTGCGTCGTGGCGCACCCGAGGCGCAAACCTTGTACGCGGAGACCGAAGCGAGTGTCGCCAAGCGTGAAGCGGCTGCGGCGATGCGCAAGGCGGGCTCGTTGGGCGTGAGCACCGATGGCAAACCGAGCAAGAAGCAGCGGCGGGATCTGTTCAAGTTTCGCGGTAGCAGCAACGAAGATTGAAACGTTGTGCCGGCCTCTTCGCGAGCAGGCTCGCTCCCACATTCGATCGAGTCGTCTGTGGCAGCGAGCCTGCTCGCGAATCGAGTACGACGCGGTATCAGGCGCTACGCACCACACTCATCCGCGACACCATCGGCAGCTTGCCCAGCAACGCGAAAATCGGCGCGGTCAGCTTCAACCAGAGGTTCGACGCGTGATAGGCAAACGGCGTGTAGTAACCCCAGCCCAACGCCCATACCGCCAGCAGCACACCACCGATGTAGTCGTCCTGACCCCAATGCGCGCCTGCCACCAGACGCGGCAACATGAACAACACGGCCAGACCCCAGACCGTTAGAAATTGTCCGACGGTGCGGCTGAACACGCCCATGAACAACGCCCAGATCAACAACACCGAGGCATGATCACCGGGAAAACTCTGGCCCGAACGGTCCTTCAGCTCCCAGGTTTTTTCCAGATGCGGAAAGTAATCGCTGATGTGCACGGCGCCCTCAAGCACCATTGACGGGCTGCTGTGTTGCCAGCCCATGTGATCGGCGAATTTGGAAAACAGCGCGCGGATCACCACCATCAGCAGCAGGATCGAGAAAAAACCGAAGAACGCGCGACGCACGTCGATCGCCCTGAAAACCCAATCGCCCTTGATCAGCAGCGTCAGCAGAATCAGTCCGACGACGATGTCGAACGGGCGCAGACTTGCAATTGCCCAAATGTGGAGCCATATCGGGTTGCTGGCCAGCGGCGCGTTCAGCGAGCGGAACAGCCACTCGTCGAAAATCACACACAGCATCTGACCGGTAGGCCATAACCAGAAAGCCAGTAGCGCCAGCGGCACTACGTTACACAGAACCAGCCGGCCGAGGTTCCACCTTGATTGGAACAAACCCGGATTGTTCATAAAATGCCTCCCATGGCGAAAAAGCGCCGGCACCAAAAAAAGTGCCAGCAAGCGCAAATTTTCACGTTTTGTAACCATTTTGTCATCACATTCAGATACCCAGACCTATGACCGACCTAGCGGATACCGATTTCACTCAACGCTTCATCTTCGATGACAGCGACACTCGCGGCGAACTGGTAGCGCTGGAGCGCAGCTACGCCGAAGTCCTCGCCAAACACCCGTACCCGGAGCCGGTCGCGCAGTTGCTCGGCGAACTGATGGCGGCCGCGTCGTTACTGGTCGGCACGCTCAAGTTCGATGGCTTGCTGATTTTGCAGGCGCGCTCGGAAGGGCCGATTCCGCTGCTGATGATCGAGTGCTCCAGCGAGCGTGAGATCCGTGGTCTGGCGCGTTACAACGCCGAGCAGATCGCGGTTGACGCGACCCTTGCCGACTTGATGCCGAACGGCGTTCTGGCCCTGACCGTCGACCCGACTGTTGGCCAGCGCTATCAGGGCATTGTTGATCTTGACGGCGAGACCCTGTCGGACTGTTTCACCAACTATTTCGTCATGTCGCAACAGGTCGGCACCCGCTTCAAGCTCTTCGCCGACGGTCGTCGTGCCCGTGGCATGTTGCTGCAACAACTCCCCGCCGATCGCTTGAAAGACGAAGAGGAACGCGCCGCCAGCTGGCAGCATCTCACCGCACTGGCCAGCACCTTGAGCGCTGATGAGCTCATTAGTCTGGACAACGAAACCGTGCTGCATCGCCTGTACCACGAAGAGCAGGTACGTCTGTTTGATGTGCAGCATCTGCGCTTCAGTTGCAGCTGCTCGCGGGAACGCTCCGGCAATGCGCTGGTCAGTCTTGGGCTGGAAGATGCGCTGGCGCTGGCCGCCGAGCAGGGCGGCAAAGTCGAGATCGATTGCCAGTTCTGCAATCAGCAGTACCTGTTTGACGCAGCCGATATTGCTCAATTGTTCGCTGGCGCGGGCGTCGATACGCCGTCAGATACCCGTCACTAAAACGGTTCAGCGCAGGTAAATTCACTGCGGAATGACGGAATATCGCCGTTACGACGGGAGGACCCTACTCTTTTTGGGCTTTTCTGGCATAATCCGGCCCACTTTTTTCGCGGTAGTAGTGCACGACTTTCTACTACAAAACGTTTGGAGCACACTCGGCCACTGGCCGACGGGGAACCTCATGACGCAAGCCAATAACGCCGTGTACACCGATCTGAGTGTTGATGATCTGGTAAAAGAAGCCCTGAATCGCGGTGAAGGCGAGCTTGCCGATACCGGCGCTCTGGTTGTTCGCACCGGTCACCGCACCGGCCGCTCGCCAGTCGACCGTTTCATCGTTGAAGAGCCTTCCACCCAGGCCGCTATCGCCTGGGGCCCGATCAACCGCAAGTTCCCGGCCGACAAGTTCGATGCCCTGTGGGCTCGCGTCGAGGCCTTCAACAACGCGCAAGAGCACTTCGTTTCCCACGTGCATGTAGGCGCGGCGGAAGATCACTACCTGGCCGTGAAAATGACCACACAGACTGCCTGGCAGAACCTGTTCGGTCGTTGCCTGTTCATCAACCCGGCCCAGTACAACCCGGCTGGCCGTGAAGAATGGCAAGTGCTCAACGTTGCTAACTTCGAGTGTGTGCCTGAGCGTGACGGCACCAACTCCGACGGTTGCGTGATCATCAACTTCGCGCAGAAGAAAGTGCTGATCGCTGGCATGCGTTACGCCGGCGAGATGAAGAAAGCCATGTTCTCGGTGCAGAACTTCCTGCTGCCGGCCGCTGACGTGCTGCCAATGCACTGCGCTGCCAACATCGGCGAAGACGGTGACGTGACCCTGTTCTTCGGTCTGTCGGGCACCGGTAAAACCACCCTGTCGGCCGACGAAAGCCGTTACCTGATCGGTGACGACGAACACGGCTGGGGCGAAGGCGTGGTGTTCAACATCGAAGGCGGTTGCTATGCCAAGTGCATCGACCTCTCCGAGAAGAACGAGCCGGTTATCTGGAAAGCCATCAAGCACGGCGCGGTGCTGGAAAACGTCGTCATCGACGACGCCAAGCACGCCGATTATGCCGATGTCAGCCTGACCCAGAACAGCCGCGCGGCGTATCCGCTGGAGCACGTTGCCAAGCGTTCCGAGAAGAACCTGGGTGGCGAGCCAAACGCGGTGATCTTCCTGACCTGCGACCTGACCGGCGTACTGCCGCCAGTGTCGATCCTCAACGAAGAACAAGCGGCCTACCACTTCCTTTCCGGCTACACCGCACTGGTGGGCTCGACTGAAATGGGTTCGGGCAGCGGCATCAAGTCGACCTTCTCCACCTGCTTCGGCGCACCGTTCTTCCCGCGTCCGGCTGGCGAATACGCCGAACTGCTGATCAAGCGCATCCGCGGCTTCGGCTCCAAGGTCTACCTGGTCAACACCGGCTGGACCGGCGGCGGCTACGGCGTCGGCCAACGCTTCAACATCCCGACCACCCGCGCGGTGATCGCAGCGATCCAGAGCGGCGCTCTGATCGGTGCTGCCACCGAGCACCTCGACACCATCAACCTCGACGTGCCACTGGCCGTTCCGGGCGTCGACACCAACCTGCTCAACCCACGCAACACCTGGGCTGACAAGGCTGCGTACGACGAGGCAGCGAAAGCATTGGCCGGTCTGTTCATCGAGAACTTCAAGAAGTTCGAAGTGAGCGACGCGATCAAGGCGGCTGGGCCGAAGTTGTAAGTAGTAGTTTGCAGTGAATAAAAAACCGCCCTTTGGGGCGGTTTTTTCATGGGCGAAGATTTGGGTAAGCTCATCTCAACGGCGGTTCGTCACTTGCCATGTAGCAGTATTCATTCATTTTTGGCCTGATACGGCCAGAGTAATGCCACTCAACAGTACTGCAACATGATCCTCTAATTAAGGCCATTGCTGCCGTGCATGCATGACACGCAGCACTTCCACCCGGTCTTTTTTGATTGCGTAGACGATGACGTAGTTGGCGGCCGCAACGATTTCACGTGTTCCGAGGACCCTGCCCTTTCGGTACAAGGTTGGGCGCTGTCTTGCTATTTCCCCTTTTGATTCGAACATTTCATCGAGATCCGCAGCAGCGTCTGGGTTGTCCTGACCGATTCGGTCCATTATCCGGTCTCGGTCAGCAAGCGCTTCCGGGCGCCAGACCAACCTCATCAGCGCCCTCGTTGACGCAGGGCATCACGCTTGGCGGCGAATATTCGGCGAGCATCTTCATCGCTGATACTTGGCCTTGGATCATCGATGCTGATCTGCACCTGTCGCTTGAACCATTCCTCATAAGCGGCCGCTTCATGGGCTTGTTTCAACGCTTCAGAGCGATCAGGCCTGGCGTAGGTTTTCAGTTGCAGCGGGTCATAGCCGGAGGCATCCACGTTGAATTGGCTGATGCCCAAGCCCTGCAGATAGGTCACAAGCGTCTCCAGCCTCTTGAACAGGCGCACCTGACCACTGCGTTGTGCTGTCAGCGCGCATTTGCGGCTGCCTTGCCGAATCTCGACCGACCAGCCTCCTGGTTTCGCGACGATAATTGTGCCGCTCACAGAACCGTTTTCGACCAAGCGAACGAGGGCGCTGTGATCGATGATTTCAGTGCTGGCCATAAATGCGAGCCCTTCGCTGAGTAATGGCTCCCATCGTACGCAATCAATAGTAGTTTGCAAATTTTGACTCCTGGTGCTGGACACGGCGTGTGCAGCGATGATGTTTCGTTTGTTACTTGGCCGGGGGCATCTGACTTGCAGCAGGTCCCAGCCGTCCTGTGTCAGCAGGTACAGGGCGTGGGTGATGTGGGTGTCGCTGCCAAAGCAGCGACACCCACGACTATAGGTTCGCACCACCCGCTCGCGATAGCCGACAAGGCATTGCGTGAAGTAGGAACGGGACGAACAATTCGCCAGACGTTGCTACCGATTCTTAAACGCTTTTCAACGCAAATGTTGGTAGCCAGAAATATCCAGCAGGCTTGTGGTCAGTCCTGTTGCCGGCCGGTAGATCGTGCCTTTGACTGCCGAGAACGGCACGCCTTTGCTGCCCAGCGAGACATAGCGCTCGCCTTTGTCCTGTTCGGTGAAATAGGTGTAGGACTGGCTGTGCATCTTCTTGTAGCGGGCTTCGTCGCTGACGATGGTGCCGGTGAAGCGCAGCAGGTCGGCATCGCTCAGGTTGAGCGTTTTGCTCAGTGGCACGCCCCAACGCTTGAGGCAGATTTCCGCCAGATGGCGAACGATGCGGCCGGGCTCGATCAGCGCATTGAGGTCGCTGCTGTTGGTGGGATCGCCGCCGAGGGCCGTGGCGTTGCCGGCGAGGGTGGCGTGGCGACCGGCCATTGGATAGATCGAGGTTTTGGTGCCGGTAGCGGTTTGCGGGATCACGCAGCTGAAGCCTTTTGAGCGCTCGTCGCGGGCATAGAAGGCGATGTATTCCTTGACGTTGGATTGAAGTTTGACGCGGTTTTCCTGGAAGTTGCCGATGCCCGGGACTGGATCAATCGCAAATATATTCACCGGAATATGTTTGAGTGCAGCGTCCTGGAACATCGCATTGGCGAGCATGTGGCAACTGATACCGCCACGGCTCCAGCCGACCAGATTGACTCGCGCAGGAATAACGCCGTTCTTGCGGAAAGTCTTGATGATCTGTTCCTGCAACTTCTGTTGCGTGATACTCCGATCGCCATAGTTATACTGGCGCCAGAACCAGGAGCCTTCCACTTTCACATCTTCAATAGGAATGCCTGCGGCTTTCAGACGGTTATATTCTAACTCGGTCAGTTGTTTACGCTGCCAGTCGCATTTGCCTTTGATAATGTTCACAGCGTGCTGCACGTTTTCATCCCAGCCTTTGCCGAACAGCGTGCCGGACAGGCCGTATTCAGAGGTCTTGGTGAACAGGTCGTCGGCTTGCATATTGCCGCTGCCAGGGCCATCGACGACGATCCACTCGGCAAATTCGCGTCCGCTGTGGTGTGCAGCGAGCGTAGAAACGATTTCGCCGTCCCAGAAGCTTTTATGTTTGTCATCAAATTTGTTGGAGCCGGTGCCGCAGAAAAATATTGTTAAAGTTGTCATTTCGTTGCTCTTGCATATGTATAAGAGCAGCCAAGTTAGTTTTAGGTGGTGTAAAAAATAAAGGGCGCTGTTGTATCTGTGTTTGTAATGTGAAGTTTGTTATATATATGTAGCTGAGCTTTTCGAAAGTATGTCGAGACGCTTCGATTGTTAAACGCTTGGTTTTCGCTTCCCATGTATCATTCAGTATTGATTCAACCCCGACCTTTTCTCGACTCGCTGCAATCGCCCGCTAGGCTTTGGGCATGGCAGCAGTCAAAGGAGTGACAGCAAATGCACCACACCCTGGAACAGGTTTTTGGTTATCCACAGTTTCGCCCCGGTCAGGAGGCCGCTGTCAGCGCGGTGCTGGCGGGGCGATCCGCGGCGGCGATCTTTCCCACCGGCTCCGGCAAATCGCTTTGCTACCAACTGCCGGCACTTTTACTGCCACACCTGACATTGGTGGTCTCGCCGTTGCTGGCGTTGATGCAGGATCAACTGGCGTTTCTCAAGTCCCGCGGCATCTCGGCAGGCAGTATCGATTCGGCGCAGAGCCGCGAGGATGCCAACGACGTCATGGCCCGTGCGCGTTCGGGCGAGCTGAAAATTCTGATGATCTCCGTCGAGCGCTTGAAGAACGAGCGCTTCCGCAATTTCCTGCAGCAGGTGCCGATCTCGTTGCTGGTGGTCGACGAGGCGCACTGCATTTCCGAATGGGGCCACAACTTTCGGCCGGACTATCTGAAACTCCCCGACTACCAGCGTCAGTTCAACATTCCGCAGGCTTTGCTGCTCACCGCCACGGCGACACCAAAAGTCATCGCCGACATGCAGGCCAAATTCGCCATCGCTCCGGACGATGTAGTGACCACTGGTTTCTATCGGCCCAACCTCAATTTGCTGGTCGAGCCTGTACGCGGTCAGGACAAGCGTCGGCGTCTGGTCGAATGGATGAGCGCGCGTCCTGGGCAACCGAGCATTGTCTACGTGACGTTGCAGAAGACCGCCGAGCACATCGCCGAGCATCTTCAACGCAACGGAATCCAGGCCGAGGCATACCACGCAGGTTTGCCCCACGATCAGCGTGAAGACATTCAACGTCGCTTTATGGCCGGGCAGTCCAATTGCATTGTCGCCACCATTGCCTTCGGCATGGGCATCGACAAGAGCGACATCCGCAACGTGGTGCATTTTGATCTGCCCAAATCCATCGAAAACTACAGCCAGGAAATCGGCCGCGCCGGACGCGACGGACAGCCCTCCGACTGCCTGGTACTGGCCAACCGCGACAGCCTCAATGTGCTGGAAAACTTCGTCTACGGTGATACGCCCGAACGCGACGGGATTCATTATGTGCTCGAAGAGCTCAAAGCCTCAGTGCCGGACGGACAATGGGAGTTTCTGCTTGGGCCATTGGCGGATCAGAGCAATATTCGCTCGTTGCCATTGAAGACGTTGTTGGTGCAGCTGGAACTGCGCGGTCTGATCGCGCCGCGTTATGCCTATTACGCCGAGTATCGCTTCAAATATCTGCTCGAGCCGGAGGCATTGCTCCAGCGCTTCGAAGGCGAGCGCAGGGATTTCGTTGCGGCGATCATCAGGACGTCCACACGAGCACGCACCTGGGCCACAGTAGATTTCGAGGCGATGTATTCGCAGTATTCCGCCGAGCGCAATCGCGTGGTGACAGCGCTGGATTACTTTCAGGAAAAGGGCTGGGTCGAGCTGGAGAGCAAGCAGATGACCGAGGTCTACAGCCTGCTGCACAGTGATTTTGCCAGCGACGCCCTGAGCGCTGAACTGCACGAGTATTTCACCCGCCACGAACAGACTGAAGTGGCGCGGATTCACGCCATGCTTGAGGTGTTTGCCACCGAACGCTGCCTGGGTTATCGCCTGGCCGAGTATTTCGGTGACCACAATGCCCCCGAGCGTTGTGGCCATTGTTCGGTATGTCACGGCCAGATCGCGCGGTTGCCGGAGCCGTCGCCATTGCCGCCGCTTGTGGATAAAAACTTCGCGCAGCTGTGTGGTGAATTTATCCACAGGCATGAGCAGCAAACAGGGCGTATTCCATCGGCCGAACGCCTAACGCGGTTCCTGTGCGGAATCAGCGTGCCGTTGTTCACCAAACTCAAGGCGCGGGCGATACCGGGTTTTGCTGCGTTGGAAGAATACCCCTACGCGCAGGTCCGCGAGTGGGCGCAAGAGCACCTTTGACCCCTGTAGGAGCTGCCGAAGGCTGCGATCTTTTGATGTTGATTTTTTCAAGATCAAAAGATCGCAGCCTTCGGCAGCTCCTACTTCAAGTGTCATCAAGGCAGAGCCTCCATCCATCCGCTGAATGTCGATCATCACGCTAATAAACTTCAAAAACCGCCGTTGCCTGACTAAGGTTGGAATCTGTCTTCGGGCCACCCACAAGAGAACAACATGAGCCAGACATCCTTCGAAATCCAGCAAGCTGCGGTGATCGGTGCGGGCACCATGGGCCGTGGCATCGTCATGTGCCTGGCCAATGCCGGCGTGAGCGTGCAGTGGGTGGACAACAATCCACAGATGCTTGAGCAGGCGCTGACGACGGTCGCGCAAACTTATGCACACAACGTGCGTCAGGGCCGCATCGATCAGGCCGAAGCGGATGCGCGAATGGCTCGCGTATCAGCAGCGGCGGATTACGCATCGATTCGCAATGTCGATCTGGTGATCGAAGCGGTGTACGAAAACCTTGAACTGAAGCAGAAGATCTTTCGCGAGCTGGATGGCTTGCTCAAGCCCGAGGCTTTGCTGGCGAGCAACACCTCGGCGCTGGACATCGACGCCATCGCGGCTGCGACCCGGCGCCCGGAACAGGTGCTGGGTCTGCATTTCTTCAGCCCCGCGCACATCATGAAATTGCTGGAAATCGTGCGCGGTGCGCAGACCTCGCCAGCGGCGCTGGAGGCCGCGCTGGCACTCGGCAAGCGCATGGGCAAGGTCAGTGTGGTGTCGGGCAACTGCCACGGTTTTATCGGCAACCGCATGCTGCATCCGTATGTACTGGAAGCGCGCAAGATGCTTCTCGAAGGCGCTTATCCACAGCAGGTGGATACCGCGCTGCAAGGCTTCGGCTTCGCCATGGGGCCGTTTCGCATGTACGACGTGGTTGGCATCGATCTGGAATGGCGTGCTCGGGAGCTAGCTGGCAAGGGGCAGGATGCGCCCGAAGTTCAGGTGGATAACCGCCTGTGTGAGATGGGCCGGTTCGGGCAAAAGTCCGGTAACGGTTATTACCATTATGAGCCGGGCAGTCGCCAGGCCGAGCATGATCCCGAGGTCGATGCATTGGTACTGCGGGTCAGCGAAGATCTGGGTTTCCAGCGTCGCGACATCGGTCCCGAAGAAATCGTTGAGCGCTGTTTGCTGGCTCTGGTCAACGAAGGCGCGAAGATTTTGCAGGAAGGCATTGCCGGCTCGGCCCATGACATCGATCTGGTGTACTTGAACGGCTATGGTTTTCCAGCGGATAAGGGTGGGCCGATGGCGTGGGCGGATCGGCAGGGGCTAGCGGATATTCATCAGCGCTTGCTGGCGCTGGAGACACGCCAGGGCGATCAGTGGAAGCCGGCGCGGTTGATTGGCGAACTGGCGGCGCAGGGGAAGGGGTTTGCTGATCGTTGACACCAGTCGGCTGTGCTGACGCCTTCGCGAGCGGGCTCGCTCCCACAGGTAAAGTGTTCGTCATCACGATCAAATTCAATTAAGAGAATGCGAGAACCCTGCATGAATCAACGCTGCGACTACCCCCACTTCCAGCCCATCACCACACGCTGGCATGACAACGACGCCTACGGTCACGTCAACAACGTTACCTACTACAGCTTCTTCGACACGGCGGTGAATACCTACCTGATTCAGGTCGGTGGCCTGGATATTCATGACGGCGAAGTGGTTGGGTTCGTGGTCAGTTCCGCCTGCGATTACTTTGCCTCGATCGCTTTCCCCGATCTGATCGAGATCGGACTGCGGGTCGGCAAGCTGGGCAAGAGTTCGGTGCAATACGAACTGGCTGTGTTCAAGGTTGGCGGAAGCGAGGCGTGTGCGGCGGGGCGGTTCGTGCATGTGTTTGTCGATCGGGCGAGCAATCAGCCGGTGCCGATTCCTGCCGGTTTACGCGGGGCGCTGGAGCGGCTGGTGGTCTAGACGCGCAAAAAAATCGCAGCCCAAAAGCTGCGATTTTTTGTTCAAGCCTTCGCCTTAGTGGTGGCGATAGTACTTGTGATGCTTGCGGTGGCCGTAGGCATGGCCGCGACCTGGATGACCACGGTCGCGGTAGTAGCGACGGTCATCATGGCGACGGTCGTAACGACGATCATCGTCGTCACTCTTGTTGCCCATGTAGTTACCCAGTGCGCCACCTGCGCCGCCGCCAGCGGCGGAGCCGATCAGGCTGCCGGTGGTGCCGCCGAGACTACGGCCAACCACGTTACCGCCGGCTGCACCCAGTGCACCGCCGATGGCCGCTTCGCCACGGCTGCGCTTGTCTGCGCCGACCGCACTACCACCCGCGCCGCCCAGGGCTGCGCCGATGGTGGAACCTGTGTTGCCGCCTAACGATTGACCGACGACCGAGCCAAGAACCCCGCCCAATGCGCCGCCCACACCTGCTTCGGTGGTGCCTCCGGCAGAAGCGAAGCCACTGACCAGGCCAAGGGACAACAAGAGAATCGAGGAGAACTTCATAGAGGATGAGCCTCAAAGGGATGACGGCGCCGATCCTGAGGCTCTGCATTGGGCGTGACAATCAAAATCCGACGAATAACACGACTTGTATACAATAATGCAAGTTACTGTTTTTTCACCGGAACTTAACCGATTTTCGCCGGTCTTTAGCTACTTCGGACAGGCCGTTTTCATGCAGAAACGGCCTTTTTTGTGGGCGGTCGAAAATCTTCGCCACGGCAGATCTGTTGACAGGTCGATCGCATTCGCGAGCAGGCTCGCTCCCACCTTTGAAATGCATTCCAAGTGTGGGAGCGAGCCTGCTCGCGAAGGGGCCGGATCTGGCTCCGCGGTTAAGCGGATTTAGCCATGATCAACCCAGTCTCACTCGCCGCTTCCAGCCGGATCGCAATGAACTTCGACGTCGGCGTGTGGCTGCCATCCCCCGTACTTTCCAGCGGCACCAGCGGATTGACCTCCGGATAGTACGCCGCCGCCTGCCCCGCAGGAATATCGAACGCCAACAATGTAAAACCTTTCACCCGACGCTCGCGACCGTCGTCCCAGATCGACACGATGTCGGCCTTCTGCCCTGGACGGAAGCCCAGACGAATGATGTCGGCCTCATTGGCGAACAGCACGTCACGCTGGCCCTTCACGCCGCGATAACGGTCGTCGAGACCATAGATCGTCGTGTTGTACTGATCGTGTGAGCGCATCGATTGCAGGATCAGATCCGGCACCTGGCCGGTGGCGCGGGTGCGTTCGTGAACCAGATCTTTCGGCAACTGGTTGGCGCGGAAATTGGCACGGCCCGATGGCGTGTTCCACTTGCGGGCGCCAGCCGAGTTGCCCAGATAGAAGCCGCCCGGGTTTTTGATCTTGTCGTTGAAGTCTTTGAAACTCGGGATGGTGTCGGCGATCAGTTCGCGAATGCGCCCGTAATCGGCTACCAGCCAGTTCCAGTCCACCGGTTGGCTACCCAACGTCGCGGCAGCGATGCCGGCGATGATCGACGGCTCCGAGCGCATCTGGTTCGACAGCGGCTGCAACTGGCCGTTGGACGCGTGGACCATGCTGAACGAGTCTTCCACGGTCACCGCTTGCGGGCCTTCGGTCTGGATGTCGATGTCGGTACGGCCCAGGCACGGCAGGATCAACGCGTCTTTGCCGTGAGCGAGGTGGCTGCGGTTGAGCTTGGTGCTGATCTGCACGGTCAGGTCGCAGTTGCGCAGCGCTTCGAAAGTGCGCGAGCTGTCCGGCGTGGCCTGGGCAAAGTTGCCGCCCAAGCCGATAAACACCTTGGCGCGACCTTCGGCCATCGCATGGATTGCCTCGACCACGTTGTGACCGTTATGACGCGGCACCTTGAACTGGAAGCGACGCTCCAGCGAATCGAGGAACGCCACCGGTGGACGCTCGTTGATGCCCATGGTGCGGTCGCCCTGCACGTTGCTGTGACCACGCACCGGGCACAGACCGGCGCCAGGTTTGCCGATATTGCCGCGCAGCAGCATCAGATTGGCGATTTCCTGAATGGTCGGCACCGAATGACGGTGCTGGGTGATGCCCATGGCCCAGCACATGATCACGTTCTTGCCTTTGGCGTACATGCGCGCTGCTTGCTCGATCTCGACCAGGGTCAGGCCCGATTGCTCGACGATCTGCTCCCACGAGGTATCGTCGACCGTGGCGAGGTACTCCAGCACGTTGGCGCTGTGAGCATTGAGGAAGTCATGGTCGAACACCGCCGGCTCGCCCGCCTTCTGCGCATCGCGTTCCCATTGCAGAAGGAACTTGGCCATGCCGCGCAGCACCGCCATGTCACCGCCGAGTGCCGGGCGGAAGTACGCAGTGTTGGTCGGCTTGTCGCCGTTGGTGAGCATTTCGATGGGGTGCTGGGGATGCTGAAAACGCTCCAGACCGCGCTCTTTCAGCGGATTGATGCACACCACCTGGGCGCCGCGTTTCACCGCTTCACGCAACGGTTCGAGCATGCGCGGATGGTTGGTGCCGGGGTTCTGGCCCCAGACGAAAATCGCGTCGGCGTGTTCGAAGTCGTCGAAGGTCACCGTGCCTTTGCCGACCCCGACACTCTGCGCCAACGCTACGCCGCTGGCCTCGTGGCACATGTTCGAACAGTCAGGGAAATTGTTGGTGCCGTAAGCCCGCACGAACAGTTGATACAGATACGCCGCTTCGTTGCTGGCGCGCCCCGAGGTGTAGAACTCTGCCTGATCCGGGCTCGGCAGATTGCGCAGGTGCTTGCCGATCAGAGCGAAGGCATCTTCCCAACTGATCGGCTTGTAGCGATCGGACTCGGCGTCGTAGACCATCGGCTCGGTCAGGCGACCCTGATATTCCAGCCAGTAATCGCTCTGCTCCAGCAGCGAAGTGACGCTGTGCTTGGCGAAGAATTTGGCATCGACGCGACGCTTGGTCGCTTCCCAGTTCACCGCTTTGGCGCCGTTCTCGCAGAACTTGACCATGCCGCTCTCCGGCGAATCACCCCAGGCGCAACCCGGGCAGTCGAAGCCGCCGTTCTGGTTGGTCTTGAGCATCATGCGCAGGTTTTTCAGGGCGTTGTCGCTGGTCAGCCACGCCTGGGCCACACTGATCAGGGCGCCCCAGCCGCCGGCGGCACCTTTGTAAGGCTTGTAGCGCGGGACAGGTTTCTGGTCGGCTTGATGATGTTGGCTCACGCTTGATTCTCCATCGCGGGGCTGTACACCCGCGGCGCACTTTTCTGCGGCAGGTGGATGAGATTGAGGTTGTGGCGCCGGGCCCATTGCACGGCCAGGCCGGTAGGCGCCGACAGGCTGACCAGGGTCTGGATGCCGGCACGCAAGACTTTCTGGATCAATTCGAGGCTGCAACGGCTGGTGACGATCGCCAGCCCGCCCTCTGTGGATATCTTCTGGCGGATCAGTCCGCCGATCAGCTTGTCCAGCGCGTTATGCCGACCGATGTCTTCACGACCGAGCAGCAGTTCACCACTGGCGTTCATGAATACCGCCGCGTGCACCGCGCCGCAGTGCTGACCGAGCGGCTGGAACGCGCCGATGCGCTGGCGCAAACCGTCGAGCCATTCGATCGGTGGCAAGGCTGCGCCCGGCAATACCTTGAGATCAGGCAGTGCCTGTTCGACCGCTTCGACGCCGCACAGTCCGCAGCCGCTGGTGCCGGCCAACTGCCGACGCTGCTGTTTGAGGTTCCAGAACGCGCGGTTGGCAATGGTCACTTGCGCGTATTGCGCCGAGCCTGCGCCTGTCAGTTGCAGATCGTAGATATCGCTGGCGTCTTCGATGATGCCGCTGCCGAGGCTGAAGCCGACAATGAAGTCTTCCAGATCGGTCGGGGTCACCAGCATCACCGCCTGGCTGATGCCGTTGTAGGCGATCGCCAACGCGACTTCCTCGGCCAGCGCGGTGCTGGCCGATGCCTCAAAGGGTAGATCGCTGTAGCTGTAGGTCTGGCTGGCGGCTGGCGCGGGCGTTTCAATTGCTGGCGCCGCGCAGGCTGGGCGCTTGGCGTTCATGGCATCACCGACGGTTTGATCTAGGTCAAGACTAGGCGCGGCAAGTTGTCGCGTCTAATCGCTATTACCGATCTACCGATAGATGCCGTCGATCAAGCGTCTTTTGACGATTTCTGATAAAGCGCGAAACAGGCTTCTGCCAGCGCTGAACGCGGCGCCCCACGGCGCATGATCAGGCCCAGCGGGGCGAGGGTGTGGGCATTTTCGATCGGTTGCAGGCGCAGGTGATCGGCGAGGGTTTCCGCGCCGCCGTCGAGGGGCATGATTGCGCAGCAAAAACCGCCGTGGACTGCTTGCAGCAGTTGATGCACGGCGTCGGTTTGCAACAGCGGTTGCGGCGTCAGGCCACGGCTGTGGAAGTTGTGGTCGATGGACTGGCGAAAATGCATGCCGCTGGTGAGCATGCACAGCGGCAGTTCGATCAGCGATTCCCAGCTCAGGGGTTCATCGCCGAAACTGAACGAGCGCTCGTCATAGAGCAGGCCCATGCGCGTCTCGTTGAAGGCCAGCGAATCGAAGCGCTCGCTGTCCAGACGCTCCAGATACGACACGCCAATGTCGATGCGGTTGTTCGCCAGGTGTTCGAGCACCTGCTCGGAGCTCAGCGAAGACAGCTCGAAACGCAGGTCCGGGTGCGCCGCGTGCAGTCGTTGCATCAGCGGTAACGGATCGAAACTCGACAGCGGCACCACGCCCAGGCGCAGCGTACCGATCAGGTTGCCGCGACAGGCCGCCGCTTCCGCCTGCAAGCCGTCATAGGCTGCCAGCACCGTACGCGCCCACGCCAGCACGCGTTCGCCCGGTGCGGTGAAGCCTTCGAAGCGCTGGCCGCGATTGACCAATGGCAGGTCGAGTTCTTCCTCGAGGCTGCGCAAGCGCATCGACAGGGTCGGCTGGGTGATGTGGCAGCGCGCGGCGGCCTGGCCGAAATGGCGGGTTTCGTCGAGGGCGATGAGGAATTTCAGTTGCTTGATGTCCATCTTCGCTCCGGGCGGTTGGCGGGGTGTGGCGATTCTACCGCCAGCGGCGCGGCAGCGTCATTGGTCGGACTGGAACCGGGTTTGGCCGGGGTGGTCTAGGCTTGGACGACTGGAACCCAAATCAAGGAGTGTGCGCTATGAGTCTGTTGAGCTTTGTGAAAGAGGCCGGTGAGAAGCTGATTGATCTGTTGACCCCAGGCAATGCCAATGCGAGTGAGCAGTTGAAGGAACATATCAGCAAGGTCGGGTTGGGCAATCCCAACGTGCAGGCGACCGTGGATGGCGACAAGGTGACGGTGACCGGTGAAGTGGCGAGCCAGGAAGAGAAGGAAAAGATTCTGCTCGCGGTGGGCAACATTGCGGGCGTAGGCAGTGTCGATGATCAGATCACGGTGACCGGACCGGTCGTCGTGGCTGCCGAGTTTGTCGAGGTCAAGGCAGGTGACACGCTCAGTGCGATCTCCCTGCGCGTCTATGGCAATGCCAACCAGTACCAGAAAATCTTCGATGCCAACAAACCGATGCTCAAGGATGTGAACAAGATCTATCCGGGACAAAAACTGCGCATTCCAAAATAACGCAATCATGTAGGAGCTGCCGAAGGCTGCGATCTTTTGACTTGGACTTTAAAAAAGCAGATCAAAAGATCGCAGCCTGCGGCAGCTCCTACAGGGGTCAAAGCCCTGCAATCAAATCGCGGTAATCCTCGACTGCGGCAAACTCCGCTGTGTCCTTCGGCCCTTTGCGGCTGTCCGGTTCTTTCACCGCCAGCAAGTGCGCCACGCCAAAATCCCGCGCACTGCGCAGGATCGGCAAGGTGTCGTCGATAAACAGGCTGCGCGCCGGATCAAAACCGATGTCCGCCTGCAAGGCATCCCAGAACTGCGGGTTCTCCTTGGGATAACCGTAGTCATGCGAGCTGATCAGCCGCTCGAAGTACGGCGCCAGTTCGATCCGTTCCAGTTTCAACGACAGCGAATCGCGGTGCGCGTTGGTGATCATGATCACCCGTTTGCCGGCGCGTTTGATTGCGCCGAGAAAGGTATCGGCATCGGCGCGCAGGGCGATCAAGTGGGCAGTTTCCTGTTTCAGTTCGCGCACCGATAATTTCAGTTCCGCGCTCCAGAAATCCAGGCAGTACCACTGCAACTGGCCAGCGTGGCGTTCGAACAACGGCTGCAATTCCAGCTCGGCCATGGCCCGGCTGATGCCGTGCAGTTCGGCGTAGCGTTGGGGCAGGTGTTCGAGCCAGAAATGGTTGTCGAAGTGCAGATCCAGCAGCGTGCCGTCCATGTCGAGCAGAACGGTATCGATGTCGGACCACGGTAAAGAAGGCATGGCAACGTCTCGAACGGTGAAAAGATATCCGACGCAAACAATCGGGAAAGCCGCGTTATAGTAGCGCGTTCACGCCAAGGAGCTTTGCATGCGCCAGAAACCCACCGTACTCGCCCGCGAGATCGTCGCCACCAGTCGCCTGTTTCGCGTCGAAGAACTCAAGCTGCGATTTTCCAATGGCGTGGAGCGCACTTACGAGCGTCTGGTCGGCAAGGGTGCGGGCTACGGCGCGGTGATGATCGTCGCGATGCTTGATGCCGAACACGCAGTGTTGATCGAGGAATACTGCGGCGGCACCGACGAATACGAACTGTCTCTGCCCAAAGGCCTGATCGAGCCGGGCGAAGACGTGCTGGCGGCCGCTGAGCGGGAACTCAAGGAAGAGGCCGGTTATGGCGCACGTCAACTGGAACATCTGACCGAGCTGTCGCTGTCGCCCGGTTACATGAGCCAGAAAATCCAGGTGGTGCTGGCCACCGACCTGTATGAAGAGCGGCTGGAAGGTGATGAGCCGGAGCCGATGCGGGTCGACAAGGTCAACCTGCGCGAACTGTCGGCACTGGCGCAGAATCCGCAATTTTCCGAGGGCCGCGCCTTGGCTGCGCTGTATCTGACCCGCGACCTGCTGAGCCAGCGCGGGGTGTTCAGCTATGAGTGAGACGTCGATGAATTTTCCCCATCCGCTGATGGCACCTGTGGTTGCGCTGGCTTTACAGGCTGGCGAGGCGATTCTGCCGTTCTGGCGCGCCGGCGTTGAAGTCACGGCCAAGTCCGATGATTCGCCGGTCACGGCCGCCGACCTGGCCGCCCATCACCTTATCGTTGCCGGGCTGACGGCGCTGGAACCGAGCATTCCGGTGCTGTCCGAAGAGGACGCCGACATCCCGCAAAGTGTTCGCGCCGGTTGGCAGCGCTGGTGGCTGGTGGATCCGCTGGACGGTACCAAGGAGTTCATCAGCGGTAGCGAGGAATTCACCGTCAACATCGCGCTGATCGAAAATGGCCGGGTGGTGTTTGGTGTGGTGACGATGCCGACCAACGGTCGTTTTTATGTCGGCGGCGCCGGATTTGGAGCCTGGCGTGGCGACGAGGGCGGTACGCCGACGGCGATTCAGGTGCGCGATGTGCCTGCGCCGGGCGAGGCGTTTACTGTGGTGGCCAGCCGTCGACATTCAAGTCCCGAGCAAGAGCGTTTGCTGGCCGGGTTGAGCGCCAGTCTTGGTGAGTTGCAACTGGCCAATATCGGCAGTTCCTTGAAGTTCTGTCTGTTGGCCGAAGGTGCTGCTGATTGCTATCCGCGACTGGCGCCGACTTCGCAGTGGGACACGGCGGCAGCGCAGGGCGTGCTGGAAGGGGCGGGGGGCGAGGTGCTGGATTTGAAGGGTGAAGCGTTCAGTTATCCGCCGCGAGAATCGCTGTTGAACGAGTTCTTTCTGGCGCTGCCGGCGAAGGCTGCGTGGCGCGGACGGTTGTTGGAGTTGGCCCGAGGCTAACTGCCTGATCCGCAATTCCCCTCACCCCAGCCCTCTCCCCCAGGAGAGGGAGCCGACCGAGTTGTCTGGCGCTATGCATCGACCTGGAGAATCGAGTCGTGGATTCGGCGAAGCAGTTTCAGGTCGACGTAAATCTGTAGCATCCCCGTATCGGTTCCCCTCTCCCTCGGGAGAGGGCTAGGGTGAGGGGCTGTTGATCTTCAACGGTGCAAAACGTACTGCCCGGTAAATCTCACCGCCTCGTCCTCACTTCCCGCATTCAGTATCCGCGTATCCAGCGTCAGCCGCGCCCGTCCATATCGCCGATACATCGCCACAAAGCGTTTCCACACCGCGGCCTCCGGCGCCGGGCAAATGGCCACGGCGTCTCCCGTCACCGGCAGCGGATAACTGATCTGTCCTTCCTGAATGACGATATGTCCGTCGGCAATCCCTTCTTCCTTCAAACGTAAATGCAACCAGCCCCAACCGGCCAGCACCGCTGCGCAGTACAGGCTGCCGCCAAACATGGTGCTCTTGTGATTGACGTTGGGCGCGAGGGGCAGGTGCAGGCTCAGTTGCTGCTCGCGCCACTCAAGCACCTCGAGGCCCATTTCGGCGGTCAGCGGAATGTCGTGATGCAGCACCGTTTGCAGGTATTCGCTTTCGCTGCTCATTCGTTGTCTTCCCCGTGGCTGCTGTCGCCGAAATTCAGACCGTGTTTGCGCAGCTTGTCATGCAGGGTCTTGCGCGGAATACCCAGAGCTTCGGCGAGGCTGCGCACCGAGCTGTGCGAGCGCGCCAGTTCGGCGGCTATCAACGATTTTTCGAAGTTTTCCACTTGCTCGCTAAGGCCGCCGCTGACCACTTCTACGGGCGCGCCGCCGCTGCCGTCAGCGCTGTTGTCCAGTGCCAGTTCAAGGCCGAGGGCGAAGCGTTCGGCGGCATTTTGCAGTTCACGTACATTGCCCGGCCAGGTGTGGCGCAGCAGCAGGGCGCGGTGTGCCGGCTGCAGCTCATGGGGCGGCAAGCCATGGCGGGCGCTGGCTTCATCGGCGTAATGCTGGAACAGCACCAATGCGTCTTCGCCCCTTTCGCGCAGCGGCGGGATGCGCAGCGGCGCGACGTTGAGGCGGTAATACAAGTCGGCGCGGAAGCGACCCTGATCCGCCGCCTGGCGCAGGTCTTCCTTGGTCGCGGCGATGACGCGGATGTCCAGCGGTATCAACTGATTGCCACCCAGGCGTTCAACAACGCGCTCCTGCAGCATGCGCAGCAGTTTCACTTGCACGTCCATGCTCATGCTTTCGATTTCGTCGAGAAACAGCGTGCCGCCGTTGGCGAATTCGAATTTGCCGATGCGACGTTTCTGCGCCCCGGTGAAGGCGCCGGGCTCGTGACCGAACAGTTCGCTTTCCACCACCGATTCCGCCAGGGCGCCGGCGTTGATCGCTACGAACGGACCGTTGCGGCGGCTCGACAAGTCGTGCAGCGCGCGGGCCACGACTTCTTTGCCGGCACCGGTTTCGCCGAGGATCAGCACGTCAGCCTTGGTCGCCGCCAGCGCACCGATCTGCTCACGCAGGCGCAGCATCGGCGTCGAATGGCCGACCAGCCGCGCGCTCAATTCGTTGCGGTCGCTCAAGGCCAGACGCAGGCTGCGGTTGTCCAGCACCAGCCGCCGTAGCGCGAGGGCGCGACGGACGCTGTCGAGCAGTGCATCGCTGGCAAAGGGTTTTTCCAGAAAATCGTAAGCACCGGCGCGCATCGCTTGCACTGCCAGCGGTACGTCGCCATGGCCAGTGATCAGCAGCACCGGCAACTCGGGATCCTGTGCGTGCAATTCACTGAGCAGCTCGAGGCCGTCCATGCCCGGCATGCGAATGTCGCTGACCACCACACCTGGCCAGTCACGCTCAAGCTGTGCGGCGAGGCCCTTGGCTTCGGACAGCGGCAGAATTTTCAGGCCGGCCAGGTCCAGGGTCTGGCCGAGAGCCTGGCGCAAGTGCGGATCGTCGTCGATCAACACTACCTGGATGCGATTGTCGATGGTCATGCACTTCGATCCTCGGACGGTTGCAGGCTGACTCCGGGCGCGCCGGCGCGCAGGCGCAGGGTAATCAGGGCACCGCCTTGTTTGTGGTTGGCGAACGACAGCTCGCCACCAAATGCGCGCATCAGCGTTTCACAAATGGCCAGTCCCAGACCCAGACCCTGTGTGCGGGTCTTGGTGGTGTAAAAGGGCTCGCTGGCGCGGCCAAGAGCTTCCATGCAGAACCCGGGGCCGTTGTCGCGAATGTACAGATTGACGCCGTCGGCGGTGGCTTCGGCACTCAGCCACAATTTGCGCGGCGGGCCTTTTTCGGTAAGCGCATCGAGGGCGTTGGCCAGCAGATTGCCGAGCACCTGGCGCAGTCGGGTTTCGCCGGCCTCGACCCACAGCGTCGCGGCGGGCAGGTCGCGGATCAGTTCGACTTCCATGCTGCGCCGACGTTTGGCCAGCAATGCCAGCGCATCGTCCAGCGCCGGTTGCAGGGCAACGCTTTCCGGTGCGTGGCGATCGCGCCGAGCGAAGGCGCGCAGATGGGCGATGATCGAGGCCATGCGCCCGGTCAGTTCGCTGATCAGCTTGAGGTTGCCGCGCGCATCCTCGGTGCGCTGATGATCGAGCAGCACTTCGGCGTTTTCCGCATAGCTGCGAATCGCCGCCAGCGGCTGATTGAGTTCGTGGCTGATGCTCGCCGACATGGTCCCCAGCGCCGACAGTTTGCCGGCCTGGACCAGATCGTCCTGGGCGCGTACCAGCTCCTGCTGGGCCTGCTCACGCTCGAGCACTTCCTGTTTCAAACGCCGGTTGAGGCCCTCCAGATCGCTGGTACGTTCGGCCACCCGGCCTTCCAGTTCGCGGCGGGCCTTGGCCTCGAAAGCGATGCGCTCCAGATAATGCCGGCGACGTTGCATCATCAAACCCACCAGCAGCATCACCACCAACAGTGTGGCGCCGCCGATCGCGACAACCGTGCGCACCGGACGATCGATCAGCGTGCGCGGGGCGAGGATGCTCACGCTCCAGCCGGTCTCGGCGATGTCGTGGGTCTGCGTCAGCCAGGCGTCAGGGCTCAGGTTCAGCGGCCGGGGTTCACGGGTCGGGTAGGGCTGGATCGCGGTGATCGCGGCGCGCTCGGCATCGCTCAACTCGCGAGTGGAGCGGAAACGCCATTCCGGGCGCGACGTCAGGATGACCACGCCGTTATGGTCGGTCACCAGCAGTTGTTCCGGGGTTTTGCCCCACAGGCTTTCCGTGTGGTCGAGGTCGACCTTGATTACCAGCACGCCGATGATTTTCTCGCCGTTGCGCACAGCAGCGGCGAAGAAATAGCCGCGTTTGGCCGAGGTGGTGCCGAGGCCGAAGAAGCGTCCGAGGCGCCCGGCCATGGCTTCACTGAAATACGGGCGGAAGGCGAAGTTGCGGCCGACGAAGCTGTCGCGTTTGTCCCAGTTCGACGCCGCCAGCGTCTGGCCGGAGGTGTCCATCAGATACATGACTTCAGCGCCGGTCTGCGCAGCGATGTTTTTCAGCAGGCGATTGGCGTTGCCTTGGGTCACGCCGTCGTCCGGCGCACCGAGCACCGCGCGCAGGGCCGGCAGATCGCCGAGAATCTGCGGCAACACTTCATAGCGATGCAGGGTGCCGAGCAGATTGGCGACGTAGAGGTCGAGGGTCTGGCGATTCTGTCCGGCGAGTTCGCTGCGGTAATAGCGTTCGGCGAGGTGCTCCAGCGGCCACAGCAGCGGCGCCAGGCACAGGGCCAACAGCGCGAGGCTGCGCCAGCGAGGTCTGCGGGGAAGCGGTGGTTTCATGTGCCGGATACGCCTGTAGGGACAGGCGCATTATGCCCGGCCTCAGGCGAAGACGTCAGCGTCCTTGAGCAGCGCAGCCGCCTGGTCCTTGGCCGACAGCTTCGGCGCTTCCTCCAGTTGCCAATCGATGCCCAACGCCGGGTCGTCCCAACGAATGCTGCGTTCGGAGGTCGGGTCGTAATAGTTGGTGGTCTTGTAGAGGAACTCGGCGAACTCGCTCAGCACCACGAAACCGTGAGCGAAACCTTCCGGTACCCACAGCTGGCGATGGTTTTCCGCCGACAGGCGCACCGCCACCGATTTACCGAAATGCGGCGAGCTGCGACGGATGTCCACCGCCACATCGAGCACTTCACCCGCGGTCACGCGAACCAGTTTGCCCTGGGTGTTCTGCAACTGGTAATGCAGGCCACGCAGCACGCCTTTTTGCGAGCGCGAATGGTTGTCCTGCACAAACTGCGTTTCCAGACCGGTAGCGTCCTGAAACGCCTTGGCATTGAAACTCTCGTAGAAAAAACCGCGCTCGTCGCCGAACACCTTGGGTTCGATGATCAGAACACCGGGCAGATCGGTGGTGATGACATTCATGAGGATTTCCATAGACAGGTGTGAATGGCCGACATTCTTGCGCAAAGTGCTGCAGGGCGCGAGCGTTCGGTTTGAATTGGGCCGTTCAGTCACGCTGGGGGTTGCGTAACCGCCAAGGCAATGGCGATATAAGCGCCTAATAAAATTTCAGGGGTCGTTTCATGCCGCTCGCCACGTTGATTCATCGCGCCAGTTTGCCCGGTCCGCAGGTTTCAGAGGCGCAGGCGCTGCAATGGCTGGCCGAATATTACGGACTTGGCGGCACGCTGCAGGCGCTGGGCAGCCAGCAGGATCTGAATTACCGCGTCGACAGCGCAAATGGGCGCTTCGTGTTGAAAGTCTGTCGTGGCGACTACGCTCTTGTGGAACTGCAAGCCCAGCACGCAGGCCTCAATTATCTGGCCGAGCAGTCGGCGATCAAGGTGCCGCGCGTCATCGCAGCCAATAACGGTGCGGATCTGTTGTCGTTGCAAGCCAATGGCGAAACGGTGCATGTGCGGTTGTTGGAGTACATCGACGGGCAGCCGTTGACCGATTTCGATCATCTTGGCCAGGACGTGGTTGCCGGGTTTGGCCGACTCTGTGGCGAGATGGATCTGGCGCTGGCAGGCTTCGATCACCCCGGCCTTGAACGCACCTTGCAGTGGGACGCGCGTCACGCCAACGCTTTGATCAGTCATCTGTTGCCGGTGATCTCGGACGTGCAGCAGCGTGCGGTGATCAGCGCTGCCGCCGAGCAGGCCGAGCGCCGTTTGCAGCCGCTGCTGGACAAGCTGCCGGTGCAGGCGATTCACATGGATATCACCGATGACAACGTCGTCTGGGCGCGTGATGCCCAGCGGCATTGGCAATTGCAGGGGGTGATCGACTTCGGTGATCTGGTGCGCACCTGGCGCATCACTGATTTGTCCGTGACCTGTGCGGCTTTGCTGCATCACGCCGATGGCGATCCGTTTGTCATCCTGCCGGCGGTCAAGGCGTATCACGCGGTCAATCCGTTGCAGTACGCAGAACTGCAAGCGCTGTGGCCCTTGATCGTGGCGCGGGCGGCGGTGCTGGTGCTCAGTGGCGAGCAACAGGTGAGCATCGATCCCGCCAATACTTATAGCCGCGACAATCTCAGCCACGAGTGGGAAATCTTCCGCGTCGCGACCTCGGTGCCACTGGAGCTGATGGAAGCGGCGATTCTCACCGCCGTGGGACAGACCGTGCCGGAGGCTGAAAACACAGAATTTGCACCATTGTTGCCCGGGCTGGTCGGGCGTGAATTTGCGCTGATCGATCTGGGCGTGTTGAGTCCGCATTTCGAAGCGGGCAATTGGGAGCAGCCGGGCATTGATCAGCGCTTGCTGACAGAAGCCGCAGCGGTGCATGGGCTGGCGGCGACGCGTTATGGCCAGTACCGCTTGTCACGCACCCGCCCGGACAGTGCGACTGAACCGGATACGTTCCCGTTGCATGTCGAATTGCGTGTGCCGACCGGAAGCGAGGTGCAAGCACCGTTCCCCGGCGTTCTGAATCAAGCGGCAAACGGGGCGCTGCAACTCGATGGCCCGCAGTTCAGCGTTCGCCTGTGGGGCGTGACGCCAGTTCTTGGCCATGACGCGGCACTGGATCGAGGCCAGAAGCTCGGTACGGTCACGGGCCCGCTGCTAGTGCAGATGTGCCGGGGAGCAGAACTCGACGCGCCGCTGTTCTGCACGCCGTCCCGTGCATCCGCATGGCAGGCGGTGTGCCCGTCACCGGCGACTTTGCTCGGGCTGGCCTGCGACGCCGAGCCTGAGCTGGACGCGCAAACCCTGCTCGAACGCCGCGATGCCAGTTTCGCCCGCACGCAAAAACACTATTACGTTGACCCGCCACGTATTGAACGCGGCTGGCGCAATCACCTGATCGACATGCACGGCCGATCCTATCTGGACATGCTCAACAACGTCGCGGTTCTCGGCCATGGTCACCCTCGGATGGCGGCGGTCGCGGCGCGGCAGTGGTCGTTGCTCAATACCAATTCGCGCTTCAACTATGCGGCGGTCGCCGAGTTCTCCGAGCGCTTGCTGAAGCTGGCGCCGAAGGGCATGGATCGCGTGTTCCTGGTCAACAGCGGCAGCGAGGCCAATGACCTGGCGATTCGTCTGGCCTGGGCTTTCAGCGGCGGGCGCGACATGATCAGCGTGCTCGAGGCGTATCACGGCTGGACGATCGGTGCCGATGCGGTATCGACGTCGATTGCCGACAACCCGAGGGCGCTGGAAAGTCGCCCGGACTGGGTGCATCCGGTGCCGGCGCCGAACACTTATCGGGGCGAATTCCGTGGCGCGGATTCGGCGCCGGATTACGTGCGCAGCGTCGAACATCACCTGCAAAAACTGGCCGAGCAAAAGCGGCAACTGGCCGGTTTCATCTGCGAGCCGGTCTACGGTAATGCCGGGGGTATTTCTTTACCGCCGGGCTATCTGCCGCAGGTGTATGAAAAGGTCCGCGCGCAGGGCGGGGTGTGCATCGCTGACGAAGTGCAGGTCGGTTACGGGCGCATGGGCCATTTCTTCTGGGGCTTCGAAGAGCAGGGCGTGGTGCCGGACATCATCACCATGGCCAAAGGCATGGGTAACGGCCAGCCACTTGGCGCGGTGATCACCCGCCGGGAAATCGCCGAGGCGCTGGAGGCCGAAGGTTATTTCTTCTCGTCGGCGGGCGGCAGTCCGGTCAGTTGCCAGATCGGCATGGCGGTGCTGGATGTGATGGAGGAGGAAAAGCTCTGGGAAAACGCCCAGGTCGTCGGCGGTTACTTCAAGGCGCGCCTGGAAGCGTTAATCGATAAACATCCGCTGGTCGGTGCGGTGCACGGCTCCGGTTTCTACCTCGGGCTGGAACTGATCCGCAATCGCCAGACGCTGGAGCCGGCGACCGCCGAAACTGCGTTGCTGTGTGATCGTCTGCGCGAGTTGGGGATCTTCATGCAGCCGACGGGCGATGACTTGAACATCCTCAAGATCAAGCCACCGATGGTGACGTCGCGCCAGAGCGTGGATTTCTTCGTCGAAATGCTGGATCGGGTGTTGAGCGAAGGCCTGTAAGCAAGGCACATCCCCTGTGGGAGCGAGCCTGCTCGCGAAAGCTGTGTATCAGTCGCCACATGCGATGACTGACACAGCGCATTCGCGAGCAGGCTCGCTCCCACATTTTTTTTCGCTCTTAAGTTCGATTTGTATCGATTTAATTAGCGTTCAAACGAAGAGATTACTGATTTATAGCTTTTAAAGCCGATATTTATCGGTTATAAATTCGCCATTGCTCCGGCATGACGATCTTTTGTCCGGTGCACGCGTTTTCTTTCGGTCGAATTCTTCGACCGTCAAAGCACTAGTCCGGAGATGATTCATGAGCCGTATCGTTACCGTCGCCGCCACGCAGATGGCCTGTTCGTGGGACCTGGAAGCCAACCTCGAAACCGCTGAAAGACTGGTCCGTGAAGCCGCCGGCAAAGGCGCGCAGATCATCCTCATCCAGGAACTGTTCGAGGCACCGTATTTCTGCCAGAAGCCGAATCCGGATTACCTGCAACTGGCAACGACGGTTGAAGAAAACGTCGCCATCAAGCATTTCCGGAAAATTGCCAAAGAGCTGCAAGTGGTGCTGCCGATCAGCTTCTACGAACTGGCCGGGCGTGCACGCTTCAACAGCATCGCGATCATCGACGCCGACGGCAGCAACCTCGGGATTTATCGTAAAAGCCACATTCCGGACGGCCCGGGCTATCACGAGAAGTATTACTTCAACCCGGGCGACACCGGCTTCAAGGTGTGGAATACCCGTTACGCGAAAATCGGCGTCGGCATCTGCTGGGACCAGTGGTTCCCGGAAGCGGCGCGCAGCATGGCCCTGCAAGGCGCGGAAATTCTCTTTTATCCAACCGCGATCGGCAGCGAGCCGCACGACAAGACCATATCTTCGCGCGATCACTGGCAGCGAGTGCAGCAGGGCCATGCCGGCGCCAACCTGATGCCGCTGGTTGCCAGCAACCGCATCGGCAATGAAGAGCAGGACGGCTACGACATCACCTTCTATGGCTCTTCGTTCATCGCCAACCAGTTCGGCGAAAAAGTGCAGGAGCTGAATAAAACCGAAGAAGGTATTCTTGTGCACACGTTCAACCTCGACGAGCTGGAACATATTCGCAGCGCGTGGGGTTCATTCCGCGACCGCCGGCCGAATCTGTACGGCGCGTTGAAAACCCTCGACGGTTCCCTGGAGTCCTGATGACCACATTGAAAAGTACCCCACGCGCCGATGGCTTCTACATGCCGGCCGAGTGGGCGCCACAGACCCAGACCTGGATGATCTGGCCCGAGCGCCCGGACAACTGGCGTCTGGGCGGCAAACCGGCGCAGGCCGCGCACGCCACAGTGGCCAAAGCCATCGCCCGCTTCGAGCCGGTCACGGTTGCCGTCTCCGCCGGCCAATACGAAAACGCCCGCGCGCGCCTCGATGTGCCGAATATCCGCGTGGTGGAAATGTCCAGCGACGATGCCTGGGTTCGCGACAGCGGCCCGACCTTCGTGATCAATAACCATGGCGAAGTGCGCGGTGTGAACTGGGATTTCAACGCCTGGGGCGGTTTCGATGGCGGCCTGTATGCACCGTGGAACCGTGATTCGCAGGTCGGCGGCAAGATCCTCGAGATCGAACGCAGCCCGCGTTACCGCACCGAAGGTTTCGTGCTCGAAGGCGGTTCGATTCATGTCGACGGCGAAGGCACGCTGATCACCACCGAAGAATGCTTGCTCAACCGCAATCGCAACCCGCACCTGAGCCGCAAAGAAATCGAAGCCGTACTCAGCGACAACCTGTCTGTGGACAAGATCATCTGGTTGCCGGATGGCTTGTTCAACGATGAGACCGACGGCCATGTGGATAACTTCTGCTGCTACGTGCGTCCAGGCGAAGTGCTGCTGGCGTGGACCGATGATCCGCAGGATCCGAACTACCCGCGCTGCCAGGCCGCAATGAAAGTGCTGCAAAGCAGCACCGACGCCAAGGGCCGCCCGTTCACGGTGCACAAAATGCCGATTCCGGGGCCGCTGTACGCGACCGAAGAAGAGTGTGCCGGCGTCGATGCGGTGGACGGCTCGCAGGAGCGCAATCCTTCCGTGCGTCTGGCCGGTTCCTACGTGAACTTCCTGATCGTCAACGGCGGCATTATCGCGCCGAGCTTCGACGACCCGATGGATGCCCCGGCCAGGGAAATCCTGCAGAAGCTGTTCCCGCAACACGAAGTCGTGATGGTGCCGGGCCGTGAACTGTTACTGGGTGGCGGCAATATTCACTGCCTTACCCAACAGCAGCCAGCCCCGCACAAAGAGTGAGTTGAGTCGTAACAGCTTGAGTTGATTCACAAATCAGCCAGGCAATGATTAGCTCGCTCTGCATGAAAGCAAGCCCGCGGCCCGTCAGGACCGCGGGCTTGTTTGTATCCGCCGGTCGACATTCGAGTCGCCTTGGCATAGCTCTTGTATTGCTCCTTATGCACTAGGGAGGGCGGGGAACTTCAACAGTTCTGTCACAAACCTTGGATAACGTAGCCGCTCACGAACGGGGAGAGAGCGCTGAAATGAACGCCGAAGTGAACGTAATCAGCGAGCGGACTGTGCATCCCATGGCCGTCAACGGCGAATCGCTCCAGCTTGTCGCGCACTGGTTGAAGTCCAATGGAACGCGTCAGATCAGACAACCTGATCCGCGCCGGATGATGATCGAGCGTTACCCCGCTGGCCTGTTCAGCGAGGCCGAGCTGGAAGCCTTGTGGGATGTGATGGAAGGATAAGAACAATAGGGATTGGTAAAAGCGCTGCCGGGATGGCGGCGCTTTTTTTGCCTGATTTTTATCCACAGGTATTCAGAAGTGGGAGCGAGCCTGCTCGCGAAGACGTCAGCACTGCCAATGACTTTGTTGACTGATCCAGCGCTTCGCGAGCAGGCTCGCTCCCCACAGTTCAAACTCCCTGTTTAATCCGTTTTTTCTGCAACCGCCCAGCAAGAAAATTACGTTTCTTAGACGTTTTTCGCCTATTTAAAGACGATTCTTGAAATTGACACACAGTTCAGGGCGCGGCTACGATTCGGCCCAACGCCTGTGGCTAACCGCCATGACTCAAAATAAGGAGCAGGCCCGCCATGACGTTAACGTCGGCGGGCTTTTTTGTTTCGGGGTGAATACAAGAGTGCAGAAAGCGCCGTTTCAGCCGTTCGACACAGCGCGTTTCAACCCGTAATAAGGAAAACAAAATGTTGAACAAGCGAATCAGTCTGATCGCACTGGGGATGTTGAGTGCTACACAGGCCATGGCTAACGACCAGGCCGAGTCCAAGGGTTTCGTTGAAGACAGCAGCCTGAAAGTGCTGCTGCGCAACGCCTACATCAATCGTGATTACAAAGACGGTAACAAGGACAAGGCCGAATGGGGCCAAGCGGCCATCGGTACGTTCTCGTCGGGCTTCACCCAAGGCACCGTTGGTGTCGGCGTGGACGCTTTCGGTCTGTACGCATTGCGCCTGGACGGCGGCAAGGGCCGTAGCGGCGCCGGCGGCATCGACTTCTTCAGGCAGGAAAATGATGGTCGCGCGAACCACGACATTGCCAAGGGCGGCGCAGCGGTCAAATTCCGTGTTTCCAACACCGTGTTGACCTATGGCGACCAGATGCCGGCCCTGCCGGTGCTGAGCTACGACAACGTGCGTCTGCTGCCGGAAAGCTATACCGGTACTTTGATCACCTCCCGTGAGATCAAAGGCCTGGAATTAAACGCCGGGCGTTTCACTGCCGAGTCGCGCAAAAGCGATGAAGGCCGTGACAGCGGCGGTCTGAAGTCGATCAACGTGTTGGGCGGCAGCTATCAGTTCACCGAAAACTTCAAAGGCGCGCTGTACGCCTCCGACGTTGAGGACGTCTTGAAGAAACAGTACGTGAATGCCAACTATGTGATTCCGTTCAACAAGGATCAGTCGCTGACCCTGGATTTCAACGGTTATCGCACCAAGCTGGACAGCTCGTACGTACGCGAAAACACCGTGCCGGGCGAAAGCATCGTCACCGGTCGCGACAACAAGATCTGGAGCCTGGCAGCCACCTTCGCCACCGGCCCGCACTCGTTCACCGTGGCGCATCAGCGTTCCACTGGCGACAGTAACTTGGGCTACGCCTATGGCGGCTATCAGAAAGACCAGGGTCGTGTCGGCGACGGTGGTAACTCCATCTATCTGGCCAACTCCTACTGGTCTGACTTCAACGCCGAAGACGAACGCAGCTGGCAGCTGGGTTACGGTCTGGACTTTGGTTCGTTCGGCGTTCCGGGTCTGAGCTACAACTTCGCTTACGTGCGCGGCGACAACATCACCACGTCCACCAGCGAAGGCGGCACCGAGCGCGAAATCTTCAACCAGTTCAAGTACGTCGTGCAGAGTGGCCCGGCCAAAGACCTGAGCGTGAAGTTGCGCAGCTCGATCCTGCGCGTGTCGCAGAAATCCAGCGAGTACAACGTCAGCGGTAACGAGCTGCGTGTATTCGTGGACTATCCGATCAACATCTTCTGATGATCGATCCGCTGTAAGAGAAATGAGAAAACCTCGATTCGATCGGGGTTTTTTTTCGCCGGTTCTTCAGCGAAAACCGCAAATAACCGGTGTTTTTGTCATGTAAAAGTCGTTTTTCAAGCGCTGCAGATTCCGTTTCAAGCAGTGCTTCAAATGCCTGAAATTCTTTCTCATGGACGCAAATTCTCCACCCAATAGATTAGGGCGTTCAACGCAGCGGAGAATTTGGTAATGATCGTTTTGAACAGAGAAGTGGGCGAATCGCTACGGCGCGACAAGTTTGTCAACGTCCAGGGTGGTGACTTCAATCTCTACGGTCATTTTGCCGACTTCGTCAGACTGACCAAAAGTTGGGAAAACATGGAGCCAGACAGCTACTACGGTCAGGCCGAAGCCGGCATGCGTTATCGTCGTTACAGCGACTTTGAATACAACCCGAAAACCCGCGAGCTCAAGCAACTTGAGCATCGCGCTTATGTGCAATCGAAAGAGAACAACGCTTACGTCGGTGGCGTGGTGCGCCACTTCCAGGACTTTTCCGAGGAAGTGATCTCCTCGCCGGTGATGCGCAGCCTGATCGACACCGATTTCGAAGTGTACAAAAGTGTCCTGCCGGAAGAGTTGCACGATGAAATCTGGCAGTGCCAGATCCATCAGATCCGCATCGAGATCAAACCCGGCAAACAGCTGGAAATCACTCCTGAAGGTATTCATTGCGACGGCTATCCGTTCAGCGGTGTGCACTTCTGGGGCCGCAGTAACGTAGAGGGTGCCGAGAGTCGACTGTACGACATCCACGAGCATCAGCTGGCGGCGACCACCTACGAGGAAATTCTCGATACCACCTTCTTCCTCGATCGCGACATGCGCCACTACGTGACCCCGGCGCGCAATACCCACACCCATGCCATGGCGTACCGGCAGATTCTGGCGATTTCCTTCTCGCGGCCCGGGACCGCTTTCGACATTGTTCGCTAATCAGATCACCCTAATCGACGGCGTCGAGTGCTCGACGCCAGTGGTACTGCGCCGCGCCACCGCCAAGGATGCGCAACGCATGGAGCGCTTCTTCCGCCAGTTCGACGAAGTGTCGTTCTGCGAATGGCAGGACGCCAAATGCCTGCGCGGCGTGTTGATCCAGAAAACCACCACGGCGTATCTGGCGTTCGATGTGGCTGGCGAGATCGTCGGCGCGGTGCTCGGCGGCATGCTCGGCAGTCGCGGCACGATCAATCATCTGGCCGTGAGCCCGCGCTACCGCAGCCAGGGCGTGGGCCAGCGTCTGGTTGAAGCAGCGTCGTCCGACATGAAACGGGTCGGGGTGCTGCGGATGTTTCTGTTCGTCGACGATGCTAACCTCGCGGGCAAGCGATTCTGGACTGCCCAGGGTTTTTGCGAGCCTCACGGCGAACGAACATTTGAGAGGGATCTATGAATGAAAGGTCCGGCAGCGCGCCGCTGATGGCGACTCATCAGCCGTCGCGCACGTTTGCCGAAGCCAGCCCGGTGGTCGCCGGGTATTTCACCGTGTCGTTTGTTTTCGGGCTGATGGCGGTAAACGCCGGTCTGCCGATGTGGCTGCCAGTAGCGATGTGCTTGTTCGTCTATGCCGGCGCCTCGCAGTTCGCCGCGCTGGCGCTGATCTCCAGCGGCGCATCGCTGACCACCATTGTGCTGACCACTTTCCTGATCAATGCGCGGCACATGCTGATGTCGGTGTACATGGCCGAGGCGCTGCGCGCCCTTGGCTTGAGCCGCATGGAGCGTTGGGCTTACGCCGGTGGCCTGACGGATGAATCCTTCGCCTTTCACAGCGTCAAGCTCGGTACAGGCGCGCCGGTCAACGTGCGTTATCTGATCGGTTTCAATCTGTTCTGCCACACCTCGTGGGTGCTCGGCGGTTTGCTCGGTGCGGTCTGCGCGCAGTACGCGGCGCACTTGATCAAATATCAGCTCGACTACGCGCTGACGGCGATGATGCTTTACGTGTTGGTCTCGCTGTGCAACACGCGCAACAAACTGATTGCCGCCGCTGCCGCCGTGGTCTGCATGGGGGCGCTGAGCCTGATCGGCAGTTCGCCCTTCAACGTATTTATCGCCACGTTCGTGGGCTGCGGAGTGGGTGTATGCCTGACCAAACGTTCCTGATTCTGGTGGTGGTGCTGATGATGGCCGTGACCTTCCTGCCGCGCGCCTTGCCGCTGCAGATCAACACCGAACACTGGCCGCCGTTCGTGGCGCGGGCGCTGGAATATCTGCCGGTGGCGATCGTCGCTGCGATCAGCCTCACACCCCTGTTGATCAAGGATCGGCAGATCCAGCTCGATCGCCCGGAATTCTATGCTGCGATTCCGACGTTGCTATGTGCGTATTTCAGCAAAAACCTCTTTCTCAGTGTGGCGGTGGGGACGGCTGCGTACATTGCGCTCGGCTCGTTCATGTAGCGGCAGATCAACGACGTCGTTCAGCGCCTGGTGCGACAGCTCCGGATTGTTTACCGCCAGGCGCACTTCGAGGAAATCCTCGAAACCGGGAAAAATCGTCAGACCGTTCTTCTGCGCTGCTTCACGCGAGACCATGCCGACCGCATCCATCTGCGTGATCAACGACAGCGTCAGGGTTTCGCTGCAGGAATAGACCATGCGCTGGCCGTTCTCGTGATTGCCCAGCCCGGCGTCGAGAAACCGCAAGAAGCTGTGGGAATACGGACAATCTTCCGCAGGACGCACCTGAAACTTGTTGCCCAGCAAGGTCAGCGGATCGTTTTCCTGACCGCAATGCGCACCGACCACCTGCACCTGCACCTCTGGCAGCACGATGCTCGGCAGCCCCGGCCGCTGCGGGCCGATCAGCACGGCAAGGTCGAAATCTTCGTTCCTCAGCTTGCTGAGGTTTTCCATCGACTCGGCGTAGCTGAATTCCATCTGGTAATCGGGAAACACCTCAATCAGGCGTCCGATCATGCGTCGGTTGAAATCAGGCGACAGCGTGTTGTTCAACGCCACCTTCAACGTGCGCTGCCCGGGCACCTTCAGCGCCTCGACCTTTTCTTCCATCTGTCGCGTGGCGATCAACACTTTGTCGATGTAAGGCGTGAGCTCCGTACCTTGCGGCGTCAGCGTCAGGCCCTTGTTGGAGCGGCGAAACAAGCGGAAACCGAACTGCTCTTCGACCTTGTTCAACTGTGCGGCCAACGCCTGCACGGTCAGGCACGAATGCTCGGCTGCGGCCGACAACGAGCCGGTCTGCACGATGCGCATGAGGTTGCGTAAGGTTCTGCTATCCATGGGTAATGCCCTCTGAAGTGGGCTGGGTATTGTTGTTTACGAAACGACCGAAACGGCGCCATATGCCGGCTATATTCCTGCACCTGAGCATAGTTGTCGCGGATTTAGTAGCGAATTGATTTCCCCGCCGATGGCTGGAGGCTGACAGAGGATCGGGGTTTTTGCTGGGGTGGGGGTGATGAAGGTCAAAAAAGTGCGTGGTTTTGGTGCGCGGTGAGATTTTTTTCGAAGAGAAACAGCTTACATCTTCCTAGCTTTTTGCCTGCGTCATACGCAGATAGGTCTCAGGTAAAGTAACGATTCAGCTGATAGCGCCCAACAGTCAAAGGAGTTGAAATGGATGTCTGGCATGCGAGCCATGGTGGTAGATAACCACCTATCAACTTCGCATTGACCCACAAAGATCACTCCGAACACAATGCAGAGGTAGCGCTGATGTAGCTACAAAACCGCGATGAGGTAATTGAAATGGCTGCACTACTGAAAACTACCGATGTGCGCTGCCGCATTGATGAGGATTTGAAAGCGCGTGCCACTGAAGTCTTGAACGCTTGCGGGCTGAGCATTAGCGACGCCATGCGACTTTTTCTGCGACAGGTTGTTGCTACTCAGGGGCTTCCCTTCGAGGTGCGAGTTCCATCGGAGAAGACGGCCCGCGCAATGATGGAAGCACGAGAAATCCGTCAGCGTTTCGACTCGATAGACGACATGCTAAGGAATGCTGATGGCGAAACAGGAGAAAACGCAAAAACGCGATGATCGGCCTAAACAGTGTGCACAGACTTCTGAATTCAAGAAGTCTTGGGATCGTTTAGGGAGTCATTCAGAACTGTTTAAATAGCGCAGAAAAACATAAGCCGGCTTAACTCCGGCTTCTGTGCGTGTGATTGTTACGATTCGTTCATTTGTGTATCAAAACGCTAAAAAATTACAGTTATGTACTAGTCTTCAGCTAAGACAAAAAATCAGGAGGCGTCTATGCCTACCTCATCCCCAGCTCTCACCCCACGCGAACAACTCGACGCCCCCGAAGCCGGCCGCGTTGCGCTGAAGTTCTTCTTCAACCTCATGGAGCACTGGGGCTGCAACGCCGAGCAACAACGCACCCTGCTCGGAGGAGTCGGCAACACCACGTTCTATAAATACAAACACCTGCCAAACATACGCCTGCCCCATGACACCCTCGAGCGCATCTCTTACCTGATGGGTATTCACAAGGCGTTGAGCATCATCTTCAGCAATAGTCGCGAGCGCGCCTACAAGTGGGTCAGCAGCCCGAACAACACGGCACCGTTCAATGGCAAAACCGCGCTGGATTACATGCTGGCGGGCCGGGTGGTCGATATCGCCGATGTACGCCGCTACCTCGACGGAGTGCGCGGTTGAAAGCGCCGGCGCCGGTGGATGTGCCATGGCCGCGGGCGTATCGCATCGTCAACAGCAGCTTCCCGCCGATTGCGCTGTTCGAAGATGTCCTCGATCCCGAGGACCTCGAAGTTGCCTACGCCATCGAAGCGCTGACCAATGATCGCCTGATCGAACAGGCCGGCGTACTCGCCCGCGTACGTCCCGAAGATCGCCTGTCCGGCCCCGGTTCCAGCCCGGTGATGGCTGCGTTCACTCACGTCGGCAAACGCAGCCGTTTCAGTGACGGCACCTTCGGCGTCTATTACGCCGCCAGCAGCCAGGCTGCGGCCATCGCCGAAACCTGTTTTCACCAGGAACGCTTTCTTGCCGCGACCCGGGAAGCCGATCTCGAATTGACCATGCGTACCTATATCAATCAGGTGACCAAACCGCTGCATGATGTCCGCCATGGCTTTGATCACTTGCATCAGCCTGATCCTGAAGCCTATGGCCCATCACAGCTGTTCGCGCGGCAACTGCGCGACGTCGAGTCGTGGGGCTTGCTCTATAGCAGCGTCCGGTTGCCTGGGCATGAATGCGTTGCGGCGTTTCGTCCGCCGGCGGTATCGATTCCGAAGCAGGGCAAGCACTTGCGCTATGTCTGGAGCGCAAGTGAGGGCAGAATTTCGTTTGTGTTCGAGGTCAGTCAGGTCTGAATTATCGCTTTGACTTCGTCGAGTGTTTTGACCGGAATGACGCCGGAAGGAATTCGCGAAGAGGGCGACAAGTTGTAAACGGCAAACTCTTTGCCGACGACTTTGTCGGACATGAGTTTCAGAGATGGAAGAATTCTGGAATGAAAATGCTGGTCCAGACCGCACGGCGAGATAGAGCTTCCATCAGTCTCGTAAAAGCGCCCCGCGGACTGGTTCATATCCGCTCCCACCAAAATCACCTTTGAAAAGCCTGCGTGATAGGCAAGTTGGAGTGCGAGATACAAGACTGTGCGGGCATCAAAAAAACCATGGGCCAGGTTTTTGCTGAATCCGATACTGCGGTTTCGGCTACCTAGAACAGCGCGACTACGTACCAGATCCTGGTTGTTGCGCAGTAGCCATTCAGTCAGGGTTGGTTTGGGCGCTTTCTTCAGAAGATAGAGATCACCTGTCGGTTCAACGGCCAGTTCCTGGGCCTGGCGAGCCCAGAGAGCTACTCGCTGACTGGTGCGCATCGCATAGGCAAACAAGTCAGGCTGTTGTATCGAAAAACTGGTGTCGGTGCATGCATAGAAGAACGGCTTTATGCCTGTTCCCATGAACATGGATATCGCACCGTTCACCGTGATCATCGGGATGTCGGCAAACTGTTCAATGGGAAAATCTTTCGCGGAGCTGCCCGAAACGATGATGAATGCAGCGCCGTGAGCGATATTTCGGCAGTCAGCAAAGTTCCTGACGTGGAGGGGAAGTGGGGAGGCATTTGGCGTTCTTGATGTCGAGTTCATCGATGGTCTCTAGGTCCATGTCATGCATTCAGTCCGTTGTGCTGACGTGATGAAGCGGGATGACTCTTCCACAGCGCCGCGCTTTGTAAGGGAGTGTTGCGCTCGGCGTTAGTTCCCAATTGGCCGCTGGGCAGCCGATGCGTTGGCCAAGAACGCTCCAGTGGCTGGCGGGTTGTCTGGATAGATGCAGGAGGGAAGTCGGATATGTCCCCGCACCAAGGGACCTTGAGGAAGGCCGGCATGTTTTCGGCAGGCCTGAAATGCAAAAAGCCCTCGCATCAACGAGGGCTTCGAATGGCGGTTTGCATCAATGCCTTTCTGGTGGCGAATCCATTACTTTCACCACATCATCGATCAGTGCCTTGCTTGGCTCGTGCAGATACTGCGAGGCATAAGCGCGGACTTTGCAGGATTGGGAGCAGGGGCGCAGGCAACCGACGGGTGCAGCGCAGACTCTCTTGCGGGTCGCAAGTCAGCATCCTGAGGCGTTGCGGGATTTACATCCTGCCCGATCCCCATTTTGGACGTCTTGGCTGACTCAGAAACAACAAAGCCCCTGCATTTCTGCAGGGGCTTTGTTTTGTATGGTGCCGGCACCAGGAGTCGAACCCGGGACCTACTGATTACAAGTCAGTTGCTCTACCAACTGAGCTATACCGGCGTGTGGGCGACGATTATAGCGATTGGGTAGATCCTGTAAACCCCTGAATTCAGACTATTTTTGCATTCCGGAAAAATCAGGCCCAGCGCAAATTTATGCGCTGCTTTTGTACCTCGCGCGTAGTAAGACATTTATACAGGGCGTACGGGTCAGCTTCGGCTTTCATGACCCCACAATTATTCACTCGGCTAGCCCAATATTCGTCGGTTATGTCGTTTTGATTGGCAGCTTATGCACAACTGAGGGGCGCGGATACTGGCTTATGCGAGGTGTTGTGAACCCATTCTCATCTTGTTCGCAAATCCCTGTTTTACAGGTTTTTTATTCATGTGAACAAAAAATGACCAGTGTTGTTAAAGCGACGAAACAGGCGCAGATATTGGATCCACAGCAAATCCATCAACAGAGTTATCCACAGGTCGTAACGTTTTAGGCGCGCTCGGCGAGCAGCAGTAAGTTACGCGGTGTGAGTGAGGCGTCGCAAAAGGTGCCGAGGCGTACGACGTATCCCTGTTCTGCGAGGAAAAGCGCCCGATCCAGATTCAGCCAGAGCTCAAGCGGTCGGCGGAACAAACCGCAAAGCAATTCGAGATTGCGAACTTCGGCCAACCGCTGCCAACCGGTTGCTTCGAGTGCGGGCCAATCTGCCTCACCGATTGTGGATAACTCTTTGAGCACAGCCAGATCGCGACAGTAATCGGCGAACGGTTTGTCCAGCCAGGCGCTGGGCAGGGAGGGCGTTGGCAGGTATTCATCGACGCCGCGCACTTGCCGTTGCAGCAGGTCAAAAGCCAGGCGACGAGCCATCGATGTGTCACGCTGGCGCCGGACGCGCGCACCGGCGGTGACGGTTTCGTTCATCGGCAGCGCCAGATCTTCCAGCGAGAGCTGTAGAAGCGATGCCGATCCTGCGCAGGACAAGGCCTGGTATTCGTTACGACTGATGCGGTTGTAACAGCACGGTGCGATCGCCATTTGCTGGCAGCCGGCAGCACTGGCCAAATGCATCAAGCGCACGTGCAGATCACCGCATGCGTGGAGGGCGACGGGGGTGTGGGCGGCGTTCAATACGGCCGGGGCGTCTGCCGCGAGTACATCCTGTTCGACATGCAGGGCGTGCAAGTGGTGACGCTGACTCAGTGCCTGACCACTGGCGACCAAGAAAGGATCGTATTCAACGCAAGTCAGTTGCTGCCCCGACCCCAGTAAGCGCCGCCCCAAGTGTCCCTTGCCCGAGCACCAGTCCAGCCAATGCGTCGGCTGCGAGGCAAAAGACAAACGAGTGGCAAATGCTTCAATCTGCTGCCACTTGCGCCCGGGCACATCGACATTCAAGCGATGCCCGGCAGCCTCAAGCGCATGCCCCGAAAACTCACCGACCGCACTCAACTCTGCCGACAACTTCGCCAATGAAGCGAACGGCTCTGGCGCATCGACAAGATCAGCAGGATGGTTATGCGCGCGTTCTGCATCTTCCAGCGACCGCCCGCGTAGCCACGCAGACAACTCCGGGTAGGACGCTTCCCATGGAAGTTGTAGGTGAGTGAACGGTCGAGGTTTCCACAGCGCCTGATGCTCAATCAGAAAAGCATCCAGCGCCGTGAAACGGGCGAGTAGGGCCTCGCCCGTCAGCACGTGGGAAGTATCAGCGGCCTTGGCAGGCATCGACGCGCAGCCAGCGTTCCAGCAGCTTGAAGCCGCGAACCAGCACGTAAGCCATGACCAGATAGAACACACCGGCGGCGAAGAAAATCTCCACCGGCAGATAAGTGCGGGCAATGATCGTGCGGGCCATGCCGGTGAGTTCCAGCAGGGTCACGGTGCTGGCCAGGGCGCTGGCCTTGAGCATCAGGATCACTTCGTTGCTGTAGGCCGGCAGGCCGATGCGCGCAGCACGCGGGAGGATGATGTAGAACATCGCTTTCGGTCTGGACATGCCCAACGCTCGCGCGGCTTCAATTTCGCCCGGTGGAATCGCCTGAATGGCACCGCGCAGAATCTCGGCGATGTACGCCGCTGTGTGCAAGGTCATGGTCACGGTCGCGCACCAGAACGGATCGCGCAGGTAGGGCCACAACGCGCTTTCACGTACGGCGTCGAACTGCGCCAGGCCGTAATAGACCAGGAACAGCTGCACCAGCAACGGCGTGCCCCGGAAAAAGAAGATGTAGGCGTAAGGCAGCGAGCGCACGTACCACAGCTTCGAAGATCGGGCGATGCCCAGCGGAATCGCGAGCAGCAGGCCGGCGATGACCGCGATGGCGACCAGTTCCAGCGTCAGGGTCGCGCCCTGTGCCAGTTTTGGCAGCCACTTGATGATGACTTCCCAGTTCATTGCGCGCTCCTCGCAAAGCCGCGGGCGGCGCGTTTTTCCAGCAAGTGCATGCCGGTCATCGCCAGCACTGTCAGGCCGAGGTACATGATCGCCGCGACCATATAGAAGGTGAACGGTTGTTTTGACACGGTCACACCGATCTGCGCGTGACGCATGATTTCTTCCAGACCGATGACCGATACCAGCGCGGTGTCTTTCATCAGGATCATGAACAGGTTGCCCAGGCCCGGCAGGGCGATGCGCCACATCTGCGGCATGATCAGCCGGGTGAAAATCCGCCATTTCGACAGGCCCAGGGCCTGGCCGGCTTCACGGTGGCCCTTGGGAATGGCCAGCAGGGCGCCACGAAACACTTCCGTGGCGTAGGCGCCGAAGCACAAACCCAGTGCGATGACACCGGCGGCAAAAGCGTTGAGTTGCAGGTCGGGGTTGCCGAAGTACTCACCGAGGGCGCGCATCAGGTTGACCGTACCGAAGTAGATCAACAGCACCCAGAGCAATTCCGGGACGCCGCGCACCAGTGTCGAGTAGGTACCGCCAAGCCATTGCAGCGGCTTGTACGGGGAAGTCTTGGCCAAGGCGCCGAGCAGGCCGAGCACCAGGCCCAGGCACAGGGCGGTGAGGGCCAGTTGGACGGTCATCAGCGCACCAGCGGCGAGCGCCGGGCCGAATCCGTAGAGGTCGATAATCATGGGTTTCTGTTCAAATTGCGGCAGGCAAAGTCGGGAGCCGGTGCCGCTTGATCGCGGCGCCGGTCCCACAGGTCAGATCAATAGATGCTGAACGGGAAGTACTTGTCGTTGATTTTCTTGTAGGTACCGTCAGCGACGATTTCCTTCAGCGCGGCGTTCAGCTTGTTGCGCAGTTCGTTGTCACCCTTGCGCACGGCGATACCGATCTTGTCGCTTTCCACTACCGGGTCGCCCTTGAACTCGTAGTTCTTGCCAGCGTCGGTTTTCAGCCAGTCATAGTTGGCGTACTTGTCGGCGAGGATCGCGTCGACACGACCGGAGGTCAGGTCGAGGTAGGCGTTTTCCTGGGTGTCGTAGAGGCTGACCTTGATATCGTCACCGTAGGTGTCTTCCAGCCAGGTGCCGGCCAGCGTTGCGCGCTGGGTGCCGATGGTCTTGCCCTTGAGCGAGTCCTTGTCGGTTTTGAAGTCGACGTTTTTCGGCGCGATGAACTGCAATTTGTTCGAGTAGTACGGGTCGGTGAAGTCCACCGCGGCTTTGCGCTCTTCGGTGATCGACAGCGAGGAGATCAGGAAGTCGAACTTCTCGGCGTTCAGCGCCGGAATGATGCCGTCCCAGTCGGAAGTGACGACGGAACATTCGGCTTTCATCTTCGCGCACAGGGCGTCGCCGATTTCCTTGTCGAAGCCGACCACCTGGCCGCTGGCGTCTTTATTGTTGAACGGCGGGTAGGCCGCTTCGATGCCCATCTTCAGGGTTTCAGCCATGGCACCGGCACTGAACGCGAGGGTGACGGCGGCGGCCAGGAAGACCTTTTTGAAATTCTGCATGCATGTTGCTCCGTTAGCGGTTGCTGGACATGAATTGTTTGCAGCGCGCCGAAAGCGGGTTGTCGAACACCTGCTGTGGCGATCCTTGCTCTTCTATAAGGCCCTGATGAAGGAACACCACTTCGCTGGAAACCTGGCGGGCGAAGCCCATTTCGTGGGTCACGAGCAGCATGGTGCGGCCTTCTTCGGCCAATGCGCGGATGACACTAAGTACTTCCTGAACCATTTCCGGGTCAAGCGCGGAGGTCGGTTCGTCGAACAGGATCACCTTCGGCTGCATCGCCAGCGTGCGGGCGATCGCTGCGCGTTGTTGCTGACCACCGGACAATTGCGCCGGGTAGGCGTGGCGCTTGTCGGCGATGCCGACCTTGGCCAGCAACGCTTCGGCGACTTCGATGGCCTCGGCCTTGCTCTGGCCGAGCACGCGGCGCGGGGCCTCGATGACGTTGTCGAGCACGCTCATGTGCGGCCACAGATTAAAGTTTTGAAATACAAAACCAATCTCCGAGCGCAGGCGATTGATCTGTTTGCCGTCGGCGGCGACCAGTTCGCCGTTCTTCGCGGCTTTGAGCTTGAGTTCTTCACCGGCCACCAGGATCTGGCCCTGATGCGGGTTTTCCAGCAGGTTGATGCAGCGCAGGAACGTGGACTTGCCGGAACCGGAAGAGCCGAGGATCGAGATCACGTCGCCGTCGCGGGCGGTCAGCGAGATGCCTTTGAGCACCTCCAGCTGTCCGTAGCGTTTGTGCAAGTTGCGGATTTCAAGCGCGGGCGTGGCCTCAGCCATGTGCGTTCCTCATATATGTTGCGCTCCTGCTGTTGGCGGGCCTTCCTGGCGAGGCGGCCAAGCTAGCATAGCGTTTCAATGGCAGCCAACAGCGCTACGAGCGGTAAACGGGTGGCATGTGGCGGGTTGTCGCATCGGCGCAGCAGACTGTCGCCCCGTCAACAACCGAACGGGTGTTTGATCGTGTAAACCCGTGGGTGCCGCGTAAAAAAAGGCGCGATGTTGCCAGCTTTGGCGGGGTGTTGGAAGCGCTATCCGGCCGAACGTTCCTTATTCGCCCTTTTTCTGTGCGCCGCACACTTTTTCTGTGTGTTTCTGGTGCGCGGATTCGTCTTGAAAGTGAGTCGCCGGGTAACGTTCTGGCGAATAGCCATTAAACTCAAGGACTTGCATCGGATGCCGGAGCCCCCGGCCCTCAAGGACTTGAAACATTTTGGCGCAAATATTGCGTGCAGAATAAGGAACAGGCCGTTGGATTCTTTTTACGAGAAAGAATTTACAGACGCGCCGGACGCACTCGCTTTCCTTGCAAAGGTAGTCTCTATGAGCAGTACCCCAAGCTCCACTGGCCTCGAACAGGGGCTCAAACCGCGTCATGTGACCATGTTGTCGATCGCCGGTGTGATCGGCGCCGGTCTGTTCGTCGGCTCCGGCCACGCCATCGCTGCCGCCGGCCCGGCCGTGCTGCTGGCCTACGCCGCTGCCGGTACTCTGGTGGTGCTGGTGATGCGCATGCTCGGCGAGATGGCCGTGGCTTCGCCGGACACCGGTTCGTTCTCGACTTACGCTGATCGCGCGATCGGTCACTGGGCCGGATTCACCATCGGCTGGCTGTACTGGTGGTTCTGGGTGTTGGTGATTCCGCTGGAAGCCAACGCCGCCGCGACCATCCTGCATGCGTGGTTCCCGGGTGTCGACATTTGGGCTTTCGCGCTGGTGATCACCATGCTGCTGACCGTGACCAACCTGTTCAGCGTGAAGAATTACGGTGAGTTCGAGTTCTGGTTCGCCCTGATCAAGGTGCTTGCGATCATCGGCTTCATCGGCCTCGGCCTTGCAGCGATTTTCGGCTTCCTGCCGACCAGCCAGGTCAGTGGCGTTTCGCACCTGTTCGACAGCGGCGGCTTTCTGCCCAATGGCATGGGTGCTGTGCTGGGCGCGATCCTGACCACCATGTTCTCGTTCATGGGTACCGAAATCGTCACCATCGCAGCGGCGGAATCGAAAGACCCTGGCAAGCAGATTTCCAAAGCGACCAACTCGGTGATCTGGCGGATCGGCCTGTTCTATCTGGTGTCGATTTTCATCGTGGTTGCGCTGGTGCCGTGGAACGATCCTACCTTGGCCAACCTGGGTTCCTACCAGACCGTACTTGAGCGCATGGGCATTCCCAACGCCAAGATGATCGTCGACATCGTCGTACTGGTCGCAGTGACCAGTTGCCTGAACTCGGCGCTGTACACCTCCTCGCGCATGCTCTTTTCCCTCGGCAAGCGCGGCGATGCCCCGGCCATGTCGACCCGCACCAACAAGAGCGGTACGCCTTACTGGGCGGTGATGTTGTCGACCGGCGCAGCGTTTCTCTGCACCTTCGCCAACTATGTGGCTCCGGCCGCGGTGTTTGAATTCCTCCTGGCCAGCTCCGGCGCCATCGCCCTGCTGGTGTACCTGGTGATCGCCTTCTCGCAACTGCGCATGCGGAAACAGCGCATGGCGCGCGGCGAGAAAATCGTCTTCAGCATGTGGCTGTTCCCCGGGCTGACCTGGGCGGTGATCATCTTCATCGTCGCCGCGCTGACCATCATGCTGTTCCAGGAAGCCCACCGCGTGGAGATCCTTGCCACGGGCCTGCTGAGCCTGATGGTGGTAGCCGCTGGTCTGCTGGTGTCGCGCCGTCGCAAGCTGGAGAAGCGTGGTGCGGTGGTGTTGAACTGAGTCGTAACGCGTGATGTAAAAACGGCCGCTGTCAGGGATGACTAGCGGCCGTTTTTGTTTCTGAGCTTTCCAGTCAGGTTAAACCCAGTCCTCGATTCGCAAACCGGAAACGCGTTGAAACTCCCGTACGTTGTTCGTCACTACAATGAGTCCAAGTGAGCGTGCGTGGCCAGCGATCATTTGGTCGTATGGCCCGATCGGCGTTCCAGCCTTCGCGAGTTCAGATCGAACCATCCCGGCCTGTGCGGCTGCGTCGTTATCGAAAGGCAAGACATCCAGTCGCGCGACAAATCCTTCAACAATTGCCAGATTTTTCTCCGGGGCCGCCGACTTTTCAGCACCGTAAATAAGCTCCATAAGCGTGATAGCGCTGATGCACAACTGCCCGGAATGTCGATTGAAGGCTTCCCGGACAATTTGTGGTTTGTTCTTGATGGTGAAGATGCAGATATTTGTATCCAGCATGTACTTGATCATCAGAACGACTCGCGCTCCTGTTCAGTGGGTTGCTCACGGTTAGCCATGAAATCAGGGCTGACGCTGTCGCCATCAAACCAGCTATCCCAGCTTTCTCCAGCAGGCGTAATGACGCGTGTTCTGCCAATCGCGATGACTTCCACTCGTTTAACGTCGCCGGGCATCGCAACTGCCTTTGGCAGTCGGACTGCCTGACTTCTGTTGCTCATGAAAATTGTGGTCTGCTCCATATTCGAGCTCCCGGGTCTGTTCCTGTGATTAGCTCAGGATAGATCGTGCTGGGGATATGTCAATGGGATATACATCGTCACCGGACAAAGAGTAGCTAGGCCATCCAAACAAAAACGGCCGCTGTCAGGGATGACTAGCGGCCGTTTTTGTTTCTGAGAAGGGCTTATTCGCTCTTGTCTTCCTGGGTGTCTACCGACTTCCCATAAGCATCCAGCGCCACCCCGAAATCCGTAATGAACTGCGGCTCGCTCAGCCAGGCCTGGGCTTGTTCGATGGTCATGCCGTCGGCCCACATGCGGTAGTCGATGAGCATGTCGGCGGCCAGGTGGGTGGCGGCCATGCCTTCGTTGTCGGCGTTTTCCATGTCGAGCAGTTCGGGGTGGTCGACGATGATGAAGGCCAGTTCGCGCAGCAGCGTCAGCAGCATTTCGTTGCGGCTGACGGCTTCGGCGTCGCGCATTTTGCTGAACATCGCCAGGGTGTATTCCGGGATCGGCTCGGCGAGGTGGCCGAGCTCTTCGTCCTGATCCAGCGGTTTGCGCCCGACCATACGGATCTGTTTGGCTTTGGCCTTGGCGCGTTTGGCGCGTTTCTGTTGCTTGTTCAGGGATGCCATGGGAGCTCAGTTCTTCTGTTGGGTTTGTGCAGCGATCGCGTCGGATGCCGCTACATAGTCAGCCTGGAAGGCCGGGGATTCGATCCACGCCAGCGCGCCGGCCTCGTCGGTTTCCTGCGACCACTGGCGATACTCGATCAGCGCGGCGAGGATGAAATCCATCGCGCCTTCCTCACCCTCCTGCTCATAGACCAGTTCCAGCAGCGGATCTTCAAGGAACGCGCTGCACATGGCTTGCTGACTGATCTTTTCGGCGTCGATCATTGTCTTGAACAGCTCGGTCAAGTCCACCGATTCGAAATCGATGCGGTCGTCGTTCGGGTCCAGCTCGACCGGCGCTTCGGCGCGCTTGGTGCGGTTCTGCTTGGCCTTGGCTTTGGCCCGGGTGGCGCGTTTTTGCTGCTTGTTGGCGGAGGCCATGATGTGTTCCGTCGTGCGTTGAGAGGGGCTCAGCTGCGTGGCACTTGTCGGCCGGGTGTATCGGCGGCCAGTGCGCCGGTCTGCAGCCAGGTCAGAGCAATGGGCCATAGTGTGGCTTGGTATGCGCTGCGAAAAAAGCCGAAATGTCCGACTTGTCGTTCGCCGATGTCCTGCGGCGCAATGCGCAGATGGGTTTTTGCCGCGTTGCTGAAGTAGCCGAGCAGGCGTTCGATCGCCGGAGTCGTGCCGTAAGGGTCGTCGCTGAGGCTGATAGCCAGGGTCTGCGCGCGGACGTTGGCGAAGGGCACGGCGCCCGTTTTTTTCATTAGCGCGCGACCGCTTGGGCGTTGCTCGTAACGTGCGGTGGGTGTGCTCCAGTCGCAGACTACGCCGGTTGGCGTGTCCTCCAGCCAGCCGATCCGCTTGCCTGGAAAATAGCCGCAGAGCAGCGTCATCAAAGGCATGACCACATGCCACTTGCCGAACATCCGCCAGCGCTGTTCGGGGGCGTAATCGCGCCAGTAAGCGAACTGCGCACCGACGGTTACCAACCGTCGGATCACCTTGCCCGACTCCGCCAAGCCCGCCGCGCAACCGCCGAAACTATGGGCGACCACATCGATTGGCTGACCGGGAAACTCCCGCTGCGCGCGTTTGAGCATCGCTTCGAAATCCAGCGCGCCCCAGTCGGTCCACGAGGCACGCAGCCCTTTGATCGATTCGCTGCGTGATTCGCCAATGCCCCGGTAGTCGTAGGTCATGACGTCGAAGCCGTGACTGAACAGATAGGCTGCGAACCTTGAGTAATGGCGACAGCGCACGGAGGTGGCGGCGTTGATGACGACCACCGGGCGCTGTGGATCGGGCGAACTGTGGCGCCAGGTGAAGCCGCCGAGTGCGTAGCCGTCGGCTGCGTTCTCTATGAACGATTCGCCAATGGTTACCGGGTCGGTCGAAAGGCATTTGTTCATAAGGGCTCGGCCTTTGCGAAGGTGGATCGAGAATGAGCCTGGAACTGGCGCCGAGCAACATACGGAACGCAGTGCGTTCCGAATTCAATGTGATCGAATTCGTGACGCGCTGCGTCACGATTTACATAAGTCCGAGAGACAGTTCATTTCACATCCGCTCCAGTTCATGCAACGCGCAGCGGCGTAATGCCAACATGACAGCGTTCGAATGCGCCGTCGCGCAACAGGCAATCTGGTTTAACCGATATGCCGAGTCAGCAGGTAAAGCAGTCACGAGCGAAAGGCGCGAGTACAATCCCGCGCCCAGTATTTTGTGACGTAAGGAAGCGCTGTTTTGAAAGGGATTCTGCGAATTGGCTGTGTCATAGGCCTGGCACTGCTGTTGGTTGGCTGCGGAACGTTTATCGGGCGCTTGAATGATGGTCTGTCCGACGCCGAATATTACCGAGGGGTCGATGGCGGCCTACACCTGCTCGGTGTTCGGGGAGGAGGCAGCGATGGCATGCCGGCAGCGATCATCTGTTACATGATGATCGTCTGCCCGGTCATCACTCTTGTATCCCTGCCAGTGGATGCCGCTGTGGATACAGTCTTGTTGCCCGTCGATTACATCAACACTCTGTGAAGGCGGCATGCACTATTGACTTGTGCGCTTGCCCTTCGGCCTCTGCTCACGCACCCGCCCTTTGCGATAAATCCACAGCCCGAACACACCGATGGCCAACATGAACGCGGTCCAGAAGCTCTGCCACATGAACTCGAACCAGTATCGCCGAGGTTGCAGTGCCAAGGTGTAGGTGCTGCGCGGTCCGCGATTGTTGGTGGTGATGGAACCGCTGATCCAGCTTTCGATCAGCATGTAGATCGAAAGACACACGGCTAAGGCAATCAGCACGCCAGCGAGCACCGTCAGCCAGAATGTCCAGTGGCTCGGGCGATACGGCGGGGGATGCGGCAAGCGAATACGGGTTCTTTTCTGATTCATAAGCGAGGCTCGCGCAAGCCGGTCAGGAAACTGCCAGCTCTTGAAGTTGTTCAGTCGGCATCTGTTGAAGGCTCGTCGGGCGTGCGGCAAGGTGGGCGCATTCGGCGATCACCTTGAGAATGCCGATCACCGCCGGGGTCAGCGTAGTGCCGAGGCAAATGCGCACGCCTGTGGAGGCCTGGCCATCGGCGAAAAATATGCCGCTGCCAGCCACGTGGCAACCACGCTCCGTGGCCAGTTGCTGCAGCGCCGGCATGTCGGTGTGTGCAGGCATTTCGACCCAGTGGATGAAACCGCCGCGCGGTGGCACATAGACGGTCCCGAGCGGGAAATCCGTGCGCACCAGCGCTTCGACAAAACTCGCCAGCGAAGAGAGTTGCGACCTCAATCTGGCGCAGTGCTCGTCCATGTAGCCACGGCCGATGAATTCATTGAGAACATTTTGCGCCAGGCTGGAAACGGCCAGGTTGCGCGAAAACATCTGCGCGAGGATGGCATTGCGGTATTTGCCGGCCAGACACCAGCCGACGCGATAACCCGGCGCGATGGTTTTGGAAAAGGACGAGCAGTAGATCGTCTGGCCGCTGCTGTCGTAGCTCTTGAGGGCGCGCGGCCGATCAGCTTCGGGCACCAGGTCGAAGAAGATGTCGTCTTCGATGATCGGCACATCCGCTTCCCGGGCGATCCTTGAAAGTCGCGCGCGCGCTTCGTCGGGCATGATGAAGCCACGCGGATTCTGCAGGGTCGGGTTGAGAAAAATCACCGCGACCTTTTTTGCTTCAGGGCTTCTTCCAGATGATCGACATCCAGGCCCGTGCGGCCGTCGGTGCGGATAGGCAGGGCGCGCATGCCCAGGCGTTCGATGGTCTGCAGAATGCCGTAATAGGTCGGGGTTTCGATGGCGACGGTAGCGCCTTTCGACGCGACTGCTTCGAGGGCGAGTTCCAGAGCGATGGTGTCGCCCGATGTCACCAGAATGTCGTCCGGCCCGCATACCACTCCGCGAGTCAGCATCAGGCCGGCAATACGCCTTCGCAGCGCGGGAAGGCCGGGTGGCGCGACCAGGCCGCTCAGCGTGTTGTCAGTCTTGGCGGCCAGCACCGAGAGGCATTTGTTGAGCAGCACGTTGGGCGTGAGATCGCTGTGCAGGACAGCCGAATTCAGCGATGCGGTGGTGCGCGAGGCCGCTTCGGAGAGCATCGCAACCACCGCATGATTGACGTTGACGGTGACACTGGAAAAGTCGAAAGCGCCGGACGGTTTTGCCCGCCCTGATGCCGAGACGAAGTAGCCGACGCGCGGCACCGTCGAGACGTAGGCGTCGGCCTCGAGATCGGCCAGCGCCCGCTGCACCGTGGTGATGCTGGTCTCGAACATCCGCGCCAGAACGCGGATTGACGGCAGTTTCGCTTCGGCCGCCAGGTCACCGCTGTCGATCTGGCGAATAATCCAGTCCTTGACTATCCGCCAGCGCTTGTCCGGCAAATCAAACCTGTCCATAAGTTCTCTGTGATGATTCGAAACAATTCACAGAAAGTAGAGCAAAACGATCCCGGTTGCAGCAACTATGACGATGTTCAGCGCCACCAGACCGAAGGCGAAGCGGATCAGGCTGTTTTCTTCCTGGCGGTTGGCCCCGGCAAGTCCGGTGATCAACGACAGAATCGACAGCGAGCCAAGTGCGCCATGGCCGGCGGCGCTGTTGACCATTGCCGCCAGCCACGCCCCGTGTTCGCTGCTCAGCGCGGCAATGGACGGCATCACCAGCGTGTTGCCGCCGACGTTGGAGCCGGTGACATAACCGGCAATCCCCGCCAGCAGAGCGATCGTCGGCGCCAGCGAAATACCCGACATGGATTGCAATGCGCTTTGCGCCTCGACGAGGAATCCAGCGTTGACCATCACCTGGGACAGCAGCAGGAACAGGAAGATTGTCGTGACCGGAAACTTCGCCCGGTTGAACAGCGCTGGCCACGGGAAACCCGCGCTCGCGGTTTGCCTGAACGCCATCAGCACGGTCACGATCAGCAGCGCCAGCCCTGGAGACGCCAGCGGCTTCCATGAAACGTGTTCGCCCCTGATGACCCACAGGCCATCCCAACCCGACAGCACGAACAGTCCGCGCGACGCCACAATCACTCCCAGCAAGGCCAGATAAGGCCATGCCGCGCTCGGCCAGCGCACCAGTTTTTTCCGTTGCGCCCAGGAGATGCCCAGGCCGACGCAAGCCACGGCCAGCCCGGCCAGCACACCGGAAACTTCCGGGCCGACCCACAGGTTGACGCAATACAGCACGGCAACGAACAGGGCGGTCACGACGATCAGCCCCAGCCACGGAGTAATCCTGCGGATGCCGGCCTGCCACAAGGCCAGCGACGCCAGGCAGAGGAACACCGGCGCGCTGATCAGCGCTGAATGGCTACCGAGGGTTTGCGCCGGCAAATGTGCCAGCAAGGCGCCGATCACCGTTGCCAGACCCAGCGTGCCCCACGGCATGATGACCATGCCGGCGAGGGCGATTTTCATCCCCGACTGGCGAGTGAAAAGCCCCATCAGCAGCGGCACCGTGGCGATCAGCGAAACGCCGAAGCCGGTCATCGCTTCCAGCAGCGGCGCCAGACCCAGCACGATGAAAATCACCTGCGCCGGGGGTGTCCAGCCGAGTTCCTTGACCCACGCGCCGATGGCCTGTGGCGCGCCGCCGCGCTCGACCAGAATGACGAAGGCCAGCCCCGGGACGATGACGCACGCGGTGCTGAGAAACAGGATCGTGGTGTCCTGAAAAATCGCCGAGGAGATCGCCGCCGACACCGGCCCGGCAGCGCCCAGTGCCCACAGCACCAGGACCAGCACCACACCGGCCAGCGCGGCCTGTACCGGCGGACGCCGGAGGATCAGGATCAGCGCGATCACCAGCGCGATCGGTGACATTTGCAGCAAGAGAGAGCTCATAGCGGTTTCCTTGGCTTAATCGTGCGTCTGTCCGCTGTACTCGGTCGCCCGCATGGACGCGCGCTGGCAGAACGTCTGATACCACTCGCTCAGGCGTGCTTGCGCCGAGAAGTCCGAGAGTTGACGGAAAGCGATCCAGTCCAGCGCGGTCGCCAAGGCGATGTGGCCAACGGTGATCGGGCCATTGAGGTCGACGTGCTCTTCGATGAAGCGATACGCCTCCTTGAGTTTGTAGGCCTGGCCGTCCGCGTACGCCGGATAGCGCAAAGCCTCGGGGCGCCGCTCGACTTCCCAGCGCAGCTTGATGCCGACGTCGCACATGCCCTGCGCCAATGCCTGCAGGCGCAGCGCCTTGTAGCGCTCGGGGCCGCTGGCCGGGATGAATTTACGGCCGTTGCTCAGGTCATCGAGGTATTCGCAAATCACGATGGAATCGAACAGTGCGGTGTCGTCGGGCAGCATCAGCACCGGCACTTTACCCAAGGGGTTGGCCTGGTAAATGGTCGCGTTCGGTGAAGTCGGGCTGGTCTCGTGATGTATCACCTCAAGGCTCGATGCGATGCCAAGTTCGTGAGCCAGCACCAACACCTTGCGGGCGTACGGCGAATGCGTCTGATAGTAGAGTTTCATGCGCGAGTTCCTGTCTCAAGGATGGCGGTGGCGACTCGATGGGCGTCCATGAACAGCCGCGAAGGTGCGCCCGCCGAGGTGACGTAGTGGTTGTAATAGCAAGAGCCTTCGGCGAGCGGTCCCAGCACCCAGATGTCACGCACCGCTTCGCCGCTGTTCGACTTGGGGTTGGACGCCGCGTCGACATCGATGCCGTCGATGCCCGGCACATCGGTGCGCGGACGCACAAGGCCCAGGCGCGCGAGGTCGCGCACAGGTGCGCAGTCGCTGTGGGTGACGCCGCTGCTCTGGACGTAACCGGCGACTCGCTTGAAGTGATCGATCGCGGGGCGTGAGCCGGGCTTGAGAAAGGTCAGCAAACCGGCATCACACAGCGCGAGCAGATCGGCGTGGCGCTCCTTCTGCGGGCCGGCGACCAGACGGTTGATCGCCTTGTGCCAGCGGCCATAGAACTGCCGATGCGAATCTTCGGTGAGCCCGTCGAAATCGACCGCCTCACGCAGCCGGTCACGCAAGTCGCGCCAGACTTCGATGGCGGCTTTGATCGGCGACGCGCCGCGTCCCAGACGTGCTTCATGCAAGTCGGCTTCGAGGGTGTCGTAAATCCATGCGTGATAGTTGTAAGGCGTGACGCTGTCGGGCAGTTTGTGGCTGATCAGCTCCAGCGGACTGATTGCGCCGGCAATCGCTTCGAACTCGCGCAGCAAGGCTTCACAAGCGGCCACACCGGCAGGGCCGGCAACGCTGACGGTTCTGAGCTGCTCAAGCAGCTGTTGCGGCGCTGAAGGTTTATGCAGAACGGCGACCGCAGCGGCACGCATCTCCAGCAGCATCAGCGGCAGAATGTCCCGTTCGAAATCCAGTCGGCGGTTGTGCGCGTTGAGCCGCAACGACTCGATACGCTCGCTCGTGAGCAGCACGGCGCTATGGCGGGGGAAGCCGATCAAGCCATTGGGACGCGTGCGAAACGGCAGCCCGTCCCGCGACTGAATGAAGATCACCGGCTCCTGACCCGAAGGCTGGTAAGTGTGACTGCCATCAGCCATGGGTTTGTAGATCCCGCCTCTGCCAGCCGTCAGCGCCGCCAGGGTGTCCATGGCGCCCAGGCCCAACCCTTCGATCAACACCGTTTCGCCGGGCTCGACGGTGGTGAGGCTGCCCGGCAGCGGGTAAACGTTGTCGACCCGGTTCTGCCCCGCCAGGCGCAGGCGCCCGGTGTGGCCAACGGTCAGCACCAGACGATCCACCGTCACCGCAGCGCCTTCTGCGGTTAGCAGAAGGTATTGCTGATTCTCGTTGCGCTCGACCGCCGTGACCTGATGCCGATTCAGATTGACCGTGACCCAAGCGGGTGCGGTCGCGAGGATCCGCGTGAAGGCGTCGGCCAGATAAGCGCCGAGCAGGTGCCGTGGCAGAAAATCCTCCGGCTCGACGTCGCGACCGTCGGCGGCGAGCAGGCCGCTGTCGGGGTCAACCTTGACGCGCTGTGCTCGGCACCACGCGAGAAAGTCCGGCCCTGGCCGTTCCCGGGCGTCGGTCAGATCACCGAACGCTGCTGCGTCGGGAAATACTCCGAGCTGACCGGCGACGGTGTTGAGCAACAGGTAGTCCGGTTGATCGGGCCAGTGCGCGCCGCTGCCGAGCACGTTGGGCTCGAAGATGTCGATGACGACCGGTTGTTGCGGGCGTTCCTCGGCGCGGCTCAACAGGCGCTCGAATACCGACATTCCGCGCGAACCGCAGCCGACCAGGCCGATGTGCACAGGCGCCTTCACCATCTGCGCTCCTCGCCAAAAAATGACGGGATGGCAATTGCCGTACCGGCCGCCACCGCAATGTCGTGGATCATCCGGCCAATCGCGAGATCGAGAATGCCCATGCCGAATGGCGAATAGATCAGCGGTTTGTCTTGGGCGACATGCAGGTCACCGCGAATCAGCTGCGCCACTGTGCCGGTGACAAAGTCGCGATGGCCGTATTGCTGCTCGGCCAGATGCGGTGAGGTATTGGCCTTCAGGCAATGGGTGATGTCGTCGAAGTAGTTGTAACTTTCCTCGATGATTTCGGCGCCGATATCCCGCAGCGAGATGTTCAGAACAATCTGCCCCGGGCGGAACGTGCCCTGGCCTTTTACGTAGGGCTCGCCCGCGCTGGTGGCGAACACCACGATGTCGGCTGTCAGTGCGTCTTCGAGCGACAGCAGACGCACATCCGGCAGGCCCAGTTGTTCGCCAAATTCCGCGAGGGCTTGCGCCGATTCGGCGTTGAGATCGTGAATGCCCACGCTGTCGAAGGACCAGTCGTCCGCGACGAAAGTCTCGAGGATATTTCTTGAGATTACCCCGCCACCAATGATCGAAAGTGTCGCCGCGTGGCGGTTCTGGCCATTCAGCCACCAGGCACCCAATACCGCCGACGCCGCCGTGCGCACGGCACTGATCAGCGCGCCTTCGAGCAGGGCGTAGGGATAACCGGTCTGCGGGTCGTTGAGAATCAGCACGGCAGATGCGCGCGGAATGCCTGACTTGATGTTGTCGGGATAACTGGCAATCCACTTGATCCCGGAGACGGATTGATCGCCCTCGCTGTCGACGATGGCCGCCGGCAGCGCAATGATCCGGTTCGCCGGTTGCGCAGGGAAACGCAGGAAATAACTGTCGGGGTTAACGGTTTCGCCACGCTCGTGGGTCAGGTAGGTCTGCGCCACCATGTCGATGGTTGCATGCCGCAGCCCGTTGAGGATGTCTTTGACGACAGCGCCGGGGATGACGTGGAACGGCTGGATCGGATTCTGTGTGGTCATGAGGATTACGCCGAGAGTGCCAGAGCGATTTCAGGGAAAAGGGGCTGCAGTGCGGTTGCGCCGATCCGCTGGGTGACCCAGTCGTCGGAGTAGATGGTTTCGAGATAGCGCTCACCCATGTCGGGGGAGATCGCCACCACGACATCGTCGGGCCGGATATGCGGCGCCCACTGGCGGATGCCGGCGAGCACAGTGCCGGTGGAGCCGCCGAAGAGCAGGCCGTAGCGTTGCGCCAGCCAACGGCAGACCTTGATCGTCTGTTCCTCGGGAATCGACAGGAAGTCGTGAATGCCCGACGACTCGAATATCTCCGGCAGGCGGCTGGTGCCGAGCCCCGGGATATGGCGCGTGCCGCCCGGCAGGCCGAACGTCACCGAGCCGACGGTATCGACGGCAATGACTTTGGTCTGCGGATGATGTTCGGCGAAGTAGTTCTTGCAGCCCATCAGCGTGCCGGTGGTGCCCGCGCCGACGAACAGGTAATCCACCTGGGAAAACTTGCGCGCGATGGACCTGGCAGTCGCTTGATAGTGGGCGAGGGGGTTGGTCGGATTCTTGTACTGGTTGAGCCAGATGTAGTCGGCGTTGTCAGCGACCAGTTGTTCGATCAGGCGAATCCGCGAATTCAGGTAACCGCCGTTCTCGTCACGCTGATCGACCATGAGCATTTGCGCGCCAAGGGCTTGAATCAGCTTGCGGTTCGGCGCGGAAATATTCGGGTCGATTACGCAAACGAACTTGTAGCCCTTGGCGGCGCAGACCATGGCCAGCGCAACGCCCAGATTCCCCGATGAGGATTCGATAAGGCGGGTCTTGTGGTTGATCAGTCCGCGAACTTCAAGATCAGTGATCAGCGCGTGCGCGGTCTTCAGCTTGATGGAGCCGGCGGGATTCAGTCCTTCGATTTTCAGCTGGATCGTTGCGCTGCAAAGATCGCCGATCTGCACATAACTGTCTTCATTGATGAGTTGCTTGATCATACGTCGTCCGTTTCGCTCTTTTGCCGGGCGCACGGGGGCGCCAGCATTCATCCTGGAATGTTTGAAAAGCAGTAACTGCAGTTCGCCTGTGGGTTGGGTTCAGATTTTTTGCTGGACAGGAAGTGACCTTGCGGGCGACGCCGATCGATTCAAAAAATCAGGGTTTGCGCTCTGAGGGCTACAGGAGTCCAGAGTGTTGCGGGGCGCAAAGTAGAGCCAGTCATTGGCTCGCCAAGGCTTGCTTGAAGTATTGGCGAAACGCCATCTACACGGAGAGATACAGATTTCGGGTTTTTTCCAGTACAGCTGGAATCCGGGTGTATCGAAGGACGAAGAGAGGAGGGGGTCAAATCGCAGGCATAAAAAAACCCTGAATCTTGCGATTCAGGGTTTTCGGTATTTGGTGCCCAGAGACGGAATCGAACCGCCGACACGGGGATTTTCAATCCCCTGCTCTACCGACTGAGCTATCTGGGCAACGGGGCGCATTAAAAGGGTTTTTCGGATTTACGTCAACGACTTTTTGAAAATTTCTTAAATTAATTCCGTCGCTTACGAAATCTGCGGGTTATTCGGCTGGCGGCACGTAGCCTTCGGCCTTGGCGTATTCCTCGCCGGAGAAGTACTTGTCCATTTCGCCCTGCAGGTATTTGCGATCTTCGGCGTTCATCATGTTCAGGCGCTTTTCGTTGATCAGCAGGGTCTGGTGTTTCTGCCAGTCGGCCCAGGCCTTGGCCGAGACGTGGTCAAAAATATCCTGGCCCTTGGCGCCCGGGAAAGGGGCTCGCTCCAGCGCGGGCAGTTCTTCTTTGTACTTGCGGCACATTACGGTGCGGGTCATGGCGATTCTCCTGCATTCAATACGGCGGCCGCGCGTTCGAGCAAGGTCTTGACCGGGGCAGCAAGGCCCAGGCGCGGCGGGGTGGCGAGGTTATACCAGAGCCAGTCGGCCTCGGCCACGTGATGGCTGGCTTCCTGCACCTGAACCAGCCACGGTTCGATGGACAACTGGAAGTGGCTGAAGGTGTGAATCAGGCTCGGCAGCGCCTGCTGCTGACCCATGGTCAGCGAGTGCTGATCGGCCAGATGTTGCAGATCTTCCAGATCATCCAGTTCCGGCAGGCTCCACAAACCGCCCCACAGTCCCGTCGACGGGCGGCGGTAAAGCAGAATCGCGCCTTCGCCGTTGGCGAGCATCGGCATCAGCGTGCGTTTCTGCGGGATGGCCTTGCGTGGCTTGGGAATCGGATAACGTGTTTCCAGACCAAGCATGTGCGCTTCACAGCCACGCTTGAGCGGGCACAGCAGACAGCTCGGCTTGCTGCGCGTGCAGAGTGTGGCGCCAAGATCCATCATCGCCTGGGTGTAAGCGTTGACCCGATCGTGCGGGGTGAAGCGCTCGGCGTTGGCCCACAGCTGTTTGGCGACTTTCGGTTCGCCGGGGTAGCCCTCTTGCGCCGTGAAGCGCGCCAGCACGCGTTTGACGTTGCCATCGAGGATCGGCGCGCGCAGGCCCATGCTGATGCTGGCGATCGCCCCCGCGGTGGACAGGCCGATGCCCGGCAGCTCGGTGAGTTTTTCCACGTCGCGCGGGAATTCGCCAGCGTACTGGCTGACGACGATCTTCGCGGTCTTCTGCAGATTGCGTGCGCGAGTGTAGTAACCCAGCCCGGTCCACAGGTGCAGCACCTCGTCTTCCGGCGCTTCGGCCAGCGCTTCGACTGTTGGCAGCGCCGCCATGAAACGCTCGAAATAGTTGAGCACGGTGCTGACCTGAGTCTGCTGCAACATGATCTCGGACACCCAGACCCGGTACGGATTGATGTCCTGCTGCCACGGCAAATCGTGGCGGCCATGGCGGTCGAACCATTCCAGCACCGCCGTGGAAAACTGCTCCGCTGTCATCGCTTGAACAGCCCCTTCAATGCGTTTTTCAGTTCCGGACTGACTTTGTCGCCCAATTTCTCGTCGATCTTTTCGCTGAGTTTGTTGCCGGCCATTTTGCTGGCGACCTGACCAAGGCGGTCATTGTCGACGCGACAGGCCTTGGCCCCCAGTTCCAGCGGGCCACGGCAGCGCAGCGGCCACTCGATGCCGACGAACTTCTCGCCGACCTGACAGGCCGGGTCGGGCATGGCGCTGGTATCGCCCTCGACGATGATGCCGACGCGGTAATCCATGCCGAGCACGCGCAGGTCGATGTCGCCGTCACCGTTGACGGTCATGCCGGGGATGCGCACTTTCAGGTCGGGGTTGCTGGCGACGCCGTTGCGCACGGTCAGGTTGCCCTTGAGCTCCTCGAACGGCGTGTCCTTGCCCCGAGGCTCGCCGCTAAGGGTCTTGCGGTTGAGGGTGGCGATGCCTTTGCACAATTGCTGTTCGAGATTGGCGTTGAGCAGCACGCCGTTGTTGATGACGAAACTGGCGTTGCCGTTGAGCGTGTCGATCAGCGCCTGTTGGCTGTTGCCGCTGCCGGTGAGGCTGCTGGTCAGCGTCACCAGCCCTTTGACCGGCGGATTTTTGCCTTGGCTTTCGATGATTTTTTCCGCCGGCACGCGGTTGAGCCGGGTCTGCAGGTTCAGCACTGGCGCGCTTGGGCGCACGTCGAGTGTGCCGTTGGCGACGAAGCCGCCGTTGTACAGATCGCCGCTCAGGTTAGTCAGCGTCAGCAAGCCGCCCTGGCCGGTGGCTTTGAGCGCGGCGTTCTGGATCGGCAGCTTGTCGAGGGTCAGTTGGCCGAAAGTCAGGTCCGCGTCCACATCCAGCTTGGCCAGGCGTTCGACCGGCAGCAGGCGCTCGGTGCTCCAGGCGGTTTTGCTCGGTTTGTCCGGCAGCGGCGTGGTACCCGCGACGGCGCCGGCCTCGGTGCTGGCGACTTCGGCCTGACGGGTTTGCGTGGCGTTGTTGGCCTGAGCCGATTTCGGTGGCAGGTAGCGGTCGACGTTGAACGTGTCGGCCTTGAGTATCGCGCGCAGCGACTGTTTGGCGAAGTCCTCGACGGCGATGCGGCCACTGAAGCTGCTGTCATCGAGTTTCAGGTTGATGTTGTCGAACGACAGGCTGGTCGGGGTGGCCGCAACGCGGCTGACCAGTTCGACCTTGCTCAGGCTGCCTTCGCCCATCGCCGGCAGTGTCTGGCCGATACTGTCGACGAATTTCGCCAGATCGAACTGGGCGATGGAAATGCCGCCGCTGATCTGTGGCGTCTTGTCGAGGTCGTTGGCTTTCAGCTCGCCCAGGGCGCGCAACTGGTTGGCGGAAATCTTGATGCCGGTCCATTCGGCGACGTTCGCCGCTTTATCCAGCAATAACTGGCCTTGAGCAGAGAAGGTCATGGTCTTGCCTTGCAGCGGATCGCCAGCGAGCTCGCCGGTCAGCTTCAGATCTTCGAACTTGTAGCGCTGCAGGGCGCGCTCGAAGCGCAGCTCGCCGTTGAGCTCGGTGCGCACGCGCAGCACCGGTTGATTGGTGCCGAGGAACGCGGTGGCTTTCACCGGGATATTGGTCGAATCGTGTACCGGGCCGGTGCTCAACTGAATGCTTTCGGCACTGAACTGCTTGCCGGTCAGCTCATCGGTGTATTCAACGCGGGCGTTGTTGACGGTCAGGCTGTCGATGTCGAGGCGGATCGGTTGCGCCGGTTTTTCCACGGCGACGGTCGGCTCGCTGGCGGTCGTGCCCGTTGTGGCGGGTGGCGTCGAGCCGGGTGCCACTGGCACCTTGCCGATGTCTTCCCAGTTGCCGTGGCCGTTCTTGTCGCGGTTCAGGCGCAGGTTGAGGCCTTCGACGCGCACGTCGCTCATCTGCACTTCGCGGCGCAACAACGGCAGCACGCGCACGGACAGGCCGAGCATCTGCAAGTCGGCAAACGGTTCGGCAGGCTTGGCCAGGGTGGCGACGCTGGCTTCGTGCAGTTCCAGACCAAGCCACGGGAACAGGCTCCAGCCGATATCGCCATTGAGCGTCAGCTCGATGTGGGCCTTGTCGCGGGCAATCTGGCGGATCTCGTCTTTATAGTCGTTGGGATCGAAGAGGTGGGTCAGGGCAAAGCCTGCCGCCACAATGATCAGCAACAGCCCGAGAAGTACCAGACCCAGGATTTTGCCGAACGCTTTCATGGGCGAGTCCTTGTAGTTAGTCGAATTGGTCATATGGCCGGGGAGTATAGCGCTGCCGGCGCCCGGTTCGGTGTGGCGTCATCTGCCGAGGGTCGGCGGCGGCACCTGCAACTTCGCCACAGGGCCTGCGCTTGAGGATGCCCGGCGGGCGCCAGAGGGCGCAATCCGGCCCCCGCTTGCGACGCCATTTTTTGCGCTTGGTTCACCCGTCGTTCAGTCACGCCCAGACGACGGGTAACTTTTCGCACGCATAAATGGGACAAGTAGCAAGCGGCGTGGTGCCTTTGCAGACGCGGGGTTGGCGGCTTCCCGAGTCGTACGAGAACAGATGACTTGAAAAAAGGTGATATCAGTTTGGTTTTTCTGTCACCTGAGAATGGTAACCTTCGCCAGTTCGTCCGCCCGTCTGCGACTTAACGTCGCGCCTTCAAGGAGCTTCACCTAAAAAAACGGTCATGCCTGCGTGCATAAGGCCGAGGGTGAGCAGTGGCTGGCGAACCATACTAACAATTGGGGGATACACAATGAGCACGAGCATCACGGCGGACGGCCTCAGAGCCGACCAGCCTGCGTTCCTGTCCAAGGAACGCATCATCGCCAAGCCCGGTTTCAACCGTTGGCTGGTTCCACCGGCCGCTTTGGCCATTCACCTGTGCATCGGCATGGCCTACGGCTTCTCGGTGTTCTGGTTGCCGCTGTCCAAGGCGCTGGGCGTTACCGCGCCGGTGGCTTGCGCGCCGGACATGAGCTTCATCGCACAGGTATTTTCGTCGAACTGCGACTGGCCGATCTCCATGCTCGGCTGGATCTACACGCTGTTCTTCATCTTCCTCGGCTGCTCGGCAGCGATCTGGGGTGGCTGGCTGGAACACGCCGGGCCTCGTAAAGCGGGCGTGGTCTCGGCCTTGTGCTGGTGCGGCGGTCTGCTGATTTCCGCGCTGGGTATCTATACCCACCAGATCTGGCTGATGTGGATCGGCTCCGGCGTGATCGGCGGTATCGGTCTGGGCCTGGGCTATATCTCGCCGGTGTCGACCCTGATCAAGTGGTTCCCGGACAAGCGCGGCATGGCGACCGGCATGGCGATCATGGGCTTCGGTGGCGGCGCGATGGTCGGTGCACCGTTGGCGACTGCGCTGATGAGCCACTTCGCATCGCCAGAAGGCGTGGGCGTATGGCAGAGCTTCGTGGCCATGGCGGCCATTTACTTCGTGTTCATGATCGGTGGCGCATTGTCCTACCGCGTGCCGCCAACCGGCTGGAAGCCTGAAGGCTGGACCGCTCCGGCGAAGAAAGCTTCCAACGCGATGATCACCAACCGTCACGTTCACGTGAATGTAGCGTGGAAAACTCCGCAATTCCGTCTGGTCTGGCTGGTGCTGTGCCTGAACGTGTCGGCGGGTATCGGCATCCTCGGCATGGCTTCGCCACTGTTGCAGGAAGTGTTCGGCGGCAAACTGCTGGGCGTCGATGTGCCGTTCGGTCAGCTCGACGCTGGCCAACTGGCCTCGATCGCGGCGATCGCAGCGGGCTTCACCGGTCTGCTGAGCCTGTTCAACATCGGTGGCCGGTTCTTCTGGGCTTCGTTCTCGGACTACCTGGGGCGCAAGAACACTTACTTCGTGTTCTTCGCGCTGGGTTTTGCCCTGTACGCGCTGATTCCGAACATGGGCCATCTGGGCAACGTTGCGCTGTTCGTGGCGGCGTTCTGCATCATCCTGTCGATGTATGGCGGTGGTTTTGCCACGGTCCCGGCGTATCTGGCCGACCTGTTCGGTACGCAGATGGTCGGTGCGATCCACGGTCGTCTGCTGACTGCCTGGGCCGCTGCCGGCGTGCTCGGTCCGGTGCTGGTGAACTACCTGCGTGAATATCAGTTGAGTATCGGCGTGGAACGCGCTGCCGCTTACGACATCACCCTGTACATCCTCGCCGGCCTGCTGGTGCTGGGCTTCCTGTGCAATCTGATGGTGCGCCCGGTGGCCGACAAGTACTTCATGACCGACGCCGAACTGGCCGCCGAACAGGCGCTGGGTCATGACAAAGGTGCTGATGCCAGCACCGTTCTGGAGTGGAAAGCGGCGCCGGGCACCAAGCCTCTGGCGATCGCGGCATGGCTGGTGGTGGGTATTCCGTTGGCGTGGGGTGTGTGGGTGACCCTGCAGAAGACGGCGGTACTGTTTCACTAAGGTGTTAGCTGAATAAACGCCGAACCTGTGGGAGCGAGCCTGCTCGCGAAGACGGAGCACCGGTCGACATCAATGTTGGCTGGCCTGCCGCATTCGCGAGCAGGCTCGCTCCCACATTTGTTTCTGGCATGCCTGTAATGGCTTGTATGGACATGTCTACCCGCGACAGCCGGGCGTTCTATCCGTCAGGCATCTCTCCTCTCGTGTTTCTGTTTGCCTCCTGCGTGCCTATAATGGCTGCCTTTTTCGCCCAATGATTTTGCGGAGCTGGTGATGGCCGAACGTAAGGCGTCTGTCGAGCGCGACACTCTGGAAACCCAGATCAAAGCCTCGATCAACCTTGATGGCACCGGAAAGGCCCGATTCGATATCGGTGTACCTTTTCTTGAGCACATGCTGGATCAGATCGCCCGTCACGGGTTGATCGACCTGGATATCGAATGCAAGGGCGATCTGCATATCGACGACCACCATACGGTGGAAGACGTCGGTATCACCCTCGGCCAGGCGTTCGCTAAAGCCATCGGCGACAAGAAAGGCATCCGTCGCTACGGCCATGCCTACGTGCCGCTCGATGAAGCGCTGTCGCGCGTGGTGATCGATTTCTCCGGTCGCCCGGGCCTGCAGATGCACGTGCCGTACACCCGCGCCACCGTCGGCGGTTTCGACGTTGACCTGTTCCAGGAGTTTTTCCAGGGCTTCGTCAACCACGCGCTGGTCAGCGTGCACATCGATAACCTGCGCGGCACCAACACTCACCACCAGATCGAAACCGTGTTCAAGGCTTTCGGCCGCGCGCTGCGCATGGCCGTCGAGCTGGACGAGCGCATGGCCGGGCAAATGCCGTCGACCAAAGGCGTTCTGTAATGCAGACGGTTGCAGTTATCGACTACGGCATGGGCAATCTGCACTCGGTGGCCAAAGCGCTCGAGCACGTCGGCGCCGGCAAGGTGCTGATTACCAGCGACGCGAACGTGATTCGAGAAGCCGACCGTGTAGTATTCCCGGGCGTTGGCGCGATTCGCGATTGCATGGCGGAGATCCGTCGCCTCGGCTTCGACTCGCTGGTCCGTGAGGTCAGCCAGGATCGGCCGTTCCTCGGCATTTGCGTCGGTATGCAAGCCCTGCTCGATACCAGCGAAGAGAACGCCGGCGTCGACTGCATCGGCCTGTTTCCGGGCGCGGTGAAATTCTTCGGCAAGGATCTGCACGAAGACGGCGAGCACCTCAAAGTCCCGCACATGGGCTGGAACGAGGTAAAGCAGAAGATCAGTCACCCGCTGTGGCACGACATCCCCGACCTGGCGCGTTTCTATTTCGTGCACAGCTACTACATCGCCGCCGCCAATGCGCGGCAGGTGGTGGGCAGCGGTCATTACGGTGTCGATTTCGCCGCAGCGCTGGCCGACGGTTCGCGTTTCGCCGTGCAGTTCCACCCGGAGAAAAGCCATACCCACGGCCTGCAACTGCTGCAGAACTTCGCTGCGTGGGACGGTCGCTGGTAAATGGCTGTCAAGAAGTCCAGACCGCCGATCCTGACCCTCACTCCCGAGCAGGAGAGCGAGGCCAATCGCAAGATCCAGCGGTTCATGGAAGACCGTTTCGAACTGGACCTGGGTTCGTTCGAAGCGGCGGAAATTCTTGAGCTGTTTACCCGCGAGATTGCTCCGCACTATTACAACAGGGCGATTTTCGATGTGCAGACCCACCTCAAGGAACGGTTTGAAAGCATCGAAAGCGACCTGTGGGCGCTCGAGAAAAACTGATTCCCGAGCCAAGCTGAACATTCCAATTTTAAGGTTTGCCAGATGCTGATTATTCCCGCTATCGATCTCAAAGACGGTGCCTGCGTACGTCTGCGCCAGGGCCGCATGGAAGATTCCACGGTGTTCTCCGATGACCCGGTGAGCATGGCTGCCAAGTGGGTGGAGGGCGGTTGCCGCCGTCTGCATCTGGTCGACCTGAACGGCGCGTTCGAAGGCCAGCCGGTCAACGGCGAAGTGGTTACCGCAATCGCCAAGCGTTACCCGACCCTGCCGATCCAGATCGGTGGCGGCATTCGTTCGTTGGAAACCATCGAGCATTACGTTAAGGCGGGCGTGAGCTACGTGATCATCGGCACCAAAGCCGTAAAAGATCCGGCGTTCGTTGCTGAGGCCTGCCGCGCCTTTCCGGGCAAGATCATCGTTGGCCTGGATGCGAAAGACGGTTTCGTCGCCACCGACGGCTGGGCGGAAATCAGCACCGTGCAGGTCATTGACCTGGCCAAGCAGTTCGAAGCCGACGGCGTGTCCTCGATCGTTTATACCGACATCGCCAAAGACGGCATGATGCAGGGCTGCAACGTACCGTTCACCGCTGCGCTGGCCGCTGCCACCGGGATTCCGGTGATCGCTTCCGGCGGCATCCATAACCTGGGTGACATCAAGTCGCTGCTCGACGCCAAGGCACCGGGCATCATCGGCGCGATTACCGGCCGGGCGATCTACGAAGGCACTCTCGACGTCGCCGAAGCGCAAGCTTTCTGCGATTCGTACCAAGGCTGAGGACTGACCATGGCGCTGGCCAAACGCATCATCCCTTGCCTGGACGTGGACAACGGCCGGGTCGTCAAAGGTGTGAAGTTCGAGAACATCCGCGACGCCGGTGACCCGGTGGAAATCGCCCGTCGCTACGACGAGCAGGGCGCCGACGAGATTACCTTTCTCGACATCACCGCCAGCGTCGATGGCCGTGACACCACGCTGCATACCGTCGAGCGCATGGCCAGCCAGGTATTCATCCCGCTGACCGTCGGCGGTGGTGTGCGTACCGTGCAGGACATCCGCAACCTGCTCAATGCCGGCGCGGACAAGGTGTCGATCAATACCGCCGCCGTGTTCAACCCCGAGTTCGTCGGCGAGGCCGCGCAGCATTTCGGCTCGCAGTGCATCGTCGTTGCCATCGACGCCAAGAAAGTTTCCGGTCCCGGCGAAACCCCGCGCTGGGAAATATTCACCCACGGCGGGCGCAAGCCGACCGGTCTCGACGCAGTCGAGTGGGCGAAGAAAATGGAAGGCCTCGGTGCCGGCGAGATCCTCCTGACCAGCATGGATCAGGACGGCATGAAAAACGGTTTCGACCTCGGCGTGACCCGCGCCATCAGCGACGCGCTGGGCATTCCGGTGATCGCTTCCGGTGGTGTCGGCAATCTGCAGCATCTGGCCGATGGCATTCTCGAAGGTCATGCCAGTGCGGTGCTGGCGGCGAGTATTTTCCACTTCGGCGAATACACCGTGCAGGAAGCCAAGGCCTACATGTCGCATCGCGGCATCGTCATGCGCTAAAGCGTACAGGCCAGTGGACAGCATGGCGCGCCCAAGGCACTCTTGGGCACGCCATGGATTCCGGTAGCCCGACATGATCAAACGCCTGCTTGTTGTTCTCGCCAGCGCCTCGTTGTTGTTCATCAGCAATGCCCGGGCCGAAACCAGTCCCGACACCGATCTGGTACTGCTCACCGAGAACTTCCCGCCGTACAACATGGCGAAGAACGGCAAGAATTTCGCCCAGGGCGACAACATCAACGGCATTGCCACGGACATCGTTCGCGAGATGTTCCAGCGCGCCGGCCTCACTTACAGCCTGACCCTGCGTTTCCCCTGGGAGCGTGTCTACAAACTCGCCCTGGAGAATCCCGGCTACGGGGCCTTCGTCATGGCGCGCCTGCCCGATCGCGAAAGACTGTTCAAATGGGTCGGCCCAATCGGCCCGGACGACTGGATCCTGCTGGCCAAGGCTGACAGCAAGATCACCCTCGAAACCCTCAATGATGCGCGCAAATACAAGATCGGCGCCTACAAGGGCGATGCGATTGCCGAGACGCTCACCAAGCAAGGCCTCAAACCGGTAGTAGTGCTGCGCGATCAGGACAACGCAAAAAAACTGCTCAATGGCCAGATCGATCTGTGGGCCACGGGTGATCCTGCCGGCCGTTATCTGGCGCGGCAGGATGGCGTGACCGGCCTGAAGACCGTGCTGCGCTTCAACAGCGCCGAGTTATATCTGGCGCTGAACAAGGACGTCTCCGATGAGGTGGTCAACAGGCTACAGACCGCGCTGGATCAGTTGCGCAAGGAAGGCGTGGTCGATGAAATCATGGCGCGCTATCTGTAACGGCTGACTCCTCGGGCTCTGGCAGGGAGGTGCTGATTTCGCCCTCGGTCGCAGGCGCAAGCACAGTCTGATCTTCGACCGCCTCTGGCTCCGACGCGACGATGGTTGCAGGCTCGGTGGGTGCGTACTGGCTGATGTGCAGGCTATTGCCATCGGTGTAGATGAAACCATCCGTCACTGCCGTGCCGTCCGCGCGCACCAGTCTGTATTCGCTCTGGGCCAGGTAGGCGGCCACTGAGCGGTTTTTGTCCACCACCGCAACCACTTCGATGGTCGCTGTATTGAGCCATTCATTCGAATGCAGTTCGCATTGGGTGAAATCGTGGCCCAGCCGTGCGGAAAACATCAACGCGCCGTGCTGACGGGTTTGCCATTGCGCGCCGAATTCGATGCAGGTGGTTTGAGTGAAAGTACGCAAGCCGCCAGTACGCTGGGCGCGCTGCGCATTCCACCTGAATATCTGGCTGTCGTTGCCACTGTTGCGTGCGTGACCGACGAGGATGTAGCGATCCTTGCGTTCAAGCAGATAGAAGGGCGAGTGACGCCATTGCTCAGCGGCGGTGTAACGCGGATCGTTGACCGTGAACCAGGGGAGGCTGGCGGTGTAAGTCGCATCGTCCGTTGGCTCTACAGGTGTTGGCGTCTCGCCGCAGAGCACCGGTGGCGATGGGCGTGTAGACATCTGCAGGCCGATCTGCAAGCGCAAGCAGTAGACCGGGAAACTGGCCGGTCGGGTGTAGTCACTCAAGCTGAAAAAACTGCCCGATGCCAAGTAGACTTCGCCCGGCAAAGCGGCTGGAGGAACGGCGCTCCAGGTGCTGACGCGCTGTCGGGCCTTGCTGCCCTTGTCGTCCCAGATCAGATCGGTGGTATTCGACGCGATCACCAGGTCTTCGCGAACGCAGCGCACCGCGTTGAGCGAAGGTTTTTCATGATCGTTCGAGCACACCGACCCCAGCGCTACGTAGCCTGCGGGAGCTAGCGGTCGCCAGATCGACAGATCTCTTTTCGAGCCTGATCCGGAGTCCTTCCAGACCAGCTCGTAATCATCGGGACGTCGCAGTGCCCTGCCTTTGGTGGGGTCAGTGCTGGCAATGTCTGCCTCACAAACAACCGCGACCACGCGTTCACCGTTGATGTTGCCAACGCCTCTGGTGACGAAGTCGCCCAAGGGGAAATAACCGGGTAGCGCGTCGGGAGCCGGGGTCGGGCGCCAGAACGACGCGGGTCTGGCCGACAAACCGTTGGTATCCCAGATGCGCAGAAATTCTGTTGTGAAGTTGATCAGCAGGTTATCGATGCGGATCGGTTCAGTCCGCCCAACGGGCGGGATAATCGGGGCGTTGTTTGTCATGGGCACTCCTGATAGTTGCAAGCGACTCAAAGGAGTCGCGACCTGTTGCAGGTCTCACTATCCGGAAGGGGGAGGGGCGTTCGGTGGTAACTATGTATTGCAACGTGACCGGGTGTTACCGGTAAACGCCATCCTTGCCATGGCCAGCCATGGCGCGGTTGCTGCGCACGCTGATCATCTGCCTGATATCGATCCAGTCGATGCCCTGCGCTTTGAGCTTGGGTAATTCGCGCTCGAGCACCGCCAGGGTCTGCGGATACGGATGGCCGATCATCACCGCTGAACCCTGTTTGTGCGCCAGGGCGATCGCGGTCTGCAACTGAGTGGCAATGGCCGCTTCGGTGCGCTCATCATCAAGAAACACATCACGGGAAACGCTGGCCAGGTCGATCTTCTGCGCCTGCTGCGCAGCGACCGTTTGAGCGCTGGTGCGGCTGTCGACGAAGAACTTGTGCCGACGCTGCAATTCGCCCATCAACCACGCCATCGCCGCAGGCTGCGCGGTCATGCGGCTGCCCATGTGATTGTTGATGCCGGCAGTGAACGGGACTTTTTCAAACGCGGCATTCAGGCGTTTCTGCAGCTCTTCAATGGGCAGTTCGGGGTGCCAGGCGTACGGCCCGGTGGCCGGGTCCATGGGCATGTGCAGGATGACGATCTTGCCGGCGCGATGGGCTTCGCGGGCAAATTCGGTGGCGTGGGGGGTATCGGGCATGATCGCCGCCGTGACCGGGCCGGGCAGGGCGAGCACGCGACGATCCCGGGGCAGGTTCTGCCCCAGGTCATCGATGATCAGTGTCAGGTAGGCCTTGTGCGGCGAGGAACTGGCGGGCTCTGCTTGGGCAAGACCCGCCAGACAGCACAACAGAACGCAGAGGGAACGCAACAACATCCTCAGCGGCCGGACGTGATGCTCAGGCCTTTGAGCAGGCTCAGGGCCTGGGCCAACTGGTAATCGTCATCCTGCGGCATCGCTTTGGCCTTGCCGCCGGAGCCGCTCGGTTTGTCGGCGCCGCCGTTGCCGTTGCCCAAGTGACCTTGCAGATCGGCTTCCTTGAAGTATTCGCTGTCGGCTTCGTTGGTGATCTTCGCGCGGCGCACTTCGATGTCCGGCACGATGCCCTGAGCCTGGATCGAGCGGCCGTTCGGCGTGAAGTACAGCGCGGTGGTGATCTTCAGCGCGCGGTCGTTGTTCAGCGGCAGCACGGTCTGCACCGAGCCCTTGCCGAAACTGGTGGTGCCCATGACCACGGCACGTTTCTGGTCCTGCAGGGCGCCGGCGACGATCTCCGAAGCCGAGGCACTGCCACCGTTGATCAGCACGACCATCGGTACCGCTTCGCTCTCGTCCTTGCCGGTGGCGGAGAAGCGCAACTCGGAGTTGGCAATGCGGCCCTTGGTGTAGACGATCAGGCCCTTGGTGATGAAATGGTCGACCACTTCCACCGCCGATTGCAGCACACCACCGGGGTTGTTGCGCAGGTCGAGGATGATGCCGTTGAGCTTCTTGCCGTTGTCCTTGCGCAGTTTGGCCAGAGCCTTGGAGACTTCTTCGCCGGTCTTGACCTGGAACTGGGTGATGCGGATATAGCCGTAGCCCGATTCCAGCAGCTGCGCCTTGACGCTCTTGACCTGAATCACTGCACGGGCCAGGGTCACGTCGAACGGCGTGCCGCCATCGCGAACCAGGGTCAGGGTGATTTTCTGGCCGATCTTGCCGCGCATCTTGTCGACGGCTTCGGTCATGGTCTGGCCACGGGTTGGCTGGCCGTTGATCTTGACGATGAAGTCACCGGCCTGGATGCCAGCCTTCGACGCTGGCGTGTCATCAATCGGCGAGACGACCTTGATGAAGCCGTCTTCGGCGCCGACTTCGATGCCCAGACCGCCGAACTCACCACTGGTGCTTTCCTGCAGTTCGGTGAAATCTTCCGGGCCAAGGTAGGCCGAATGCGGATCGAGGTTGCTGAGCATGCCCTTGATCGCGTTTTCCAGCAGGGTCTTGTCGTCCACAGGCTCGACGTACGCGGCTTTGATCCGGTCCATGACCTCGGCGAAGGTGCGCAGCTCTTCCAGTGGCAACGGCGCCTTGGCGGTCGCGGCAGTGCCTGCCGGAGCGACGGTCGGGGCCGGTTGCGCGGCGAACGCCAGAGGCGCGCCGATCACCAGGGCGATCGTCAGGGCCAGCGAGGTAAGGCGGGACAAATGCAGCATGTCGAACGAACTCCTGAATTAGGTGGTGCGCTTATCCTTGCGCACGACACCATTGCGCCGGATCACTCGGGTGACCCTGCTGACGAATTGCGAAATACAGCGCTGGCGTGTCCTGACCGCCACTGTTACCGACAGTGGAAATCGACTCGCCCGCCTTGACCACATCACCCGCCGACTTGAGCAGCGTCTGGTTGTGGCCGTAAAGACTCAGAAAACCGTTGCCGTGATCAAGAATCACCAGCAAACCGGCACCGCGTAGCCAATCGGCGAACACCACGCGCCCGCCGTGTACGGCGTGCACCTGGCTGCCGGCGGAGGCGCTGATCATCACGCCATCCCACTTGGTGCGGGCGTCGTCGCCACGGCTTTCACCGAAGCGTGCGAGTAATCGACCATCAACCGGCCACGGAAGTTTTCCCCGCGTTGCAGCAAAAGGCCCGCCAAACGTTTCGCCGCTGCTCGATACCAGCGCGCCGGGGCTTGATCTGGCGGGTTTTCGTGGGGCGTCGCTGTTTTCAGCCTGCGCCTCACGCAAACGCTTTTTTTCCGCTTCCTGCTGGGCGATCAGCGCTTTCTGCCGCGCCTCTTCTGCCTCACGAGCCTGTCGGGCCAGGGTTTCTTCAATGGTTTTAAGGACTTTAGACAGGTCTGCCTGATCCTGCTCGCGGGCGGCGAGTTTCTGGTCGCGGGCCTTGACGTCGTCATTGAGTCTGGCGAGAACCTGCTGGCGCTCCTTGCGGACTTTCTCGAGTGCTTCGCGCTGCGTGTCGAGGTCGCTTTTCTGCACCAGCAACTGCGCTTGCTGCAGACCGATGTCTTTTTCGACATTGGCCAGTTGGCGCAGGGTTTCGTTGAAGTTCTTCAACTGCTCCAGGCGTGCCTGGCTCAGGTAGTCGTAATAGGTGAGGGTGCGGGCGAATTTCTCGGGATTCTGCTGGTTGAGCAGCAGCTTGAGGTATTCCTGGCGGCCGTTCTGGTACGCCGCTCGGGCCTGAATGGCGATCAGTCGCTGCTGTTCAGTGCGCGCGCTCTGGAGTTTTTTTCTCTGCATCGAGCCGCTGCAGCTCGGATTCGCTTTTCTGCAGTTCTTTCTGCAGCGCGTCGACCTGCTTCTGCAGCTTGCCCATCTCGGTTTCAGTGCCCTTGAGCTCTTTCTGCACGCCGGACTTTTCTTCCTGCAGCTTGCCCAGAAGCTTTTTCAGCTCGGCGATATCCTGACGCGTGGCCTCCAACTGCTGTTGGGTTTGCGCGCGCTCGTCGGCGAAGGCCGGCTGGAGCAGACAGGTCAGAGCAAGGGCGATCAGGACGCGAAGCATAGGGGCGGGCGGCACCAGGGTAAGGGACGGCCTAGTATGCCCGCCCGAGGCTGCAAAAAAAACGCCCAATTGGGGCTGTGTGATAACTGGCTGGAGATACAGCTGAAAATAATCTTCGAACCCAGCACAAACCACTGTGGGAGCTGGCTTGCCAGCGATGGCGGCTGCACATTCAACATAAATGCTGGCTGTCAGATTGTTATCGCTGGCAAGCCAGCTCCCACAGGGTTTTTGCGGTGTTTTCCGGATTCGGCTCAGACCAGGATCGAGGTACCGGTCATCTCCGCCGGTTTTTCCAGACCCAGCAGCATCAGCATGGTCGGCGCTACGTCCGCCAGCACGCCGCCTTCGCGCACTTTCAGGTCGCGTTTGCCGACGTAGATGAACGGCACCGGCTCGGTGGTGTGCGCGGTGTGCGCCTGACCGGTGGATTCATCGGCCATTTGCTCGACGTTGCCGTGGTCGGCGGTGATCAGTGCTTCGCCGCCGACCTTTTCCAGCGCTTCAACGATGCGACCGACGCAGGTGTCCAGGCACTCGACCGCTTTTACCGCCGCATCGAACACACCGCTGTGGCCGACCATATCGCCGTTGGCGTAGTTGACCACGATCACGTCGTAACGCTGGTTTTCGATCGCGTCGACGATACGGTCGGTGACTTCCGGCGCGCTCATTTCCGGCTGCAAGTCATAAGTAGCGACTTTCGGCGACGGGATCAGGATGCGCTCTTCGCCCGGGAACGGTTCTTCACGACCGCCGGAGAAGAAGAAGGTCACGTGAGCGTATTTTTCGGTTTCAGCAATGCGCAGCTGGGTCTTGCCGTTTTTCGCCAGATAATCACCGAGAACGTTTTCCAGGCTGCCGGCGGCGAAGGCCGACGGTGCCGGAATACTTGCGGCGTACTGGGTAAGCATGACGAAACCGGCCAGTTTCGGCTGACGGGCGCGCGCGAATTCCTTGAAATCGTCTTCGACGAACACCCGGGTCAGCTCGCGGGCGCGGTCGGCACGGAAGTTCATGAACACCACTGCGTCGCCGTCTTCAACTTTCACCGGCTCACCGATGGAGGTGGCTTTGACGAATTCGTCGCTTTCGCCACGGGCGTAGGCAGCTTCAAGACCTTCCTGAGCGGTGGCGGCGTTGAATTCGCCATTGCCGTCGACGATCAGGTTATAGGCCTGGGCGACGCGATCCCAACGGTTGTCACGGTCCATGGCGAAATAGCGGCCGATGATGCTGGCGATCCGGCCTTTGCCCAATGCCTGGAACGTCGCGTCGAGCAGTTCGATCGACGAGGCAGCGCTTTTCGGCGGCGTGTCGCGGCCATCGAGGAAGGCGTGCAGATAGATTTTTTCGGCGCCGCGCTTGAAGGCCAGATCGGCCATGGCGATCAGGTGATCCTGATGGCTGTGCACGCCGCCATCGGACAGCAGGCCCATGAAGTGCACGGCTTTGCCGGCGGCCACGGCTTTATCCACAGCGGCGCAGATGGTCGGATTGTCGAAGAATTCGCCGTCGCGGATCGCTTTGGTCACACGGGTGAAGTCCTGATACACCACGCGCCCGGCGCCGAGGTTCATGTGGCCGACTTCGGAGTTGCCCATCTGGCCATCCGGCAGACCGACGTCCATGCCGCTGCCCGAGATCAGGCCGTTCGGCACGGTGGCCCACAGACGATCCAGCACGGGTTTCTTTGCCGCGAACACAGCATTGGATTCGGGGCTGTCGCTGTGACCGAAGCCGTCGAGAATCATCAGGACCAAAGGTTTGGGCGTAGTCGTCATGGAATCCACTCGTGGCTGATAAAGAAGAGGGCGATGGAAAACGGAGTTGGAGTTTAAAGCGAAGTTCCGACCGCGTCACCGCCGGACGGGGTTTGGCCGACCATAGTGGCTGTGTATACTGGCCGACATTTTAACGCCCTGGAACCTCCTTCGATGGTTGCTCACCTGATTGAATTTGCCACTAACCACTACATTCTTGTCGGTATCTTCGTCGTACTTCTGGCTCTGTTGCTGGCGCACACGATGCAGGGCGGCGGCAAGAGCCTGAGCACCGGCGAACTGACCGCACTGGTCAATAAAGACGCAGGCGTGGTGGTGGACATCCGTCCGGCCAAGGATTATGCCGCTGGCCACATAGTCGGCGCGGTGAACATCCCGCAAGACAAACTGGCTGCCCGCGTCGGCGAGCTGGAAAAGCACAAGGCCAAGACCATCATTCTGGTCGACGCCCTCGGTCAGACCGCCGGCACCCACGCCCGCGAACTGATGAAGTCCGGCTTCACCGCCGCCAAGCTGTCCGGCGGGATTTCCAGCTGGAAAGGCGACAACCTGCCGCTGGTGAAATGACATGAGCGAAGTCATCGTCTATTCCAGCGATTACTGCCCTTACTGCTCGCGCGCCAAGCATCTGCTCGCCAGCAAAGGCGTGGCCTTCGAAGAGATCAAGGTCGATGGCAAGCCGCAGCTGCGTGCCGAAATGACCAAAAAGGCCGGGCGCACGTCCGTGCCGCAAATCTGGATCGGCGCAAAGCACATCGGCGGTTGTGATGATTTATACGCTCTGGAGCGCGCCGGCAAACTCGACGCGCTGCTCAAGGGCTGAACGGCTGCACCCACGTACAGCACTCCCTAAAAGACCCAAGATCGATAAGGATCTGAGATGACTGACCAACAGAACACTGCAGCCAGCGAAGAAGAAACCGCACCGCAATTCTCCTTGCAGCGCATCTACGTACGCGACCTGTCCTTCGAAGCCCCGAAAAGCCCGGCGATCTTCCGCCAGCAGTGGGATCCGGCGGTCGGTCTGGATCTGAACACCCGCCAGAAAGCGCTGGAAGGCGATTTCTACGAAGTGGTGCTGACCCTTTCCGTTACCGTGAAAAACGGCGAAGAAGTGGCCTTCATCGCTGAAGTGCAACAGGCCGGTATCTTCCTGATCAAGAATCTGGACGCGGCTTCGATGAGCCACACCCTCGGTGCATTCTGCCCGAACATCCTGTTCCCGTACGCCCGCGAAACCCTGGACAGCCTGGTCACCCGCGGTTCGTTCCCGGCGCTGATGCTGGCCCCGGTGAACTTCGACGCCCTGTACGCGCAAGAGCTGCAGCGCATGCAGGAAAGCGGCGAGACCCCGACCGTTCAGTAAGACGGTTCAGTAATACCCATGTGGGAGCGAGCCTGCTCGCGAAAGCGGTCTGTCAGACACATCAATGTTGACTGACACTCCGTAATCGCGAGCAGGCTCGCTCCCACATTTGCTTGCGGCGTTACTTGAAGTCGTTCTGCCGCCACGCTTCGTACACGGCGACCGCCACGGTGTTGGACAGGTTCAGGCTGCGGCAGCCTTCGCGCATCGGCAGGCGCAGGCGCTGTTCGGCGGGCAGGGCGTCGAGCACGTCCGCTGGCAGGCCACGGCTTTCCGGACCGAACAGAAACGCGTCGCCGGGCACGAACGCGGCATCATGGAACGGCCGCGAGCCCTTGGTGGTGAAGGCGAACACGCGCGGGTTACCCAGACTTTCCAGACAGCTGGCCAGGTCAGCGTGACGCTGCAACGTGGCATATTCGTGGTAGTCGAGACCGGCACGGCGCAGGCGCTTGTCGTCCATCTCGAAACCCAGTGGTTCGATCAAATGCAGGTGGCAGCCACTGTTGGCGCACAGCCTGATAACGTTGCCGGTGTTCGGCGGAATTTCTGGTTGAAAAAGGATGACGTGAAACATGCACGGCTCCGAAGGTAAAGATGAGCGGCATTCTACGCCGCCTGTGGACAACCGTTCGAAACTATTCCCGCGAGTCATCGGCTCGCTGGCGATTGTCGGCTTGATGATCGGCTTGATGATTGGCCGTCTGACCACGCCCGATCCAAGCGTGCTGGAGCGTGTCGAGGTCACCGATGGCGGCCTGGTGGTGTGGTTCAACAACGAGCCGAAACTGCACGGCGAGATTATCGATGGCACCGTCGCGCTGCTGTTTCAGGCCGAAGGTCGACCGCAGAAGGGCCAGCTCAGGCTCAACGGCAAGGACGTCAACTGGCGCACGCGCAAAAGCGATGGAGGGTTATTGCTGACGGTGCTGGCAGCGCGCCCGTTGCAGGGCGACTGGGTTGGCAGCGAGGTCGATGATCGTTGGCGGCTGGAGATCCGCTTGAGCGAGCCCTAGGGGCAAGTCCTCATCACTGGGCGCGCTCCGACACTGTTTGAGGTCGTTTCCCACTGCGGCCGTCTCCCTTTCCCATCTCCGTCCGATGCTCGTCCACGCTATCGTTTGCCCCTTCAAACGGCAGGATGCCGAAACCCGTCGTCCCCTTGCTCGACTGCATGGGGCGTCTTTTTCAAGGATGAAAACATGCCAGTAAAACCCCCTCGCGGTGGCGGTACCCACGTGGACGTTCCGGACAGCCTGCATCGGGCTGCGGACGCCGACATTTCGCTCCACGGCCACCCGGGTCGCACAGGCGTCGATGGGAATTTTGCTTCGCATCATTTGCTGCCGCGCGCCGAATCATCCAGTGATGCGACCCTAGATGCCATACCCCCTGCCGCGGCCGTTGTGGTGCGCGCACTCGCAGAAGGTATTCGCCCTCCCGCTACCCAGCCTTCGCTGGACAATTACGTCACCAACGCCCGAGCGATACTTCCACAGGTCAACAGTGAGGGTTTGCGGGTGATCAGTCGGCGAACCTACGCAGACCTGGTCAACGGCGACCTGGTGCCTGTCGCAGTGGATCCTGCGACGGGTCTGTATCGAGCCCGGCGGCCAAGCGAGTTGCTCCCATCCGGCCCGGTGATGCTGCGCGATGTGGACAGCGGACTTTGGTATGCGCGTGAAGTCGCGGAGCCCACCACCCGGGAGCAGATCCGCAAGTACCTGCCCGACACGACCGACGAGGACGCGGACGCCTTCATCGCCCGGTTCGATGACAAGGACGGGGCAGAGCTTGAGCTCAAGCATATCCAGCTTGGGCTGGCGCAATTGGACTCAACGCGTTTTGACCTGCCGATCAGTCGAGGTCGCATTTCATCGGACAAGGAGTTACATGAGGCGCGGAATATATGGGCGACGTTTCGCCAGTTGTACCGATGGCAAGGTCAGCCCGAACAGCGCGTCTACCGTGACGGGCGGCATGTGGGCTTCAAGCTGGAAATCGATCTGACGATATGGCCAGTTCAAAAACCGCTTTCCTTGAAATTCAGCTCAGTGATTTCTCTGACTTTAAGAGGCCGTGGCCGGCTGGACCCGGACGTGTTTTGCGCACAGTTTCCCAATCTTGAAAGTCTGACCATTACCAGTCAGGCAATCGAAGTGGAAGGGCGGTTTCAAGGCTGGAACGTGATCGAACGGGCTTATTCGAAATTCAGGCTGGATTCGCGATTTGCCGAGCAATTGAAAAGATTCCCGCGTTTGCAAAGGCTGCACCTGCAGGACTGTGAACTAACGTCTGACTTTTCCGTACGAGGCCTTGCCAGGCTAAACGAGCTATGGCTTTGCAACACATTCGAGGCCCCGGTGAACAGCCTGGACATGCAGATGCGGCGTCAGGAGCAAGTCACCTTTTTGCAAGTGGCAGCTGATATCAGAGGGATGACTGAACTGCGGGTGCTGGATCTGAGCCGCACCGGAATACACCTGCTGCCTTCCGGACTTGAGGCCATCGACGTGGCGTCGAAGCTGGAAGTGTTGAGACTGGGGGGCAATCCGCTTTCGATCAGCCCCTCACTCGAACACATGACCGCACTGCAGGAGCTGGATCTTTCCAATACACGATTGCAAAGATTTCCCGAGGGCATTACCGACAGGATTCCCGCAAGAGAACTGAATCTTGCGGACAATCACATCAGGTCGATCCCCGAATCCGTGGAGCTCAGAGCGGGCTTCAATCTCATCGGCAATCCGATAATGGACCCGGCCTCTTTACGGCGGTTGATACGAGCACGTGTAGAGACAGGCACCGATATCTGGCTTGGGCAGGAAAGCAGCGATGTAACTGCCGATCTCTGGCTACGCAATGTGCCACAGGAACAGATAGCGGAAAAACAAGCGCTGTGGGACAGGCATAACGCCGCAATGCCACTGGCAGTGACCGGCATTCTTCGTCGACTGAGTCGGACGCCCGAGTTTCACGTTGAACGCCCGCTTCTGCAGCGGCGCGTGTGGTGGTTTCTGGAAATGTATGACAGCGCCGAAGTCAACGAGCGGGCCAGGCTCGACGCCATTCTTTATACGGAAACGAGTCCCGGGAGAATGCTGGACAGGCTGGAGAATGAAATCCGCAACTATGACGGAGGGCGACAGAGTCAGCCGCTGCACCCTTTGCCCAAGCGTCCCAGGTTCGAGTAACTCGCAGGAGTACGCAGTGCCGATGCAAAAGCGGCAAGCCTCGGCCCGTCTGTAACAGCAATGCCACCCCCCATCGTCTCTGGGATAAATGCCAGGGACGACTTTCAAGGATGAAAACATGCCAGTAAAACCACCCCGCAGTGGCAGCACCCGCGTGGACACGGATGTTCACCCGGCCATGACCCGACGTCTGGACAAGGATTTCGCACTGGTGCGCACTCCCGATCTCAATGGCACCGCCCCCTGGGTTCGCGGCGATGATCTGAAGCTGCGGGGCAGCTTGCCGGGCGATGTTATCGGCGCGGACAGGACCTTGCCGACGCCGATGGTCGAGGTTCGCCCTGCGCCGCACACCAATCCAAGTCCTCCCGTCATCGCCAGGTCGCTGGACAGTTACGCAATGCGATCACCGGCCGGACTGCCGGCAGCTGACGGTGACGGCTTCAGGCTGTACAAAAAACGTCAGTATGTGGATGTGTCTGGCGGCGGCATCGTTCTGGTAGGGGTGGATCCGGACAGCGGATTTTATCGCGCTCGACTCCCCAGCGAGTTGCTGCCCACCGGTCCATGGATGTTGCGGGATAGCCGCAGCGGCCTCTGGCATCCGCACAACGACTTCAACGCACGCACCGATCCTCTGACCGCTGCGGGTTTGCAGGGATTTCGCAGCGGGCTGGATCTCAGCGGCGTCGCCCCCGGCAGCGACGGCGTGGTACGTCACGCTGGCAAGCTCTACGTGGTCATTGATCAACAGGCGTATCAGGTTTTGCAGGATCTTGCTGCGTCTCGCCCGGAATACAAGGTCTGGCGTCTGGTTGATCCCAGTCATCCCGGCGCCACCGACAGCGCAAACATTTATCGCGCCAGCCTCGGCGGTGAGACGCTGGCCATTACCCGGAACGAGCGCAATACCTGGGTTTCCATCCTTCCTGGTTTACGCGGGGGCATGCAGCGCAATGAGGCTGCAGGTGCCAATCCGTTCAACTTTCATCGCCCCTGGCTCACTGACTCCGGCCCTTCACGGGGGCAAGCGGTGGTCGCAGACGCGACCACGCGGGCGCAGGTAAAACGCTATTTCGCCGACTCCACCGATCAGCATGCCGATGATTTCATTGCCCGATTTACTGAGGCAGGTGCGGCTGAGGTGGAGCTCAAACGGCTACAGCTTGAGTTTCCTCAACTCAACCGTGAGGTCACTGCGTGGGAGACTGCCTACAGGGGTGACAGCAGTGCCGAGCGCATTCGGCGACTGGCAATAGGTGCCAGCGTGCGTCGATTGTTCAAGTGGCAGGGCGACAGTTCGGAAAAAGTCTACCGGGATGGCCGGCTGATCGGCTTCAGGTTGAAACTGGATTTGGGCGCGCGGGGGAATTTCGCCCTTCCGGTTTTTTCGATTCGACTCGGATCTGTTGTGTCTCTTGGCCTGGAGGGACGCACCTCTAGGAATCTGGGAGATCTGTTGTCGATGTTCCCGCGCATGGACACCTTGCAAACACGCAGAATCGACGGCCAGAAATTGCTTGCCCAACTCGACAAGCTCCCACAGTTGAGAGTCCTGGAAATTCGTGAAAGCAGTCTGTTGCTGTCGTCGACAGGCCTCGACCACTTCGCCACATTGACCGGGCTGGAAGAGTTGAGCCTGATCAACTGTGGTATCTGGCCCGATCTTTCAGTGCGAGGGATGACCGGGTTACGGGTATTGCGCGCACGTTCCTGTGGCTTGCTCCGTCTGCCTTTCGGATTGGATGAGGTGGCCGTGGCGTCACGGTTGCAGGTGCTTGATCTGTACCACAATCCCGAACTGCGACATCCGCCTGATGTGACCCAGATGTCCGAATTGCGAGTATTGGATCTGTCCCATACCCGCATATCCGCGCCGCCACCCGGGCTTGGCATGCAGAGCGGTCCTTCGCGACTCCAGGTCTTGAATTTATCCAGCACCCCACTCGCTGTGGCGCCGTCGCTCAGCGCAATGTCGGCATTGCTGGAGGTTGACCTGAGCCATACCGCGATAAAAACTTTCCCGGACGGCGTGAACTCCGAGGTTCCCCGAGCACGTCTGGATCTGAGTTATACCCGGATCGAATCAATCCCCGAAGCTGTTGAACTCAGGGAAGGTTTCAACCTTACCGGCACGTTGATTTCCGATCCTGTCTACTTTCGGCGGTTGATTGCTGCACGTCGGCAAACAGGTACGGACATCTGGTTGGGACGAGCTTCGAGCCATCTGGTCATAGACCACTGGATGCACAATGTTCCACAGGCGCAACGCGCCGCCCGGATTTCCCTCTGGGACTCGTTAATCGATCAGACGAATGTTGCCATGATGGGCAAAATCAGAGAGCTGGTCCGCACGCCTGAGTTTCAGGTTGAGCGGCCGCTTCTGCAGCGTCGGGTCTGGGCGTTTCTGGAACATTTCCAAAAGGCGAGTCTTGGTGAGCAAGACGCTTTGCGGGACATCGCGATAACGGAGTCCAGTCCCGGAAAAATGCTGGAAAGGCTCGAAGAGGAAATGACGAAGTTCGACTCAACCTGGCAGCACCAGCCCCCGCATCATTTGCCCAAGCGGCCGCGGCTTGCATAGGGGGGTGCAAACCGCAGGCGGCACGATGCCGGCATCATCACCCCTGCACAAAAGCGCAGGCTGATGACGTTCGGCCTGCCCTGCCATTCCCACATTTGCTAGCGTCATTTCCCACCGGAGCCGTCTGTTTTTCCGCTGCGCGTCAACGTTTACGCAGGCTATCGTTGGTCTTCCCAGCTAACCGGCAGGATGCCGACCCCCCCGCCTGAGCATGAATGGCGGGGCGACTTTTCAAGGATGAAAAACATGCCACTAAAACCACCTCGCGGGGGCAGCACCCACGTTGATACGGATGTCCACACGTTCCCGAAGCGAAGCTCGGACAAGGATTTCACAGCGGCGGATATGCCCGTCCGTGATGGCACGGTCCCGTGGGCCCGTCTCGATGATCTGAAGTCGCTTAGCACCAAACTTGGCGACGACGCAGGCCCGAATACGATCCTGCCGGCGCCGGTGGTCGAGGTTCGCCCGGCACCGGAGGTTGCTGCCATCTCTCCTGTGATACACCGGTCGCTGGAGACTTACCGGATAACATCAACCACCGAATTGCCTGACGCTGATGGCGAAGGCTTCAGGCTGTACAAAAATCGCCGTTATGTTGACGTCCCTGGCAGTGGCCTCGTTCTCGTCGCAGCTGATCCGGATACGGGATGGTATCGCGCTCGACATCCCGGCGAGTTGTACCCTTGCGGCCCATGGATGTTGCGCGATAGCGAAAGCGGCATCTGGCATCCGCACAGCGACTTCAGCACCCGCACCAACCCCCTGACCGCCCAAAGCCTGGATGGCTTTCATGCCTGGCTGGATGTCAGTGGCGCACAATCGGGCAGCGACGGCGTGATACGTCACGATGGCAAACTCTATGTGGTCATCCATGAGCAGGCGTATCAGGTGATGCAGGATCTGGATGCCTCCCGCCCGGAATACAGGGTTTGGCGCCTGGTCAAACCCAATGATCCCGTCGCTGCCGACAGCGCGAACATTTACCGCGCCAGCCTGGGCGGTGAAACCCTGGCGATCACCCGCAGCGAGCAGAACACCTGGGTTTGCATCCTCACAGGTTTGCGCGGCGGGATGGATGGCGCTGCTCAAGCACCTGCCAACCCGTTCAACTTTCACCGCCCTCGGCTCACCGGCGCAGGCCCCTCTGGGGGACAGCCGCCGGTTCTGGTTGCGACCACACGGGCACTGGTCAGACGCTATTTTGCTGATGCGACGGATCAACATGCCGATGATTTCATCGCAAGGTATGGGGAAGCGGGTGTGGCAGAAGTCGAACTCAAGCGGCTTGAGCTGGAGTTTCCTCGATTGAACCGTGAGATCACTGCCTGGGAGACGGGTTACAAAGGCCAGGACATTGCCGAACGCAGGCGCCGGCTGGCAATAGGGGCCAACGTGCGTCGGTTGTTCAAATGGCAGGGAGAGCATTCGGAAAAAGTCTACCGCGACGGGCGGCTGGTCGGTTTCAAGCTGGAGCTCGACCTGGGAAGTCGGCGCAATCTGGCGCTACCGGGTTGTTCCGTTCCGCTCAGATCCGTCGTATCTCTAGGCCTGGAAGGAAGTCCTTCGAAAAGTCTGGGAAAATTGTTCTCGATGCTTTCCCACATTGAAACCCTCGAAATCCGCAGATTCAATGGCAAGTGTCATGAACTGTTGGCCGAAATCGATAAACTCCCGACGTTGAAAGTCCTGACGATGCAGGAAGCCAGACTATGGCTCCCGTCGGACGGCCTTGAGCATTTCACGCGATTGACCCGTTTGCGGGAGTTGAGCCTGACGCACTGCAGTATCTGGCCGCTTTTTTCAGTGCGTGGCATGAGCGAGTTGCGGGTCTTGCGCGCACGTTCCTGTGGTTTGAGTCGTCCCCCTGTCGGGCTGGATCAATGGCCCGTGGCGTCACGGTTGGAGGTGCTTGACCTGTACCATAATCCCGATTTGACAGAAGCACCTGATGTGACTCGCATGTCCGGATTGCGAGAGTTGAATCTGGCCAATACGTTCATAACCTCGCCGCCGCCCGGGCTTGGTTTGCAGAACGGTCCGTCGCGGCTGGAGATATTGAATTTGTCGGAAAGTCGGCTGGCTGTGGCGCCCTCACTGCGGGGAATGACGGCGTTGCGGGAAGTCGATCTCCACCGAACTCGTATAAGAGAATTCCCGGACGGCGTGACATCCGATATTCCCAGGACACGTTTGAATCTGGCCTATACCGCGATCAGAGCCATTCCCGAAACCATTGAGCTGAGAAAAGGGTTTGACCTGACTGGCAGTCCGATTGCCGACCCCGCTTCTCTTCGACGATTGATAGCTGCACGTCGGCAGACGGGTACCGATCTGTGGCTGGGGAGAATCGAGGCTGATTTGGCGGACAGTCCATGGCTGCACCATGTCCCCCAAACGCAACGCGCTGAAAAGTCTGCCCTGTGGGATTCATTTGTCCTTCAAACGAACCCCGCAATGATCAAACAACTCAGAAATCTGGTGCGTACGCCGGAATTTCAGGTTGAGCGTCTGCTTTTGCAGCGCCGGTTCTGGTCGTTTATTGAAAGCTTCCAAAAGGCCAGCGTAGGTGAGCAAGAAAGTTTGCTGAACATTGCGTCTACTGAACCCAGCCCGGGGAAAATGCTGGACAGGCTGGAGGAGGAAGTAAGGAGGTTTGACCCGACATGGCAAAACCAGCCCCCACATCATGTGCCCGAGCGCCCCAGGTTCGAATAGGGGTGGGACGCATTGCGGTGTAAAAGCGGGAATCCCTGACCTGCCTGTATCAGGGTTCCCAAAAGCATGGGCTTCGCTTGCAGCGTCAGCCCGGTGTAAAGAGGGAACCCCCGGCCTGCCTGTACCAAGGATCCCAAAAGAGTAGGCTCGCTGCTTTGCGCTGCGAGCCCGGTGTAAAGAGGGGAATCCCCGGCCTGCCTGTACCAAGGTCCCCGAAACGGGTGGTGAATCGAATCACCTGAGATAGATATTGCAGGCGGCGTGCCAGGTTTTGATTTGCTGTAACAAAAAATGCTTCGAAAACGCGAAAGCCCCGGAATACGGGGCTTTCGCTTATTTCAAGTCTGGGTTTTTCGGCACTTCGGAACTGGGCGATGAGAATCGGGCTCTGCGCGATCACGGGTCATCGTGCATTGATGCGGTGCACGGTGGCCCTCACCCTGACCCTCTCCCAAGGGAGAGGGGACTGACCGAGTTGCCCGGTCAAGTTACGCCGACCTGAGATACCGAGCCGAACCCAGGCCTCGAAACCACCCGAGATTGCTCCCTTCTCCCGGGAGAGGGCTGGGGTGAGGGGGATCGATCCTGAGTACACGGCAACCCTTAAGCGTTAACCCTCTTCCCCCTCATCATCATCCCCACCATCAACCTTCATCCCCAGTTCCTTGATCTTGCGCGTCAGGGTGTTCCGCCCCCAACCCAACAGCACCGCCGCATCACGCCGACGTCCTGCGGTGTGCTTCAGTGCCGTCTCGATCATGATCCGCTCGAACGCCGGCACTGCGCTGTCGAGCAGGCTCGACTGGCCACGGGCCAGGGCCTGATCGGCCCATTGGCGCAGGGCCTGTTCCCAGTTGGTCACTGGCGCCGAATCCTGCGGCAGGTTGAGCAGTTCCGGCGGCAGGTCACTGATGTGCACTTCGCGACCAGAGGCCATGACGGTGATCCAGCGGCAGGTGTTCTCCAGTTGACGCACGTTGCCTGGCCAAGGCAGGTTTTTCAGGTATTCCTCGGTCTCGCTTTTCAGCAGCTTGGGCTCCACCGCCAGCTCCTGCGCGGCGCGGCTGAGGAAGTGCCGGGCCAGAGTCGGGATGTCTTCGCGACGATCCGACAGGCGCGGGATGTGGATGCGGATCACGTTGAGGCGGTGGAACAAGTCCTCGCGGAACTTGCCGGCGTGGACGAGGGTTTCCAGATTCTGGTGTGTCGCAGCGATGATGCGCACATCGACCTTGACCGGCACATGGCCGCCGACGCGATAGAACTCGCCATCGGCCAGCACGCGCAACAGACGCGTCTGGGTGTCCGCCGGCATGTCGCCGATTTCATCGAGAAACAGCGTGCCGCCGTCCGCCTGTTCAAAGCGACCGCGACGCAAATTCGCCGCGCCGGTGAACGCGCCTTTTTCGTGGCCGAACAGCTCGGATTCCATCAGATCCTTGGGGATCGCCGCCATGTTCAGGGCAATGAACGGCGAGGCCGCGCGTGGGCTGTGGCGGTGCAGGGCGTGGGCCACCAGTTCTTTACCGGTACCGGATTCGCCGTTGATCAGCACGGTGATGTTGGAGTGGCTCAGGCGCCCGATGGCGCGAAACACCTCCTGCATCGCCGGCGCTTCGCCGATGATTTCCGGGGTGCGGGTCAGCGCCGGCACAACCTCCAGGCCTTGCTGTTCCTGGGCATGCTGGTTGGCGCGTTTGACCAGCGATACCGCCTCATCGACGTCGAATGGCTTGGGCAGGTACTCGAAAGCACCGCCCTGATAGGAGGCGACAGCGCTGTCCAGATCGGAGTGAGCGGTCATGATGATGACCGGCAGCCGTGGGTGCTGTTCGCGAATCCGCGCCAGCAGATCCAGGCCACTGGCGCCTGGCATGCGGATATCGGAAATGATCACGTCCGGCTGCTGCCGGGCCAGACGACTCATCACGCCATCGGCGCTGTCGAAGCTCTGGGTGGTCATGCCTTCCTGCTGCAAGGCTTTTTCCAGGACCCAACGGATAGAACGGTCGTCATCGACGATCCACACGGTTTCACTACGGCTCATGTCGATGTGGCTCCTTGTTCCAGTGGCAGGAAGATCGAGAAGGTGGTGTGGCCTGGATGGCTCTCACACTCGATCAGGCCCTGGTGCTGACTGATGATGTTCTGGGTAATGGCCAGACCCAGCCCGGTACCATCCGGGCGGCCGCTGACCATGGGAAAGAAAATGGTTTCCTGCAGTTCCGCCGGAATGCCGGGACCGTTGTCGATGATCTCGATCTTGGTCACCAGACGATGGCGGATGTGGCCGATGGTGAACTGGCGCATGGCGCGGGTGCGCAGGCTGATGCGGCCCAGGCGCAGCTCGTTCTGGCTGCTGATGGCCTGCATCGCATTGCGCACGATGTTCAGCACCGCCTGAATCATTTGCTCGCGGTCGATCAGGACGTCGGGAATGCTCGGGTCGTAATCGCGCACCAGGGTGATGCAGCCCCGGCTTTCGGCTTCGACCAGATGGCAGACGCGTTCGAGCACTTCGTGGACGTTGCACATGGCCAGCGACGGCAGTTTGTTCGAGCCGAGCATGCGATCGACCAGATTGCGCAGGCGGTCGGCCTCTTCGATGATCACATTGGTGTAATCGCGCAGGCTTTCCTCCGGCAGTTCGCGGGCCAGCAATTGCGCTGCGCCACGGATGCCGCCAAGAGGGTTCTTGATCTCGTGGGCGAGGCCGCGCACCAGCATCTTGCTGGTTTCCTGCTTGGACAGCTGCGCCTCTTCCTTGGTGATGCGCAACAGGCGATCACGCGGGTGCACTTCAAGCAAAAGCAAAGTCTCGCCGTTACTGAGAATCGGCGTGACCGCGTAATCCACGGTCAGCGTCTGGCCGGTGAGGGCGGTGAGCATCGCTTCACGCTTGGTGAAAGGGTGCGCCTGCTCCACGGCCTGACGCAGGGAATTGAGCGCCTCGGGGGATTCGGTGAACAGCTCGCTGATGAACTGGCCGTGGCTGCGCTGACCGCTGACGGCCAACAGCATCTCCGCCGCCGGGTTCATGTACTCCAGGCGCAGTTCGGCGTCGAGCAGGATGGTCGCCGTGGTCAGGTTGTCGAGCAGCAAACGGTGAATAGCGTCGCTTATGGTCATCTGGACCCCTTTTGGAGCAAGGCGTGCGCGAGAACAAAGCGCTGATGTCGGGAAAATGCAAAAACCAAACCAAGGCTCCGAAAAGAAGCGTTTAACCCCTGAAACAGGCGTTTGACGCGCGTTTGTATGGCACGAAGCCAGCTCAAACGGGAAGTTTCGAACCAAAATGGGTTGGGTTGTGGGCGAGATGCAGTTTAGTGCACCAATAGAGTGCGCGCGGCTGGCGGAGGTTAAAAGAAGCGCAGGAATGGATTTTTCGGCTCTTCAGGTTTGTCCTTGAGCGGACATTCCGGGCGCACGCCATAGTCGTCGGCAACGCAGGGTTTGACCTGACGTTTCTGCGCGAGGGAAATGCGCAGCATGTGGAACGGCTGATTGGCGGTGCGTTCCACGGTACGCCCGGCGGCGTCGAGGATTTCGATCGAAAGGCTGTGGCTGCCGCGATCGATATTGCTCAGCGCAAATACCGGGCTGACGCCGGGCTCGCCAGTGGCCTTGCCATCCAGCAGCAGGCGATAACGATGGCCGCTTTGCAGGCCGGGCTCGCTGGTGACGCTGACGATCAGCTCGCCGGCGCTGCTGCGCAGAGTGGCATCGGGCTCCGGGATCAGAATGCGCAGCATGTCGTAGTGAAAGGGCGCTGGTTCGGCGGATTTTTTCGCTGTGGTGATCGGCGCTGCGGTGTTGGCAGGGACAGCCATGCGATTGCTCGTCGCGATCGGCACTCGCTTGGCGTTGGCGCGTGGCTGGTCGGTATAGACGCGGTTGCCCTGCGCGTCGACATAGGTAAAGACCTCCGCCAAGGTGTACGTCGACATCAGCGCCAGAATGAGTGCCAGCCCCGCGCGGATCATGGCGTATGCACCCGTTGCACGGTGAAGACGGCTGGCGGGCTCTGCTGAACGACGCTTTGGCCGTCGATCACTTGCACGGCCAGGCGATGCTCGCCGCGATCGATGTTGACCAGTTGCAGAACCGGCACGTTGCTCGGCTGGCCATAGGGCTCGTCGTCCAGCACCAGTCTCAGTTGATGCGGCGATTGCAGGCGCGGTTTGATCAGGACGTTGACCGTGAAGGTGCCGTTGTTGGCGCGCAGCGCCTCGTCAGTGGGCAGACCGGCGAGTTCGAGGATTTCATAGGCGTTGCGCGCTGGTTGCGGTGCTTCGGGGCGGGGTGATTGCGGCGCACTCGGTGCTTGCGGCTCGACCCGATTGAGTGGCGGCAACTCGACCGGTTGCGCCTGCACGCCGTCCGGCGGCTGATTGCTGTACGCCGTGTTGCCGTTGGCGTCGGTGTACTTGTAGATCTGCGCGGCGGCGGGCAGGGCGATCAGCAGCAGAATGTAGAGAAGCGTGCGACCCATGAAATCGACCGGGGTTGGAAACTGTGGGTAGCAGCATAGGACAGGTGGGGCGGTTGGCCAAAACCGTTAATAACTGGAATTGAAAAGACTGGTAGCCAAAACACGGATCGTTCCCATGCTCTGCGTGGGAATGCCTCCTGGGACGCTCCGCGTCCAGTGACGCGGAGCGTCACGGGCTGCATTCCCACGCGGAGCGTGGGAATGATCAATGACCCACCGCTTTCGCGAGCAGGCTCGCTCCCACATGGAAAATGCGTTGCGCCGGGCAATAAAAAAGGCCTCCCGAAGGAGGCCTCTTGTGTCACGCCGCTTTACGCAGCGCTACCGGATCAGCAGCTGTAGTACAGCTCATATTCCAGTGGGTGTACGAAGGTGCGAACCTTGATTTCTTCTTCCGATTTCAGCGCGATGTAAGCGTCGATGAAGTCGTCGGAGAACACGCCGCCCTTGGTCAGGAACGCGCGGCCCTTGTCCAGCTCTTCCAGGGCTTCTTTCAGGCTGCCGCAAACCTGTGGAATCTCTTTCGCCTCTTCAGGCGGCAGGTCGTACAGGTTCTTGTCGGCGGCATCGCCTGGGTGGATCTTGTTCTGGATACCGTCCAGACCGGCCATCAGCAGAGCTGCGAAAGCCAGGTACGGGTTGGCAGCCGGATCCGGGAAGCGTGCTTCGATACGGCGGGCTTTCGGGCTCGACACGTAAGGAATACGGATCGAAGCGGAACGGTTGCGAGCCGAGTAGGCCAGCATTACCGGAGCTTCGAAGCCTGGCACCAGACGCTTGTAGGAGTTGGTCGCCGGGTTGGTGAAGCCGTTCAGGGCCTTACCGTGCTTGATGATGCCGCCGATGAAGTACAGAGCGGTATCGGACAGGCCGGCATAGCCTTCACCTGCGAAGGTGTTCTTGCCGTCTTTCCAGATCGACATGTGTACGTGCATGCCCGAACCGTTGTCGCCGTACAGTGGCTTCGGCATGAAGGTCGCGGTGCGGCCGTAAGCGTCGGCAACGTTGTGCACAACGTATTTCAGGGTCTGAACTTCGTCAGCCTTCTTCACCAGGGTGTTGAACTTGACGCCGATTTCGTTCTGGCCGGCAGTTGCCACTTCGTGGTGGTGAACTTCAACCGACTGACCCATTTCTTCCAGTGCGTTGCACATGGCAGTACGGATTTCGTGGTCGTGGTCGAACGGTGGAACCGGGAAGTAGCCGCCTTTCACGCCTGGACGGTGACCCTTGTTGCCACCTTCGATGTCCTGGTCGGACATCCACGAACCTTGCTCGGAGTAGATCTTGAACATCGAGCCGGAGATGTCCGACTTGAATTTGACCGAGTCAAAGATGAAGAACTCAGGCTCCGGACCGGCGAATACGGTGTCACCGATACCGGTGGCTTTCAGGTGCTCTTCGGCGCGCTTGGCGATCGCACGTGGGTCGCGATCGTAGCCCTGCATGCTCGAAGGCTCGATGATGTCGCACACCAGAATCAGGGTTGGGTCTTCGGTGAACGGATCGAGCACGGCAGTTTCGTCGACCGGCATCAGGATCATGTCGGAGGCTTCGATGCCTTTCCAGCCGGAGATGGAGGAACCGTCGAACATCTTGCCGACTTCGAAGAAGTCGTCATCCAGCGCATCGCGAGCCGGCATGGTCACGTGGTGCTGAGTGCCTTTGGTGTCCGTGAAGCGCAGATCAATCCACTTGACGTCATGATCTTTGATGAGTTGAACCGACTTCGACATAGTGTCCTCCGGGTGAATTAGGGCGGGTAGTGGATGCCCTTAATAATGGTGATGCCGGCGCGAATACTCTGCCAAGGCAACCTGCCTCACAAGGGAGCAAATTGCATGCCAGTGCCCCAGCATGGGTTTTTTGCCCCAAATTCACGCTTATTAAGGCGTGCGAGGTACTGAATCGACAAATCCCGCCCCTTAATGTTGCGTTTAAATTCAGAAATGACCTGTTTTGGTGCAAGCAAAACCTTCTGCACATTAACTGGTTAAACCTTGAGCAATTTCCGCTATAATCCGCGCCCCCCTTTTTCGGCTGGCCGTTCGCGCGCTGTTTTCATGAAACTTATCGTAAAAGTCTTCCCCGAGATCACCATCAAAAGCCGACCTGTCCGGACGAAATTCATCCGCCAGTTGGCCAAGAACATCCGCACCGTGCTCCGTGACCTGGACCCGGCCGTGGTGGTGAACGGCGTGTGGGACAATCTCGAGCTGGAAACCCGCGTTACTGACCCCAAAGCCTTGAAAGAGATGGGCGAACGCCTGACCTGCATGCCGGGTATCGCGCATTTTCTGCAGATCGACGAGTACCCGCTGGGCGACTTCGACGACATCACCGAAAAGTGCAAACAGCACTACGGCGATGCACTGGCCGGGAAGATTTTCTCGGTGCGCTGCAAGCGCGCAGGCAAGCATGCCTTCAGCTCGATGGACGTGGAAAAATACGTCGGCAGCAAGCTGCGTCGCGAGTGCGGTGCGGCCGGAATCGACCTTAAAGCACCGCAAATCGAAGTCCGTATCGAAGTTCGCGACAAACGGTTGTTCGTGATTCACAGCCAGCACAACGGCATCGGCGGCTACCCGCTCGGCGCGTTGGAGCAGACGCTGGTATTGATGTCCGGCGGCTTCGATTCGACCGTGGCGGCTTATCAGATCATGCGTCGCGGCCTGATGGCGCACTTCTGCTTCTTCAATCTCGGCGGGCGTGCCCACGAATTGGGCGTGATGGAAGTCGCGCACTTCATCTGGAAGAAGTACGGCAGCTCGCAACGCGTGCTATTTGTCAGTGTGCCGTTCGAGGAAGTGCTGGGCGAAATTCTCGGCAAAGTCGATAACAGTCATATGGGCGTGGTTTTGAAGCGTATGATGTTGCGCGCCTCGTCCGAGATCGCCGAACGCCTGCACATCGATGCACTGGTGACCGGTGAAGCGATCTCCCAGGTGTCGAGCCAGACGCTGCCGAACCTGTCGGTGATCGACTGCGTGACCGACAAACTGGTGCTGCGGCCGCTGATCGTCGCGCACAAGCAGGACATCATCGACACCGCCAACGAGATCGGCACCGCCGATTTCGCCCGGCACATGCCGGAATACTGCGGCGTGATTTCGGTCAACCCCAAGACCGCCGCCAAGCGTGGCCGGGTTGAGCACGAAGAGAAAGAATTCGACATGGCGGTACTCGAGCGCGCGCTCGCCAACGCCAAACTGGTGCCGATCGATCGGGTAATCGACGAGTTGGGCCAGGATTTGCAAATTGAAGAAGTCAGCGAAGCGCTGGCCGGTCAGATCGTCATCGACATCCGCCACCCGGATGCCGCCGAGGATGACCCGCTGGAGCTCGCCGGCATAGAGGTACAGACGATGCCGTTCTATGCAGTGAACGCACGTTTCAAGGAACTGGACCCTACTCGCCAGTACCTGCTGTATTGCGACAAAGGCGTGATGAGTCGCCTGCATGCCCACCATTTGCTCAGTGAGGGGCATGCCAATGTGCGCGTTTATCGACCGAGCTAAGTGCCCGGGGCTGTTTGCCTGTGGCCTGCGTCACCGGCCCCCCGACACCGCCGTCAAGCTGTAACGGCCATGCCGGACACTACTGCTAATCGCTGCCATGACTTGTCAGCAAACCGAATCCTCTGATCGAGATACACAAGTGATCGAAAATCTACGCAACATCGCCATCATTGCCCACGTTGACCACGGTAAAACCACCCTGGTAGACAAACTCCTGCGTCAATCCGGCACCCTGGAGCGCAACGAGCTCAACGACGAGCGCGTGATGGACTCCAACGACCAGGAAAAAGAGCGCGGTATTACCATTCTGGCGAAGAACACCGCCATCAACTGGAACGGCTACCACATCAACATCGTGGACACCCCGGGCCACGCCGACTTCGGCGGCGAAGTTGAACGCGTAATGTCGATGGTCGACTCCGTTCTGCTGCTGGTTGACGCTCAAGACGGCCCTATGCCGCAAACCCGTTTCGTGACCAAGAAGGCTTTCGAAGCCGGCCTGCGTCCAATCGTGGTCATCAACAAGGTTGACCGTCCAGGCGCGCGTCCGGACTGGGTTCTGGACCAGATCTTCGACCTGTTCGACAACCTCGGTGCGACCGAAGAACAACTGGACTTCCAGGTTGTTTACGCTTCGGCCCTGAACGGTATTGCCGGTCTGGACCACACCGCCATGGCGGAAGACATGACTCCGCTGTACCAGGCAGTAGTCGACCACGTTCCGCCTCCGGCCGTTGATCGTGACGGTCCGTTCCAGATGCAGATCTCCGCTCTGGACTACAACAGCTTCCTGGGTGTTATCGGTGTTGGCCGTATCGCCCGTGGTCGCGTCAAGCCGAACACCCCGGTTGTCGCTATCAGCGCCGACGGCAAGCGTCGCAACGGTCGTATCCTGAAGCTGATGGGTCACCACGGTCTGCACCGCATCGACGTTGACGAAGCAGCAGCTGGCGACATCGTCTGCATCAGCGGCTTCGACGAGCTGTTCATCTCGGACACTCTGTGCGATATCAACACCGTCGAGGCGATGAAGCCGCTGACCGTTGACGAGCCAACCGTTTCCATGACCTTCCAGGTAAACGACTCGCCATTCTGCGGTAAAGAAGGCAAGTTCGTGACCTCCCGTAACATCAAGGATCGTCTGGACAAAGAGCTGCTGTACAACGTTGCACTGCGCGTTGAAGAAGGCGACTCGGCTGACAAGTTCAAGGTGTCCGGCCGTGGTGAGCTGCACCTCTCGGTACTGATCGAAACCATGCGTCGCGAAGGCTTCGAGCTGGCCCTGGGCCGTCCTGAAGTGATCATCCGTGAAGTCGACGGCGTGAAGCAGGAACCGTTCGAAAACGTCACCATCGACATCCCTGAAGAATCCCAGGGCAAGGTCATGGAAGAGATGGGTCTGCGTAAGGGCGACCTGAGCAACATGGTGCCGGATGGCAAGGGCCGTGTTCGTCTGGAATACAACATCCCTGCTCGCGGTCTGATCGGTTTCCGTAACCAGTTCCTGACCCTGACCAACGGTGCTGGCATCCTGACCTCGATCTTCGACCGTTACGCTCCAGTGAAGTCGGGCCACATGTCCGGCCGTCAGAACGGCGTTCTGGTTTCGGTTGAAACCGGCAAGGCTCTGACCTACTCGCTGGAAACCCTGCAGGCCCGTGGCAAGCTGTTCGTAGAACACGGCCAGGAGATCTACAACGGTCAGATCGTTGGTCAGAACAGCCGCGACAACGACCTGGGTGTCAACCCAACCAAAGGCAAGAAGCTCGACAACATGCGTGCTTCGGGTAAAGACGAAACCATCGCTCTGGTTCCACCTGTTCGCTTCACCCTGGAACAGGCTCTGGAATACATCCAGGAAGACGAGCTGTGCGAAGTCACTCCTAAGTCGATCCGTCTTCGCAAGAAGATCCTCGACGAAAGCGAGCGTACCCGCGCTGCCAAGAAAGCCAAGGCGTAATCTAGCCCTGGAATAGAAAACGCCCCCGGTCGCGAGACCGGGGGCGTTTTTGTTTGTCTGGCGTTTATGCAGTGTTTGCACTGGCCCTTTCGCGAGCAGGCTCGCTCCCACAGTGGGATTTCGGGTGCACACAAAATCCGTGTTCACTGATCTCTATTGTGGGAGCGAGCCTGCTCGCGAAAGCGGCCGATCAGCCGCCGAAAACTTCCCCAGCGATCAAAATTTGTCGATGGCCCGGAAATTCTGCACCCGCTCGACTTCTTTCGGCTTGTACGCGCAATACCCCGGCCGCGGCCCGATCTTCGGGTGGTTGCGGCAGGTGTCCGGGCGCTTGTCATAAATGGTGCACAGGCGGGTTTTACGATCCAGGTAATAGCAGTCGTTGTTGCTCATGCGCTGCAGGGTGAAGATCCCCGACTTCTGATTGAAGCGCTCGACCAGACCTTCCTTTTGCAGACGCTTGGCGATGTTCTTTGGCGGATCGCCCAGTTCGAACTCGTCGACCACGCCGATGCGCACCAGATCCTTGATCTTCACTTCGACCGGCAGCGTGCAGCAGCTGGACATGCACGAGCCGCACATCGGCGCCGAGTATTTGGCCCACGTATCGAGACGATCAATCTCGGCGGCGGCGATCAGGTTGGGCTTCATCATCGGGAGTTACCAGGTGTGTATGCATCAGGGCGCGCGATCATACCGGGAGCGGTGGAATTTTGAACAACCTTTCGCCGGATATTTTCGCAACGACTGCAATTTGCCCGACAGGACGGCACGGCCCCTGCATTCATTGGCTCATCCGCCAGGGTTATGTCGGACTGGTGCACAGTCCGGGCAAATACTGCCGAACCAGAGCCGTTACCGCCGGTCAGACCGTCTAGGCTCAGAAAATTCCCGCTCGCTCGAGGTCCTGTTGATGACTCAAGAACCACTAGTTCGCGAAGCAGAGGTGGCCGCGTTCCGCGACGCCGTCCTGACCAAACTCACCTACGCCGTGGGCAAAGACCCCGATCACGCCTTCGACCATGACTGGTTCGAAGCCATTGCCCTGGCTGCGCGTGATCACATGGTCGAACACTGGATGGACCACACCCGGCAGATCTATCGCAAAGGCCAGAAGCGGGTTTATTACCTCTCGCTGGAATTTCTCATCGGCCGTTTGCTCTACGACAGCCTGAGCAACCTCGGCCTGCTCGACGTCGCCCGTGAAGCGTTGACCGAACTGGGCGTCGATCTGGAGCGCATTCGTCTGCTGGAGCCCGACGCGGCGCTCGGTAACGGCGGCCTCGGTCGGCTCGCGGCGTGTTTCATGGAAAGCATGTCCACCCTCGGCATCGCCGGCCATGGCTATGGCATTCGTTATGAGCATGGCTTGTTCCGTCAGGCGATCGTCGATGGCTGGCAACAGGAACAGACCGAGCACTGGCTGGATTTCGGCAACCCGTGGGAATTCGAACGGCCGGAAGTGGCCTACCCGATCGGCTTCGGCGGCAGCGTCGAAACCGTCACCGATGCCTCCGGCAAGACTCGTCAGGTCTGGTCGCCGGCGGAAACCGTGCGCGCAATTGCTTATGACACGCCGGTGGTCGGCTGGCGCGGGGCGAGCGTCAACACTCTGCGCCTGTGGCGTGCCCGCGCCATGGAAGACCTGCACCTGGAACGCTTCAACGCAGGTGACCACCTGGGCGCCGTGGCGGAAGTGGCCCGCGCCGAGAGTATCTCCCGCGTCCTTTATCCGGCCGACAGCACCGAAGCCGGGCAAGAACTGCGCCTGCGTCAGGAATACTTCTTCGTCGCCGCTTCGTTGCAGGATCTGCTGCGCCGTCACCGCAACATGCACACCTCGGTGCTGACCCTCGGTGATCACGCGGCGATCCAGCTCAACGACACTCACCCCTCGATTGCAGTGGCCGAGCTGATGCGCCAACTGGTCGACGTCTACGACGTCGCGTGGGACGCAGCATGGCAAGTCACCGTCGACACGCTGTCGTACACCAACCACACGCTGCTGCCGGAAGCACTGGAAACCTGGCCGGTCGGGCTGATGGAACGCATGCTGCCACGGCACATGCAGATCATTTACCTGATCAACGCACAGCACATCGATTCGTTGCGGGCCAAGGGCATTCATGACTTCGACGTGTTGCGTGCGGTGTCGCTGATCGAAGAAGACAACGGCCGCCGGGTGCGCATGGGCAACCTCGCGTTCCTCGGTTCGCATAGCGTCAACGGCGTGTCCGGTCTGCATACGCAGCTGATGCGCAAAACCGTATTCGCCGAACTGCACAAGCTCTACCCGGAGCGGATCAACAACAAAACCAACGGCATCACCTTCCGCCGCTGGCTGTATCAGGCCAACCCGGAACTGACCTCGATGCTGATCGACGCTCTCGGCCCGGATGTGCTCGACCATCCCGAAGAGCGCCTGCTCGAACTTGAACCGTTCGCCGAGAAAACCGCCTTCCGCAAAGCCTTCGCCGAGCAGCGGTTGCACAGCAAGAAGGCGCTGGCCTATCTGATTCACGAGCGCCTCGGGATCGCGGTCAACCCGGCAGCGATGTTCGACGTGCAGGTCAAACGTATCCACGAATACAAGCGTCAGTTGCTCAACCTGATGCACACCGTGGCGTTGTACCAGGCGATTCGTGCCGAGCCGGAAGTCGACTGGGTGCCACGGGTCAAGATCTTCGCCGGTAAAGCGGCGGCGAGTTATCACCAGGCCAAGCTGATCATCAAACTGACCAACGACATCGCTCGGGTGGTGAACAACGACCCGACCGTGCGTGGCCTGCTGAAAGTGGTGTTCCTGCCCAACTACAACGTCAGCCTGGCCGAAAGCATCATCCCGGCGGCGGACTTGTCCGAGCAGATTTCCACCGCCGGTTTCGAGGCGTCGGGCACCAGTAACATGAAGTTCGGCCTCAACGGCGCGCTGACCATCGGCACCCTCGACGGTGCCAACGTGGAAATGTGCGAGCGCATCGGTGCCGAGCACATGTTCATCTTCGGCCTCAGTGCGCAACAGGTTGAGGCGCGCAAGCAGAACCACGAGTTCAGCGCCGTACCCGACATCGCTGCCTCCCATCGTTTGAACGATGTGCTGCAAGCGATTCGCAGCGGTGTGTTCTCGCCGGACGATACCTCGCGTTATACCGGGCTGATCGACTCGTTGATCGACTATGACCGCTTCCTGGTCTGCGCCGACTTCGACTCCTACTGGGAAGCGCAGAAGCGCGTCGATGCGCACTGGCACGACTCGCAGAACTGGTGGCGTTCGGCGGTGCTCAACACCTCGCGGATGGGCTGGTTCTCTTCCGACCGGACGATTCGCGAGTACGCCACGGATATCTGGAAAGCGCTGGAGTAACTTTCCCCGACAAATCTGCGCAAGGCCCAACGTTTGTTGGGCCGGATCGATATACTGAGCGCCGGTTAAAAGGCATCAATCACCGCCGTACCCTGTGGGAGCGATCCTGCTCGCGAAGCGATCGTCGACTTAAACAGAAATGTTGGCTGACAATCCGCCTTCGCGAGCAGGCTCGCTCCCACACGGTTTGTGCCTAGACTGAAGCCATCGCCGGACTCGCCCCGCCCCGGGGCTGCTTAGGGATATCGACCATGCAATGGATGTTCATGTTGATCGGGCTGGTGCTCGGTGGACTGCTCGACGAGTCATTCAGTGGCGCGCTGTTGGGTGCGCTGCTGGGGCTGGTCATCGGCCAGATGCTGCGCATTGCGCGCCTCGGCTCGCAGGCGGCGGAGCAACAGCGTCAACTCGAGCAGGTGCGCGAAGCCTTGCAAGGCGTGGCCCAGCGGCTGTTTGTGCTGGAAGGTTCGCCCTCGCATGCGCCCGCGCCGCCACCTGAAGCCGAGCCAGTCGCCGCACCCGTCGACGTGGCTGAGCAGGCTGCCCCGACCCCTGAACTGATCTGGGAACTGCCTCCCGAACTCGAACCGATTTCCGCCGTTGCCCGCGAAACCAGCCAGCCGCTGCCGGCCGATGTCTGGCGCGCCGAACCGGCTCCTGCGGCACCGCCACAAAAGCCCGCCGAACCCCGTGGCCCGAACCTGATCGAGCGCGGCATCAGCGCTGCGCGCAACTGGCTGTTTGGCGGCAACACCGTGCTGCGCGTCGGTGTGGTGCTGCTGTTTTTCGGTCTGGCATTTTTACTACGTTACGCCACCGAAGGCATGGTGGTGCCGATCGAGTTGCGTTACACCGGCGTCGCGGCAGCGGCGTTGGCTCTGCTTGCGCTGGGCTGGTGGTTGCGCCGACGCAACAGCAACTATGCATTGATGCTGCAAGGCACCGGGATCGCGGTGTTGTACCTGACGGTGTTTGCGGCGATGCGTCTGCATCCGTTGCTTGATCCGTCCGCTGCACTCGGTTTGCTGGTCGCGGTGACGGTGTTCTCGGCCATTCTGGCGATCACTCAGGATGCACTGGGGTTGGCCGCAGCGGCAGCGTTGGGCGGTTTCGCCGCGCCGATTCTGACGTCTACCGGCGAAGGCAATCACGTCGCACTGTTCAGCTATTTCGCTCTGCTCAACGCGGGCATTCTTGCTATCGCCTGGTTCAAGGCCTGGCGCCTGCTCAACCTGATCGGTTTCGTCGGCACCTTCGGTATCGGTTTCGCCTGGGGGCTGCGTTCCTACACGCCGGAACTGCTGTGGAGCACCGAGCCGTTCCTGATTGTGTTTTTCCTCATGTACCTCGCCATCGGCCTGCTGTTCGCCCGGCGTAAATTGCGCGAAATGGCGGGTGCCCCGGCGGAGGCTGACCGCGAGGCGCTGCTGCAATGGTCGGCCCGCAAGGGTGATTACGTCGACGGCACCATGCTGTTCGGCCCGCCGATCATTGGCTTCGGTCTGCAGTTTGCGCTGGTGCAGCATCTCGAATTCGCGGCGGCGTTCAGTGCTCTGGCGCTGGGCATGATCTATATGACGCTGGCCAAAGTTTTGATGGGCGGGCGCGCGATGCTGCTAGGTGAAACCTGCCTGGCGCTGGGAGTGATTTTTGCCAGCCTGGCGATTCCGCTGGGGCTCGATGCGCGCTGGACTTCTGCGGCGTGGGCCGTGGAAGGCGCAGGGATTTTCTGGCTTGGTTTACGTCAGCATCGACCGTTTGCCCGGGCCTTTGCCTTACTGCTGCAACTGGGTTCGGCACTGGCGTTTCTCAGCCAGTTGCAGCCCGGCGAGAGCAGCCTGCTCGACGGCGCACCGCTGGGCGCGCTGATGCTTGGCGCCGCGCTGCTGTTCAGTTTCCTTCAACTGCGCAAGGCTACGCCCGAGCAGACATCGCCGTGGGAAAGGCAAGGCCTGCCGCTGCTGGCGTGTCTGGGCCTGACGTTCCTTTATCTACTGGCACCGTTGTTCCTGTTCATCCAGGGCACGGCAATCAGTTGGGCCTTGGCCGGGTTGGCGACTTTGTTCGTGGGGCTGCGGATTCAATCACGCACATTCCTGTTCACCGCGTTCGCCGTGCAGTTGCTGGGCGGCGCGTTGTTCCTGCTGCGCCTGCAAACTGCCGGTGAAGATTCGGCGGCGGTGTTCAGCGCTGGCTGGAGCGGTTTGCTCAGTGCGTCCTTGATCGGACTGGCCTTGATTGGCGGCATGCTGCTCGCGGCTCGCGATGAGATGGTGCGCGCTGATGTGCGTCTGCTGCGCGGCTTGTCGGTGGTGTTGCTGGCGGGGTTGGTGCTGATCAATCTGGCGGTACTGTTCGTGCTGCCGTGGCAAACCGCGAGCGCGGTGTGGGCGGCCAGCGGTTTGCTGATCATCTGGCTGAGCCTGTACCTGCAACAGCGTCTGAGTTTCGTTTTCGGCCTGCTGTTGCAGGTGATCGGCGGCGTAGCGTTTCTGCTCGCCGGCCCCGAATGGCTCGGGCCGCTGTCCAGCGAAGGGCTGAAACCGTTGGCCCATGGCGGCTTCTGGACACCGCTGGTGCTGGGGCTGGCCGCGCTGATCGGCGCGTGGCGCTTGCAATTGGGCAACCATGCCACGGCTTTTGATGCCTTGAGTTTGCAGCGCTTGTCGCAAGTGCTGCTGGTCTGGGGCGCCGGTTGGTGGACGCTGGCGTGGGTCGGCGAGATCCTGCGTTTCGCTTCGCCGAACCTGCAAGGCGCATTGTTGCTGCTGGTCGCTGCGATCAGTGTGGCGCTGTGGACGATTTTGTCACTGCGCTTGAAATGGCCGGCGCTGGGGTTGCTCTGCACCTTACTGATTCCGGCGGCGGCGCTGGTCTTGCTCGGCGCGTGGCATGCACGCTATCACCCGGCTGCCGACTTCGGCTGGCTGGCGTGGCCGGCGCTGTTCGCGGTGCACTTCTTCACCCTGCGCCGCCTGGCGTCGATCTTGCCGGCGCGCGCATTGAGCGCGGCCCATGTGTTCGGTTGCTGGCTGTTGATTGGCGTGCTGGCGCTGGAGTTGCGTTACGGCCTGCTGTTGTTGTCTGAGCAGTACAACGCGTGGCGGTGGCTGGGCTGGGCGATTCTGCCGAGCCTCTATCTGTTGCTGATGGCTGCTCCCCGTTCGTGGCCGTGGCCGGTGGCCGCATTTGCCCGCGAGTACCGCTTGTACGCAGCGGCACCGCTGGCGGTGCTGATGCTGGCGTGGTTCTGGCTGGCCAATGGCGTCAGCGATGGCAATGCCGAACCATTGCCTTACGTGCCGCTGCTCAACCCATTGGAGCTGGGTCTGCTGTTTGCGCTGTTCGGCGTTTATGCCTGGTCGCGCAGCGCCGTCGCGCAGCTGTCGATCCGTCAGGATTATGCCGACAAGGCTACGCAACTGATCGCCGGGGTTTCGCTGTTCGCCTTCTGCACCGCGCTGGTCACCCGCGCGGCGCATCACTGGGCCGGCATCCCGTTCGAGCTTGATCAACTGCTCGCGTCGATGCTGGTGCAGGCCGGCCTGTCGATCGTCTGGACGTTGATGGCGCTGGGGCTGATGATCGGCGGCCATCTGCGCCATCGCCGCGAAGTGTGGCTGATCGGCGCGGCGCTGATCGCGCTGGTGGTGGCCAAGCTGATTTTTGTCGAACTGAGCAACCGTGGCGGCCTCGCCCGGATCGTCTCGTTTATCGGCGTTGGCGTGTTGCTGCTGGTGGTCGGCTACTTTGCGCCGCTGCCACCCAAACGCGTCGAGGCTGAACCGGCGGCGGACAAACCCGCGCCGGAAACCGAAGGAGTTGCATCTTGAGTCGCATGCTGAATCTGGGTTGGTTGGCGCTGGGCGTGGTGATGGTCGCTGGTGCTCAGGAAAAACCGGCGGACTTCGCCACGCAAGTGCCGTTGACGGTGAGCGGCAATGGCCCGTGGTATCGCCTCGACTTGCCGCTGAGCGCGCAATTGCAGGCGCGCCAGACCGATCTCAGCGACCTGCGTGTGTTCAACGCCGCCGGCGAAGCGCAGGCCTACGCCTTGGCTCGCGAATCGGCGCAGACCCGCGACGACGGCAAGCTGCACGAGGTCAAATGGTTCCCGCTGTACAACGCCGCCGACGCCAGCGAGCGCGCGCCGAATGTGCGCGTGCAGTCGACCACCAACGGTACCCTGGTCGAAGTGCAACCGTCCTCGCAACTGGAGGCGGGCGAAGAAGTGCTGCGCGGCTGGCTGCTCGATGCCAGTGCGATCAAGGCACCGTTGCAGCAGTTGATCCTCGACTGGACCAGCGAGCGCGACGGTTTCCAGCGTTTCAGCATCGAGGCCAGCGACGATCTGCAGCACTGGCAGTCATGGGGCGAGGGCCAGGTGGCACGGCTGACCTTTTCCGATGAGCGCATCGAACAGCACGAAGTGACCCTGCCGGGGCAGACCGCGCGCTATGTGCGCCTGCTGTGGGAGTCGCTGGGTTCGGCGCCCGTCCTGACGTCGGCGCAATTGAAAAGCAGCGACCCGCGCAACCTGCCGCTGCCTTTGGTCTGGTCGCCCAGCGTGGCCGGCAGCAGCACCAAGTCCGGGGAATACATCTGGCAGTTGCCCCTGGGGCTGAATGTCGAGCGGGTGCAGATCGAGCTGAAACAGCCGAACAGTCTGGCGCCGGTCACGTTGGCCGGCCGGCGCGAGAGCAACTTGCCGTGGCAGCCACTGAGCAGCGGTTTGCTGTATCGCCTGAGCCAGAACAATCAGGACGTGGTCCAGAACGAAATCCCGCTGTCCGGGCAGACCGTGCAGCAACTCAAGCTGACCGTGGATGAGCGCGGCGGCGGTCTGGGTGAGCAGGCGCCGGACCTGAAATACGCGGTGCGCGCCACGCAGGTGATCTTCCTCGCCCGGGGCGAAGGGCCGTACAGCCTGGCCTTGGGCAATGCCACGGTGAAAACGGCGAACCTGCCGCTGGCAACGTTGATTCCGGATTTCAAGCCAGAAAAGCTGGCGAGCCTGGGCAAGGCGACGGTGCAGGACGAAGCGAAGGCCACGCAAACTTCGGCGGCGACGACGGCTGCGGTGGCCGGGACCAACTGGAAGAAGTTCGGGCTGTGGGCGGTGTTGCTGCTCAGTGTGGTGTTTCTCGGGGCGATGGCGTTCAGCCTGTTGCGCAAACCGCCAGCCAATACCTGAGCATGGCGGCGCTTTGCGCCATTCGCGAGCAGGCTCGCTCCCACAGTGATCTCGGTCGTTCACATATTTTGTGTACACCACACATCCTGTGGGAGCTGGCTCGCCAGCGATGGCGGCCGGTCAAACAACAAAAATTCATCAGACTGCCGCTATCGCTCAACCACCACCCGCCCCATTTCCAACTACGCTAAACCCGACACCTGAACTCTCCACCAACAATCACGTCTCATACAGGCAAATACACCCAGGCGCAGGTTAGCCGGCGTCTTCGCTCGCTAGGTTTTCAGACTCCCTGTAAACTGCGCGGGTTTTCCGCCCCCCATTCCACCGGAGCCGTCCATGTCCCGCGTTACCTTGAGTCGCTATTTGATTGAGCAGACCCGCAGCAACAACACTCCTGCCGATCTGCGCTTTTTGATCGAAGTGGTAGCGCGTGCCTGCAAGGAGATCAGCCACGCCGTGTCCAAAGGCGCCCTGGGTGGTGTTCTGGGCAGCATGGGCACCGAGAACGTGCAAGGCGAAGTGCAGAAGAAGCTCGACGTGATCTCTAACGAGATCCTGCTCGAAGCCAACGAATGGGGCGGTCACCTGGCCGGCATGGCGTCCGAAGAAATGGACAACGCCTACCAGATCCCGGGCAAATACCCGAAAGGCGCATACCTGCTGGTCTTCGACCCACTGGACGGCTCGTCGAACATCGACATCAACGCCCCGGTCGGCACGATCTTCTCGGTATTGCGTTGCCCGAACGAATACCTGAGCCAGAACGAGCCGCTGAACGAAAAAGCCTTCCTGCAGCCAGGCACCCAGCAAGTGGCCGCCGGTTACGCCATCTACGGCCCGCAGACCATGCTGGTGCTGACCCTGGGCGACGGCGTCAAAGGCTTCACCCTGGACCGCGAAATGGGCAGCTTCGTACTGACTCACGAAGACATCACCATCCCGGAAACCACCCAGGAATTCGCCATCAACATGTCCAACCAGCGCCACTGGGAAGCCCCGGTACAGCGCTATGTCGGCGAGCTGCTGGCCGGTGAAGAAGGTCCGTTGAAGAAGAATTACAACATGCGCTGGGTCGCGGCGATGGTTGCCGACGTACACCGCATCCTGACCCGCGGCGGTCTGTTCATGTACCCGCGCGACAGCCGCGAGCCGTCGAAACCGGGCAAGCTGCGCCTGATGTATGAAGCCAACCCGATGTCGTTCCTTGTCGAACAAGCCGGCGGCGCGTCCACCGACGGTCACCAGCGCATTCTCGACATCCAGCCGGAAGGCCTGCACCAGCGCGTTGCAGTGTTCCTCGGTTCGAAAGAAGAAGTCGCCCGCGCCACGGCCTACCACAAGGAATAAACCATGCACGCGCCCTGGCAGCCGTTGCTCGACTGGTGGTTCGGACACGCCGAATCAGCCAGCGAAGTGGCGGCCGAAAAGGGCAAGTTGTGGTTCGGCAAGCGAAACAGCCAGGACCTCGAAGCGCAGACGCGTTTCGGGGTCTTTGTCGATCAGGCCCTGGCCGGCGAATTGACTGAGTGGACGCAATGTCCCGAAGGCTGGCTGGCGGTAGTGCTGCTGCTCGATCAGCTGCCGCGCATGATCTATCGCGACACTCCCAAAGCCTTTTCCGGTGATCTGCGCGCTCAGAAGCTCGTCGCTCAAGGCATTGCAGCGGATTTCGATCGGCAGTTGAAACCGATTCAGCGTGTGTTCATTTATCTGGTGTTCGAGCACTGCGAAAACCTCGCGGTGCAGAACGAAGCCGTTTCCAGATTTATTGAATTGGTGGCTGAACAGCCAGAGTCGGAGCGGGCGGTGTTTGCCGATAACCTGGACTACGCCGAGCGGCATCAGAAGGTGATTGCCCGGTTTGGAAGGTTTCCGCATCGCAATGCGGTGTTGGGGCGGGAGTCTACGTCTGAGGAATTGGAGTTCCTGTCCAGGCCCGGCTCAAGATTCTGAATCTTCAGTGCGGCTTATGCCGCTTTCGCGAGCAGGCTCGCTCCCACAATTGAAATGCATTCCACTGTGGGAGCGAGCCTGCTCGCGAGGAGGCCTGAGGCTGCAGCTTAGATCCTGAAGCTGCCGACCAGATGCTTCAACCGCGCCGCCTGCTGTTCAAGATCCGAACACGCGCGCAACGTCGCCTGCAAGTTCTCCACGCCTTCCTGATTCAGCGTGTTGATCTCGTTGATATCGACATTGATCGACTCGACCACAGCAGTCTGCTCTTCAGTCGCGGTGGCCACCGACTGGTTCATGCCGTCGATTTCGCCGATGCGCTGGGTCACGCTGCCCAGACGCTCGCCGGCTTGGTTGGCGATGCCGACGCTGCTTTCGCTCTCGCGCTGGCTCTCGGTCATGATGGTTACCGCCTGGCGTGCGCCGACCTGCAGCTCTTCGATCATCTTCTGCACTTGCTGCGCCGAATCCTGGGTGCGGTGCGCGAGGTTGCGCACCTCGTCGGCGACCACGGCGAAACCGCGTCCGGCCTCACCGGCACGCGCGGCTTCAATGGCGGCGTTGAGTGCGAGCAGGTTGGTCTGCTGGGAAATGCTGGTGATCACTTCGAGAATCTGGCCGATGTTCACCGTGTTGCTGTTCAGCGTTTCGATATTGCCGCAGGAATCGCTGATCTTCGCCGACAGTTGTTGCATGGCTTGGATGGTTTTATCCACCACCTGCTGGCCGTCGACCGCGAGGCTGCGCGCATCGCTGGAATGCTGCGAGGCGAGCGCGGCGTTCTGGGCGATTTCCTGAGCGGCGGCGCCGAGCTGATTGATCGCGGCGGCGACGCTGTTGGTGCGGCTGGCCTGCTGGTCGGAGTTGTACATCGACGAGTTCGAGGCAGCGACCACACGCAGGGCGACTTCGTTGACCTGGCCGGTGGCCGAGGACACTTCGCGGATCGACGTATGAATGCGTTCGACGAAGCGGTTGAACGACGTACCCAATGCGCCGAATTCATCGTTGCCGTGAATCACCAGACGTTTGGTCAGATCGCCTTCGCCTTCAGCGATGTCATGCATCGCACGGCCCATGGTCAGCAGCGGTTGCATCAGCACTCGAATCAGCATGCCGAGCAGGCCGATGATGATCAACACGGCGATGACCATGGCGATCAGTGCCGAGGTGCGGAATTCGCTGAGCATCGAGAACGCGGTGTCTTTGTCGAGCACCAGCGCCACGTACCAGTCAGCCGATGGCACGCCGTTGACGTGGGTGAATGAGATCAACTGGGTCTTGCCGTCGAACTCGACTTCTTTCAGGCCCGGGCTGACTTTGGGCGCACCGTTCGGATAAGCCTCGGCCAGTGTTTTGAGCACCAGCTTGCTGTCCGGGTGAATCAGGATTTTCCCTTCGGCGCTGACGATGAACGCATGACCGTGGCCGCCGAAGTTCAGCGAGTTGATGATCGCGCTGACGCTGGTCAGATCGATGTCGGCTCCGGCGACGCCGAGCATTTGGCCCTGACGCTGCACCGGCGTGGCAACGGTGATCACCAGTTTGCCCGACGAAGCGGCGATGTACGGTTCGGTGACGATAGTCTGCTGCGCGCTGTTGGCCGCTTTGTACCAGCCGCGCGCGCGTGGATCGTAGTCCGGCGCACGGTTGCCGGCCGGCACCGAGAACATCACGCCGTCAGCGCCACCGAAATAGCTGAGCTGGAAATTGCCGGTGTAGGCGGGCAGGTCGATGATGCGCTTGAGGCTGGCGGGCGCGTTGCCGTCGACGGCGACTTGCTGCGACAGCGATTGCAGCAGTTGAATGCGACTTTCCAGCCAGGTCTGGATGTTGCTGGTGGTCAGGCTGCCCAGTTCCTGCATGGTCGCTTCGGTGCTGCTGCTCAAGGCCTGACGCTGGCGATAGTCGTTGAAGAGGATGAAACAGGCGAACGCAACGGCCACCACAAGGGCAGCAGCCAGCAAAATCTTGTGGCTGAATTTCATGTTTCTGGTCATCGAATGAACTACCGCGAAGGGGCTGGTCAGGAAAGGGCGGCAATTTGCCATATTCGGCAGCGTTGCGCTGCTCTTATTTTCGACCGCGCCGCGCCAAAGATTAGGCGTTTGCAGGGAAAGTCGACGAAATGCTCGACGGCTTCACAAAGTTTTTGATTTACCGACAAAAGCCGGACGGGCGGGCTGATAAATAGGCGTTCGGTCACGGAACCAGATGACACTTTTCTCTTCTAAGCTTCTGGTTGGCACCATGCCATCCCCCCTCGTTCCAGGAGTTTCACCATGTCGCTGCGATCTATCGCCCTGCTGTCGTTTTGCGTGCTGTTGGCCGCATGCAGCAAGGTCAATCAGGAAAACTACTCCAAGCTCTCGGCCGGCATGGCCAAGTACGAAGTGGAAACCCTCCTCGGCAAGCCCACCGATTGCTCGGGCGCGCTCGGTATGTCCAGCTGCACCTGGGGCGACAAGAACAGCTTTATCAGCGTGCAATACGCCGGTGACAAAGTGCTGATGTTTTCCGGCCAAGGCCTGAAGTAAACCGGGGCTTCGCGCCCACGGAGAAAAAAATGAAGCGGTTATTGCTGATCCTTTTTGCTGGCCTGGTACTGGCTGGCTGCGCCACTTCCGGCGTCGACCCGTTGGCGCCCAAGACCGTCAACAGCGTCAATCTCAAGCGTTATCAGGGCACCTGGTATGAACTGGCACGCTTGCCGATGTACTTCCAGCGCCACTGCGCGCAATCCGAAGCCCATTACACCCTCAAGCCTGACGGTAATGTCGGCGTGCTCAACCGTTGCCTGACCCCGGAGTGGCAGTGGGAAGAAGCCAAGGGCACGGCTTATCCACAAGTGCCGGGCAAGACCGACAAGCTCTGGGTCGAATTCGATAACTGGTTCTCGCGCCTGGTGCCGGGTGTGGCGAAGGGCGAGTACTGGGTGTTGTACGTGAGCGACGATTACAAGACCGCCATCGTCGGCGATCCGAGTCGCAAGTACCTGTGGCTGCTGTCACGCACACCGACCGTCAACGGTGTAGTGCGTGAAGAATTGCTGAGCAAGGCGCGTCAACAGGGTTACGACACCACACGCCTGATTTGGCGGGCGTCGGATCGGCAGATGGCCAAGACTTCCAATTAAGCCGCTATACAAATCAAATGTGGGAGCGAGCCTGCTCGCGAAGAGGGTGTATCAGTCGACATGAATATTGACTGATACACCGCGTTCGCGAGCAGGCTCGCTCCCACAGTTTGGTTTTGGGTCAGCCCAAGAGATCGCGCAGGACCTGGGTGAAGGCTCGGGCGCTTTCCTCTTCGCCAGCATGCCGGCCATCGCGCACCACCCATTGACCATTGACCAGCACATCGCGCACCTGGCGATCGCCGCCGGCGAACAACCAGCGATTGAGAATCCCGTCGCCATTGGCCGTCGCCAGATACGGATCGTTGCCATCGAGGACAATCCAGTCCGCGCGCTTGCCCACTTTCAGCGCACCAATCGGTTGCCCCAACGCTTGCGTGCCGCCGTCCAGCGCGGCGTCATATAGTGTGCGACCGACCATTGGCTGCTGCGCGCCATACAAGCGATTGCGCCGCTGATCACGCAGGCGTTGGCCATATTCCAGCCAGCGCAACTCTTCCACCACGCTCAGCGACACATGGCTGTCGGAGCCAATGCCCATGCGCCCGCCCTGGGCAAGAAAGTCCACCGCCGGGAAAATCCCGTCACCCAGATTCGCTTCAGTGGTCAGACACAGCCCGGCGATCGCGCGACTGTTGGCCATCAGCGTGACTTCTTGCGGGTTGGCGTGGGTGGCGTGGACCAGACACCAGCGCTGATCGACTTCAGTGTTCTCGTACAGCCATTGCAGCGGACGACGACCGCTCCAGCTCAGGCAATCGTCGACTTCCTTTTGCTGTTCGGCGATGTGTATGTGCACCGGGCATTGTTTGTCACTGGCCGCCAACACTTCGCTGATTTGTTGTGGCGTCACCGCCCGCAGCGAGTGGAAACACAGGCCCAGCGATTGCGCCTTTTGCTGCGCCAGTAATGGCTGCAACCGCGCTTGCAGATTCAGATAGTTCTCGGTGCTGTTGATAAAGCGACGCTGGCCATCGTTTGGCGTCTGCCCGCCGAATCCGGAATGACTGTAGAGCACTGGCAGCAGGGTCAGACCGATGCCGCTTTCGCTGGCGGCCTGGCTGATACGCAAAGCCAGTTCGGCAGGATCGGCATACGGCTGGCCGTTGCTGTCGTGGTGCACGTAGTGAAATTCGGCGACCGAGGTGTAACCGGCCTTGAGCATTTCGATGTACAGCTGACGGGCGATGATGCCGAGCTGATCCGGGCTGATTTTTCCGACGAGGCGGTACATCAGATCGCGCCAGGTCCAGAAACTGTCGTTGGGGTTGCCGGCCACTTCGGCCAGTCCAGCCATGGCACGCTGGAAGGCGTGGGAGTGCAGATTTGGCATCCCCGGCAGTAACGGCCCGCGCAGCCGCTCGGCTTCGTCTGCGCTGGAATCGGCCTGGATTCGGGTCAACAGGCCATCGGCGCTGACCTCGAGACGTACATTGTTGGCCCATCCGTTAGGCAGCAGTGCGCGTTCGGCAAAGAAGGCGGACATCGTTCGGCACCCCATCGTGTGTTATTTGTATATACATATACAGACGTTTGCCTGCCCGGTAAACTCCGGCAAGCTAGTCACTTTCATCCAATGAACAGGGATCAACCGTGCCGACTCCGCCTCCAGTTTCTCCGTTGGCCGCGAACATGGGCGACAGTCCGGCGCCTTTGTACGCCCGCGTCAAACAGATGATCACCCAGCAGATCGACAGCGGTAACTGGCCGCCGCACTACCGCGTACCGTCGGAAAGCGAATTGGTCAGCCAGCTCGGCTTCAGCCGCATGACCATCAACCGCGCCCTGCGCGAGATGACCGCCGACGGCCTGCTGGTGCGCATGCAAGGTGTGGGCACGTTTGTCGCCGAGCCGAAGAGCCAGTCCGCGCTGTTCGAAGTGCACAACATTGCCGACGAAATCGCCTCGCGCGGCCATCGCCACACTTGCCAGGTCATCACCCTCGAAGAAGAGGCCGCCGGTTCCGAACGCGCGCTGGCGCTGGATATGCGCGAAGGCCAGAAGGTCTTCCACTCGCTGATCGTGCACTACGAAAACGACATTCCGGTGCAAATCGAAGACCGTTTCGTCAACGCTTTGGTCGCCCCGGAATACCTCAAGCAGGATTTCACTCTGCAAACGCCCTACGCCTATCTCAACCAGGTCGCGCCGCTGACCGAGGGCGAGCACGTGGTCGAAGCGATTCTTGCCGAGCCGTCGGAGTGCAAGTTGCTGCAGATCGAAAAGGGCGAGCCGTGCCTGCTGATTCGTCGGCGTACGTGGTCGGGGCGTCAACCGGTGACGGCGGCACGTTTGATCCACCCCGGTTCCCGCCATCGTCTGGAAGGGCGCTTTCATAAATGAATTATCAAGTGAAGGTTCTACGCGCCGAAGGCTACCCGCGCATGCCGTGGAAAAACGGCGGCGGCAGCACCGAGGAAATCACCCGTGATGCCGGCGCTGGCCTGGACAGTTTCGGCTGGCGCCTGTCAATTGCCGACATCGCCGAATCGGGCGGTTTCTCGACATTCGCCGGTTACCAGCGAGTGATCACCGTGTTGCAGGGCGACGGCATGACTCTGTGCGTCGACGGTGACGCTACCCGTCCACTGTTACCCTTGGACCCGTTTGCTTTCAGCGGCGAAAGTCAGGTGTCCTGCACCTTGCTCGGCGGTGCGATTCGCGACTTCAATCTGATCTACGCGCCGCAACGTTACAGCGCGCGATTGCAGTGGCTGGACGGTGAGCAGCGGTTTTTCAGCTCGGCATCGACGCTGCTGGTGTTCAGTGTCAGTGAGCGGATGGACGTGAGTGTTGGCGACGGCGTTTCGCAGCTCGGTCGGCATGATTGCCTGCAGCTGGACGGCAACAGTGGGCTGGTCGAAGTCTCTACCAACGCCGCATGCTGCGTGATCGAACTCCTCCAGAACTGAACACACCCCTGTGGCGAGGGGATTTATCCCCGCTGGGTCGCGAAGCGGCCCCATTCCTGATTTAAAAAAGCGGTCTGCTGCGCAGCCCAGCGGGGATAAATCTCCTCGCCACAAAAGCCATCCCCACTCTTGTTTCCCCTTCCGCGCACCAACTTGTTACCGAACGCCCCAGCGTGGCGCAAAACCACGCTGTCGTAGCCAATCCCAACCTCCCCAAAATAACTGCGAAGAAAATTTCATTCACGCCAGAACCCTCGATTCAGGCGCTCTCCAGCCCTACCCCTGATTTTTCCTGAACACTCCTCCAGCAAGTTGGCCGCTTGATTGCATATGCTTGTATGTACAAGTAAAGACGTATGCGTATGAGTCGTCCGAGACTCTCCGCAGCGTCCACTGATTCGCTTGTCGCGCAGCACAGCGCGCAGGCTGCTGCCCACTGCCAGGGTTGGTTTGAATTGATCGCTGAGGAGTCTTTTTCGTGACTGACAATACCCAGAACAGCAACAAGTTTCGTGACGTGCAGATCCGCGCCGCACGCGGTAACACGCTGACCGCCAAGAGCTGGCTGACGGAAGCGCCGCTGCGCATGTTGATGAACAATCTCGACCCGGAAGTCGCCGAGAACCCGAAAGAATTGGTGGTCTACGGCGGTATCGGTCGCGCCGCACGCAATTGGGAGTGCTACGACAAGATCGTCGAGAGCCTGACCAACCTGAATGACGACGAAACCCTGCTGGTGCAATCGGGCAAGCCGGTCGGCGTATTCAAGACTCATAGCAACGCGCCGCGCGTGCTGATCGCCAACTCCAACCTGGTGCCGCACTGGGCGAGCTGGGAACACTTCAACGAACTCGACGCCAAAGGCCTGGCCATGTACGGCCAGATGACCGCCGGCAGCTGGATCTACATCGGCAGCCAGGGCATCGTTCAGGGCACCTATGAAACCTTCGTCGAAGCCGGGCGCCAGCATTACAACGCTGACCTCAAGGGCCGCTGGGTGCTCACCGCCGGCCTCGGTGGCATGGGCGGCGCGCAACCGCTGGCCGCCACCCTGGCCGGCGCCTGCTCGCTGAACATCGAATGCCAGCAGGTCAGCATCGATTTCCGCCTGAAGAGCCGTTACGTCGATGAGCAAGCCAAAGACCTCGACGACGCTTTAGCGCGTATCGACAAATACACCAAAGAAGGCAAAGCGATTTCCATCGCTCTGCTCGGCAACGCGGCGGAAATCCTCCCGGAACTGGTCAAGCGTGGCGTGCGCCCGGACATGGTCACCGACCAGACCAGCGCCCACGATCCGCTCAACGGTTACCTGCCGGCCGGCTGGAGCTGGGACGAATACCGCGCCCGCGCCAAGACCGAACCGGCCGCTGTGATCAAAGCCGCCAAGCAGTCGATGGCGGTGCACGTCAAAGCCATGCTGGAGTTCCAGAAGCAAGGCATCCCGACCTTCGACTACGGCAACAACATCCGTCAGATGGCTCAGGAAGAAGGCGTCGAAAACGCTTTCGATTTCCCGGGTTTCGTGCCGGCCTACATCCGTCCGCTGTTCTGCCGTGGCATCGGCCCGTTCCGTTGGGCGGCGCTGTCGGGTGATCCACAGGACATCTACAAAACCGACGCCAAGGTCAAAGAGCTGATCCCGGACGACGCGCATTTGCACAACTGGCTGGACATGGCCCGCGAGCGCATCAGCTTCCAGGGTCTGCCGGCACGTATCTGCTGGGTCGGTCTGGGCCAGCGCGCCAAGCTCGGTCTGGCCTTCAACGAAATGGTCCGTAGCGGTGAGCTGTCGGCACCGGTGGTGATCGGTCGCGACCACCTCGACTCCGGCTCGGTGGCCAGCCCGAACCGCGAAACCGAATCGATGCAGGACGGCTCCGACGCCGTGTCCGATTGGCCGCTGCTCAACGCACTGCTGAACACCGCCAGCGGCGCGACCTGGGTCTCATTGCATCACGGCGGCGGTGTCGGCATGGGCTTCTCGCAACATTCGGGGATGGTGATCGTCTGCGACGGTACCGATGAAGCCGCCGAGCGCATCGCTCGCGTGCTGCACAACGACCCGGCTACCGGCGTCATGCGCCATGCCGATGCCGGTTACCAGATCGCCATCGACTGCGCGAAAGAGCAGGGGCTGAATCTGCCGATGATCACTGGCGGGTAACACGCTCTGGTTTTATGTGGGAGCGAGCCTGCTCGCGAAGGCGTCGTGTCAGTCGCTACTGCTGTGCCTGATACACCGATTCGCGAGCAGGCTCGCTCCCACAGAGGAATTTCAGTGAACCCGAATAGCAATCCACAGAGGTTGAATCATGGCGGTTAACAACGAACGTGCAGGCAGTACTCCGTTGATCGAAAGGCGTTCGATCGACTACATCCCGGAAGCGGAAAGACACGGTCGTCTGTTCAGTCAGTTCACCCTGTGGATGGGCGCCAACCTGCAGATCACCGCGATCGTCACCGGGGCCTTGGCCGTGGTGCTCGGCGGTGATGTGTTCTGGTCGCTGATCGGTCTGTTGATCGGTCAGTTGCTCGGCGGTGGTGTGATGGCGCTGCATGCCGCGCAGGGACCGAAACTGGGCTTGCCGCAGATGATCTCCAGTCGTGTGCAATTCGGCGTTTATGGCGCTGCGATTCCGATCGTGCTGGTGTGCCTGATGTACCTCGGCTTCACCGCCACCGGAACGGTGCTGTCCGGGCAGGCGCTGGGTCAGTTGTTCGGTGTCAGCGACAGTGTAGGCATCCTGATTTTCGCCAGCATCATCGTGCTGGTCACAGTGCTTGGCTACCGGGTAATCCACTGGATCGGCCGCGTCGCCAGTGTGATTGGCGTGATCGCTTTTGTGTTCCTGTTCTGGCGGCTGATGAGCCAGACCGACGTCGGTGCACTCCTGCAAATCCGCCACTTCAGCTGGAGCAGCTTTCTGCTGGCGGTGTCGTTGGCGGCGTCCTGGCAGATCGCTTTCGGCCCGTATGTGGCGGACTATTCACGCTACCTGCCGAGCACCACTTCATCGGTGAAAACCTTTTTCGCCGCTGGCGCAGGTTCGGTGATTGGCGCGCAAGTCGCGATGGTTCTCGGTGTATTTGCCGCCGCGTCGGCCAACGGTCAATTCGCTGGCCATGAAGTCGCCTACATCGTCGGCCTCGGCGGTACCGGCGCCACTGCCGCGCTGCTGTATTTCAGCATCGCGTTCGGCAAGGTGACCATCTCGACGCTGAACTCTTACGGCAGCTTCATGTGCATCGCCACCATCATCAGTGGCTTCAAAGGGCACCTGACGGTTACCCGCATGCAACGGCTGGTGTTCGTGCTGTTCATCGTCGGCGCGGCAACCCTGATTGCCCTGCTCGGGCAGCACTCGTTCCTCGGTGCGTTCAAGTCGTTCATCCTGTTTCTGCTCGCCTTCTTCACCCCGTGGAGCGCGATCAACCTGGTCGACTACTACTGCATCACCCGCGAGCGCTACGACGTGCCGGCGCTGGCCGACCCGAATGGCCGCTACGGTCGCTGGAACCTGCTCGGCATCAGCGTCTATGTGTTCGGTGTGCTGGTGCAGTTGCCGTTCATCTCCACCAAGTTCTATACCGGGCCGCTGGTGGCCGCCCTCGGTGATGTGGACATTTCCTGGATCATCGGCCTGGTTCTCCCGGCTGCCGTCTATTACTTCTGCGCAAAGAAATGGCACAGCACCGTGCCCGATCGCCTGATTCTGCCGGTCGAGCAGAACAGCACCCAACAAGCAAAAACGAGCGGGGCCGGTCGCGCTGCGGCGCAGGCCTGATCTGGACGTGGACCAGGCTGGATGCCTCTTGAACTGCCGTAAGCCCATTCATGATTAGGAGCGTCACGACAATGAAATCGAACAAGACCCTGCTGACCACATTGCTGTCCATGGGCCTGTTGGCCAGTGCCGGTGCGACGCAAGCCGCCGGCTGGTGCGAATCGGGCAAACCGGTGAAATTCGCCGGGCTGAACTGGGAGAGCGGCATGCTCCTGACCGACGTGCTGCAAGTGGTGCTGGAGAAAGGTTACGGCTGCAAGACCGACAGCCTGCCGGGCAATTCCATCACCATGGAAAACGCCCTGAGCAGCAACGACATTCAAGTGTTCGCCGAAGAGTGGGTCGGCCGTAGCGAGGTCTGGAACAAGGCCGAGAAGGCCGGCAAGGTCATCGGTGTCGGCGCGCCAGTGGTGGGTGCTGTCGAAGGCTGGTACGTGCCGCGTTACGTGATCGAAGGCGACGCCAAGCGCAAGCTCGAGGCGAAGGCCCCGGACCTGAAAAACATCGCTGATCTGGGCAAGTATTCCGCCGTGTTCAAGGATGCCGAAGAGCCGTCCAAGGGCCGCTTCTATAACTGCCCGGCCGGTTGGACCTGCGAGCTCGACAACAGCGAAATGCTCAAGAGTTATGGCCTGGAAAACAGTTACACCAACTTCCGCCCAGGCACAGGACCTGCGCTGGATGCGGCGGTGCTGTCGAGCTACAAGCGTGGCGAGCCGATCCTCTTCTACTACTGGTCGCCAACGCCGCTGATGGGCCAGATCGATGCAGTCAAACTGGAAGAGAAACCCGGCGTCGACAAGACCGTGAGCATCAAGGTCGGCCTGTCGAAAACCTTCCACGACGAAGCCCCGGAACTGGTCGCCGTGCTGGAAAAGGTCAACCTGCCGATCGACCTGCTCAATCAGAACCTCGGCCGCATGGCCAAGGAACGCATCGAGTCGGCAAAACTGGCGAAAATCTTCCTCAAGGAACATCCTGAAGTCTGGCACGCATGGGTGAGCGACGACGCAGCCAAGAAAATCGACGCGGCCTTGTAGGTCAGGTTTCCCCGGCTGCCAGCCACGGCAGCCGGACGCTTGATCGCAACCCCTTGATTGAGAGTCCCTTATGTTTCCCGAAAGCTTTACCTTTTCCATCGCCGACTGGGTCAACGGTTGGGTCGATTCGCTGGTGACCAACTACGGCGACGTGTTCCGGCATATCTCCGACACGCTGTTGTGGGCCATCGTCAGTCTCGAAGGTTTGCTGCGTGCGGCGCCGTGGTGGTTGATGCTGGCAATCGTCGGTGTCATCGCCTGGCACGCCACGCGCAAAGTCGTGACCACCGCCGTGATTGTCGGTCTGTTGTTTCTGGTGGGCGCGGTCGGCCTCTGGGACAAACTCATGCAGACCCTGGCGCTGATGATGGTCGCGACGATCATTTCGGTGCTGATCGGCATCCCGCTGGGGATTCTCTCGGCACGCAGCAATCGTCTGCGTTCGGTGCTGATGCCGCTGCTCGACATCATGCAGACCATGCCGAGTTTCGTTTACCTGATTCCGGTGCTGATGCTGTTCGGCCTGGGCAAGGTGCCGGCGATTTTCGCCACGGTGATCTACGCCGCGCCCCCGCTGATTCGCCTGACCGACCTTGGTATTCGCCAGGTCGACGGCGAAGTCATGGAAGCGATCAATGCCTTCGGCGCCAACCGCTGGCAGCAACTGTTCGGCGTGCAACTGCCGCTGGCCCTGCCGAGCATCATGGCCGGGATCAACCAGACCACGATGATGGCCCTGTCGATGGTGGTGATCGCCTCAATGATCGGCGCCCGCGGCCTCGGTGAAGACGTGCTGGTGGGGATTCAGACCCTTAACGTCGGCCGAGGTCTCGAAGCCGGGCTGGCGATCGTGATTCTCGCGGTGGTCATCGACCGCATTACTCAAGCGTACGGTCGGCCACGCCACGAGGTGAGCAAATGAGCAACGCAAGCGTGAGCAAGATCGAAGTGCGCAACGTCTTCAAGATTTTCGGCAACCGCGCCAAGGATGCGCTGGCCATGGTCGGCCAGGGCAAGAGCAAGGACCAGGTGCTCAACGAAACCGGTTGCGTGGTCGGCGTTAATGACTTGTCGCTAAGTATCGGCACTGGCGAAATCTTCGTGATCATGGGCCTGTCCGGCTCGGGCAAATCCACCCTGGTGCGCCACTTCAATCGCCTGATCGATCCTACCAGCGGGGCGATTCTGGTCGATGGCGAGGACATCCTGCAGTACGACATGGACGCCCTGCGCGAATTTCGCCGACACAAGATCAGCATGGTGTTCCAGAGCTTCGGCCTGCTGCCGCACAAAACCGTGCTCGATAACGTCGCCTACGGCCTGAAAGTACGTGGCGAAAGCAAGCAGGTCTGCGCCGAACGCGCGCTGCACTGGATCAACACCGTCGGCCTCAAAGGCTACGAAAACAAATACCCGCACCAGCTCTCCGGCGGCATGCGTCAGCGCGTCGGCCTCGCCCGTGCATTGGCGGCGGACACCGACATCATCCTCATGGATGAAGCATTCAGTGCGCTGGATCCGTTGATCCGCGCCGAGATGCAGGACCAGTTGCTGGAACTGCAAAAGACCCTGCACAAAACCATCGTCTTCATCACCCACGACCTCGACGAAGCCGTGCGCATCGGCAATCGCATCGCGATTCTCAAGGATGGCCGGTTGATCCAGGTGGGCACGCCAAGAGAGATCCTGCATTCACCGGCCGATGAGTATGTCGACCGGTTCGTGCAGCGGCGCGCGGCGGTGGTCTGAGACTGAGTGGCCGTTGTGGCGAGGGGATTTATCCCCGTTCGGCTGCGAAGCAGTCGTAAAACCGGCCACTGCGGTCTGTCTGACGGATTTGCGGGCATGGTTTGGGGCGGCTTCGCCACCCAACGGGGATAAATCCCCTCACCACTGGGTTACCGGCATCAACAGAATTGGTATGAGGTTTTAGATGTCCCAGGCTGAAAAAATCGTTATCACAGGCAGCCCTCTGCGTTGGCAGGACGTGGTCGCCGTTGCCCGGCACGGTGCGCCACTGGAACTGTCCAGCGAAACCTGGGCGCGCCTCGATAACGCTCAGGCCATCGTCCAGCGCATCGTCGCCAGCGGCGAGCGCGCCTATGGCGTCAACACCGGTCTGGGCGGTCTGTCCAACGTCTCGCTGCAGGACGAACAGCTCAGCCAACTCTCGCGCAACACCTTGCTCAGCCATGCCTGCGGTGTCGGCCCGGTGCTCAGCGACGAGCAGACCCGCGCGATCATCTGCGCTGCTGTTCACAACTACAGCCACGGCAAGTCCGGCCTGCATCGGCGTGTGGTCGAAGGGCTGCTGGCGCTGCTCAATCGCGGCATCACCCCGCAGGTGCCGTCGCAGGGTTCGGTGGGTTACCTGACGCACATGGCGCACATCGGCATCGCGCTGCTCGGCGTTGGCAATGTCAGTTATCGCGGGCAGATCATTTCGGCGCAACAGGCGCTGGCCGAAGAGGGCCTGCAACCTGTGCAGCTCGGCGCGAAGGATGGCTTGTGTCTGGTCAACGGCACGCCTTGCATGACCGGCCTCAGTTGCCTGGCGATAGCTGATGCTACGCGGCTGTTGCAATGGGCCGATGTCATTGGTGCGATGAGTTTCGAAGCCCAGCGCGGCCAGATCGATGCGTTCGATGCCGAGATCATTGCGCTCAAGCCGCATCCGGGCATGCAGCAGGTCGGCGAAAATCTGCGTGCATTACTCGATGGCAGCCAAGTGATCGCCGCAAGCAAAGGCATTCGCACTCAGGACGCGCTGAGCATTCGTTCGATCCCGCAGGTCCACGGCGCCGCGCGTGATCAACTCGCGCATGCGATCAAACAGGTCGAAGCCGAACTCAACGGCTGCACCGACAACCCGTTACTGCTGGGCACACCGGACAATTTCCGGGTGATGTCGCAGGCCAACCCGCACGGTCAATCCGTGGCGATGGCTGCGGATCTGCTGGCGATTGCCATGGCTGAAATCGGCTCGATCGCCGAGCGCCGTCTGGACCGTTTGGTCAATCCGCACGTCAGCGGTCTGCCGGCGTTTCTGGTGGCCAATCCCGGGGTCAACTCGGGGATGATGATCGTGCAATACGTCGCCGCCTCGCTGTGTGCGGAAAACCGTCAATTGGCGCAACCGGCGGTACTCGACAACTACATCACCTCGGGCCTGCAGGAAGATCACCTGAGCATGGGCACCAACGCCGCGCTGAAGCTGCATCGCGCGCTGGAAAACTGCACGCAGATCCTCGCGATTGAATACCTGCTGGCGGCGCAGGCGTTTGAATTCCTCAAGGAACAGCGCTTTGGCGTGGGCACTGACCGCGCGTGGAAACTGCTGCGCGAAACGGTCCCCGCCTACGATCAGGATCGCTGGCTGGCGCCGGATATCGCTGCCGCTGCGACCGTGCTGAAAGACCCGAATCTGCCGCACAACGTTCTACCGAATTTGCACTGACAACTACCCATACCAGCGTGCCAAGGCGTGGATCGTTCACAAGACGAGAAACGACGGATAACGGAATGCTCCGGAGCGACTGGTAGTTAATAACAATGCCTGACAGGAGCATTTTAATGACTGCGCTGAACCTGATCCCCGGCCAACTGAGCCTGGCCCAACTGCGTGACGTCTATCAGAACCCGGTCACACTGACCCTCGACAACAGCGCCAGCGCGCAGATCGAGGCCAGCGTCGCCTGCGTCGAACAGATCCTCGCCGAGAACCGCACCGCCTACGGCATCAACACCGGTTTCGGCCTGCTGGCCTCGACGCGCATCGCCAGCGAAGACCTGGAAAACCTGCAGCGTTCGCTGGTGCTCTCGCACGCTGCCGGCGTCGGCCAGCCGATCAGCGATGACCTTGTGCGACTGATCATGGTGCTCAAGGTCAACAGTCTCAGCCGTGGTTTTTCCGGCATCCGTCGGCAGGTGATCGATGCGCTGATCGCGCTGATCAATGCCGAGGTCTATCCGCACATTCCGCTGAAAGGTTCGGTCGGTGCGTCGGGGGATCTGGCGCCGTTGGCGCACATGTCGCTGGTGTTGCTGGGCGAGGGCAAGGCGCGCTACAAGGGCGAATGGCTTGAAGCCAGCGAAGCACTGAAAGTCGCCGGCCTGGCGCCGCTGACTTTAGCGGCTAAAGAAGGTCTGGCGCTGCTCAACGGTACTCAGGTTTCCACAGCGTTTGCCCTGCGCGGTTTGTTCGAAGGCGAAGATCTGTTTGCCGGTGCAGTGGCGCTGGGCAGTCTCACCGTAGAAGCCGTGCTCGGTTCGCGCTCGCCGTTCGACGCGCGCATTCATGCCGCGCGTGGGCAGAGAGGGCAGATCGATGCCGCTGCGGCCTACCGCGATCTGCTCGGTGAGCGCAGCGAAGTCTCTGCCTCGCATCAGAACTGCGACAAGGTCCAGGACCCGTACTCGCTGCGCTGCCAGCCGCAAGTCATGGGCGCCTGCCTGACCCAGTTCCGCCAGGCCGCTGAAGTGCTGGCGGTCGAAGCCAACGCGGTTTCCGACAACCCTCTGGTATTCGCCGCCGAAGGCGACGTGATTTCCGGCGGCAACTTCCACGCCGAACCGGTGGCCATGGCCGCTGACAACATGGCCCTGGCCATCGCTGAAATCGGCTCGCTGAGCGAACGCCGCATCTCGCTGATGATGGACAAGCACATGTCGCAACTGCCGCCGTTCCTGGTGGCCAATGGCGGGGTGAACTCCGGTTTCATGATCGCTCAGGTCACCGCTGCGGCGTTGGCCAGCGAAAACAAGGCGTTGTCCCATCCACATTCGGTGGACAGCCTGCCGACCTCGGCCAACCAGGAAGATCACGTATCGATGGCCCCGGCGGCGGGCAAGCGTCTGTGGGAAATGGCCGAGAACACTCGCGGCATTCTCGCCGTGGAGTGGCTGGCGGCGGTGCAGGGCCTGGATCTGCGCAACGGTCTGAAGACCTCGCCGAAGCTGGAACAGGCGCGGGCGATTCTGCGCAAGCAAGTGCCGTTCTATGAGAAGGACCGATTCTTTGCCCCGGACATCAATGCGGCGACTGAATTGCTGGCGTCGCGGTGTCTGACCGAGCTTGTTGCTGGGCAGTTGTTGCCTAGTTTGTAAGCGCTTTACGGGGAGATTTGTATTGTTAGTGAAATCGATCCCCCTCACCCCAGCCCTCTCCCCCAAGGGGGAGAGGGGGAAGGGAGCCGATCTTCATTGTTTTCGCAACGTGAGTTCGGCTGAGAAATTTCAGGTCGGCATATCTCGACAGAACAACACGGTCAGTCCCCTCTCCCTCTGGGAGAGGGCTAGGGTGAGGGGCTTTTGAGGCTGCTCACCATACAAACCCAAACGGAGGCCAACAGTGAAAACCCTCTGGCAACACTGCCACGTCGCAACCATGGCCAACGGCGCCTATTCGATCATCGAGGATGCGGCGATCGTGACGTCCGGCACGCTGATCGAGTGGATTGGCCCACGCACTCAATTGCCATCCGGCGAATACCCGGCGGTCAATGATTTGCAGGGTGCGTGGGTCACCCCCGGTCTGATCGACTGCCACACCCACACCGTGTTCGGTGGCAACCGCAGCGGCGAGTTCGAGCAGCGCCTGCAAGGCGTCAGCTATGCCGAGATCGCCGCGCAGGGCGGCGGCATCGCCAGCACCGTGCGCGCCACTCGCGAAGCCACTGAGGACGAGTTGTTCGCCAGCGCCGCCAAACGCCTGAAAAGCCTGATGCGCGACGGCGTGACCACGGTGGAAATGAAATCCGGCTACGGTCTCGATCTGGCCAACGAGCGCAAGCTGCTGCGGGTCATCCGGCGCCTGGCCGAAGAGCTGCCGATCAGCGTCCGCAGCACTTGCCTGGCGGCGCACGCGTTGCCGCCGGAGTACAAGGATCGCGCCGACGATTACATCGATCTGGTCTGCGAGCAGATGCTTCCGGCCCTCGCCGCCGAAGGTTTGGTCGATGCCGTGGATGCGTTCTGCGAATACCTGGCGTTTTCGCCGGAGCAGGTCGAGCGGGTCTTCGTCGCCGCGCAACAACTCGGACTGCCGGTGAAGCTGCACGCCGAGCAATTGTCCTCGCTGCATGGTTCCAGCCTCGCCGCACGCTACAAAGCCTTGTCCGCCGATCACCTGGAGTTCATGGACGAGGACGACGCGATCGCCATGGCCGCTGCCGACACCGTCGCCGTGCTGCTACCGGGCGCGTTCTACTTTTTGCGCGAAACCCAGTTGCCGCCGATGGAAGCGCTGCGCAAGCACAAGGTGAAAATCGCCATCGCCAGCGACTTAAATCCCGGCACCTCGCCAGCGCTGTCGTTGCGCCTGATGCTGAACATGGCCTGCACCTGTTTTCGCATGACTCCGGAAGAAGCCCTGGCCGGTGCGACCCTTCATGCCGCGCAGGCGATGGGCATGGCGCAGACCCATGGCTCGCTGGAGGTCGGCAAGGTCGCTGATTTCGTGGCGTGGGACATCGAGCGTCCAGCGGATCTGGCCTATTGGCTCGGTGGCGATCTGGACAAGCGCGTCGTGCGTCACGGCGTCGAATCGAATTTCTAGGAGGGCGGTTGTGGACAAGGTTCTGAGTTTCAAACAAGGTCGCGTGCCGCTGCTGATCAGCATGCCCCACGCCGGCGTGCGTCTGACCCCGGCGGTCGAAGCCGGGTTGATCCCCGTCGCGAAGAGTTTGCCGGACACCGACTGGCATATCCCGCAGCTCTACGATTTTGCCGAGGAACTGGGCGCCAGCACCCTGGCTGCCGAGTATTCGCGTTTCGTCATCGACCTCAACCGGCCGTCCGACGACAAGCCGTTGTATGCCGGGGCGACCACCGGGTTGTATCCGGCGACGTTGTTCGACGGCATTCCGTTGTTTCAGGAAGGTCTGGAACCGTCGAAAGAGGAGCGCGCAACATACCTGGAGCAGATCTGGACGCCGTACCACCGCACCTTGCAGGAGGAACTGGCGCGACTGAAAGCCGAATTCGGTTACGCGCTGTTGTTCGATGCGCACTCGATCCGCTCGCTCATCCCGCACCTGTTCGACGGCAAACTGCCAGACTTCAACCTCGGCACGTTCAATGGCGCCAGTTGTGATCCGCAACTGGCGAGTCAACTGGAAGCGATCTGTGCGCAGCACGCGCAGTTCACCCATGTGCTCAACGGTCGCTTCAAGGGCGGGCACATCACCCGCCAGTACGGCGATCCGGCGCAGAACATCCACGCCGTGCAGCTGGAACTGTGCCAGTCCACCTACATGGAAGAGTTCGAACCGTTCCGCTACCGCGCTGACCTGGCCGAGCCGACGCGGGTGGTGCTCAGGGAATTGCTGCAGGGCTATCTGGCCTGGGCAAAATCTCACTACAGCGCCTAACCCCTGTGGGAGCGAGCCTGCTCGCGAAGGCGTCCGTTTGATCGTTCCCACGCAGAGCGTGGGAACGATCAGGCCCCGGAGCATGCTCATTGACGCAAATCGGGTTTATGATGCCCAACGGCAGAATAATACGAGTCCCCCCAGGGATGACCTCGACCCCTTACGGAGCGCGCAATGCAGACTTTGTTTCCGCAGATCAAACCCCACGCCCGGCACGATCTGGCTGTCGATGACACCCATACGCTGTACGTCGATGAAAGCGGCTCGCCGGAAGGATTGCCGGTTGTATTCATCCACGGTGGCCCCGGCGCCGGCTGCGACGCCCAGAGCCGACGCTATTTCGATCCGAATCTGTATCGCATCGTCACCTTCGACCAGCGCGGCTGCGGTCGCTCCACCCCGCACGCCAGCCTGGAAAACAACACCACCTGGGATCTGGTCGAAGACCTTGAGCGCATCCGCAAACACCTGGGCATTGAAAAATGGGTGCTGTTCGGCGGCTCCTGGGGTTCGACCCTGGCGCTGGCCTACGCGCAAACCCACCCGGAGCGCGTGCACGGTCTGATTCTGCGCGGGATTTTCCTCTGCCGTCCGCAGGAAATCGAATGGTTCTATCAGGCCGGCGCCAGCCGTCTATTCCCGGATTACTGGCAGGACTACATCGCGCCGATCCCGCTGGACGAGCGCGACGACCTGCTCAGCGCTTTCCACAAACGCCTGACCGGCAACGATCAGATCGCCCAGATGCATGCAGCGAAGGCTTGGTCGACTTGGGAAGGGCGCACCGCGACCCTGCGGCCGAACCCGCTGGTGGTCGATCGTTTCTCCGAGCCGCAGCGCGCGCTGTCGATCGCGCGGATCGAATGCCACTACTTCACCAACAACGCCTTCCTTGAGCCGAACCAGCTGATCCGCGACATGGGCAAGATCGCTCATCTGCCCGGCGTGATCATTCACGGTCGCTACGACGTGATCTGCCCGCTCGACAACGCCTGGGAATTGCACCAGGCCTGGCCGAACAGCGAATTGCAGGTGATCCGCGACGCCGGCCACGCTGCGTCCGAGCCGGGCATCACCGATGCGCTGGTGCGCGCGGCGAGCAAAATGGCCCAGCGCCTGCTCGACTTGCCACTCGAAGAAGCATGAAGGCGCTGTTACAACGCGTAAGCGGCGCGCGGGTAGAGGTCGCCGGCGAGGTAGTCGGCGCAATCGATCAGGGTTTGCTCGTGCTGGTCGCGGTAGAACCCGACGATACGCGTACCAGCGCCGACAAACTTCTGCATAAGCTGCTTAACTATCGAGTATTCAGTGACGCCGAGGGCAAGATGAATCTGTCCCTGGCGGATGTGGGTGGCGGGTTGCTGCTGGTCTCTCAGTTCACACTTGCCGCCGACACCAAAAGCGGCCTGCGCCCGAGCTTTTCCACGGCCGCACCGCCGGCACTGGGTGAGGAATTGTTCGACTATTTATTGAGCCAGGCGAAACAGGTGCATGGCACTGTGGCATCAGGTAGATTCGGCGCCGATATGCAGGTGCACCTGGTCAACGATGGCCCGGTTACCTTTTTGTTACAGACCTGACAGTGCCTGAAACACCTTTTTCGGAAATTTCGACTGTTTTTAGGCTGTTTTCGCGATAAATACTTTGTTACCCCTGATGCGTTGTCATCCGGGCTACTAGATAATCGCGCGCTGCGGGGATCGACATTCGTTGATCCGTTTTGACTTAGGTAGAGACTTGTCTGGATCCGATTGGGGAATCATTTTGCCCCGGCGGAGTCGGAACAATGCTCGCCAACCTGGCATAAAGATAGCTGGCCGTTGGTTTATTGATCTGTTTTCGGCGAGGGTTGCTCGTGATTGTTAGTCCCTGTAATGCAGCAAAAATGTCTGCCAAACGCATGCGAAGTGCTCTGGTAGCGGGTTCGGCGCTCCTGTGCCTGCTCAGCGCCGGTCAGCTTTGGGCGTTCAATCTTGACGACGTATCGGCCAAGGCCAAAGAGCTGGCCGGGCAGAAGTTCGAAGCCCCGCGCAGCAACCTGCCGAACGAATTCCGCGAAATGAAGTTCGCGGACTACCAGAAGATCCGCTTCCTCACCGAAAAGGCTGAGTGGGCCGATCAGAAGACGCCGTTCAAGCTCTCCTTCTATCACCAGGGTATGCACTTCGATACACCGGTGAAAATCAACGAAATCACCACCAATACCGTCTCGGAGATCAAATACGATCCGAGCCGCTTCGATTTCGGCGACCTGAAATTCGATCCGAAAGCCACCGAGCAACTGGGTTACGCCGGTTTCCGTGTGCTGTACCCGATCAACAAGGCCGACAAGCAAGACGAGATCATGACCATGCTCGGCGCGAGTTACTTCCGCGTCGTTGGCAAAGGCCACACCTACGGTCTGTCGGCCCGTGGTCTGGCGATCGATACCGCGCTGCCGTCGGGTGAAGAGTTCCCGCGTTTCCGCGAGTTCTGGATTCAGCAGCCCAAGCCGGGCGACAAGCACCTGGTGATCTTTGCGCTGCTGGATTCGCCGCGTGCCACCGGTGCCTACCGTCTGATCCTGCGTCCGGGCAGCGACACCATCGTCGACGTCAAGGCGCAGATGTTCCTGCGTGACAAGGTCGGCAAACTGGGCATCGCGCCGCTGACCAGCATGTTCCTGTTCGGCGCCAACCAGCCGTCGAAAGTCCTCAACTACCGTCGTGAACTGCACGACTCCAGCGGTCTGTCGATCCATGCCGGCAACGGCGAGTGGATCTGGCGCCCACTGAACAACCCGAAACATCTGGCTGTGAGCAACTTTAGCGTCGAGAACCCGCGTGGTTTCGGTCTGCTGCAGCGTGGCCGTGATTTCAGCCACTACGAAGACCTCGACGACCGCTACGACAAGCGCCCAAGTGCCTGGATCGAGCCGAAGGGCGAGTGGGGCAAGGGCACTGTCGATCTGGTAGAGATTCCGACCGCTGACGAAACCAACGACAACATCGTTGCGTTCTGGAGCCCGGAAAAAATGCCGGAGCCAGGCCAGCCGCTGGACTTCGCCTACCGTATGCACTGGACCATGGACGAAGCAGCACTCCATGCGCCGGACAGCGCCTGGGTGGCGCAGACCCTGCGTTCGACCGGTGACGTCAAGCAATCGAACCTGATCCGTCAGCCCGATGGCAGCGTGGCCTATCTGGTCGACTTCGAAGGCCCGTCGCTGGCGGCCCTGACGCCGGATGCCGACGTGCGCAGTCAGGTCAGCGTCGGTGACAACGCCGAACTGGTCGAGAACAGCGTGCGCTACAACCCGGAAACCAAGGGCTGGCGTTTGACCCTGCGGATGAAGATCAAGGATCCGAGCAAAGCGACCGAAATGCGTGCCGCCCTGGTTCAGCCGGTAGTCACCGCAGATCTGGGCAAATCGGTCCCGGCCTCCAACTCGTCGGTCGCCAAGGCTGACAAGGTTGCCGCCAAGCAACAGGAAAAACTCGACAAGGAAGCCAAGGCCGCCGAAGCCAAACAGGCTGAAGCCAAGCCTGCAGCCGACGCCAAGGACAAGGCCAACAAAGACGCCAAGCAGCCAGTCGCTGCCGACGCGGCCCCAGCCACACCGGAATCGGCGCCGACTGAAGAAGTCCTGACCGAGACCTGGAGCTATCAGTTGCCTGCCGATGAGTAATTCACCAGTACAGCCAGAGACTCTGTCCGAGTATCTGGCGCATCTGCCGATGACCGACGAGCAACGCGCGGAACTCGCGGGTTGCCAGTCGTTCAGCGAGCTGCATGAGCGCCTGTCGTCCTCGACATTCGACGCCCCTGCCGAAGCCGCCCAGGCTTCGGTGGGCAAGCGCCTGACCCTGAGCACTGCCGAAGAACTGGCCGAAGCGGAAATGCTGGTGCTCGACGCCAGTGGTCGGGTCAGCCTCAAGGCGACCCCGCCAATCCGCCGCACCAAGGTCGTGCCGGAGCCATGGCGCACCAATATTCTGGTGCGTGGCTGGCGCCGTCTGACCGGGCGCACCAACCCGCCGCAGCCGCCGAAGGACGCCAACGTCCTGCCGGCCGCGCGCTGGCGCACCGTCGGCTCGATCCGTCGCTACATCCTGTTGCTGCTGATGCTCGGCCAGACCATCGTTGCCGGTTGGTACATGAAAGGCATCATGCCGTACCAGGGCTGGTCGTTCGTCGATCTGGAAGAAGTCCTGCATCAGCCGCTGCTGCAAACCGCCACGCAAGTGCTGCCGTATGCGCTGCAAACCAGCATCCTGATTCTGTTCGGGATTCTGTTCTGCTGGGTATCGGCCGGTTTCTGGACCGCACTGATGGGCTTCCTCGAGTTGCTCACCGGCCACGATAAATACCGTATTTCCGGGAAAAGCGCCGGTAACGAGCCGATTCCCAAAGACGCGCGTACTGCGCTGGTAATGCCGATCTGCAACGAAGACGTGCCGCGTGTATTCGCCGGTCTGCGTGCGACGTTCGAATCGGTAGCGGCCACCGGTGATCTGGATCGCTTCGACTTTTTCGTTCTCAGCGACAGTAACGACACCGATATCTGCGTCGCCGAGCAGCAGGCCTGGCTGGACGTCTGCCGCGAAGCCAAGGGCTTCGGCAAGATCTTCTATCGCCGTCGTCGCCGTCGTGTGAAGCGCAAGAGCGGCAACCTCGACGACTTCTGCCGTCGTTGGGGCGGTGACTACAAGTACATGGTCGTGCTCGACGCCGACTCGGTGATGAGCGGTGAGTGCCTGACCAGTCTGGTGCGCTTGATGGAAGCCACGCCGGACGCCGGGATCATCCAGACCGCGCCGCGTGCGTCGGGCATGGACACCCTGTATGCGCGCATGCAGCAGTTCGCCACCCGTGTGTACGGCCCGCTGTTTACCGCCGGTCTGCACTTCTGGCAGTTGGGTGAATCCCACTACTGGGGTCACAACGCGATCATCCGCATGAAGCCGTTTATCGACCACTGCGCTCTGGCGCCGTTGCCGGGCAAAGGCGCGTTCTCCGGTGCAATCCTTTCCCACGACTTCGTCGAAGCTGCGCTGATGCGCCGTGCCGGTTGGGGCGTGTGGATTGCCTACGACCTGCCGGGCAGTTACGAAGAGTTGCCGCCGAACCTGCTCGACGAGCTCAAGCGTGACCGTCGCTGGTGCCACGGCAACCTGATGAACTTCCGCCTGTTCCTGGTCAAGGGCATGCACCCGGTGCACCGCGCGGTGTTCCTCACCGGCGTGATGTCCTACCTGTCGGCGCCGTTGTGGTTCTTCTTCCTGGTGTTGTCGACCGCGCTGCTGGCGGTGAACACGCTGATGGAGCCGCAGTACTTCCTCGAACCGCGTCAGCTCTATCCGCTGTGGCCGCAATGGCACCCGGACAAGGCCATCGCGCTGTTCTCGACGACCATCGTGCTGCTGTTCCTGCCGAAGCTGTTGAGCATCATCCTGATCTGGGCCAAGGGCGCGAAAGAGTTCGGCGGCAAGTTCAAGGTGACTCTGTCGATGCTCCTGGAGATGCTGTTCTCCATGCTGCTGGCGCCGGTGCGGATGATTTTCCACACCCGCTTCGTCCTCGCCGCGTTCCTCGGTTGGGCCGCGACCTGGAACTCGCCGCAGCGTGACGACGACTCGACGCCATGGAGCGAAGCGGTCAAGCGCCACGGTCCGCAGACGTTGCTGGGCTTCTTGTGGGCGCTGCTGGTGATCTGGTTGAATCCGAGCTTCCTCTGGTGGCTGGTGCCGATCGTCGGTTCGCTGATGCTGTCGATCCCGGTCTCGGTGATCTCCAGCCGTGTCGGCCTTGGTCTGAAGACCCGTGACGAGAGCCTGTTCCTCATCCCTGAGGAATACAATCCGCCACAGGCCTTGCTGGCAACCGATCAGTACACCCACGAAAACCGCTATCACGCCCTCAACGACGGCTTCGTCCGCGCCGTGGTCGATCCTCAGCAGAACGCCTTGGCGTGCTCGCTGGCGACCTCGCGTCACGGCCAGGCCGAGCCGATCGAGTGGCTGCGTCAGGAACGCGTGCGTCACGCGATCAAGGTCGGCCCGGCCGGGCTGAACAACCATGATCGCCTGCAACTGCTTAGCGACCCTGTCGCACTGGCACGCCTGCACGAGCAGGTCTGGGCCGAAGGGCTTGCCGAATGGCTCGATGCCTGGCGCGCTTCGGTGAAAGCCGATCCGCATGCGCCGTTGCTGCCGCTGCGACCGGTGAGTTTGCAGGCTCAGCCGGCCTGATAAGAGAACCCCGCTGATTCAGCGGGGTTTTTTTATGTCCGCTGTTGAGCTGCGAACAAACACCGATCAAACCTAAAACCAGTGCATAGCATCCGTCGCCAAATTGGCGCGCCCGTTACCTACGACGCGCAGACCGCGCCGCTGCCTTCGCGAGCAGGCTCGCTCCCACAGTGAAACGCATTCCAGGGTGGCGGCGAGCCTGCTCGCAAATGGCATCACCTCGGTTTCAGGCGAACCGAGGTTGTGCATCAACTCAGACTTTAAAGCGGCCTACCAGCATCTGCAGATGCGTGCCCAACCGCGCCAGTTCAACGCTGGACGCAGCGGTCTCTTCACTCGCCGCCGAGGTTTGATCCGACACATCGCGCACGTTCAGCACGCTGCGGTTGATCTCTTCGGCCACGGCGCTCTGCTGCTCGGCAGCGGCGGCGATCTGCTGGTTCATCGCCTGAATCGCCGAGACGGTGCGGGTGATGCTCTCCAGTGAGCCACCGGCACGCCGGGTCAGTTCGACGCTGCTGTCGGTGAGGCTGCGGCTGTTGTCCATGATCGTCGCCACTTGTTGAGTGCCGTTTTGCAGACCGACGATCAGCTCTTCGATCTCTTCGGTGGACTTCTGCGTGCGCTGGGCGAGGCTGCGCACTTCGTCGGCAACCACGGCGAAACCACGTCCGGCTTCCCCGGCACGGGCCGCTTCGATGGCAGCGTTGAGGGCCAGCAGGTTGGTTTGTTGGGCGACAGACTTGATCACGTCGAGGACGCTGCCGATCTTGTCGCTTTCACGCTTGAGCTCGCCCATGGCTTCAGTGGAGTGACCCACCTCGATTGCCAGACGCTCGATCTGGGCGATGGCTTCGCCGACGACCTTGTCGCCTTCACGGGCCTGTTGGTCAGCGGCGACAGCGGCCTCTGAGGCTTCTTCAGCATTGCGTGCGACTTCCTGCACGGTGGCGGCCATCTCGTTCATGGCGGTGGCGACCTGATCGGTCTCCACCTTCTGATTGTTGACCCCGGCGCTGGTCTGCTCGGTCACCGCCGAAAGTTCTTCAGCGGCGCTGGCGATCTGCGTGACGCCGTCGCTGATGCCACCGATCAACTCGCGCAGGCCTTGGGTCATGCTTTGCATCGAGCGCTGCAATTGCCCGAGCTCATCGCGACGCAGGGAAACCAGGTTGTGGGTCAGGTCACCGGCGGCCACGCGCTCGGCCACTTTCAGAGTCTGGGTCAGCGGAATGATGATTTGTCGGGTGATCGCCCAAGCGGCAATCAGACCGAAGGCCAGCGCCAGCGCAGTGGCGATCAGCAGCATGTTCTTGGCATGGGCGGCATCGGTGTCGCGCACCACGGTTTGCGATTCGGTGAGCTTCTTGCTGGCCGCGATCAGGATGTCGCCCTGAGCCGACATGTTGGCCAGTGCGGCGGCGTTCTTGACCTGCGAATCACGGAACTGAGCGACAGCGGCGCGGTAAGCCTTGAGCGAATCGGTGGCTTGCTGCAGGTTGGCGATGTGCTGCTCTGGCACGCGGGTCGGCAGGCTTTCGAGGTTCTTCAAGGCGTTGTCGATGGCGGTCAGCGCCGGTTGCTCGGCATCGGCCTTGCCGCTGTAGGTGTAACCGCGCACCTGATAGCGCGCCTGCTGCAACAGTTTGCTCAGCTCGATGACAGCGTTGTACTGCGCAACGCTGTCGCCTTGCAGCAGCGCACTTTCGACTTCGCCGACCTTGGCCACAGCATTGTCAGCGTTGGCGCCAAGCTTGCTGCGCGCATCTTCTCGGTGCACGGTGGCCTGGGTCATTTCGCCGAAAGCGCGTTTGTATTCGGCGACCGCAGCAAGCTGTTGATCGACCATCGCCACATCGGACGGCTGCTCGATCATGCCGCGTGCCGATTGCAGACCGCTTTCGAGTTTGCTGAGCAATTCATTGACCGCGCCCGGACCCTGTTCACCACGACGCATGTCGTAGTCCATGCGCGCCAGGCGCAGGTCTTTGGTCAGCTCATTGAGGCTGGAAATGAAGCCGAGCTTGTCGCCACGGCTGATGATGCCGCTCATGCCGGTCCAGCCGGTGAACGTGATCAACAGCGTCAGCAACAGCACCAGGCCGAAACCGATGCCCAGCTTGCGTTTGACGCTGACGTTTCCAAGACTCTCGGCTAACCAACGGTACATGCGACCACTCCCTTCGGACCACTTAATTGGACTTATAGGGGTTGTATCGGCTGGGTGGTGGCAATCTGTAACGCCACTTGTCTGCGACTGTAGGGGCTTGTAGAAGCTGACGAGTGCAACGAGGCTGCGATCCTTTGATCTTGCTTTTAAAAACAAGATCAAAAGATCGCAGCCTTCGGCAGCTCCTACACAGGATCGGTGTCGCGCTAGAACAGGCGTGCGAGCAGGGCGGTGACGGCGGTTTCGACGCGCAGGATGCGCTCGCCCAATTGCACCGGTTGCAGGCCGGATTTGGCCAGCAGATCGATTTCGTAGGGAATCCAGCCACCCTCGGGGCCAATGGCCAGGGTCACCGGTTCGTTCAGGGCGCGCGGGCAGGGCGGGAAGTGGCCGGGGTGCCCGACCAGGCCGAGGGTGCCCGCGCTGATCGCCGGCAGCCGATCCTCAACGAAAGGCTTGAAGCGCTTTTCGATGACGATCTCCGGCAACACCGTGTCGCGAGCCTGTTCAAGACCGAGGATCAACTGCTCACGAATCGCTTCCGGCTCCAGAAACGGCGTTTGCCAAAAGCTTTTCTCCACGCGATAGCTGTTGACCAGAATCACCTTGGCCACACCCATGGTCGCGACGGTCTGGAACACGCGGCGCAGCATTTTCGGCCGGGGCAGGGCCAGCACCAGGGTCAGCGGCAGCTTGGCCGGCGGTGGCTGATCAAGGCTGACACGCAACTCTGCTTCGCCCGCTTCCAGACGCAGCAGCTCAGCCGAACCCATCAGTCCGTTGATGCGCCCGACGCGCAGGCTGTCACCGACTTCGGAGCGATGCACTTCCTGCATGTGGGTCAGGCGCCGGTCGCGCAGGATCACGCGGTCGGCCGCAATGAAGTCGGCCTCTTCGAGCAGCAGCAGGTTCATGCCTGAGTCGCTGGCGGCTGGTCGTTGTGGTCGTCGGCCGGCGTTTCGTCCGGGCGTTCGCGCTTGCTGACCAGCGCGCCGAAGAGGATGCCGATCTCGAACAGCATCCACATCGGCACGGCCAGCAGGGTCTGCGAGAAAATGTCCGGCGGAGTGAGGATCATGCCGACCACGAAGCAGCCGATGATCACGTACGGGCGGATCTTCTTCAGGTATTTGACGTCGACCACGCCGATCCACACCAGCAGGACCACGGCCACCGGGATTTCGAACGCCACGCCGAAGGCGAAGAACAGCGTCATGACGAAATCGAGGTAGCTGGCGATGTCGGTCATCATTTCCACGCCGGCCGGGGTGGCAGCGGCGAAGAATTTGAAGATCAATGGAAAGACGAAGTAATAGGCGAACGCCATGCCGATGTAGAACAGCAGGATGCTGGAGATCAGCAGCGGTACCGCGACGCGTTTTTCATGCTTGTACAGGCCCGGAGCGATAAAGCCCCAGATCTGATGCAGGATCACCGGAATCGCAAGAAACAGCGAAACCATCATCGTCAGTTTCAGCGGCGTCAGGAACGGCGACGACACGTCGGTGGCGATCATCGTCGCGCCGACCGGCAGGTACTGGCGCAGCGGCGTCGAGACGAAGGTGTAGATCTGCTGGGTGAACGCGAACAGCCCGGCAAAGATAATGAAGATCGCCGCCACGCAACGCAGCAGGCGGGTGCGCAACTCGGTGAGGTGCGATACCAGCGGCATGTGCTGGTCGTTTTCCGGAAGATCGCTCATGGGGCTCGCGGCGGCAGTGTAGGGTCTTGAGGCGCTGGTGTAGTCGGCGCGGCGGAGGGCGCTACGGGTTCAACCGATGTGTCTGTGGTAACCGGCGCCGATCCTGGCGGTGTTACAACAGGTGCAGGAGTCGGAGCGGCAGCGCTGTGAATCGTCTGCTCGCCCACAGGCTCGACCGGCGTCGGCTCCTGCTGGTTCGGATTGAAGATCTTCCGCGCCTCTTGCTCCAGCGACAGAATATGTTCGTTGTGCAGTTGCCGACGGATCTCGTCGGCACCTATTTCACGTTCAACTTCCTGTTTGATCGCGTTGAAGCTGCGCTTCAGGCGGCCGACCCACAGACCGGCGGTGCGCGCCGCGCCCGGCAGACGCTCGGGGCCGAGCACCAGCAGGGCGACGAGGCCGACGAGCAGCAGTTCAGAGAAGCTGATACCAAACATTAGTCAGTGCTCACACGTCTTTGCGGATCGGCTCTTCGACTTTCTGCGCCTGCACGTCGATGGTGTGCGGCGGGTTGGCCTGAGCAGTGGTTTGCGGCTGCACCGGTGGCACTGGCTGGGCCGGCGGGGTCACGCTCGGCTCGGCCGGTTTTTCGTCGTCGTTCATGGCTTTGCGAAAGCCCTTGATCGATTCGCCAACGTCGGTGCCGAGGTTTTTCAGTTTTTTGGTACCGAACACCAGCACCACGACAATCAGAATGACGACCCAGTGTTTCCAGTCAAAAATGCCCATGTGGCGATTCCTCTCTAAAAGTTGTTCAGGCGGACGGACGCGAGGCTTTCTCGACGTGTCCGGACAAGCCGAAGCGACGGTCCAGTTCATCCAGCACGGCCTGCGGATGCTGCCCCAGTTGGGCGAGCATGACCATGCTGTGGAACCACAGGTCGGCGGTCTCGTAGATCACATCACTGCAATCGCCGCTGATCGCGGCATCCTTGGCGGCAATAATGGTTTCGACCGACTCTTCGCCGACTTTCTCCAGAATCTTGTTCAGCCCCTTGTGATAGAGGCTGGCGACATACGAACTGTCGGCGGCTGCGCCTTTGCGCTCTTCAAGTACCTGAGCGAGGCGGGTCAGGGTGTCACTCATGTGTGTGTCCTGCGGAATAGATAGCGTGCGGGTCTTTCAGTACCGGATCGACCGTTTTCCAGTCGCCGTTTTCGAAGACCCGGTAAAAGCAGCTTTGACGGCCGGTGTGGCAGGCGATGTCGCCGATCTGTTCAACCATCAGGATGATCACGTCGGCATCACAGTCCAGACGCATTTCATGCAGGGTCTGCACATGGCCGGACTCTTCGCCCTTGCGCCACAGCTTGCCACGGGAACGTGACCAGTAGATTGCACGATTCTCCGCAGCGGTCAGTTCCAGCGCTTCGCGGTTCATCCAGGCCATCATCAATACGCGCCCGGTCTTGTGATCCTGGGCAATCGCCGGCACCAGGCCGTCAGCATCCCACTTGATCTCGTCCAGCCAGTTTTTCATCGTCAGATCTCGAAAAGCAGCAGCAAGCGATGAGCTTCGAGCTGCAAGTAAACGCACGTTGCGGCGTGCCTGTAGCGTCAAGCTTGAAGCTGGCAGCTTATAACTTGCAGCTCAATCGTGCTATCGGCGAACGACCAGATACAAACCGACTGCGATCATGATTCCGGCGGGCCAGTGCGCCCACTCGGTCAACGGACCACCCGCTGCGAGGATCGCGCCGCCGGCCAGATGCGCGCAGCCGAGCAGGCGCAGGAACCAGTCGTCCTTGCGTTTGTGCCACGGCGGCGGAGGGTCTTTGGCGTGGGGTTGCGACATGCGTTCGAGCAGATCGCGGGCCATGTTCGACAGGTGCGGAATCTGCTCCAGCTGGCTCTGCACGTTGCCCAGCAAGGCTTTCGGGCTGACGCGTTCGCGCATCCAGCGCTCGAGAAACGGCTGCGCGGTGTTCCACAGATCCAGATCCGGATACAGCTGACGGCCGAGGCCTTCGATGTTCAGCAAGGTCTTCTGCAACAGCACCAGTTGCGGCTGCACTTCCATGTTGAAGCGGCGTGCGGTCTGGAACAGGCGCATCAGCACCTGGCCAAATGAAATATCTTTTAACGGTTTTTCGAAGATCGGTTCGCACACCGTACGGATCGCCGCTTCGAATTCGTTGAGTTTGGTTTCCGCCGGCACCCAGCCCGAGTCGATGTGCAGTTGCGCCACACGACGGTAGTCACGCTTGAAGAAGGCGAACAGGTTGCGCGCCAGATAGTCCTGGTCTTCCGGGGTCAGGCTGCCGACGATGCCGCAGTCGATCGCGATGTATTGCGGGCTCCACGGATTGACGGTGCTGACGAAAATGTTGCCCGGGTGCATGTCGGCGTGGAAGAAACTGTCGCGGAACACCTGAGTGAAGAAAATCTCCACGCCGCGCTCGGCGAGCATCTTCATGTCGGTGCGCTGGTCGGCAAGGGTCGCCAGATCGGTGACCTGGATGCCGTAGATGCGCTCCATCACCAGCACTTTCGGCCGGCACCAGTCCCAATAGACTTGCGGCACGTACAGCAGCTGCGAGCCTTCGAAGTTGCGGCGCAACTGGCTGGCGTTGGCCGCCTCGCGCAACAGATCGAGTTCGTCGTAAATGGTTTTTTCGTAGTCCTGCACCACATCGACCGGGTGCAGCAGGCGCGCGTCAGCGGAGAACTTCTCGGCGGCGCGGGCGAGGATGAACAGCCACGCCAGATCCTGCGCGATGATCGGTTTCAGGCCCGGGCGAATGACCTTGACCACGACTTCTTCGCCGCTTTTGAGCTGCGCCGCATGCACCTGCGCCACCGAGGCCGAGGCCAGCGGGGCGACGTCGAAACGGCTGAACACTTCGCTGATTTTCTTGCCCAGCTGTTCTTCGATCAGCTTGATTGACAGCTGCGAGTCGAACGGCGGCACGCGGTCCTGCAGCAGCATCAGCTCATCGGCGATGTCCTCCGGCAGCAGGTCACGGCGGGTCGAAAGAATCTGCCCGAACTTGATGAAGATCGGCCCCAGATCCTGCAACGCCAGACGCAAGCGCGCACCACGGTTGAGTTCCAGCGGCTTGCGCGGCAGCCAGCGCCACGGCAGCAAAAAGCGCACGGCCAGAAGGAACCAGGGCAGCGGCAGATCGAACAGCAGGTCATCGAGGCGGTAGCGGATCACGACGCGCTGGATGCGCAACAGACGGCGGACGGCAAGCAGCTTCATGCGTTATCGCTTGGGTCGAGGGATCGGGAAAGGCGCTCGAAACGCGCCTCGAGTCGTTCCAGATCGAGTTTGATCCGGTCCAGTTCGCTGAATCGCGCTTCGGCTTCACGCTGCCCGACAAGGGTGCGTGATTCTTCGGCGAGGTATTCGGCAAGATTCTGGTTGAGGCTGGCAAATCCTTGTTGATACCAGCGCGCGCGGCTGCGCAGATGGCCGCCGAGCAATTGCGTGGCGACCGGACCGAGCCAGCGCGAGAGTTCGTACTCCCAGTCCAGCTCAAGATCCTGCAGCACGCCGGCCAGCTCCAGCAACACACCGCTGTCGCCATCGAGCTCGACTTCCGGTGCATGCAGCACGGCGGTCTTGTCCTTGCTCAGGGCCAGTTTCACCAGGCTAGATGCCGGTGCGCGCAACGTGCAATCGACGTCCGCTGCCCACTGCGAAGCCAGCATCAGGCCTTCGTCACTGGGCAGTATGAACAGTTGCAGCGCCGGGCTGCGGCAGTCGACGGCAATCACCTTGCCGGTCAGATGCGCCAGGCGCGGCAGCGCCGTGCTGTCGAGACGCAGCACCCGGTTGAGGCCGAGTTCGACGCTGGCGAGCAGCCCGGTGAGCAACATCAGGGTTTGATGCCGCGGTGCAGGGCGACGATGCCTGCGGTCATGTTGTGATAGGTCACGCGGTCGAAACCGGCCTCGACCATCATCGACTTCAGGGTTTCCTGATTCGGGTGCATGCGGATCGATTCGGCCAGGTAGCGATAGCTTTCCGAGTCATTGGTGATCAGCTTGCCCATCAGCGGCATGAAGGCGAACGAGTAGGCGTCGTAGGCTTTGGACATCAGCGCGTTGGTCGGCTTGGAGAATTCCAGCACCAGCAGGCGGCCGCCAGGCTTGAGCACGCGCAGCATCGAACGCAACGCGTCCTCTTTGTGCGTCACGTTGCGCAGGCCGAAGGCGATGGTCACGCAGTCGAAATGGTTGTCCGGGAATGGCAGTTTTTCCGCGTCGGCCTGGACGAATTCGACGTTGCCGGCAACGCCCAGATCGAGCAGACGATCACGGCCGACCTTGAGCATCGACTCGTTGATGTCGGCCAGCACGACCTGGCCGGTCGGGCCGACGAGGTTCGAGAACTTGCGGGTCAGGTCGCCGGTGCCACCAGCGATGTCGAGTACGCGGTTGCCGCTGCGCACGCCGGAAAGCTCGATCGCGAAACGCTTCCACAGACGGTGCATGCCGCCCGACAGAAGGTCGTTCATGAGGTCGTATTTAGCGGCTACGGAATGGAAAACCTCAGCGACTTTTTCCGCTTTCTGGCTTTCCGGAACGTTTTTGAAGCCGAAGTGAGTGGTGGGTTCGGCATCGCTGCCTTTGCGCTGATCAGTCATATCGCTGTCACCAAAAGAGAATGCGCGACATTCTAATCCCCAAGCCATGCTTTGTCTTGGAATGGCTAAAGGTAAGATGGGCAACCTTCGGGACGATTTGCCGCAGATGCGGTCAAGATTCAACGTCAGCTATTCAATCATCAGGAGTCATTCCATGGCCAAAATCAGTGTTGAGCGCGCCCACACCCTGGGCAAGGAAGCCGCCCGCGAAAAGGCCGACAAACTGGCCAAAAAGCTCAACGAACAATACGGCCTGGAGCCGCAGTGGTCGGGCGACACCCTGAACCTCAAGCGCTCCGGCGTGAAAGGCGAAGTGCATGTGGCGGACGATTCGATCAGGGTCGACGTCGAACTGGGCCTGATGATGTCGGCCATGAGCGGCATGATCAAAGCCGAGATCGAGAAAGCCCTCGACAAAGCCCTGGCCTGATTTCCAGATTGAAATCCAGTCCCCTGTGGGAGCGAGCCTGCTCGCGAAAGCGGTGTATCAGTTGACTGAAATGTTGGCTGATATGACGCATTCGCGAGCAGGCTCGCTCCCACATTTGTTTTGTGATGCTCCCGCTGGTTAGGGTGCCCTTTCTAATTTTTCTCCCTATTTTGTGCCTGAGCCCGACACTCGTCCGGCAGTTCCTCAAACCTTCTGCGCGTGAGGTGCACCATGGCCAAAGTCATTTTGAAGAAAAAAATCGACGCTCCGACTTCCACTCTGAGCGACGTCAAATCCTATGCCCGCAAGATCTGGCTGGCAGGCCTGGGCGCCTACACCAAGGTCGGCCAAGAGGGCAGCGAGTACTTTCAAGAGCTCGTCGCCGCCGGTCAAACTGTTGAAAAGAAAGGCAAAAAAGCCGTCAGCGAAAAACTCCATGCGGCCAACGCCGAGATTGATGACGCGGCCACTCAGGTCAGCTCGTTCAAGGGTCGCGTTGAAGTTCAGCTCGACAAGGTCGAGAAGGCCTTCGACAACCGTGTGGCCAGCGCCTTGAATCGGATCGGCATTCCGTCTAAACATGACGTTGAGGCACTCTCTGCTAAGCTCGATGAGCTGACGGCATTGCTCGAACGCGTCGCGCGAAAATCTTAAGGAGAACGGGATGGCTGGCAAAAAGAACACCGATAAAGAAAGCAGCTCGTGGGTCGGGAAGGTCGAGTCCTACTCCCGCAAAATCTGGCTGGCTGGTTTAGGCGTGTACTCGAAGATCGACACTGACGGCAGCAAACTCTTCGATGCATTGGTCAAAGACGGCGAGAAAGCCGAGAAGCTCACCAAGACTGCCGTCGGCAAGAAAGTCGAGGACTCGACCTCCTCGGCCAAGTCGCGTATCAGCGGCGTGAAAGATCGCGCACTGGGCAAGTGGGACGAGCTGGAAGGGGCTTTCGACAAGCGCCTGAACAGCGCGATTTCGCGCCTGGGTGTGCCGAGCCGCAATGAGGTCAAGGCGCTCAACGCCAAGGTCGATACGCTGACCAGGCAGATTGAAAAACTCACCGGTCTGAAAGCTCAGCCTGTGGCGGCGAAAACCGCTGCGGCGAAACCTGCCAGTAAAACTGCAGCGGCCAAACCTGCGGCGAAAACCGCAGCCAAGCCACTGACCAAAGCGGCAGCAAAACCGGCTGCGAAAGCTGCGACCAAAACTGCGGCCGCCAAGCCTGCGGCCAAAGCGGCAGCCAAACCGGTTGCCGCCAAGGCCGCTGCCAAACCGGCAACCAAAGCGGCAGCAAAACCTGCGGCTAAAGCTGCAGCGAAACCAGCGGCCAAGCCAGCAGCGAAAACTGCTGCCGCCAAACCCGCTGCGAAGCCTGCGGCCAAACCGGCTGCGGCGAAAAAGCCAGCAGTGAAAAAACCGGCCGCGCCGAAAGCCGCTGCGCCGAAACCGGCCGCCGCACCATCGACGGCTCCAACAGCTCTGGCCAACGCGGCAAACTCCGCTGCGGCACCCACGGCAGCAGCTACTCCGACTGCGGCATCGACACCGTCGACGCCATCCAGTCAGTCCTGATTTCAGGGCAAATCTAAAACGCCCGGCCTGTGAAGGTCGGGCGTTTTTGTTTGTGCATTCCAAGCGGCCCCTCACCCCAGCCCTCTCCCCAAGGAGAGGGAGCCGACCGAGGTGTCCTGCGTCATACGTCGACCTGAACAAATCGAGTCGATTATCGATTCAAAGAAGCTCGCTCAGGTCGGCGTAGCTCGCGAACATCCCCCAATCAGTCCCCTCTCCCTCCGGGAGAGGGTTAGGGTGAGGGGCTTTTCGGGTCAGTCGTGATCCTCAAGGTATTGCAAGGCCATCCGCTCTGTCGCCACCTTCACTGGCGGCAGCAAATGCGGCGCCACCAGCATCATGATCTGATAAACCACCAACCGAACCTCTCCCTCACGATCAAGAATCCGCTGGTAATCCAGCGAGAACAGCAACGTCATGGTCACCTGCTCCACCAGTTGCCCCAATGCCTGGGTATCGCTGACCAGTTGCCCCGAAGCCTTCAATCGCGCCAGCAACGACGCCAGCGTGCGCTTCAGCGCATTGAGCAGATTGCGAATCCCCTTGGCCAGTTTCGGCAAGCGCCCGGCGAGGTTCGACAGGTCCTGGAACAGGAACCGGTATTGCGCCAGGCGCTCGACGATCAAATGCAGAAACAGCCAGTAATCCTCCGGTGCAAGCTCCACGTCCGGCGGCGGGTCGAGCAGGGGCGCGAGCTCGTGCTGGAAGCGTTCGAACAGGCCGAGAATCAGCGGTTCCTTACCGTGGAAGTGGTAGTAGAGATTGCCCGGGCTGATCCCCATTTCGTTGGCCACCTCCATGGTGGAAACGTTCGGCTCACCCTTTTCGTTGAACAGTTGCAGCGCACATTCGAGAATCCGGTCGCGGGTTTTCATCCAGTCTTCTTAGAAAAATTCGGTTGAGCGTCAGCGCACATGCACATAGGTGCCGGTGCCGCTTCCATCGGTGGATAGTTCGGATTGCCGAGGGTGGTGCGAGTTTCATTCAGGGCGCCGGAGCGCTGGGCGACCCATTCCAGCCACTGCGGCCACCAGCTGCCGTCGACGTGTTTGGCATCGTAGTACCAGGCACGCGGGTCGCTGCTCAGTTTGGCGTTCTCGACGTAGGCAGCTTTCGGGTTGCTCGGCGGGTTGAGGATGCTCTGCACGTGGCCGCTGTTGGACAGCACGAAACGTCGTTCGCCACCGAGCAGCAGGGTCGAGCGATACACCGCGTCCCACGGCGTGATGTGGTCGTTCATGCCGGCGACGCTGAAGCTGTCGACATTGACCTTCTGCAGATCGATCGGCGTACCGCACACCTCGAGACCGCCCGCGTGGATCAGCGGGTTGTGCTTGAAGAAGTCCAGCAGATCGCCGTGCAGCGCCGCCGGCAGGCGGGTGTTGTCGTTGTTCCAGTAGAGGATGTCGAAGGCTGGCGGCTCCTTGCCCAGCAGGTAGTTGTTGACGAAATAGCTCCAGATCAAATCGTTGGGGCGCATCCAGGCGAAGACCTTGGCCATGTCGCGACCATCGAGCACGCCTTTCTGATACGAGCGACGCTTGGCCGCTTCCAGTGTTTGTTCATCGGCGAACAGCGTCGCCGGGGTTTCGATCTGGCTGTCGAGCAGACTGACCAGATAGGTCGCGCTGGCGACCCGGCGCAGTTGCCGTTTGGCCTGCAAATGCCCTTGCAGGGCGGCAATGGTCAGGCCGCCGGCGCAGGCGCCCATCAGGTTCACTTCGCGGGCGCCGGTAATCGCCCGGCAGATGTTCATCGCTTCTTCGACCGCTTCGACGTAACTCGACAGGCCCCACTCGCGATGGCGCACATCAGGGTTGCGCCAGCTGATCATGAAGGTCTGCAGGCTGTTTTTCAGGGCGTACTGGACGAAGCTGTTCTGCGGGCTCAGATCGAAGATGTAGTACTTGTTGATTTGCGGCGGCACCACCAGCAAGGGCTTGGCGTACTGCTTTTCGCTCATCGATTTGTACTGGATCAACTCGAACATTTCATTGCGAAACACCACAGCCCCAGTGGTGGTCGCTACGGTTTTGCCGACCTCGAACGCCTGCCTGGTCACTTGCCGTGGCAGGCCGTCGTTGTGCAACAGATCATCGAACAGATGGCTCAGGCCACGCACCAGACTCTGCCCGCCGGAATTGAACAGCTCCTTGACCGCCAGCGGATTGAGCAGGGTGTTGGAGGGCGCTACGGCGTCATTGAGCAGAGTGAAAGCGAAGTGCGCACGGGCACGATCTTCAGGGCTCATGTCGCCTTCATCGATCCAGCTCTTGACCTGTTTCTGCCAGGCCAGATACGCCTGCAGGCTGCGCCGGTAGAACGGGTTGAGGCTCCACGCCGGATCGGCGAAGCGGCTGTCTTGCGGATTGGTCGGGTGCAGGGTTTCGCCGAGCAGCACGCGGCCCAGCTGTCCGCCAAGCTTCAGCGCATGCTTTGCGCTGTGCAACGGATTGCGCAAGCCGTGGGCGGCGACGCTGCGCAGTGTCGACAGCAGATCCCTGCCACGCAGACCGGCGATCGCACTTTGGGCGTTGATAAACACGGCGGGGCTGGGCACCACGCCCGTCGCTGGTTTTTCGCGCATGACTCAACACTCCTTCGTCTTCAGGGCAAAAACACACTCACCGAACCAGAACACCATAGACGCTGTTACCGGTTGCTGCCTGCGCGGCGTCCTGCCGCGCGCTTGATTTGAAAAGTGCTGCATAAAGCAGGCCGCCGCGATCAGCCGCCGAGCGGGGTCGGATGCGGGTGCATGACTGCGCGCAGACGCTCCTCTTCGAGAAACTTCATGATGATCGGCGCCACCGCTTCGGCGCGGGTAATCAGGAACAGATGGCCGTCATCGATGATGTGCAACTGGGCGTTGGGAATGCGCCAGGCGAGCATGCGCATGTTGATCAGCGGGATCAGCGGATCGTCATCGCCGGCCAGCACCAGCGTCGGCTGATGGATCTTGTGCAGCCAGTGGATGCTGGTCCAGCCGAGGCCGGCGAACAGTTGCCAGTAGTAACCGAGCTTGCCCGCCGAGCGCACTTTCGCCGCATGGCTGGCAGCCAGCGTCGGGTCGCGACGGAACGAGCCGCCGTAGATCATCGGCGCGATGCGGATCACATGGGATGGCTGAATGTAGCGGCGCGGGCTGGCCATCATCCACAGCACCTTCGGCTTGCCCGGGACCATCACCGCACCGGCCGCAGTGGCCGCCAGCACCAGTTTCTTGCAGCGCTCGGGGTAGTCGTAGGCGAACTGCTGCGCCAGGGCGCCGCCCCACGACACGCCGATCACATTGACCTGACCGTAGTCGAGATAGTCGAGCATCCGCGCCGTCAGTTTGGCCAGGCCGGGGAAGCGATACGGCCGGTTCGGCGTCGACGAGCCGCCGACCCCGGGCACGTCGAAGGCGATCACTTCCAGATCCGGGTCGAGCGCCGCGACAAACGGGAACACCAGCTCCAGGTTGGCGCCGATGCCGTTGAAAATCAGCAGAGGCGTCAAATGAGGCTTGCCGGGACGCACCGCCGTGCGGAGGGTCTGTCCATCCAGATCGACGGTGCGGAATATGAACGGTTGCGGCATGCGTGAGGCCCTGTAGATTTCAAGTCCACCCGTATTCCTGTAGGAGCGGACCTTGTGGTGAGGGGATTTATCCCCGTTCGGCTGCGAAGCAGTCGTGAATCGAGTAGCCGCGGTGCGTCTGACAAATCACGGTTTCAGGATTCGGGGTCGCTTCGCAACCCAACGGGGATAAATCCCCTCGCCACAAGGCCCTCTCCCACAATGGGTGGTGTCAGTTACCGCTCGTGAACGTAAGTGCCCGGCGAAGCCTCGCCTGCCGGGTACGCTTTGTTGCCCAGTTTCGTCGGGGCCTTTTTCAGGTTGCCCGAGCGCTCGGCCAGCCATGCCTGCCAGTACAGCCACCAGGAATCGGTGTGCTTGGTCGAGTTTTCCTGCCAGTCATCGGCAGTCGCCGCCATCTCTTCGCTGGTCATGTAACGCGATTTCGGATTGCCCGGCGGGTTGAGGATGCTTTGGATATGGCCGCTGCTCGACAGCACGAATTCTACTTTTCCGCCGAACAGCTGCGCCGACTTGTAGCAGGACTTCCATGGCGTGATGTGATCGTTGGTGCCGGCCAGCGAGAAGATGTCGGCGGTGACCTGCTTGAGGTCGATCGGCGTGCCGCACACTTCCAGTGCATTGGGGCGGATCAGTGGATTGTTTTTGAACATCTCGATCAGGTCGCCGTGGAACGCAGCGGGCAGGCGGGTGGTGTCGTTGTTCCAGAACAGAATGTCGAACACTGGCGGCTCATTGCCGAGCAGGTAGTTGTTGACCCAATAATTCCAGATCAGATCGTTGGGGCGCATCCAGGCGAAGACCTTGGCCATGTCTTTGCCTTCGAGTACGCCGGCCTGGTAGGAGTGGCGCTTGGCGGTCTCCAGGGTCTGCTCATCGACGAACAGGGCGACGTCGCTGTCCAGGGTGGTGTCGAGCACGCTGACCAGCAAGGTGAGGGCGTTGACCTTGTTCTCGCCGAGCGCGGCGTAGTGGCCGAGCAGGGCGGTGCAGGTGATGCCGCCGGAGCAGGCGCCGAGCATGTTGACGTCTTTGCTGCCGGTGATCGCGGTGACTACGTCGACCGCTTCCTTCAGCGCTTCGATATACGTCGACAGACCCCACTCGCGCTGGGCCTTGGTCGGGTTGCGCCAACTGATGATGAAGGTCGGCACGTTGTTGCGCAGGCAGAAGCGCGCCAGACTCTTGTCCGGGCTCAAGTCGAAGACGTAGAACTTGTTGATCTGCGGCGGCACTACCAGCAGTGGGCGTTCGTGGACCTGCTCGGTGATCGGCCGGTACTGGATCAGCTCCAGCACATCATTGCGGAACACCACAGCACCTTCGGTGACGCCCAGGCTCTTGCCGACCTCGAACGCGCCCATGTTGACCTGGCTCGGCATGCCGCCGTTGTGCACCAGATCCTTGGCCAGATGCGAGAGACCATCGAGCAGGCTTTTGCCGCCGGTTTCGAAGAAGCGTTTTACCGCCGCCGGGTTGGCCGCCGTGTTGGTCGGCGCCATGGCTTCGGTCATCAGGTTGATGACGAAATGCCCGCGAGCGATGTCCTTGGGGGACAGGCTGCTGTCATCGATCCAGGCATGCAGTTCCTTGCGCCAGGCCAGGTAGGTTTGCAGATAACGTTTGTACAGCGGGTTCTGGCTCCACGCCGGGTCGGCGAAACGGCGGTCGTCACCGGCCGGTTGCAGCGCGGACTTACCCAGCAGCACGTTCTTCAGCTCGAGGCCGAAATGGGTCACGTGCCTGACGCTGTGAATCGGTTGTCTGATGGCCTGTTTCAGCACCATTCGAGCAGAGGCCAGCAGATCCTTTCCGCGCAGCCCGACGACGGGGTTAAGCCCCAGAGTGTTTTCCGAGGCTTGGTACTTCAGGTCATCGTTATTCTTGTCACTCATCTACGACGCTCCATTGTCCTGAGACGAGTACCCGGTTTCACGCTGTCGCTTCCACAGCCAATGCCGGGTACTACTGCTCGGGTGACCGTTGATTCTGCATAGCTGCTTTACAGTCGTAGAGCACTGCAGGGAACTTGCCAGCTCCATTGGTTACCCGAGTTTAATTTTTTTCGCAAGCGGCCGATCCGGGGCCATATGCGCGGAGCATTCAAACAGATGAAGTTAGAAAATGCCCTCTAAAGAGCGAGAGCCACGGCCTAGAGCATCAGCTTGACGAACGACTCGTTCGGATCGCGGGATTTCCCGGCAGCGCGCAGCTCGGCAAGATAATCGTCCCAGAGTTCGTTCTGGCGCTTGCCGAGTTCGTAGAGGTATTCCCAAGTGAACAGGCCGCTGTCGTGACCGTCGTCGAAGGTCAGTTTCAGTGCATAGTTGCCGGCCGGCTCCAGCTTGCTCAGACCCACGTTGAGCTTGCCGAATTGCAGGATCGGTTTGCCGTGGCCCTGGACCTCGGCGGAGGGAGAGTGCACGCGCAGGAACTCGGCGGGCAGGGTGAATTCCTCGCCGGACGCGTAAGTGAGCGTCAGGGTTTTCGAGGCTTTGTGCAGTTTGATGTCGGAGGGGATTCGATTCATGGGCTGGCGTCCGATGTGTGGGCGACCCTGATTCAAATGTGGGAGCGAGCCTGCTCGCGAAAGCGGCGGTTCAGACGGCATTGATACCGACTGACACGACCTCTTCGCGAGCAGGCTCGCTCCCACAGGGTCCGCTACCGCTGTAAGTATGGCTTACAGGATATAACGGGACAGATCTTCGTTCTGCGCCAATTCGCCGAGGTGGCTGTTGACGTAGTCGGCGTCGATCAGAATCGCCTTGTCATCGTGGGCGCTGGCCAGGTCGCCGGCGCTGAACGACACCTCTTCGAGCAGACGCTCAAGCAGGGTGTGCAGGCGACGGGCACCGATGTTCTCGGTTTTCTCGTTGACCTGCCAGGCGATCTCCGCCAGACGCTTGATGCCCTCGGGCTGGAACTGGATGTTCAGGCCTTCGGTTTTCAGCAGCGCGCAGTATTGCTCGGTGAGCGAGGCGTGCGGTTCGCTGAGGATGCGTTCGAAGTCTTCCGGGCTCAGCGCCTTGAGCTCGACGCGGATCGGCAGACGACCTTGCAGCTCCGGTACCAGATCGCTCGGCTTGCTCAGGTGGAACGCACCGGAAGCGATGAACAGGATGTGGTCAGTCTTGACCATGCCCAGTTTGGTATTGACGGTGCAGCCTTCGATCAGCGGCAGCAGGTCGCGCTGTACGCCTTCGCGGGAGACATCGGCGCCGCCGACATTGCCGCGCTTGGCGACCTTGTCGATTTCGTCGATGAAGACGATACCGTGCTGCTCGACCGCTTCCAGCGCCTTGGCCTTCAGTTCTTCTTCGTTGACCAGACGCCCGGCTTCTTCATCACGCACCAGTTTCAGCGCTTCCTTGACCTTGAGCTTGCGCGACTTCTTCTTGCCCTTGCCCATGTTGGCAAACAGCGATTGCAGCTGGTTGGTCATCTCTTCCATGCCTGGCGGCGTGGCGATCTCGATGCCGGAGACTTCGGCGACTTCGATTTCGATTTCCTTGTCGTCCAGCTGGCCTTCGCGCAGACGCTTGCGGAACAGCTGACGCGTGTTGGAATCGGAACTCTGCGCCTCTTCATTGCTGAAGCCCATGCGTGCCGGCGGCAGCAACGCGTCGAGGATGCGATCCTCGGCGGCGTCTTCGGCCCGGTGACGTACGCGGGTCATTTCCTGTTCGCGGAGCATTTTGATCGCGGCATCGGCCAGATCACGGATGATCGACTCGACGTCACGGCCGACATAACCAACTTCGGTGAATTTGGTCGCTTCGACCTTGATGAACGGCGCATTGGCCAGTTTCGCCAGGCGACGGGCGATCTCGGTTTTACCGACACCGGTCGGGCCGATCATCAGGATGTTCTTCGGGGTCACCTCAACGCGCAGCTCTTCAGGCAGCTGCATGCGGCGCCAGCGGTTGCGCAGGGCAATCGCGACGGCGCGCTTGGCATCGTCCTGGCCGATGATATGGCGGTTGAGTTCGTGGACGATTTCGCGGGGAGTCATGGACATAATAATTGACGGTCCTCAAGCAGAAACAAGCCGTGGCACAGGGGCCGCAACAGGCTTACTCAGCGAGATCCTGCTCCTCAATGGTCTGGGTGTGGTTGGTGAATACACAGATGTCGCCGGCGATGCCGAGAGCGGTTTCGACGATCTCGCGCGCCGACAGGTCGGTCTTTTTCAGCAGGGCGCTGGCGGCGGCTTGCGCGTAGGCGCCGCCGGAACCCATGGCGATCAGGCCATCTTCGGGTTCGACCACGTCACCGTTGCCGGTGATGATCAGCGAGGCGTCCTTGTTGGCGACCGCGAGCATCGCTTCGAGGCGGCTCAGGGAGCGGTCGGTGCGCCATTCCTTGGCGAGTTCGACGGCGGCGCGGATCAGGTGACCCTGATGTTTTTCGAGCTGGCCTTCGAAACGTTCGAACAGGGTGAAGGCGTCGGCGGTGGCACCGGCGAAACCGGCGATGACCTGGCCGTGGTACAGGCGACGGACCTTTTTGGCGTTGCCTTTCATCACGGTGTTGCCGAGAGAAACCTGGCCGTCGCCGCCCATGACGACTTTGCCGTGGCGGCGGACTGAAACGATGGTGGTCAAGGGAAGAGTCTCCACGCAGCGGGGCGAAAATGCCTTATGCCCATTCATATGGGGGTGCTGGAGGGGATTTCAACCGGTTGGGGCGATGGGAGACGAATGGTGTGTGTGATGACTGTGGCGAGGGGATTTATCCCCGTTCGGCTGCGGAGCAGTCGCGAAACCATCATTTGCGGTATGCCTGCTGCACCGCAATGGCTGGTTTCAGGGCTGCTCCGCAGCCAAACGGGGATAAATCCCCTCACCACAAAGTTTGAAGGTCACCTGCAAGTTGCAGCTGACCTCTGAGAACCTTAGCGGCTCTGGCGTTGTTGTAACAACAGGTTGCTGAAGCCGGCGCCAGCCAGTTGTTTCTGCGCCGTGGTCAGTTGTTCACGGTTGCTGAACGGGCCGACCAGCACGCGATACCAGGTTTCATCCTTGACCGTGCCGGACTCCACCGACACGGCCTGGCCGAGCAGAATGATCTGCGCGCGAACCTTGTCGGCATCGGTTTCCTTGCGGAACGAACCGGCCTGGAGGAAAAACTTGGTCACTGGCGCGGCCTTGCTCACCGGTGGCGCTGGCGGCGGCGTGATCCCCGCCAGAGCTGCCTGTGCCCGTGCGGTGTCGATCTTCGCCGCTTCGGCCGGGGTTACCGGCGTGGTCGGGACGGCCGGCACTTGCGGCGTCGGCAGGGTCTTTTCCGGCACCGCGTCCGGCGGCACGATCACTTCCGATTCCGGCAGCAGGGTGTAGAAGTCGTACTTCGGTTTCACCGGTTGCGTCGGGCTCGGCGGGGTCTTGTTGGCCTCGGCGATCTTCGACGCTTTCTGCTGCTGTTCGACCTTCTCGCGCTTGACCGTGTCGCTGCCCTTGCCCGGTTCCAGTTTCATCAGAAACACGATGAACGCGCCGACGGTCAGGCCGATGGCCATCCACAGCCAGCCCGGAATCGGTTGTTTCGCCGGGGCCTGATAGCGGCTGGCGCCGCGTTTGGGTGCAGGTTTTTTCTTGGCAGCCAACTTACATACGCTCCAGAGTTTCCAGACCCAACAGCTCCAGGCCTTGCTTGAGGGTGCGACCGGTCAGTGCGGCCAGACGCAGACGGCTCTGCATCTGCGCCGGGGTGTCGGCGGCGAGGATCGGGCAGTTCTCGTAGAAGCTGGAGAACAGGCCGGCGACGTCGTACAGGTAGGTGCAGAGAATGTGCGGCGTGCCTTTTTCAGCCACGTTGTTCAGCACTTCGCCGAACTGCGCCAGCTTCGCCGCCAGCTCCTGCTCGTGCGCCGCTTCGAGGACGATCTGGCCGTCGACTTCGCTGAAGTCCTTGCCCAGTTTGCGGAACACACCGGCCACGCGGGTGTAGGCGTACAGCAGATACGGCGCGGTGTTGCCTTCGAAGTTGAGCATCAGGTCGAAGTTGAAGCTGTAGTCGCTGGTGCGATGCTTGGACAGGTCGGCGTATTTCACCGCGCCGATACCGACGACCTTGGCGATGTTGCGCAATTCGTCTTCGGCCAGGGTCGGGTTCTTCTCTTTCACCAGGTTGTAGGCACGTTCCTGGGCTTCGGTGAGCAGGTCGATCAGCTTCACGGTGCCGCCATCACGGGTCTTGAACGGACGGCCATCGGCGCCGTTCATGGTGCCGAAACCCATGTGTTCCATTTCCATCGGATGGGTGACGAAACCGGCCTTGCGCGCCACCGCGAAGACCTGCTGGAAGTGCAGGGCCTGACGTTGGTCGACGAAATACAACGCGCGATCAGCCTTGAGCTTGCCGCTACGGTAGCGCACGGCCGCCAGGTCAGTGGTGGCGTACAGGTAACCGCCATCGGCCTTGACGATGATCACCGGCAGCGGGTCGCCATCGGCGTTCTTGAACTCGTCGAGGAACACGCACTGGGCGCCGTTGCTCTCGACCAGCATGCCCGCTGCTTTCAGGTCGTTGACCACATTGATCAGGTCGTCGTTGTAGGCACTTTCGCCCATGACGTCGGCCATGGTCAGTTTGACGTTGAGCAGTTCGTAGATCTTCTGGCAGTGCGACAGCGAGATGTCCTTGAACTTGGTCCACAGTGCCAGGCATTCGGCATCGCCAGCCTGCAACTTGACCACCAGGCCACGGGCGCGATCGGCGAATTCTTCGGACTCGTCGAAACGCTGCTTGGCCGCACGGTAGAAGTTTTCCAGATCGGACAATTCGTCGCTGGTGATCGGGTTTTCCTGCAGGTACGCCATCAACATGCCGAACTGGGTGCCCCAGTCGCCGACGTGGTTCTGGCGGATCACTTCGTCGCCGAGGAACTCAAGCACGCGGGCCACGCCGTCGCCGATGATGGTCGAGCGCAAGTGGCCGACGTGCATCTCTTTGGCCAGGTTCGGCGCCGACAGATCGACCACGGTGCGCTGCGCCGGGCCGGCCTTGCGCACGCCGACATGGGCGTCGGCCAGTGCGGCGTCGAGGCGCGAGGCCAGGGCCTGGGTGTTCTGGAAGAAATTGATGAAGCCCGGGCCGGCGATTTCGGCCTTGGTGACGTTCTCGTCAGCGGGCAGTGCGGCGATGATTTTCTCCGCCAGATCCCGTGGCTTCATGCCGGCCGGCTTGGCCAGCATCATGGCGATGTTGCTGGCGAAGTCGCCGTGGGTCTTGTCGCGGGCGTTCTCCACCTGGATCGCCGGCGTCAGGCCTTCAGGCAACACACCTTCGTTGACGAGTTGGGTGAGGGCTTGCTGGATCAGCTGGCGAATGGTGTCTTTCATGGTCTTCTCTTTCGACCGCAAGCGCGGCGGGCGCATCGATGCGCGGGTGGAAAAACTGGGCATTATCCGTTGCGAAGACGGGCTTGCCAACCTTAGCAGGCAGCTTATGGATTTGTGGTGACAATTCGACCGTTATCGCTGGCAAGCCAGCTCCCACAAGAGCGGCGCAGTCCCTGTGGGAGCTGGCTTGCCAGCGATAGCAATCGATCAATCAGTACAAGTCGACGGGATCAACATCCAGCGACCAGCGCACTGCCCGCCCACTCGGCATCTGCTCCAGCACCAGCATCCAGCTCGCCAGCAACCGGTGCAACGGTGCCCGCGCGGTCGCCTGTAACAACAGCTGGGCGCGATAACGCCCGGCACGGCGCTCCATCGGTGCCGGCACCGGCCCGAGCAATTCGATGCCGCTCAGATTCAATTCGGCCAGCAAGCGTTCGGCCGCGCTGCACGCTTCATCGAGAAAGCCTTCCGCCTGCCCCGGCTTGTGCGCTTCGGCACGCAACAGCGCCAGATGGGCGAACGGCGGCAACCCCGCGGCGCGGCGCTCGCTCAAGGCTTGTTCGGCAAAGGCGAAATATCCTTGCTCGGTCAGTTGCACCAATAAAGGGTGGTCGGCCAAATGCGTCTGGATGATCACCCTGCCCGGCTCCTCAGCCCGCCCGGCGCGCCCAGCGACCTGGACGATCAGTTGCGCCATGCGCTCGCTGGCGCGGAAGTCGCCGGAGAACAGGCCGCCGTCGGCATCGAGAATCGACACCAGCGTCACCCGTGGGAAATGGTGCCCTTTGGCCAACATCTGCGTGCCGACCAGAATGCACGGCTGGCCTTTCTGGATTGTCGCGAACAGCTGATTCATCGCGTCCTTTCGCGAGGTGCTGTCGCGATCGACGCGCAGTACCGGGTAATCCGGGAATAGAATCGCCAGGCGTTCTTCGGCGCGTTCGGTGCCGGCGCCGACGGGGCGCAGATCGACCTTGCTGCACTTCGGACACTGGCGCGGCGTGCGCTCGACGTTGCCGCAATGGTGGCAACGCAATTCGCCGTAACGTTGATGCACGGTCATGCGCGCATCGCAGCGCGAGCACTCGGACATCCAGCCGCAATCGTGGCAGAGCAGGGTCGGGGCAAAGCCGCGACGATTGAGGAACACCAGCACCTGCTGGCCGTTGGCGAGGGTCTGGCCGATGGCTTGCTGCATCGGTCCGGAAATACCGCTGTCGAGCGGACGGCTTTTCACGTCCAGCCGCAGGAAGCGCGGTTGCTTGGCGCCGCCGGCGCGCTCGTTCAGGCGCAACAGGCCATAGCGACCGGTGTAAGCGTTATGCAGACTTTCCAGCGACGGCGTGGCGGAGCCGAGCACGATCGGGATGTTTTCCTGCCGCGCGCGTACCAGTGCCAGATCGCGAGCGTGGTAGCGCAGACCTTCCTGCTGTTTATAGGAGCCGTCGTGCTCTTCATCGATGATGATCAGCCCGGGATTTTTCATTGGCGTGAACAGCGCCGAGCGGGTGCCGATAATAATGTCGGCCTCGCCATCACGGGCGGCGAGCCACGCGTCGAGGCGTTCGCGATCATTCACTGCCGAATGCAGCAGGGCGATGCGCGCATTGAAACGCTGTTCGAAACGCGCCAGGGTCTGCGGGCCGAGGTTGATTTCCGGGATCAGCACCAGTGCCTGTTTGCCGGCTTCGAGGGTTTCGCGGATCAGTTGCAGATAGACTTCGGTCTTGCCGCTGCCGGTGACGCCGGCCAGGAGAAACGCGTGATAACTGTCGAAACCGGCGCGAATCGCTTCATACGCCGCGCGTTGTTCGCTGTTGAGCGGCAGCTCCGGTTGTGCCAGCCAGTGTTCATGGCGGACGCCGGGGGCGTGGCGGCGGATTTCGACTTGCACCAGTCCCTTGGCCAGCAGCAGATCGAGGCTGTCCTTGCTCAGCATCAGTTTGCTCAACAACTGATGGGCGACGCCGTGGGGGTGCTGGGCCAGCGTGGTCAGCGCCTCGCGCTGGCGTGGCGCACGGGCCACTCGCGGGTCATCGACGCTGGCGCCGGGGGCCACCGACCAGAAGCGTTCCTGGCGGGCTTCGGCCAACTCGCCCTGACGCAGCAGCACTGGCAAGGCCCAGTTCAAGGTGTCGCCGAGGCTGTGCTGATAATACTGCGCCGTCCACAGGCACAGCTTGAACAGCGCCGGCGGCAGCGGTGAAGTCGAGTCGAGGAGGGCCAGTGCCGGTTTGAGTTTTTCTGCCGGCACCTCGCTGGTGTCGGTGACCTCGACCAGAATCCCGATCATCTCGCGCCGACCGAACGGCACCCGCAAGCGCATGCCCGGCTGCAATTGCTCGCGCCGCACCCCGGCCGGCGCCCGGTAATCGAACAGGCGGCGCAAAGGCGAAGGCAGGGCAAGGCGCAGAATGGCGTCGGGCACGCGGGGGGATCTCGATACGCAAAATGATCGGATATGCATGACCTGTGGGAGCGAGCCTGCTCGCGAAGGCGGTGGGTCAGGCAACACATGTGTCGACTGCCATGGCGCCTTCGCGAGCAGGCTCGCTCCCACAGGGAAGTGCGTTCAAGGCCGGGAGCCTAGCAGACGGTCGGTCTCGGTGACAGCTTGCGCGATTGAAAAGGTCTGGTAGAATCCGCGGCCTAATTACGTGCGGTATTCAACAATAGTGTTGGGTGGCGGCACGCTAGCCTGAGGAAGACACCATGAAAGCCGATATCCATCCGAACTACCCGGAAATTGCTGTTACCTGCAGCTGCGGTAACAAGTTCGAAACTCGTTCGACCTACGGCAAAGCCCTGGCGATCGACGTTTGCAACGAATGCCACCCGTTCTACACCGGTAAGCAGAAGACTCTGGACACCGGCGGCCGTGTGCAGAAGTTCGCAGACCGTTTCGCTACTTTCGGCGTCGGCAAAAAAGCCTGAGGCTGATCATTTTGGATGGTCGTTTCGACTTCTCCAGACTGATGAAAAAGGCGTCCCTTGCGGGCGCCTTTTTTGTGTCTGCGATTTGGCTGTCCGCCGCCCAGGCGTTCTGCCCGACACCCGCAGGGCTGGCCAGCGTCTCCGTGCAGCGGGTGGTCGATGGCGACACCCTGCGCCTGAGCGACGGGCGCAATGTGCGCATGATCGGCCTCAATACGCCGGAACTGGGCAAGCAGGGCCGCAGCGACGAACCCTTCGCCGTGGCGGCGCGTAAACGCCTGCAAGCGCTGGTGGATGAGAGCGGCGGCCGGGTCGGCTTGCGGCCCGGCAAGCAGGCGAAAGACCATTACGGCCGTACGCTCGCGCATGTTTACAGCGCCAGCGGAGTGAATCTCGAAGCGCAAATGCTTGCCGATGGCTTGGGTTTTCACGTTGCGGTCGCGCCGAATGTCGACCTGGTCGCCTGCCAGCAGGCCGCCGAACGCAGCGCTCGACAGGCCGGGGTTGGTCTCTGGCGGCAATCGCCGGTGCGGAAAGCGCAGGAGATCCAGCGTTCAGGCTTTGCCGTAGTCAGCGGTCGGGTGAGCAAGGTGCAGCGCAATCGCGGCGGAATCTGGATCGAGTTGCAGGACAGGGTTGTATTGCGGGTTGCACCCAATCTGCTCGGACGATTTGACAGTGCTGGTCTGGAAGCACTGAAAGGCAGGCGGATCGAGGCGCGTGGCTGGGTCGTTGACCGATCCCGGCGCGGTGGATTGCAAAAAGGTCAGGCGCGCTGGGTGCTGCCGTTGACCGATCCTTCGATGCTGCACGTACCGCGCTGAAGAAAAATTGTAGACATTTTTCCGGTTGATTGTGAACAGTCCAGCCCTTGTGCGCCGTGGCTCTTGGCCCAAAGTCGTAGGGCAGGGCGCTTGACAGCGGTGACTGCCCAGTCTTGTGGGGACTTTGCGAGGCGCGTATCCTCGCTGACCAGTCTGTCCAACAGTAAAAAAGCGGAATGCCAAAATGTCTGATCTGAAAACTGCCGCTCTCGAATACCACGCCAATCCTCGTCCGGGGAAGCTGAGTGTCGAGCTCACCAAGGCCACTGCTACCGCCCGCGACCTGTCGCTGGCCTACAGCCCCGGCGTAGCCGAACCAGTGCGCGAGATCGCTCGCGATCCTGAACTGGCCTACAAATACACCGGCAAGGGCAACCTGGTGGCAGTCATTTCCGATGGCACCGCGATTCTCGGCCTGGGCAACCTCGGCCCACTGGCTTCCAAGCCTGTGATGGAAGGCAAGGGCGTGCTGTTCAAGCGCTTCGCCGGCATCGACGTATTCGACATCGAAGTCGACTCGGAAAGCCCGCAAGCCTTCATCGACACCGTCAAGCGCATCTCCATCACCTTCGGTGGCATCAACCTGGAAGACATCAAGGCGCCAGAGTGCTTTGAGATCGAGCGCGCTCTGATCGAGCAGTGCGACATTCCGGTGTTCCACGATGACCAGCATGGCACCGCAATCGTGACCGCTGCCGGCATGATCAACGCCCTGGAAATCGCTGGCAAAACCCTGCCGGAAGCAAAAATCGTCTGCCTCGGCGCCGGCGCTGCCGCCATCTCCTGCATGAAACTGCTGGTGAGCATGGGCGCTCGCATCGAAAACATCTTCATGGTTGACCGTACCGGCGTGATCCACTCCGGCCGTGACGACCTGAACCAGTACAAAGCCGTGTTCGCCCACGCTACCGAGAAGCGCACCCTGGCAGACGCACTGGCAGGCGCTGACGTATTCGTCGGTCTGTCCGGTCCGAACCTGCTGAGCGCCGAAGGCCTGCTGTCGATGGCGGCCAACCCGATCGTGTTCGCCTGCTCCAACCCGGATCCGGAAATCTCCCCGGAACTGGCGCACGCCACCCGTAGCGATGTGATCATGGCAACCGGCCGTTCGGACTACCCGAATCAGGTCAACAACGTACTGGGCTTCCCGTTCATCTTCCGTGGTGCCCTGGACGTTCGCGCCAAGCGCATCAACGAAGAAATGAAAGTCGCCGCCGCCAACGCCCTCCGCGAACTGGCCAAACTGCCTGTTCCACAGGACGTGTGCGATGCCTACGGCGGTGCTCCGCTGGAATTCGGTCGTGAGTACATCATTCCGAAGCCAATGGACAAGCGCCTGATCACCCTGATCTCCGACGCCGTGGCCAAGGCCGCGATCGAGACCGGCGTGGCCACCCTGCCGTATCCGAAGAACTACCCGCTGAAAAGCGTGGATGACGTGTTCAACGGCTAAGTCGTTGTAGCGTGTCAAACAAAAGCCCCGGCTCGTGAGAGTCGGGGCTTTTTTATGCCTGAAGATCAAGGGCCCCTCACCCTAACCCTCTCCCAGAGGGAGAGGGGACTGATTGGGGGACGCTTGGGAGCTACGCCGACCTGAATGTATGGTTTTGAATCCATAATCGACACCACACTTTCAGGTCGGTGTTTGACCCCAGACAACTCGGTAAGTCCCCTCTCCCTCTGGGAGAGGGTTAGGGTGAGGGGCTTTTGATCTTCGGGTAATAAAAAAGCCCCGCACTTCTTACGAAGGCGGGGCCTTTTTGCGGCATCAGGATCAGAACAAATCGATCGGCGCCTGTTCATCCGCCGGCAGCGGGCTGCCTGGCACTGCGCCGTTGCCCAGCTCGTTCACCGATGGCGGCGTGTCTTCGGCCTTGAACAGTTCGAAGTACGCACCCGGTGTGCTCGGTGTTGCTGCACGGCCGCTGACCGGGTCTACCCGCAGGCTGAGCAAGCCTTCTGGCTCAGGCTGTACATGCGGCGGCTTGTCTTTCAGCGCGGCCGACATGTAATTCATCCAGATCGGCAGCGCCACAGTACCGCCGAACTCACGGCGACCGAGGCTTTCCGGTTGGTCGAAACCGGTCCACACCGTGGTTACGTAATCAGCGTTGTAGCCAGAGAACCAGGCATCTTTCGATTCGTTGGTGGTACCGGTCTTGCCGGCGATGTCACTGCGGCCCATGGCCAGTGCGCGCCGGCCGGTGCCAAGTTTGATTACGTCCTGCAGCATGCTGTTGAGGATGTAGGTGGTGCGTCCATCGACAATCCGCTCGGCCACGGCCGGCGCTTGTGGCACTGCCGGATTGGCCGATGCTTCACCGGCAATCGGAGCGGCATTGACCGTGAACGACTCGGTAGCCGGCGCAGCGATACCGTCGGTCGCCGCGCCACCCTGTGGCACGGTCGGCGGGTTGGCGACGAACAAAGTGTCACCGTTACGGCTTTCGATCTTGTCGATGATATACGGAGTGATCTTGTAGCCACCGTTGGCAAAGGTGCTCCAGCCAGTGGCGATTTCCATCGGCGTCAGCGTTGCGGTGCCGAGTGCCAGCGACAGGTTCGGCGGCAGGTCCTGCTTGTTGAAGCCGAAGCGAGTGATGTAATCGATGGTCTTGCCCACGCCCATGGCCTGCAGCAGGCGGATCGACACCAGGTTGCGCGACTTGTACAGCGCTTCACGCAGGCGGATCGGGCCGAGGAAGGTGTTGGTGTCGTTCTTCGGTCGCCAGACCTTGTCCAGGTACTCGTCGACGAACACGATCGGCGCATCGTTGACCAGGCTTGCTGCGGTGTAGCCATTATCCAGCGCGGCACTGTAGACGAACGGCTTGAAGCTCGAACCAGGCTGACGCTTGGCCTGCATCGCGCGGTTGTAGTTGCTCTGCTCGAAAGCGAAGCCACCCACCAGCGAGCGGATCGCGCCGTTCTGCGGATCCAGCGACACCAGTGCGCCCTGAGCCTGCGGAATCTGACTGAATTTCAGCGAATTGTCGGTCTGGCGCTGTACGCGAATCAGATCACCGACCTGCGCGACATCCGACGGCTGGCGCGGGTTGGCGCCCATGCTGTTGGTGTTGAGGAACGGTCGCGCCCATTTCATCGTGTCCCAGGCTACGTGCTCTTCACCGGTGCGGGTCAACACCTGCAGGCCGGTTTTATCGACCTGGGTGACGATCGCAGGTTCGAGGCTGCTGATGGTGCGCTGCTTGGTCAGCTCGCTGGCCCAGGCTTCGCGGGTCTTGCCCGGCAAGCGCGACTCGGGACCACGGTAGCCATGGCGCTGGTCGTAGGTCATCAAGCCTTCGTGCAGCGCGGTGTTGGCCATTTCCTGCAGATTGCTCGGCACCGTGGTGGTGACGCGGAAGCCTTCGGTGTAGGCCTCGCTGCCATAACGACCGACCATTTCGGCGCGGGCCATTTCGGCGATATACGGTGCGTTCACTTCCGGGGTCGGCACGTGATAGCTGGCGTTCAGTGGCTCGTTGATCGCGGCGGTGTAGTCGGCTTCGCTGATCTTGCCCAGCTTGTACATGCGCCCGAGGATCCAGTCGCGGCGTTCTTTGCTGCGCGCCGGGTTGGCCAGCGGGTTGAAGCGAGACGGAGCTTTTGGCAGACCGGCGATCATCGCCATCTGCGCCAGGCTGATGTCACGGATCGATTTGCCGTAATACACCTGCGCCGCCGCCTCGATGCCGTAGGCGCGGTTGCCCAGGTAGATCTTGTTGACGTACAGCTCAAGAATCTCGTCCTTGGTCAGTTGTCGTTCGATCTGCAGGGCCAGAAGAATTTCGGTGGTTTTGCGCGAGAAGCTGCGCTCGCTGGTGAGGAAGAAGTTCTTCGCCACCTGCATGGTGATGGTGCTGCCGCCGGACTGAATATGTCCGCTCTTGACCAGTTGCGTCGCCGCGCGCATCAGGCTGCTCGGGTCGACGCCATAGTGGTTGGCGAAATTGTCGTCTTCAGCACTTAGTAACGCATTGATGAAGTTGGGCGGAATGTCGGCGAAACGAATCGGTGTACGGCGCATTTCGCCAAATTCTGCGATCAACTTGTTGTCGCTGCTGTAGACGCGCAGAGGAATCTGCAACTGAATGCTTCTCAGCGCCTCCACAGACGGCAAACCCGGACTAAGGTAAAGAAAGGCGCCGCTGAGACCTAAGAGCAGTCCGCAGAAAACGGCGACGATGGACCAACCGAAAAATTTCAGCAGACGAATCAAGGCTTTTGGACATCCAGGGCAAAGAATGAATTTGGCACGGGGCTGCGGTTACACACAGAGCCATCCGCGCTGGCAGTAAAAAGCGGAAAAAATCGCTGGGCATTATAAGCACTTTTCCGTCGGGGGCGTCATTGGCGCTTCTGTCAAGACGGGGGTGAAGGAACGCAATGCGTATTACAGAGTCCGTAACTCACGGAAAGTCATAGGGAATTGGTAGTGCTGGGACTCTTCAATAAAAAGACCAATGCGTTACTGGGGATCGACATCAGCTCCACGTCGGTGAAGCTGCTGGAACTGAGCCGTCAGGGCGAGCGCTACCGGGTCGAGGCCTATGCGGTGGAGCCGTTGCCGGCGAACGCCGTGGTCGAAAAGAACATCGCCGACCTCGAAGGCGTCGGCCAGGCGCTGAGCCGGTTGCTGGTGAAAGCGCGAACCGGGGTCAAGAGCGTGGCGGTGGCAGTGGCCGGTTCTGCGGTGATCACCAAGGTCATCGAGATGGACGCCGGGCTGTCCGACGACGAACTGGAAAACCAGCTCAAGATCGAGGCCGACCAATACATTCCCTATCCGCTGGACGAAGTCGCCATCGATTTTGAAGTCCAGGGCGTCTCGCCGCGCAACCCGGATCGGGTCAACGTGCTGCTTGCCGCCTGTCGCAAGGAAAACGTCGAGGTACGTGAAGCGGCGCTGGCGCTCGCCGGCCTGACCCCGCGGGTGGTGGACGTCGAGGCCTACGCCCTCGAGCGCTCGTTCGGTCTGCTGGCGACGCATCTGGCGGCCTCCCAGGAGCGCCTGACCGTGGCGGTGGTCGACATCGGTGCGACCATGACCACTCTCAGCGTCCTGCACAACGGCAAGATCATCTATACCCGAGAGCAATTGTTCGGCGGACGCCAGCTCACCGAAGAGATCCAGCGCCGCTACGGCCTCACGGTCGAACAGGCGGGCCTGGCGAAAAAACAGGGCGGGCTGCCTGACGATTACGTCAGCGAGGTCTTGCAGCCATTTCGCGAGGCGCTGGTGCAGCAAGTCTCGCGTTCGCTGCAGTTCTTCTTCGCCTCCGGGCAGTACAACGCGGTCGACCATATCCTGTTGGCCGGCGGCACCGCCTCGGTGCCCGGCCTGGACCGTCTGATCGAACAGCGGCTGGACACGCCGACGCAGGTCGCCAACCCATTCGCCGACATGGCCTTGGGCAGCAAGGTCAACGCAGGAGCGCTGGCCAGCGACGCGCCAGCCTTGATGATTGCCTGCGGGCTCGCGCTCAGGAGTTTCGACTGATGGCGCGGATCAACCTTCTCCCCTGGCGCGAGGAACGCCGCGAAGAACGGCGCAAACGCTTTCTGCTGGTACTTATCGGCGTGCTGGCCGGCTCGATCGGCGCGGTGCTGATTGCCGACCAGATCATCACCACAGCGATCGAGCGGCAGATGGCGCGCAACGATTACATCGGCAAACAGATTGCCGTGGTCGACGAACGCATCAAACAGATCAGCGAACTCAAGGCGCGCCGCCAGCAACTGGTCGAGCGCATGCGCATCATCCAGGACCTGCAGGGCAATCGGCAGATCAGCGGGCGGGTCTTCGACCAACTGGCGCGTACCCTGCCGGACGGCGTGTATTTCACCGATGTGAAAATGGCCGGCAAGACCCTGTCCATCAGTGGCGCGGCGGAGTCGAACAACCGGGTCTCCGAGCTGATGCGCAATCTCGACGCGTCCGACTGGTTCGACGCGCCAAGCCTGAATGAGGTCAAGGCCACCAGCGCCGATCAGGTCGAACAGGCCAACGTCTTCCAGCTGACCGTTCGTCAGACCCAGCCCAAGGTTGTGGAGGACGAGCAATGAACGCCTCCGAATGGCTGCAAAGCCTGCGCAATATCGATTTCAACGACCTCGACACCAGCAACATCGGCTCCCTGGCCCCCGGCGGTAAAAACCCTGTGCGGTGCGCTGGTGATGGTGTTGATCCTCGCGCTTGGCTATTACTTCTTTATCAGCGATATGGAAAATCAGCTCGACCTCAAGCGCGAAGAGGAAACCACCCTCAAGGAACAATTCGCCAGCAAGGCGCGGCTGTCGGCGAACCTTGAGCTGTATACCCAGCAAATGAAGGAAATGGAAAACACCTTTGGCGTGTTGCTGCGGCAATTGCCCAGCGACACCGAAGTGCCGGGACTGCTCGAAGACATCACCCGCACCGGTCTGGGCAGCGGCCTGGAATTCGAGGAAATCAAGCTGCTGCCGGAAGTGACCCAGCCGTTCTACATCGAACTGCCGATCCAGATCACCGTGACCGGTGCCTATCACGACCTCGCGACCTTCGTCAGCGGCGTCGCCGGGCTGCCACGAATTGTCACTCTGCACGATTTCGAGCTGGCGCCAGCCAATCCCGAGGGCGGGACGAAGCTGCGCATGAGCATTCTTGCCAAGACGTACCGCTATAACGACAAGGGGCTGGAGAAATGACCCCGATTCGTTATCTCGTCCTGCCCATGATGCTGGCGTTAAGCGGCTGCGGTGGCGGCGATGACTTCAGCGACCTCGACGCGTACCTCAACGAAGTGCGCCTGCGTCCGGCGGGCAGGATTGAACCAACGCCGACATTCCGGTCTTACCCCACATTCACATACAGCGCCGCCAACCTGCGCAGTCCGTTTTCGCGGCAGGCGCGGGTCGATCTGGCCGGGCAGAAACACGGTTCGCGCAACGTCAAACCCGACCCCAATCGGGTCAAGCAATACCTTGAAGGGTTCAATATCGAGCAGTTCGAAATGGTCGGCACGATCGCCAATGCCTCGGGCTCGTTTGCGCTGTTGCGCGGCGCAGGCGGGGTGCATCGCCTGAAAGTCGGCGACTACCTGGGCCGCAACGACGGCCGCATCGTCGCCATCAGTCCTACCCAGGTCGATGTCGTCGAGATCGTGCCCGACGGCGCCGGCGCCTGGCTGGAGCGGCCGCGCACCATTCCTTTGAAAGAGCACTCATAGTGGAAGTCGAATAATGAACAGGATTTTCTCCACCCTCGGTTTTTCGCTATGGATAGCGCTGGTGTCACCGATGGTAATGGCGGCCAGTCTGAAAGCGCTGGATGTCGCCGCGCTGCCGGGTGACCGCGTCGAACTGAAGCTGTCGTTCGACGGCCCGCCACCGCAGCCCAAGGGCTACACAACCGAGTCACCGGCACGCATTGCACTGGATCTGCCGGGCGTGACCAGCCAGCTGACCAACAAGAATCTTGATCTGGGCAGCGGCAACGCGCGCACGGCCACGGTGGCCGAAGCCAAGGATCGCACGCGGCTGATTGTCAGCCTGACGCAGTTGGCGCCTTACAGCACGCGGGTCGAGGGCAATAATCTGTTTGTGGTGGTCGGTCAGGGCGCTTCCGCGACTGCGCCGCGCCCGGCCGTCGCTGCACCGCGTGCCGCCACGGCCGCCGCAGCACCGGCCAGACCGGCCGCGCAACGCAGCAGGGCGATTCGCGGCGTCGATTTCCAGCGCGGCACCGAGGGCGAGGGCAATGTGGTCATCGATCTCTCTGATCCGACCATCGCCCCGGATATCCAGGAGCACGACGGCAAGATCATCCTCAGCTTCGCCCGTACGCAACTGCCGGAAAAACTGCGCGTGCGCCTCGACGTCAAGGACTTCGCCACCCCGGTGCAGTTCGTCAACGCAGCGCTCACCGGCGATCGTACGGTGATCAGTGTCGAGCCCAGCGGCACCTTCGACTATTCCACATTCCAGACCGACAACAAGCTCACCGTGAGCGTTCGTCCGATGAGCATCGACGACCTGCAAAAGCGCAACGCCGACCGTCAGGCCTATGTCGGCGACAAGCTCTCGCTGAATTTTCAGGACATCGACGTGCGCTCGGTGCTGCAACTGATCGCGGACTTCACCAATCTCAACCTGGTGGCGAGCGACACGGTGCAGGGCGGCATCACGTTGCGCCTGCAAAACGTGCCGTGGGATCAGGCACTGGATCTGGTGCTGAAAACCAAGGGGCTGGACAAGCGCAAGATCGGCAACGTGCTGCTGGTCGCGCCGGCCGATGAAATTGCCGCTCGCGAGCGTCAGGAACTGGAATCGCAGAAGCAGATCGCCGAGCTGGCGCCCCTGCGTCGTGAGCTGCTGCAAGTCAATTACGCCAAGGCAGCGGACATTGCCAAGCTGTTCCAGTCGGTGACCAGTGCCGAGGCCAAGGTCGACGAGCGCGGTTCGATTACCGTCGATGAGCGAACCAACAACATCATTGCCTACCAGACCCAGGATCGCCTCGACGAACTCCGGCGGATCGTCGCGCAGCTGGATATTCCGGTACGCCAGGTGATGATCGAGGCGCGCATCGTTGAGGCCAACGTCGATTATGACAAGAGCCTGGGCGTGCGCTGGGGCGGTTCGGTGCAGAACAAGGGCAACTGGAACGCGTCCGGGGTCAATGGCTCCTCGAGCACCATCGGTACGCCGGGCAGCACCGGCACCAACTCGCCGTTCGTCGACATGGGCACGGTCAACAATACCTCGGGGATCGGCATCGCGTTCATCACCGACAACGTGCTGCTGGATCTGGAACTGACGGCGATGGAAAAGACCGGCAACGGTGAAATCGTCTCGCAGCCGAAGGTAGTCACCTCGGACAAGGAAACCGCAAAAATCCTCAAAGGCACCGAGATTCCCTATCAGGAGGCCAGCTCCAGCGGCGCGACCTCGGTGTCGTTCAAGGAGGCTTCGCTGTCACTGGAAGTCACACCGCAGATCACCCCGGACAACCGCATCATCATGGAGGTCAAGGTCACCAAGGATGAGCCCGATTACCTGAACAAAGTGCAGGATGTGCCGCCGATCAAGAAAAACGAGGTCAACGCCAAAGTGCTGGTAAATGACGGCGAGACCATCGTAATCGGCGGCGTTTTTTCAAATACTCAGAGCAAGGTCGTAGATAAGGTGCCATTTCTTGGCGATGTGCCGTATCTTGGCCGCCTTTTCCGGCGTGATGTGGTTTCGGAGAAAAAATCCGAGCTGCTGGTATTTCTCACTCCGCGTATCATGAATAACCAGGCGATTGCTGTGAGTCGTTGATTCTGTGCGAAATTTGATACTTGTAGGACCGATGGGTGCTGGCAAAAGCACCATCGGCCGATTGCTGGCCAAAGAGCTGCGCCTGCCGTTCAAGGATTCCGACAAGGAAATTGAGCTGCGCACGGGTGCCAATATCCCATGGATCTTCGACAAGGAAGGCGAGCCCGGCTTTCGTGACCGTGAGCAGGCGATGATCGCCGAGCTGTGCGCGTTCGATGGCGTGGTGCTGGCGACCGGCGGCGGCGCAGTGATGCGTGATGCCAATCGCAAGGCCCTGCATGAAGGCGGGCGCGTGGTGTATCTGCACGCCTCCGTCGAGCAGCAGGTCGGCCGCACCTCCCGCGACCGCAATCGGCCGCTGCTGCGTACCGCCGATCCGGCGAAAACCCTGCGCGACCTGCTCGAGATCCGTGATCCGCTTTATCGGGAAATTGCCGATCTGGTGGTGGAAACCGACGAGCGGCCGCCACGCATGGTGGTGCTCGACATTCTCGACCGTCTCGCGCAGTTGCCACCCCGTTAAAGCATCGCCCGAAATGCGCTATCCTCGGCGTCCTGTCAGCGCCCGCCGAGGGTGTGGCGGATGCCGGGCGAGCGGCGTCATACCGCTACAGGCCGCAGAACACCAATAATTTCAGGGCAGGATGCCTGCTTCCATCTTCACTGTGGGGACACATGCAGACACTCAAGGTCGATCTAGGCGAGCGCAGCTACCCGATTCATATTGGCGAAGGTCTGTTGGATCAGCCGGAACTGCTGGCGCCGCATATCCACGGGCGGCAGGTGGCAATCATCTCCAACGAAACCGTCGCGCCGCTCTATCTCGAACGTCTGACCCGCAGCCTTGCGCAGTTTTCGGTTATCTCGGTGGTGTTGCCTGACGGCGAAGCCTTCAAGAACTGGGAAACCCTGCAACTGATTTTCGACGGTCTGCTGACCGCCCGTCATGACCGCCGCACCACCGTGATCGCCTTGGGCGGCGGGGTGATCGGCGACATGGCCGGTTTCGCCGCCGCCTGTTATCAGCGCGGTGTCGATTTCATCCAGATTCCGACCACGCTGTTGTCGCAGGTCGATTCCTCGGTCGGCGGCAAGACCGGCATCAACCATCCGCTGGGCAAGAACATGGTCGGCGCGTTCTATCAGCCGAACGTGGTGCTGATCGATACCGCATCGCTGAAAACCCTGCCGCAGCGCGAGCTGTCGGCGGGCCCGGCGGAAGTCATCAAGTACGGCCTGATCTGCGACGAACCATTCCTGACCTGGCTCGAAGAAAACGTCGACGCCCTGCGCGCGCTGGATCAAACCGCGCTGACCTATGCGATCGAGCGTTCCTGCGCGGCCAAGGCTGCGGTGGTCGGCGCCGATGAAAAGGAGACCGGCGTCCGCGCTACGCTCAACCTCGGCCACACCTTCGGCCACGCCATCGAAACCCACATGGGCTATGGTGTCTGGCTGCATGGCGAGGCGGTGGCGGCGGGCACGGTGATGGCGCTGGAAATGTCCGCGCGCCTGGGCTGGATCAGCGAACAGGAGCGTGATCGCGGCATTCGTCTGTTCCAGCGGGCCGGTCTGCCGGTCATTCCGCCTGAAGAGATGAGCGAAGCCGATTTTCTCCAACACATGGCAATTGATAAAAAAGTGATCGACGGTCGTCTGCGCCTGGTGCTGCTGCGCCGGATGGGCGAAGCGGTAGTGACCGACGATTATCCGAAAGAGGTTCTACAGGCCACGCTGGGAGCGGATTACCGCGCCCTGGCTCAGCTTAAAGGTTAAAACGATTCCGATGACTAGTTTGCATGCCGACGAGGCGTTTCTCGGCCATTTCCAGTTAAGTCACGACCCGTTCGCGCCACGGGTGCCGGGCTTCAAATTCTTCCCGGCCCAGCGCAAACCGGTGCTGGGTCAACTGCATCACCTGGCGCGTTACAGCCAGTTGCTGCTGGTGGTCACCGGCCCGCAAGGCAGCGGCAAGACCCTGCTGCGGCAGGCGCTGGTGGCCAGCACCAATAAGCAATCGGTGCAGAGCGTGGTGGTTTCCGCCCGTGGCGCCGGTGATGCGGCCGGCGTGCTGCGCCAGGTGGCGCAGGCGCTGGATGTCGCGCAGGCCGAAGTCGGCGCGATTCTCGAGCAGGTGGTGCAACTGGGTCTGACCGGGCAGGAAGTCTATCTGCTCGTGGACGATGCCGAGCAGCTCGACGAGTCCGCGCTGGAAGCGTTGATGGCGCTCGGCGCCGGCACGCCGGAAGGTCGTCCGCATGTGTTCCTGTTCGGCGAGTCGTCGCTGATCGCTCAGCTTGAGGCGTTGCAGCTCGAAGAAGAGCGTTTCCACGTCATCGAATTGCAGCCGTACACCGAAGAAGAGACCCGCGAATATCTCGACCAGCGGCTAGAAGGCGCGGGCCGGGGTGTCGAACTTTTCACCGCAGATCAGATCTCTGATATTCACGAAAGCTCCGAGGGCTGGCCGGGCAACATCAACCAGGTCGCTCGCGATGCACTGATCGAAGTCATGATTGCCAGCCGCTCCGCGGTCAAGCGTCCAAGTATGGGGTTCAACATGCCGAAGAAACACGTATTGGCGATTTCCGCCGTCGTTGTGGTCGCGGTTGCCGCCGCCTGGCTGATGCCGGGTCGCAGCAAGGCACCGACCACCGGTGCTCCGGCCAACGAACAGGCGCAACTGCCATTGGGTCAGGGCGCAGCGAACGGCGCCAACCCGTCCGTCGAATTCGCCGGCAACACCCAGCCGATGCCGCTGCCATTGGTCGGCAACTCGCAGCCGGTCATGCGTGGCCCGCTGGCCGAGGCCGCCGGTGGCATTACCGAAGGCGACGACGGCGTGCCACTGGAAGGCTCCAGCGATACGCCGCCGACCGTAACCACCTCTGCACCGCCTGCGGGCGTTCCGGCCGGTCCTGCGCCGACACCGGCTCCGACCCCTGCCGCCAAACCGGCACCAACACCGGCACCGACGCAGATCGCCACGGCCAAGCCTGCTCCGGCCACGCCAGCGCCAGCCGCGAAACCGGCCCCCGCTCCGTCCAAGCCTGCCGACAAGCCGGTCACGGTTGCCAAAGCCGCCGGTGGCAGCTGGTACGCCGGTCAGCCGACCAGCAACTATGTCGTGCAGATCCTCGGCACCAGCTCGGAAACCGCTGCGCAGAACTTCGTCAAGGAGCAGGGCGGCGAGTACCGTTATTTCAAGAAAGTCCTCAACGGCAAGCCGCTTTACGTGATCACCTATGGCAACTTTGCCAATCGTGATGCGGCCGTTTCTGCCATCAAGGCCTTGCCAGCGAAGGTTCAGGCTGGTAAACCTTGGCCTCGCACTGTCGCCAGCGTCCAACAGGAACTGGCAACAACTCGCTGAAGATTCGGCGGCCTTACCCAGGCCGCCTCTCCCGGCACCTCAAAATCTCCACGAGTGCGCGCCGCCTGAAAGGGCCGCGTGCCTTGTGGTGTCTGCGTCACAGTAGTCTTTGAGTCGTTGCGGTCAAAATTAAAAAAGTTTTGACTAGCACAGCAGATCGCTTTAAACCTTTCACAAATGCGACATGAATTTGCGACAGTTCGTCGTCAAATTTGTGAGCCTCTGTGTCGCTGTGTACAATGACCACCCTTTTGCCCCCGCTAAGCCGGCGTACGTTCGGCGCGGAACGCAAGTGGTTGAATTGAAAAGAAATTTGCCTCGAGTAGAGGCAGCCTGGTGAGAAAGTGTCTATGAAAGCAGGTCTGTACCAACCAGATGAATTCAAGGATAACTGCGGTTTCGGCCTGATAGCTCATATGCAGGGCGAGCCCAGTCATACCCTTTTGCAAACGGCCATCGAGGCCCTGACCTGCATGACCCACCGCGGTGGGATTAATGCCGACGGCAAGACCGGTGACGGTTGCGGTCTGCTGATTCAAAAACCCGACGCCTTCCTGCGAGCCATTGCCCAGGAGAGCTTCGGTGTCGAAATGCCCAAGCAATATGCAGTGGGCATGGTGTTCTTCAATCAGAATCCGGCCAAGGCCGAAGCCGCTCGCGAGAACATGAACCGCGAGATCCTCGCCGAAGGCCTGCAACTGATCGGCTGGCGCAAAGTGCCGATCGACACCAGCGTCCTCGGCCGCCTGGCCCTTGAGCGTCTGCCGCAGATCGAGCAGGTCTACATCGGCGGCGAAGGCCTGAGCGATCAGGACATGGCGGTGAAGCTGTTCAGCGCCCGTCGCCGTTCGTCGGTGGCCAACGCCGCTGACACCGACCACTACATCTGCAGCTTTTCGCACAAGACCATCATCTATAAAGGCCTGATGATGCCGGCCGACCTGGCCGCGTTCTATCCGGACCTGAGTGACGAGCGCCTGCAAACCGCGATCTGCGTGTTCCACCAGCGCTTCTCCACCAACACCCTGCCGAAATGGCCGCTGGCGCAGCCGTTCCGCTTCCTCGCCCACAACGGCGAAATCAACACCATCACCGGTAACCGCAACTGGGCGCAGGCCCGTCGGACCAAGTTCACCAATGATCTGATGGATCTGGAAGAGCTCGGCCCGCTGGTCAACCGTGTCGGTTCCGACTCCTCGAGCATGGACAACATGCTCGAACTGATGGTCACCGGTGGCATCGACCTGTTCCGTGGCGTGCGGATGATCATTCCGCCTGCGTGGCAGAACGTCGAAACCATGGACCCGGATCTGCGTGCGTTCTACGAGTACAACTCGATGCACATGGAGCCGTGGGACGGCCCGGCCGGCGTAGTAATGACCGACGGTCGCTACGCGGTGTGCCTGCTCGACCGTAACGGTCTGCGTCCGGCGCGCTGGGTCACCACCAAGAATGGTTTCATTACCCTCGCCTCGGAAATCGGCGTGTGGAACTACCAGCCTGAAGACGTGCTCGCCAAGGGTCGCGTCGGCCCGGGCCAGATCTTCGCCGTGGACACCGAAACCGGGCAGATCCTCGATACCGATGCGATCGACAACCGTCTTAAATCCCGTCATCCGTACAAGCAATGGCTGCGCAAGAATGCCCTGCGCATTCAGGCGACCATGGAAGACAACGACCACGGTTCGGCTTTCTACGACGTCGACCAGCTCAAGCAGTACATGAAGATGTATCAGGTCACGTTCGAAGAGCGTGATCAGGTGCTGCGCCCGCTTGGCGAGCAAGGTTACGAAGCCGTGGGCTCGATGGGCGACGACACGCCGATGGCTGTGCTGTCCCAGCGTGTGCGCACGCCGTACGACTATTTCCGTCAGCAGTTCGCGCAGGTGACCAACCCGCCGATCGACCCGCTGCGTGAAGCGATCGTGATGTCGCTGGAAATCTGCCTCGGTGCCGAGCGCAACATTTTCCAGGAGTCGCCGGAACACGCCTCGCGCGTGATCCTCAGCTCGCCAGTGATCTCTCCGGCCAAGTGGCGCTCGCTGATGAACCTCGACCGTCCGGGTTTCGAACGGGCGATCATCGACCTCAACTACGACGAAAGCCTTGGCCTCGAAGCGGCGATCCGCAACGTTGCCGATCAGGCTGAAGAAGCCGTGCGCGCCGGGCGTACCCAGATCGTCCTCAGCGACCGTCATATCGCCCCGGGCAAGCTGCCGATCCACGCTTCGCTGGCGACCGGTGCAGTGCACCACCGTCTGACCGAAAAAGGCCTGCGTTGCGATTCCAACATCCTCGTTGAAACCGCGACCGCCCGTGACCCGCATCACTTCGCCGTGCTGATCGGTTTCGGCGCCTCGGCGGTGTATCCGTTCCTGGCCTACGAAGTGCTGGGCGACCTGATCCGTACCGGTGAAGTCCTGGGCGACCTCTACGAGGTGTTCAAGAACTACCGCAAAGGCATCACTAAAGGCCTGCTCAAGATCCTGTCGAAGATGGGTATCTCGACCATCGCTTCGTATCGTGGTGCGCAGCTGTTTGAGGCCATCGGCCTGTCCGAAGAAGTCTGCGAGCTGAGCTTCCGTGGTGTGCCAAGCCGGATCAAGGGTGCGCGTTTCGTCGACATCGAAGCCGAGCAGAAAGCCCTCGCCGTCGAAGCCTGGAGCCCGCGCAAGCCGATCCAGCAGGGCGGTCTGCTGAAGTTCGTCCACGGTGGCGAATATCACGCGTACAACCCGGACGTGGTCAACACCCTGCAAGCCGCTGTGCAGCAGGGCGACTACGCCAAGTTCAAGGAATACACCTCACTGGTGGACAACCGTCCGGTGTCGATGATTCGCGACCTGTTCAAGGTCAAGACCCTCGACACGCCGCTGGACATCAGTGAAGTCGAGCCGCTGGAGTCGGTGCTCAAGCGATTCGACTCCGCCGGCATCTCGCTGGGCGCACTGTCGCCGGAAGCTCACGAAGCCTTGGCCGAAGCCATGAACCGCCTCGGCGCGCGTTCCAACTCCGGCGAAGGTGGTGAAGATCCGGCGCGTTACGGCACCATCAAGAGCTCGAAAATCAAGCAGGTTGCCACCGGCCGTTTCGGTGTAACCCCGGAATACCTGGTCAACGCCGAAGTGCTGCAGATCAAGGTCGCCCAAGGCGCCAAGCCGGGCGAGGGCGGGCAACTGCCGGGCGGCAAGGTCAACGGGCTGATCGCCAAACTGCGTTACGCAGTGCCGGGCGTGACCCTGATTTCGCCACCGCCGCACCACGATATCTACTCGATCGAAGACTTGTCGCAACTGATCTTTGACCTCAAGCAGGTCAACCCGCAGGCGCTGGTTTCGGTGAAACTCGTAGCTGAAGCGGGCGTCGGCACCATCGCCGCCGGTGTGGCCAAGGCCTATGCCGACCTGATCACCATTTCCGGTTACGACGGCGGTACCGGTGCTTCGCCGCTGACTTCGATCAAATACGCGGGCGCACCTTGGGAACTCGGCCTCGCTGAAACCCACCAGACCCTGCGCGGCAACGACCTGCGCGGCAAAGTCCGGGTGCAGACCGACGGCGGCCTGAAAACCGGCCTCGACGTGATCAAAGCAGCAATCCTCGGCGCCGAGAGCTTCGGCTTCGGTACCGCGCCGATGATCGCACTGGGCTGCAAATACCTGCGCATTTGCCACCTGAACAACTGCGCCACTGGCGTCGCGACGCAGAACGAGAAGCTGCGCAAGGATCACTACATCGGCACCGTCGACATGGTGGTGAATTTCTTCACCTACGTCGCCGAAGAAACCCGTGAGTGGCTGGCCAAGCTTGGTGTGCGCTCCCTCGAAGAGCTGATCGGTCGCACTGATCTGCTGGAAATCCTCGAAGGCCAGACCGCCAAGCAACATCACCTGGACCTGACCCCGCTGCTGGGCAGCGATCACATCCCGGCGGACAAACCGCAGTTCTGCGGCGTCGAGCGCAACCCGCCGTTCGATAAAGGTCTGCTGGCGGAGAAGATGGTCGAGCTGGCCTCGTCGGCGATCAACGACCTCAGCGGTGCCGAGTTCGAGCTGGATATCTGCAACTGCGACCGTTCGATCGGCGCGCGGATCTCCGGCGAAATCGCGCGCAAGCATGGCAACCAGGGGATGGCGAAAGCGCCGATCACCTTCCGCTTCAAGGGCACGGCAGGTCAGAGCTTCGGTGTGTGGAACGCCGGCGGTCTGAACATGTACCTGGAAGGCGACGCCAACGACTACGTCGGCAAAGGCATGACCGGCGGCAAGCTGGTCATCGTGCCGCCGAAGGGCAGCGTCTATAAAACTCAGGAAAGCGCCATCATCGGCAACACCTGCCTGTACGGTGCCACTGGCGGCAAGTTGTTCGCCGCCGGCACCGCAGGCGAGCGTTTCGCCGTGCGTAACTCCGGTGCCCACACCGTCGTGGAAGGCACTGGCGATCACTGCTGCGAGTACATGACCGGTGGTTTCGTCTGCGTGCTGGGCAAGACCGGTTACAACTTCGGTTCTGGCATGACCGGTGGTTTCGCCTACGTGCTCGATCAGGACAACACCTTCGTTGACCGGGTCAATCACGAACTGGTGGAAATCCAGCGGATCAGCGGCGAGGCGATGGAAGCCTATCGCAGCCACCTGCAGAACGTGCTGAACGAGTACGTCGCCGAAACCGACAGCGAGTGGGGTCGTGAACTCGCCGAGAACCTCGACGATTACTTGCGGCGTTTCTGGTTGGTCAAGCCCAAGGCTGCCAGCTTGAAAACCCTGCTTTCCAGCACTCGTGCCAACCCGCAGTGATATGCGCCTGAAGAGTTTGATGAGGTTTTAACAATGGCTGAACGTCTGAATAACGACTTCCAGTTCATCGATGTCGGGCGCAAGGATCCGAAGAAGAAACTGTTGCGTCAACGCAAGAAAGAGTTCGTTGAAATCTACGAACCGTTCAAACCCCAGCAGTCGGCCGATCAGGCCCACCGCTGCTTGGGTTGCGGCAACCCGTATTGCGAATGGAAGTGCCCGGTGCACAACTTCATTCCCAACTGGCTCAAATTGGTCGCCGAGGGCAACATCCTCCAGGCCGCCGAGTTGTCGCACCAGACCAATACCCTGCCGGAAGTCTGCGGCCGGGTGTGCCCGCAGGATCGTCTGTGCGAGGGTGCCTGCACCCTCAACGACGGCTTCGGCGCGGTGACCATCGGTTCGGTCGAGAAGTACATCACCGACACCGCGTTCGCCATGGGCTGGCGCCCGGACATGTCCAAGGTCAAGCCGACCGGCAAACGTGTCGCGATCATCGGCGCAGGCCCGGCGGGTCTGGGTTGCGCCGACGTGCTGGTGCGTGGCGGTGTAACCCCGGTGGTGTTCGACAAGAACCCGGAAATCGGTGGCCTGCTGACCTTCGGCATCCCCGAGTTCAAGCTGGAAAAGACCGTGCTGAGCAATCGTCGCGAAGTCTTCACCGGCATGGGCATCGAGTTCCGTCTCAACACCGAAGTCGGTAAAGACGTGACCATGGAACAACTGCTCGCCGAATACGACGCGGTGTTCATGGGCATGGGCACCTACACCTACATGAAGGGCGGTTTTGCCGGGGAGGATCTGCCGGGCGTTTATGACGCGCTGGATTTCCTCATTGCCAACGTCAACCGCAACCTGGGCTTTGAAAAGTCGCCGGAAGATTTCGTCGACATGAAAGGCAAGAAGGTCGTGGTACTCGGCGGCGGCGACACGGCGATGGACTGCAACCGCACCTCGATCCGTCAGGGCGCCAAGTCGGTGACCTGCGCTTATCGTCGTGACGAAGCGAACATGCCCGGCTCGCGCAAAGAGGTGAAGAACGCCAAGGAAGAAGGCGTCAAATTCCTCTACAACCGCCAGCCGATCGCTATCGTCGGTGAAGACAAGGTCGAAGGCGTGAAGGTGGTCGAGACCCGTCTCGGCGAACCGGATGCCCGTGGCCGTCGCAGCCCCGAGCCGATCCCGGGTTCCGAAGAGATCATTCCGGCCGATGCCGTGGTCATCGCCTTCGGCTTCCGCCCGAGCCCGGCGCCGTGGTTCGAACAGTTCGAGATCCAGACCGACAGCCAGGGCCGCGTTGTTGCGCCTGAGCAAGGTCAGTACAAGCACCAGACCAGCAACCCGAAAATCTTCGCCGGCGGCGACATGGTGCGCGGTTCCGACCTGGTGGTGACGGCGATCTTCGAGGGGCGCAATGCGGCTGAAGGGATCCTCGATTACCTGGGTGTCTGATCACTTTCCAAAATTGGAATGGGATTAATTGTGGGAGCGAGCCTGCTCGCGAAAGCGGTGGATCAGTCAACAGAGATGTTGAATGTGAAGCCCTCTTCGCGAGCAGGCTCGCTCCCACAGTTGTTTCTCGGTGTTGCTGATAGCGCATTCCAGCGCGACAAATTGACCCGATAGACAAAAGGCTGACCCACATCCGTGCCTTTTGCCTCGCGCTCTGAGAAAATGCCCGCACTTTTTTTCCGGATGCCGACATGACTGCCCTGAAGAACGACCGTTTCCTCCGCGCCCTGCTCAAGCAACCCGTTGACGTCACCCCTGTGTGGATGATGCGCCAGGCCGGTCGCTACCTGCCGGAGTACCGCGCCAGCCGCGCGCATGCCGGCGACTTCATGAGCCTGTGCATGAATCCGCAATTCGCCTGCGAAGTCACCCTGCAACCGCTCGACCGCTACCCGCAACTGGACGCGGCGATCCTGTTTTCCGACATCCTCACCATTCCCGATGCCATGGGCCAGGGCCTGTACTTCGAGACCGGTGAAGGTCCGCGCTTCAAGAAAGTCGTCAGTACCCTGGCCGATATCGAAGCCCTGCCGATCCCGGATCCGCACAAAGACCTCGGCTACGTGATGGATGCGGTCAGCACCATCCGTCGCGAACTCAACGGTCGCGTGCCGTTGATCGGTTTCTCCGGCAGTCCGTGGACCCTCGCGACTTACATGGTTGAAGGCGGCTCCTCGAAAGACTTCCGCAAGACCAAGGCGATGCTCTACGACAACCCGCAAGCCATGCACCTGCTGCTCGACAAATTGGCGCAGTCGGTGACTTCGTACCTCAACGGCCAGATCATGGCCGGTGCGCAAGCGGTGCAGATCTTCGATACCTGGGGCGGCAACCTGTCGGCGGCGGCGTATCAGGAATTCTCCCTGGCTTACATGAAGAAAATCGTCAGCGGCCTGATCCGCGAGAACGACGGACGCAAAGTGCCGGTGATTCTGTTCACCAAGAACGGCGGCCTGTGGCTGGAAAGCATCGCCGAAGCCGGCGCCGACGCCCTCGGCCTGGACTGGACCTGCGACATCGGCAACGCCCGTGCCCGTGTCGGCGACAAGGTCGCGCTGCAAGGCAACATGGACCCGACCGTGCTCTACGCCAAACCGGAAGCGATCCGCACTGAAGTCGGGCGCATTCTGGCCAGTTATGGCAAGGGCAGCGGCCACGTGTTCAACCTTGGTCATGGCATCACCCCGGAAGTTGATCCGGAACATGCCGGCGCGTTCCTGCGTGCGGTGCATGAGCTGTCAGCGCAGTATCACGAGTGATCAGCGCCCAATAAAAAACGCCCGGCCAATGCCGGGCGTTTTCTTTTGCACGATCTAATGTCGTACCCAAATCAACTGTGGGAGCGAGCCTGCTCGCGAAAGCGGTGTGTCATTCAACACTGATGTTGCCTGACACAGTGCATTCGCGAGCAGGCTCGCTCCCACAGGGTTTTATGTCAGGCTTTGACACCCTGCAACGGCGGCAACTTCGCCAGCTTCAACGCCACCAGCAGGGCAATCAGCAACAACGCACCAATAAACAGGCCGATGCCGTTCCACCCGCCCAGATGCCAGAACACCCCGCCCGCAGTCCCGGCAATGCTCGACCCGGCGTAATAACTGAACAGATACAGCGACGACGCCTGACCCTTGGCGGTCAACGCGCGCCGGCCGATCCAGCTGCTCGCCACCGAGTGCGCAGCGAAGAAGCCGAAGGTGAACACCAGCATGCCGATGATGACCAGCAACAGCGGCGTGAACATCGTCAGCGCGAGCCCGGCGAACATCAGCGCAATCGTCGCCCAGAGCACTTTGCGCCGCCCCAGTTTGTCCGCCAGCGAACCGATCTTCGCCGAGCTGTAGATCCCCGACAGGTAGACCACCGAGAGCAATCCGACAAATACCTGATCGAGGTTGTACGGCGCAGCCAGCAAGCGGTAGCCGATGTAGTTGAACAGCGTGACAAACGCGCCCATCAGCACGAACGCTTCAAGAAACAGCAGCGGCAGGCCGGCGTCGCGAAAGTGCATGGTGAAGCCGTCGAGCAGGCTGCGCGGGTGCAGTGAGCGGGCGCGGAAGTTGCGCGACTCCGGGAGGATCTTCCAGAACACCGCCGCCGCGACCAGCGCCAGACCGCCGATCACCAGCATCGCCGTGTGCCAGCTGACGAAGTCGATCAGCACGCCAGTTATCAAGCGTCCGCTCATCCCGCCGATCGCGTTGCCGCCGATGTATAAACCCATCGCCAGGCCGATGTGTTGAGGATGGATTTCTTCGCTCAGATAGGTCATCGCCACCGCTGCCAGACCGCTCAATGACAGGCCGATCAATGCGCGCATGATCAGCACTCCGTGCCAGCTCGGCATCATCGAACTGGCGATGGTGCATAGCGCGGCAGCGAACAATGCCGCGACCATCACCGGTTTACGGCCGATGCGGTCGGAGATCGGCCCGGTGATCAGCAGGCCGAAGGCCAACATGCCGGTTGCCACCGAGAGGATCAGACTGCTCTGCGCCGCGTTGATCCCGTATTCGTGGGACAGCAGCGGCATCATCGGTTGCACGCAATAGAGCAGCGCGAACGTCGCAAAGCCGCCACAGAAAAGCGCCAGCACCGTGCGCATGAACGCCGGCGTGCCTTTTTCGATGTAGATCTCCTGCAGCTCGGCGAGGGCATCGTCGTCGGCTGCGGGCGGGATTTCGTGGGCAAGGGGCGCGACAGCAGTTTTCACTTCAGACCTCGGAAAGCACAGCCGGGCAGGCAATGAAAAAATCATATAGCTGGCTAATGTTTCTATCCAATATATTGTTCGACCTGTTTGATAGCTTTTGCGACCTAATGGAAATTCTATGGAATTGCGTCATCTGCGTTACTTCATCGCCGTCGCCGAAGAACTGCATTTTGGCCGCGCCGCACAGGTGCTGGGCATCTCCCAGCCACCGCTGAGCCAGCAGATTCAGGCGCTGGAGCAACAGCTCGGCGCGCGCTTGTTCGAGCGCACCAATCGTCGGGTCGAATTGAGCGAGGCGGGCAGGCTGTTTCTGCAGGAGGCGCGGCTGGTGCTGGCGCAGGTCGACAAGGCCGCGGATGTTGCCCGGCGTGCGCAACTTGGTGAGCTGGGTGAGTTGAAGATTGGTTTCACCTCGTCGGCGCCGTTCAACTCGACCATTCCGCAGGCGATTTTTTCCTTTCGTCAGCGCTTTCCGGCGGTGCATCTGAATTTGCGCGAAATGAGCAGCACCATGGTCGCCGACGCTCTGGTGGACGAGTCGATCGAAGTCGGCATCATGCGCCCGCTGGGATTGCCAGATTCACTGAGTGTTGTGGAGTTGATGCGCGAGCCATTGGTGGCGGTGCTCAGTTCCAAGCATCCACTGGCCCAAAGTAGCGATGAAGGCCTGTTTCTCTCGGCGCTGGCGCTGGAACCGTTCGTATTTTTCCCGCGCAGCTATGGCAGCGGGCTCTATGCGCAACTGCTAAACCTGGCCCGTGACGCCGGCTTCAGCCCGCACTTCGCTCAAGAGGCTGGTGAGGCGATGACCATTATTGGTCTGGTGGCGGCGGGCTTGGGTGTATCGGTGCTGCCAGCGTCCTACCAACGCATGCGCATCGACGGCGTGGTCTACCGCCCGCTGCTCGATCCCGAAGCGATTTCGGCGGTGTGGCTGGTGCAGCGCAAAGATCAGAAATCGCCGATGGCCAAGGCGTTTGTCGAACTGCTTACGCGCAAGGTTGAACCGCTGACGGTGTGAAGGCGGCTGGCGCTTTCGCGAGCAGGCTCGCTCCCACAGGGAAACGCATTCCAAGGTGGGAGCGAGCCTGCTCGCGAAGGCGTCGGCCCAAACATCACAGATTTCAGGGCAACCGCACCAAATCCCCCTTCAAAGCCACCCGGGTAACAAAAACTCCTGCCCGGCACTCGTAGGTATTCAAATCCTTGCGTACACGCTGGTCGTAGTAGCTGACGATATTGACCACCGCATTCGCCCCGACCCGCTTGGCATCAGCCTGCAATTTGATCAGATTCGACTGCAACACCCATTCACACGAAGCCTGATCGCTCTTGTTGAAGCCGTTGGTTTTCAAATCACTGACCACCCCTTGGCCAGCAACTGCTGAGTGCCCTGCGGCCCGTTGCCGATCAGGTAGAACTTCACACTGCCATCCAGCCGACCGGCGCGAATGGCGTCCGACAGCACGGTTTCGAAAGGCATGTACATGAGGTTGGTGGCATGGCTGGCACTTGGCAGCAGGGCGATAAGCGCAGCGGCCATCAGGGCTTTCACTTGCATGGTCATCTCCTTTGACGGTGAAAGAGACTGCGAGGGCAGGTGACGGTGCTGCGACCTGCATCAGCGAGTGTAGATGCTGCTGAATCACTGCAAATAAAAAGGGCGCCAAACGGCGCCCTTTGTCATTTCTGGCGTTTACTGAACCTTCGCCAGATCACCCTTCAGCGCAACGCCCGCCATGATCGCGCCGGCGTGGCATTCGTAGGTTTGCGCGTCCTTGCGCTCGTTGCGCTTGTAGAAGCTGACGATGTTGGTCACGGCGTTGGCGCCGGCGTTTTTCGCGGCCTGGTGCAGGCTGATGATTGCCGATTGGGCAACCCATTCGCAGGCGACTTCGTCGGACTTGTTGAAGGCGTTGGTTTTCTTGTTGGTCACGGCGTCGGCGCTGACCACGGTGACTTTACCGGCCGGGGTGTTGCCGGCCAGATAGAATTTCACGCTGCCATCGATCTTGCCGGAGCGGGTGGCTTCGGCGACGGCTTTGTCGAATGGCAGGTAGACCGCCGTGTCGCGGGCCTGGCTGACCGCTGGCAGGGCGCAGAGCAGCAGGGTAACGGCGGCGAATTTCTTGAAGTGCATGTAGGTCTCCTTGACCTGGATTGATTCGGTTATGCCCAGCGGCGGAAGATCAACGAAGTGTTGACGCCACCGAAAGCGAAGTTGTTGTTCATCACGTAATCGTGGTGCATCTGACGAAACTCGCCGCGCAGGTAATCGAGCTTGCCGCAGTGCGGGTCGACCTCGTCGAGGTTGAAGGTGTGCACGTAACGGTCGCTGTTGAGCATCTCGATGCTGAACCATGACTCCAGCGCACCGCAGGCACCGAGGGTGTGGCCGAGAAAGCTCTTTTGCGAGCTGATCGGCATGTGTTCGCCGAACAAGCCGCTGGTGGCCAACGTTTCGGCGATGTCGCCCTGTTCGGTCGCGGTGCCGTGGCCGTTCACATAGCCAATGGCGTCCGGACTGAGGCCGGCATCTTCCAAGGCCAGCTCCATGGCGCGGCGCATGGTGACCTGTTCCGGGCGGGTCGTGTGCTGGCCGTCGGCGTTGCTGCCGAAACCGACGATTTCCGCGTGAATGTGCGCGCCACGGGCGAGGGCGTGTTCCAGCTCTTCAAGCACCAGCATGCCGCCACCTTCACCAATCACCAGACCGTCGCGGCCCTTGTCGTACGGGCGTGGGCTGGTCTGTGGTGCATCGTTTTTCAGGCTGGTGGCGTACAGCGCGTCAAACACCATGGCTTCAGTCGGGCACAGCTCTTCGGCACCGCCGGCGAGCATCAACGGCAGGCGGCCGAACTTGATTGCTTCGTAGGCGTAGCCGATGCCCTGGCTGCCGCTGGTGCAGGCGCTGGAGGTCGGGATCAGGCGGCCGGTGAGGCCGAAGAAAATGCTGATATTGGCGGCGGTGGTGTGCGGCATCATCCGCACGTAGGAGTTGGCGTTGAGCCCCTCGGCCACCGAGTTGAGCAGCATGTTGCCGAAGGCTTTGATCTCGTCAGTGCTACCGGTAGATGAACCACAAGCGACGCCCATGCGCCCGTCCTTGATCGATTCGTCACCGAGCAGGCCAGCGTCAGCCAAGGCTTTTTCCGCTGCGCCGACCGCCAGTCGCGAAACCCGGCCCATGCTGCGCAACTGCTTGCGGGTCCAGTGCGACGGTACGAGAAAATCATCGATAGGTCCGGCCAGACGTGTGTTGAGTTCAGTGAAGCGATCCCACTCGTCCATGCGGCGAATGCCGCTGCGATTGGCCGCGAAATTGCCGGCAATGGTCGGCCAGTCGCTGCCCAGCGAGGTGATGCCGGCCATGCCGGTGACGACGACGCGCTTCATCAGCACAGGCCTCCGTTGACCGCCAGGACCTGACGGGTGATGTACGAGGCTTCCGCCGACATCAGGAAATTCACCGCAGAGGCCACTTCTTCAGGGGTGCCCATGCGTTGCGCGGGGATCATTTTCATCAGTTCCTCCACCGGCACGTTTTCGTCGAGCATGGCCGTGTCGATCAGGCCAGGGGCGACGCAGTTAACGGTGATTTTGCGCTTGCCCAGCTCGATCGCCAATGCCTTTGCCGCACCGATCACGCCGGCCTTCGAGGCGCTGTAATTGACTTGGCCACGGTTGCCGATCAGGCCCGACACCGAGGTGATGCAGACGATGCGCCCGGCGGCGCGACGACGGATCATCGGCATCATCACCGGGTGCAGAACGTTGTAGAAACCGTCGAGGTTGGTGCGCAGGACCACGTCCCAATCGTCATCGCTCAGCGCCGGAAACGCGCCGTCGCGGGTCAGCCCGGCGTTGAGCACCACGCCGTAATAGGCGCCATGGTTTTCAACGTCGGCTTCGAGAATGCTTCTGCAGGATTCGCGGTCGGCGACGTCGAATTGCAGGATGCGTGCGCTGCGGCCCAGCGCTTCGATTTCGGCCTGCACCGCTTGGGCTTCGGTCATGCCGCTGCGGCAATGCAGGACGATGTCGTGCCCGGCTTGCGCCAGACGCAAGGCAATGGCGCGGCCGATGCCACGGCTGGAGCCGGTGACCAGTACGAATTCAGTCATCGTGCGACTCCTTTGTCTGTTGCAGATATTGGTTGGCATGCGGCGGACGGAACACGTTCAGCCGGGCGCTGGCATGAATGCCGTCACCGTGGATGTGACATTCGAATACGCCCATGCCGTTGTCGTCTTCCAGTGAGCGCAGGCCGTGGATGGTCAGCACGCTGCCAGGCGCGAAGGCTTCGACGTTGCACTCGAATTTGCGCGTGCCGAGGAGAAAGCCCAGCTCCGGCGGATTGCCTTTTTGCCGGGCGTGGCAACCGGCGAAAGCGGCGACGCTCTGCGCCATCAGCTCAACGCCGACCCACGCCGGCAGGCTGCCGTCGGGCAGGTTGAACAGGCCGTCGGGCTTGACCGTGAGGCGAGTGAAAATCTGCTCGTCATCGAAGCGCTCGATGGCGTCGATCAGAATCATGTCGCCGGCATGCGGCAGCAGTTCGGCGAGCGGCCAGTGGCTCATGGGGCGTCTCCGATAATCAGGCTGACGTTGTTGCCGCCGAAGGCAAACGAGTTGCTCATCAGGTAGCGCGGTGCAATGGACGTCAGGCGTTCGCTCGCGGTCACCCACTTGAGCGGCGGCAGCGCGGGATCGGCCTGGCCGTCCCAGATATGCGGCGGTAACGCCTGCTCAGGGTTGTCGGCACTCAGGCTCAGCCAGCAGAACGCCGCTTCCAGCGCGCCAGCCGCGCCGAGGGTGTGGCCGGTCAGCGGCTTGGTTGACGAGCAGGCGACGCCTTGGGGAAACAGCGCCGCGACCGCCAGACTTTCCATCGCGTCGTTGTGCTGGGTGGCGGTGCCGTGCAGGTTCAGGTAGTTGATTTGCCCGGCTTGCAGATGCGCGCGACCAAGGGCTTTCTGCATGGCTTGCAGGGCGCCGCGACCGCTCGGCTCCGGCGCGGAGATATGGTGCGCATCCGAGCTGGCGCCCGCACCCAGCAGGGCGATTCCCGGGCCTTCGCCGCGCTGTTTGCTCATCACGAACAGCACCGCTGCTTCGCCAATATTGATGCCGTTGCGGTTGGCGGAGAACGGATTGCAGCGCTCATCTGAAACGGCTTCCAGCGATGAGAAACCGTTCAGCGTGAGCTTGCACAGACTGTCGACGCCGCCGCACAGCACCGCGTCGCACAGGCCCAGATCGAGCAGGCGCTGAGCGCTCATCAGCGCGCGGGCGCTGGAGGTACAGGCGGTGGAAATCACGTAGGCCGGGCCGCTCAGTTGCAGCCATTCGGCGAGAAAATTCGCCGGGGCGCCGAGTTCCTGCTGGCGATAGTCGTACTCGTGGGGAAATTGCTGTTCGCGGATGTAATGCGCCAGACCCCGGCTGGCCTCGTCGATGCCTGAGGTGCTGGTGCCGAGCACCACGCCTATGCGCTCGCGGCCAAAGGTCTGGATCGCACGATCGATGTCGTCCCGGATCTGCAGCGCGGCTTCCAGCAACAGCTGATTGTTGCGACTGCTGTGCTCGACCAGGTCCGCAGGGATCGCCGCCAATTCACCGTGTACGCCAGCCACAGGCAGTTCACGTTCGGCGACCCAGCCGGACTCGCGGCGCATCCCCGAACAGTCGCCGGCAAACAGATTGCGCGCGACTTCAGACTTGTCGCGGCCCAGGGCGCAGATCACGCCGAGGGCATTCAGGTAAGCGGTCATGGCGTCGATTCACCTAACTGGGAAACGCGATAGTGCGGGCCTTGGGGCAGATTCAATTGGAAGCTCAACGGTTGTGAATAGCGGACGTTCCAGCGCGCCGGCAGTGAACGCTGATCGGCCTGTTGCCGGGCGTCGGGATAATTGCGCAGCAGTTCGGCAGGAGGCGTCAGGGCGAACAGCAATGCGGCGAACAACTCCCGCGCTTCCGGGTTCGGTGGCAGCAGACCATCGGCCTGCCAGTGCCTGTCGATCAGTTGCTGACGGGCTTGGGGAATGCCCAGCGGATCCATCATCGACCAACGCGTGCCGGCGCCTTCGCGCTGGATCACCAGCAGCCAGTCCTGACGCTGCCCGGCTTGCTCGCGCTCAATGTGCAGTTGCAGCGGCAGAGGCAGCGTCGGGTTGGCCGCTGGTAGCGGTGGCTGGCTGGCGCAGGCGCTGAGCAGCAGGGCTGACAAAACGATCACCAGCCATGCAGCAAACCCTGTGGGAGCGAGCCTGCTCGCGAATGCAATCTGACATTCGCCACTTTGGCTGACTGATACACCGCTTTCGCGAGCAGGCTCGCTCCCACAGGGTTTCAGGTGTTCAGATCGATAGCCGTACATCAGACAGATTCCTGCAATGGCTTGCGCGCGACGACATTCACCAGCGTCTCTTCGCGCTCACCGAATGGCTTGGGTTTGCTCAACCCCAACCGCTCCAGCAAACCAAAATCCTTCGACCGGCTCCACCACAGATACGGGTAGGACACATTGCGCTCGGCAAACTCGAAGCCCTGCTCGCGGATCATCTGCAGGTAGCCGGCGGCGCTCTTCTGCACATGCATCGGATGGCGGAACAGCCAGCGAATCACCCAGGTATCAATGTAAGCCTCGGTGGATTCGGCGAACAGCAGATAGCCGCCTGGCTTGAGCACGCGATAGAACTCGGCCAAGGCCTTTTCCTGCTCGACCAGATGATGGAAGGTCTGGTGGCAGAACAGCAGGTCGACGCTGGCATCGGCGACGTTGAGCGTGGCGCAATCGCTGCCGATCAACTCGACTGGCATGCCCAGGCGGGTGGCCTCTTCGGCGCTGAGTTGCAAACTGTGCGGGTCGGCGTCGACGCCGATCAGTCGCTGCGGGGCGAAGGTCTGACGCAGGTGGCCGAAGGACTTGCCCTGACCGCAACCGGCGTCGAGCAGCACCGGGTGTTCCGGCAGCGGCTCACTGAATAATCCACGCAAATCGTTGATCGCCACGCGCAGCACATGGTGCTGCCAGGTGTGGCTGCGCAAGAACCAGAGACCGAAGCGGGTTTCCTCGACGTAACTGTCGCTCAAGTAATTCATGAGGCGTCCTGCGCGCAGAGTTGGGAAATCATCTTCAGCCGGCGCCGCGCTTCACTGACGAACGGGTTGCGCTCGTCCCAGGCGTAACCGGCGAGGATCGAGCAGATCATCCGGCGAATTTCCGCTTGGCTGTCCTCATAGAAAATCACGTCCTGGAAGGTGCCGGCGTACCAGCCTTCGACGTAGCAACGGAAGGTATCGACGCCGCGTTTCAACGGTTCGGCAAATTCACGTTGCCAGTCGACCGCTTCCCCCTGCAACTGACGATGCAGCACACCGGCGGCCATGCTCGCCGAACGCATGGCGATGGTCACGCCGGAGGAGAATACCGGGTCAAGGAATTCTGCGGCGTTGCCCAGCAGCGCAAAGCCCGGGCCGTGCAGGGTTTTCACGTTGGCCGCATAGCCGCCGAGGGTGCGCGCCGGGGTGTCCCAGACCGCGTTGTTTAGAACCCCGGCGAGGCTTGGCGTCTCGGCGATGAAGCTGCGCAGGCAGGCATCGAGGTCGCTGTCGCGGCCCCGGAAATGTTCTTCAGCCGCGACCACGCCCACCGAGCAGCGGCCGTTGCTGAACGGGATGGTCCAGAACCACACATCGCGATGCTCGGGATGGGTGGTGACGAGGATCTTTTCGCGGTCGAACGCCGGATTGTCGATGTGATCTTCGACATGGGTGAACACGGCCTGACGCACCGGGAAATTCGAAGGTGCTTCGAGGTCGAGCAAGCGCGACAGCACGCGGCCGTAGCCGCTGGCGTCCAGGACGAAATCGGCTTCGACGCGGTACTCGCTGCCATCTTCGCGGCGCACATCGAGTTGTGGTTTCGCCTGATCGAAATCGACGCTGACAATCGCATCGCCATAACGGATTTCCGCACCTTGCAATGCTGCTTGATCGGCCAGCAACTTGTCGAAATCGGCGCGCTGCACCTGGAACGTGGTCGGCTTGCCGGCGGTGAAAGTGTCGCCAAAATCGAAAGCGCTGTAGCGCTCGCCCCAGGCAAACGCCGCGCCGGTCTTGCGCTGGAACCCGGCGGCGTTGACGGCGTCGAGCATGCCGGCTTCTTCAACGAAGTCCAGGCAGTGGCTGAGCAGGCTTTCGCCGATGGAGAAGCGTGGGAAGTGCTGGCGCTCGAGCACCAGCACATCGTGGCCCTTGCGCTTGAGCAGGGCAGCGGCGATAGCACCGGACGGGCCGGCACCGATGATCACGACCTGACGGGATTCCATTTCAACGATTGGCACGTGAGCTCCGGGGCAGAGGACTGTTCAGATTCAGGGGCGCGCGATGCAGGCCGATCAGGGCCGGCAGCAGCGTCGCGATCAGGCCCATCAGCATCAGCGCGAAATACAGCGCCGGGGTGATGAGCTGTTGCTGCAACAACAGATTGAGAAAGACGATTTCGCTCAGGCCGCGAATGTTCAGCAGCACGCTTTCGCGCCAGCGGCTGGCACCCGCGAACGAGGCGCCCGCCCAACCGAGGCCGAGCCAGTTGCCGAGCAGTTTACTGGCAATCGGCAACAGCAGCAGCGCCGCCCACTGCCCGGCGTCGAGGCTGGCGAGGGCGCTATGCACGTCGATCTGAACGATGCCGAACGTGAGGATCAGCGGGATCGCGATCCATGTCTGCAAACGGCTCATCCAGCGCGCCGGCAACGGCAGCACCAACGGCACTTTCAACAGCGCCATGCACAGCAGGTAGCCGATGCCGAAAATCAGCGCGTTGAGTTTGTAATGCTCGGCCATGACCAGCAACGCGAAGAAGCCGAGGCTGTAGGTCAGCGGGCGACGCGCGCGCAGCAGGTGCAAAAGCAGCGGCACGCCGGCCATGGCCACAGGCAGCAACAGGCTGCTCAGGTGCAGGCTGCCTTGGGCTAGGCCGAACAGCGTCCAGCAAGTCAGATCGATAAGGATCGCGGTCTGCACCAGCCGCCGCGTGGCAGCGGGCGGGTAATCGATATGACGCAGGTACAGGTACAACACCGGGATCGCGGTAATGGCGAAGACCAGTCCGATGGCCAATGCGCTGAGCCACGGCTGCGACGGCAGCAACCAATACGCGACCGCCAGCCCGCAAGCGAACGGCACAGCGAAACTCGGCACAGCGATTTTTACGCTCTGGCGATCCAGACGCAGATCGATGACATCGCTGAGGATGTGCCCGAGCAGCAAGGCGAAGCTCAGGCTGTAGAGATCTTTCAGCCAGTCAGGGGCGATCAGTTGTGCGCCGCTGAGCTGCCAGCCCGGCTCGATCCAGAAATACATCAGCAACGGCAAACCGAAGCTCGCCAGCAGTAACTGGCTGACGATCGGAATCAGGCCGAAGTGACGGCCGACACGAGTCGCCAGGGCAAACAGCGCCAAGGCCAGCAACCAGAAGCCGAAGACCATCATGCCGCTGGCTCCGCAACCGGTTCATGGCGCCCGGCCCACGGCGCGAGCATGAAGCTGAACGCCAGGCCGAGGCTCACCGACAGGCCGAAATTGCTCACCGCCGGGGTGCTGGACACCGCCAGCAGGCCGAACGATAGCCACGTGGTGACGGCGGCGAGCAAGGTGCCGAGCAGGCTCACCGCCGCGCCGCCCACCTGTTCGCGCATGAGGATTGCGTAATCGACGCTGATCGCCGTCACCAGCAACAGGCCGAACAGGCTGAACAGGGTCAGTGGCTGACCGAGCCAGCCAAGGCTGGCCAGACTGCACAGCGCCGCCAGCAGCGGCAGGGCGACGATACGCAGGGCGCCGGTCAGGCCGAACGGCAGCATCAGCACCAGCACGATCAACACGCAGGAGGCCAGTTTCAGTTCGGCGGCGCTGATCTGCGTGGCGGCGAACACCTTGTTCAGATCACCGAGGCGATCGACCAGCACCACTCCCGGCAAATCGAGCGCCTGCACGCGCAACAACGACGGATTGTTCAAGCCCTGCAAACTGGTCATCGCTGCGACGCCGTCTTCAGTCGGTCCAAGCCACAGTGTCCGATACGGCTCACCGAGCGGGCCGGCCAGCGCGGCGTCGATGTCTTCGGCGGGCAGGGTCTGCAACTGCTGCAATTCATTTTGCAACGCAGCCGCCGGCACGCCGAGATCGAGCAGCGGTTGCCAGAACGACGGCAGCTTGTTCAGTGATTCGCGCACTTGCTGTTGCTGGCTCGGCGCACTGACCAGTTGATCAAGGGCCAGATAGCCTTGCAGTTTGTCGAGGTTGACCAGCTGCTGCAGCCGTTCGCTCAGCGCTGCCCGGCGCTCGAGCAATTGCTCCTGATTGGCAGCGCGGATCAGGAAGAACTGGCTGGTCGGTTGATACCCGGTGATGCGCGCGATGGTCTGCGCTTCGTCGGTCAGATGCTGCGGCGCGCCGACCCATTGGCGGATGTCGTTCTTGCTCTGCAACTGCATCAAGCCGCCGATGCAGAAGGCGATCAGCAGGGCCAGCAGCGCGGGCGTGCGCATGCAACCGAGCAGCGCCTCGCGCAGATGAATCAGGCGCTCGGCCAGACGCAGCGGCCATTGCGCCGGGCGCAGTTGGACATTTTTCAGCAGCGCCGGCAGCAGGCAGACCGCCGACAGATAGGCACCGAGCAAGCCGGCGGCGGAGAACACGGCGATCTGCGTCAGCGCCGGGAACGGTGTCCAGGCCAGCGCTAGGTAGCCGATAACGCTGGTGATCAGGCTCAGGGTCAGCCCCGGCAAGGTCAGGCGCAGGGCCGGCCAGCTGCGCCACGGCTTGAGGCTCCAGCTCTTGGACAGATAGTGCAGCGGGTAATCGACGGCGACGCCGATCAGACTCGAACCGAGCACCAGCGTCATCACATGCATGTGGCCGAACAGCGCCACGCAGGCCACCGCGCCGAACAGCATGCCGACCAGCACCGGAACAAATGCCAGCAGCACGCCCCAGCGGCGAAACGCCAACAGCAGCAACAGCAGAATGCCGACCGCCGCACCACCGCCGACCCAGGTCATTTCGCGGGTGGCTTGTTGCTGGCCGTTGGCGGCGTAGAGCAGGCCACTGGCGGCGAGCAACTGCACGTCGCCTTTCGCCGCCTGTTCGCGGCTGTGCTGGAGCAGCTCTGCCACTTGCAGCGGCAGATTCATATCGAAGGCGTTACCGGTGGTGCGCGCACGCAGCATCACCCAGCTCTTGCCGTCGGCATCGGCGACCAGTGCGCCGCTCCCAATGTCCAGTTGCACTGCGCCATGTTTCGGCTGGCTGTTCTGGATGCGCCCGGTCAGGCCCAGCCAGTCGTCCTGGCTCGGCACCAGGGTAAAGCCGCTGAACGGATCGAACAGCGCCTGCACCCGCTGCTGGATGAACGCGTCGGGGTGCTTGCTGAGTAGCTGCCGATCATCCGCCGAGAGCATCGCAAGGCGTCCTTGCAGCAATTGCTTGCGCAGCGCCGGCAAGTCGGCTTGCAGGTTCCACTGCACGGTTTCGAACAGACCGCTGGCCTGCCATTGTTCGCCCAGTTGTTGAGCCATGGTCAGCGCTTGCTGGCGATCGGCGTGGCCGACCAGCACCAGCATTTCGCGGTTGAGCGGCTCCTGCATGCGCTGTTCGGCGCGCAATTCCAGCGCGTCGGGATCGGTCCCGGGCACCAGCTCCATGAGATTGGCCGACAGCGGCGCACCGTCGCGCCACTGCCAGGCAGCCAGCGCGACGACGGCCAGCAGCAGGCTCAGAAACAGCCAGGGCAGCTTGCGTTCACTCGGCAAAGTCATGTTGCTCCGCTTCGCTCAAGGGTTGCTCGGCCGTGCTGTCCTGCATGCGCAGCAGGGTGCTGTCGCCCTGGGTTTCCAGCAGCTCGATGGTTTGCACAAGGGCGCCGCCGTCGATATTGATCTGCTTGAACACTTGCTTGAGCAGCACCGAACGCGGCGTCAGGGTCAGTTGCCACTGCTGCGCCGTGCCGCTCAGGGCCAGTTCGAAATCCCGCTGCAAACCGCTGCTGTCACCTTGCAGTACGGCGAGGAACAAACGGTTCTGCTCGGCGCCGGCGCTCTTGTTCGGCAGCAGTTGCCAGCCGTTGGTGTCACGGCGGGCGATGCCATTGGCGGTGATGCGGTAATCCTGTTGCAGCGGAGTTTTCAACAGCCACAGCAGGCCATGATTTTTAGCGAGGACGAAGCTGCCCTTGCTGATCAGCGGCTGCGGCAGGGCGCGCAGGTGTTTTTCCTGGATGAACTGGCCGTGGATAACATCCGGTTTCGCCAGTTGTTCACTCAGTTGTTGCAGTTCGAAGGCATTGGCCCATGACGACACGGCCAGCAGCGTCAACGCGCCGAGGCTTCTATAAAACACATTCATCGCAGCATCCTTTCCACGGCATCGGTGAAGACTTTGGGTGAAGCCAGTTGCATCTCGCGGCTGCTGACTTCGACGGCGACCTGCACGGAGCTGGCGCGGGTCAGGCGTTCGCCGGTCTGCAGGTCGGTGATCAGGTAATTGATCTTCAGACGGTTTTCCCACTCGACCAGACTGGCGCGCACGTTCAGCCGCTGGCCGAACACCGCGCCGCGCACGTAGCGAAGTTGCAGGTCGATGATCGGCCAGGCGTAACCCGAGTCGACCATGTGCGTGTAGTTATGGCCGATCTTGTCCAGCAGCGCACAGCGTGCCACTTCGAGATATTTGACGTAATGGCCGTGCCAGACCACGTGCATGGTGTCGACGTCGAAAAACGGCACCAGAATCTCGGTATCGGCGTGAAGCACTCCGGCACTACGCATGCAGCCTCCAGTGTTGCGCGGCGATGCGTTGCAGGCACAGGCGCAGTTCGCCTTCCAGGGCGCGGTCTTCGATGACCGGCGGGAAGTCCTTGCCCAGCTCTTCGTGCATCGCTGCCAGTGCCGGCGGCAGCGGGCGCGCATCGGCGGCTTGAGCGCGCAGCCACACGCCCTGATTGGCGGCGAGCAGCGTGGCGGCGGCGACCTGTTCGGTCAGCTCCAGCACGCGAATCGCATCACGGGCGGCGATGGTGCCCATGCTCACCTTGTCCTGGTTGTGGCACTCGGTGGAGCGCGAGAACACGCTGGCCGGCATGGTGTTTTTCAGTGCTTCGGCGGTCCAGGCGCTGGTGCCGATCTGCACGGCTTTGAAGCCGTGATTGATCATGGCCCGATCGGCGGGGGCGCCGGAGAGGTTGCTCGGCAAGCCGTGGTTGTAGCGCTCGTCGACCAGCAACGCCAATTGCCGATCGAGCAGATCGGCGACGTTGGCCACGAGGTTTTTCAGGCTGTCCATGGCAAAGGCAATGTGCCCGCCGTAGAAGTGCCCGCCATGCAGAACGCGCTCGGCTTCGGCATCGATGATCGGGTTGTCGTTGGCGCTGTTCAGCTCGGTTTCGATGAAGCCGCGCAGCCAGTTCAGGCTGTCGGCCAGCACGCCGAGCACATGCGGCGCGCAACGCAGCGAATAACGATCCTGCAGACGATGCAGTGGCGCGGTCGGCGCGTCGATCGCCAGATCCTTGCGCAGCCACGCGGCGACCTGCATCTGCCCCGGGTGCGGTTTGGCGGCGAACAGGCGTTCGTCGAAGTGCTCCGGGTTGCCTTGCAGCGCGACGACATTGAGCGCGGTGATGCGCGTGGCCAGTTGCAGCAGGTAATCGGCGCGGGCGAAAGCGAGACAGGCGAGGCCGGTCATCACCGCTGTGCCGTTCATCAGCGCCAGCGCCTCTTTCGGGCGCAGCACCAGCGGCGTCCAGCCGAGCTCGCGATGCACGTCGGCAGCCTGACGACGTTCGCCACGGAACAGCACTTCGCGCTCGCCGGACAGGGTTGCGGCGACATAGGACAGCGGCGTCAGATCGCCGCTGGCACCCACCGAACCTTCTTCGGGAATCAGCGGCAGGATGTCGTATTCGAGAAACGCGTGCAGACGCTCGAGCAGTTCGACGCGCACCCCGGAAACGCCGTGACACAACGACTGCAAGCGCGCCGCCAGCACCGCGCGGGTCGCCTGCGCGTCGAGCAGTTTGCCCAGGCCGCAACCATGAAAGGTGTAGAGATGACGCGGCAGCGCCTCGACGTGATGCAGCGGCACCGCGACCACGCAGGAATCGCCGTAACCGGTGGTGACGCCGTAGATCACACCTTCCTTGTCCAGCAGCGAATCGAGAAACCGCGCGCCCTTGGCGATGCGCTCGCGATAGTCGGCGTCAGCCTGCAATTCCACGGGCGCCTGACGGTTGGCCAGGGCCAGCACGTCTTCGATGCGCAAAGGGCGTTCGCCGAAGGTTACCGGCTCATGGGTTGGCGTCGTCATCGGTCTTCCAGAAAGGGTAAAAGTTGAACCATTGCTGCGGGGCTTCGAGGCAATAGTGACTCAGGCGCTGCGCGTAGCGAGTGGCCCACTGATGAATGACCTGCTCGCGCTCGCGGCGTGTCCACACCACCGCGTCGGCGAACGGTTCGAGAGTCAGGCGATAGTGGCCGTCGGGTTGCTTGAGGCACATCAGCAGATTGACCGGGCACTTGAGCAGGCCGGCCAGTAACCACGGGCCTTGCGGAAATGGCGCCGGATGGCCGAGAAAGTCCACCGTCACGCTGCGCCCGCCGTGCAGCGGCACGCGGTCACCGGCAATCGCCAGCCACTCGCCGCGTTCCAGCCGTTCGTGCAGTTGCAGCATGATCACCGGGTCGAGTTCGCTGACCTGAATCAGGCGCAGATTGGTCGCCCCGGCCTCGCCGAGCAGGCGATTGAATTGCTCGGCGTGCTTGGTGTGCACCAGCACGTTCATGGTGACCTTTTCGCCGATCTCCGCCAGCGCCCGGCACACTTCGAGATTGCCCAGATGCGCGCCGACCAGCAGTTGCCCGCGACTGCCGCGCAACTGCTTGCGCAGCAGCGCCGGGTCGATGATTTCGATCTGCTCGATGCTCAGCTTGCCGTTCCACACGTCGAGCTTGTCGAGCAGCGAATCGGCAAAGGTCATGAACTGGCCAAACACCCGCCAGTGGCTCGGGCGCAGGTCGTCGCGCCGGCTCCACTCAGCCAGCCGCTGCTGGTACTGCCAGGCACTGCGCCGGGCGACGCGGCCGAAGAGGAAAAAATACAGGACGATGCCGTACAGCAACGGGCTGAGCAGGCGCCGGCCGAGGACTTTGGCGGCGAACGCGGTGAATTTCATCAGCAGGAAACTTCCGCGCTCTTCGCGGTCGGCCCAGTGCTTCTTGTCGACTTCTTCGCTCATGGTTTCCACCGCCGCCAGAGGATCACCGGCCAACGCAGCAACATGCCGAAGAACAGCCGCGTGTGCATGCTGGAAATCAGCGCGTTGTCGTGGAACAGGCGGAAGTGCGACACGCCGTCCAGCGGGTAATGCACGCTGGTCTGCAGCCAGCGCATCGGCTGATTGCGCCAGGCCAGCCGCACAAGAATGTCCGAGTCGAAATCCATGCGCTTGCCGACCTTCGCCGAGTCGATCACGGCCAGAGTCGGCGCCAGCGGATAAACACGGAAGCCGCACATCGAATCGCGAATCTGCAACGACAGGGTGTTGATCCAGACCATCACGTGGGTCAGGTAGCGTGCGTACAAACGCCCTTTCGGCACGCTCTCGTCGAACAGCGGATAGCCACAGATCATCGCCTCGGGATGGGCGCGGGATTCGCCGACGAAGCGCGCGACGTCGTGCAAATCGTGCTGGCCGTCGGCATCGACCTGCAAGGCATGGCTGTAACCCAGACGCGAGGCTTCACGCAGACCGGTCATCACCGCGCCGCCCTTGCCCTGATTGGCCGTCAGGCGCACCAGGAAAACCCTGTCGCGCGCGGCCAGGGCGTCGAGCACCCGCGCGCAGGACGGCTCGCTGGCATCGTCCACCAGAATGCACGGCAGACCTTGTGCGAGCAGGGCATCGACCACGGTGGTGATCGCGGTTTCGTGGTTGTACACCGGGATTACGGCGCAGGGGTTATGCATGGGCAGGCCCCAGGAGAATGCGTCCGCTGGAACAGGTCGCCGTGTCATTGCGATAAGCGAAATACAACTTGCCGCGCTCGGCATCGAAACGCAGATGCAGCTGGATTTCGTCACCCGGGCGCACCAGTTGCTGGAATTTCAGCACTTCCATTCCGGCAAACGCGCCGTCCAGCTTCAGCAACTGCCGACCCAGATTCAGCGCCCACTCCACCTGCACCACCCCGGGCAACACCGGCGCCTTGGGAAAGTGCCCGCTGAAGTAGGCCAGGTCCGGCGGCACGCTGAGTTGCAGGCTCCACTCGCCGTCGCTTGCGCTTTGCTCCAGCACTTCGGGGGCTTTGGGTCGCGCGGCCAGCAGCAATGCTTCGACGTCGGCTTGCGCCAGTTTGCCCTGGCTGTTCAATGGCATCTGCCGCAGCAGGCGCCAGCGTCGGGGCAGGGCGAGGGCTTCGCAATGCTGGCTCAAATGTTTGCGCAGGGTCTCGGTCAGGCCACGGCGGCCGTGCTCGCGCAGGGCGAACAGGCCCGATTCGCTGAGCACCAGCAGCGCACCGAGCGAAGCGCGGTTTTCCTGGACCACACCGAGCCGCGCTTCGGCGACCCAGTCATGGGCTGCCAAGGCCTGCTCGAGCATCGGCAGCGAGATGCGTTTTTCTTCCAGTTTGACGATGCGGTCCAGTCGCCCCAGCAGTTCGAAGCGACCATCGGTGGCAATGCGTGCGGCGTCGGCGCTGTGTTCGACGTGGCCGGCAGGCAGATAAGGCGAAGAAATAAGCAGGGCGCCGTCGCTGTCCTGGCTCAGTTCGACGCCAGCAAACGGCCGCCACAACGACTCGCCCTGACGCCAGGCGATGCCGCCAGTTTCCGAGCTGCCGAGGATTTCCGTCGGCCATTGCTGCAAGCGCTGTTGCAGACTTTGCGCCGCTTCCGACGGCAACGCGCCCCCGGAGGAAAACACCCGGCGCACCGCGCTCAGGGCCGGCCAGTCGAGGTTGTCGCCCATGCGCTTGAGCAGCGCCGGGCTGGCGACCCAGGCGAAGGCCGGGTATTCGCGGCTGGCGCGCTGCAAGTCTTCGGAGAACGCCAGTTGCCGGCGCACGAACGGGCGCCCGGCGCACAATGGCCACAACACGCGAAACAGCAGGCCATAGATGTGTTGCGTGGCGACACTGCCGATGATGCAGGCTTCACCGAGGTCTGCGCCCCACAACTGTTCCAGCGCTTCGACCTCGTTGGCCAATTGGCGCAGGGTCTTGTCGATGCGCTTGGGCTCGCCGCTAGAGCCGGAAGTGCACAGGCTCAGGCGGCATTGATCGAGATCCAGTTGTGCACCGGGCAGTTCGGGCTGAGTGAAGTCGTCCAGCTGTGCATCGCCTGATTGATCGGTCAGCCATAGATCGACTTCCTGCGACCAGCGCTGACGCGTCTGCGCTTGCAGATCCGCCGGCAGCAACACGCTGACGCCGGCACGCCACGCGCCGAGCAGGGCGATGGCGAGGTCGGCGGCATCTTCCAGATGCACGGCCAGCCTTTTCACGCCTTGGCTTTGCAGACCCGCGGCGACGCTCAGGGCCTGCGCTCGCAGTTGCGTGTGATCGAGTGCCGGCGCCTGGCAGATCGCCCGTGCCGGCAGTGCCTTGAGCAACAGCTGCTCAAGTTTTATCCAATTCATGTACGGCCTCTTACCCGTTGTCGTATCAGCCATTCAATGGCAAACATCAGGCCGATCAATCCATAGGAGATCAGGCCGGTGTACAACATCCACCAATCCAGCGGCGCCCACAGGGTGAGGAGGGCGGCGCACAAACCGTTGCAGAAGAAAAACACGCTCCAGGCCAGCGTCACCTTGCGCGTGTAGCGAATGGCAACCTCCGGCAGCTCCGGCTCACGCAAGCGCGCCAGACGCTCGACCATCGGCGGGCCGAATTTCAAGCTTGCGCCGAACAGCACCAGCATGAATGCGCTGATCAGCACCGGGTACCAGCGCAGCAGCTGCGGGCTGTCGAACACCGCGAGCAGCAGGCAGAACACCATCGCCACGCACGCCATCCACAGGCTGCCGGGCTTGCGTTCGCCGGTCAGGGCTCGCGCCAGCCACAGGCTGCCCAGCAGCAGTGCAAATTGCCACGGGGCGAAATGCTCCATGCCGAAATACACCGCAAAGGGGTACAGCAGACCGGCCAGCAGCAGGCCCAGGCCGATCAGTCGGCTCATGCGGCCGGTTGAACCAGACGGAACACCGCCTCGACCACGTCACCGACGGTGCGCACCGATTTGAATTCTTCGGCGGCGATTTTCTTGCCGGTCTGGCGTTTGATGTGATCGATCAGGTCGACCGCATCGATGCTGTCGATTTCCAGATCCTGATACAGATTGGCTTCCATGCTTACACAAGCGGGATCCAGTTCGAACAGCTCGACCAGGGCATCGCGCAGGGTGTTGAAAATATCGTCACGAGTTTGCATGGTCCGGTCTCAAGCTGCCTGTTTTGCCGTGACGAATGCCGCAAGGCTGGCCACGTTGGTGAAATGGTTGCGGGTGTCCTTGGCATCGGCGTCGATCTTGATGCCGTATTTTTTCTGGATCGCCAGGCCCATTTCCAGCGCGTCCACGGAGTCCAGGCCGAGGCCTTCGCCGAACAATGTCTGCTCGTCGCCGATGTCCTCGGGGCTGATGTCTTCCAGGCCCAAGGCGTCGATGATCAGCAGTTTGATGTCACGCACCAGGCTAGCGGTGTTCAGTTCGCTCATCTGCGGCGAGCTCCTTAATGAAATAGTCATGCAAATAATCGTTGAGCTTGCGCGAAGCCTGCGGTGCGGGGCCTTGCGCGGCGAAGGTCTGTGGGTCTATATCGGCCCCCACGCGAAAACTGAAGTGCACGCGGCGATGGGGGATGCGATACCACGGCTCGGCTTTGGTCAGGGTGGTCGGGCTGACCTTGATGATCACCGGGGTAACGATTTTCGCACCGCGCAGGGCAATTGCCGCCGCCCCCCGATGAAAGGCCGGCGCCTGCCCCGGCTGGGTGCGGGTGCCTTCGGGGAAAATGATCAGGGTCTGGCCGTCCTGCAATGACTGCGCGGCGGCGTCGAGCATGTCCATGCTGCCGTCGTTGCTGATGTACTCGGTGCGGCGCAGCGGGCCACGGGTGAACGGGTTTTCCCAGAGGGTTTTTTTCACCACGCAATTGGCGTGGCGCACCAGACCGATGAGAAACACCACATCAATCAGCGACGGGTGGTTGGCAATGATCATCTGCCCCGGTCGGCCAAGGCGCTCGGCACCCTCGATGTCGTAGGTGAGCACGCCGGTGCGGGCCATGAAACGCACGAAAAACCAGAACAAGCGACTGACCGTACGCCGCGCGCGCAGGCGATGGACCAGCGCGTCACCGGGCAGGCAGCCGAGCAGCGGAAATACCAGCAGGCGCAGACACAGCCCGCCGAGCCCGAACAAGGCGAAGCTCGCAGCAGTGGCCAGCAGGCGCCAGTAGTAGGCGTCGCGGTGTTTGGCGGTCACGGGTTGCGATGCCAGGTCCATACACGATTTTTCCACGCATGTTGGCAGTCAGGTTGCTGGCCGAGCAGGGTTCGCAGCAGGTTGAGCGCGTGCGGCCAGTGCGCCTTTGACCGGGTTTCGGTGCTGCTGTTCAGGGTCAGCCGCCAGTCGGTACCGGGCGTGAGCAACAAGCCCAGCGCATAAGGGAACGGCACATCATCGACCCACTGCGAATACGCCTCGGGCGGCTGCTCTTCGGTGATCACCAGCAGCACCGCCGGGGCGCCTTCATCAAGCAGTGCCGCCGCTTCGAGCATGCCGTGTTCGAGGCCGTCGCCAGCAGCGGCGAGGGCGGTCATTTCGCTGGTTTCACCGCGCATGATCGACCACAAACCGATGATCGCGTTATGCACCGACAGGCTGAATTGGGTCGGCGACAAGGGCTGCTCGGTGGCCAGATCGCGGAGGATTTCAAACGTGCGGGGGGTTTCGCCGTGCCGCGAGACGAACACCAGCGGCAGATTGTCCCGCCCGTCGGCCAGCGGCCAGCCAACGCTGAAGGCCATCCGCGCCAGGCGGCTGAGGCGGCGGCGCTGCATGGCCGGCAGAAACGACACATCGGGCGCGGCATCACTGCTCTGCAGCACGACCGGTTGTCGGCTCCAGGCCTGCCAGGCGTCCACGCTGTCGAGCCCCGGGGCCCACGCGCGCCATTGGGCGATGTTGAAGTTGATCACGGACATTCATCCCGCCCCTGCGGGCTTTCGTTGACGCGTTGAGTCGCCAGCGCCGCAGCAGGCTTGGCTTGGCGCAGGGCGCCGGGTGGCGCGCATTATCCCGGTGCGACGGGTGTGTAGCAAATGTTGGTTACATTTTGCCCAACAAAATGTACCGAGCGGTTCGCTGCATGGCTATCACTTGGCCATTATCCAGATTTGACGCGGCGTGTCTGTCAGGTGTCTCCGTAATGGCTGGCGGTTTTTTCCATGCCTGGGCGTCGATTTTTACACCTGACGACGTAGTCCATGTCGGTGAAGGTAGCGAAGCGCGGTCACCGGCAACTACACTCGGTCATTCTTTGATACACGGAGGTTTGGTCATGCGGCGCGTGGTGTTCAATCAGAAAGGTGGCGTGGGCAAATCCAGCATCGCCTGCAATCTGGCGGCGGTCAGCGCCAGCGAGGGTTATCGCACGTTGTTGGTCGACCTCGATGCCCAGGCCAATTCCACTCAGTATCTGACCGGGCTCACCGGCGACGATATCCCGATGGGTATCGCTGACTTCTTCAAACAGACCCTGTCCTCCGGGCCGTTCTCGAAAAAGAATCAGGCGGACATCTACGAAACGCCGTTCGACAACCTGCACATCATTACCGCCACCGCCGAGCTGGCTGACCTGCAGCCCAAGCTCGAGGCGAAACACAAGATCAACAAGCTGCGCAAGTTGCTGGACGAATTGTCCGAGGATTACGACCGGATCTATCTCGACACCCCGCCTGCACTGAATTTCTACGCGGTATCGGCGCTGATTGCCGCGGATCGAGTGTTGATCCCCTTTGACTGCGACAGCTTTTCACGTCAGGCCCTGTACGGACTGATCGCCGAGATCGAAGAGTTGAAGGATGACCACAACGAAGGGTTGGAAGTCGAAGGTATCGTGGTCAATCAGTTCCAGGCGCGGGCCAGCCTGCCACAGCAGATGCTCGACGAGTTGATCGCCGAAGGCTTGCCGGTGCTGCCGGTGTATCTGAGCAGTTCGGTACGCATGCGCGAGTCGCACCAGGCCAGCATGCCGCTGATCCACCTCGATCCACGGCACAAACTGACGCAGCAGTTTGTTGAACTGCACAATCTGCTGGAAGGCCACTGATTCCCCGACTCACACGCAAATCCTGTGGGAGCGAGCCTGCTCGCGAAGAGGCCGGCACATTCAACATCGGCGCTGAATGATCGACCGCCTTCGCGAGCAGGCTCGCTCCCACAGGGGGATCTGTGGTGGGTCAGATGCCTTGGCTGCGCAGCCATGCCATCAACTGCGGCAATGGAAATGCACCGCTCTGCCGCGCCACTTCCCTGCCGTTTTTAAACAGAATCAGACTCGGAATCGAGCGAATCCCCAACTGCGCCGACAACTGCTGGTTCGCTTCGCTGTCGAGCTTGGCCAGCCGACACTTGCCCGCCAACTGCGCCGCAGCCTGTTCGAACACCGGCGCAAACGATTTGCACGGCCCGCACCAGTCCGCCCAGACATCCACCAGTAACGGCAGATCGCCCTTGATCTGACTGGCGTAATCGCCTTGCTTGAGTTCGAAAGGCTTGCTCAGCAGTACCGCAGATTTGCAGCGTCCGCACTTGGGTTGATCGGCGAGACGCTCGGCTGGAATGCGGTTGACGCCATTGCAGGAGGGGCAGGGGATGAGGAGTGGGGTGGTCATGATTGGTTCTCTGATAGACAGTCTATAGAACTGATTTGGAGTCGATCTGCCAACTTATCAATGTCGCCACTGCTCACATTTTTCTCAAAACAGTTCCGGGATCGATGGCTAGTCTGAAGACCAATTCGGCGTTTTACGCTTGTCGTGAGGAGATCGCTTTGTCTTTATCCGCGTGCTACTTTTGTTGCACTAATCCAGGAATCGATGATTCCTATGCATCAAATCGGAGCGACATAATGTCCGTAACTTCCAAGATACGCCGCCAAGGCGGCGCTGCCGTCATTACGATTCCGCCCACGCTTTTAAAGTTGTTGCATCTGGAGGTTGGCGCACAGCTAGAGCTGAATGTGGTCGATGGCGAACTGATTGCTCGTCCAGCCGTAGCCGTTACGCGTAAGCGTTATAGTTTGTCAGAGCTACTCGAAGGCGCAGAAGAATTGCAGAAACTTAACGCCCAGACTAGCGAGACCCTTGAAGGTGATTCTGTCGGCCGGGAGCTGGGTTGATGGTGCGCCGACAGCCCCCTCAGCGGGGTGACGTTTACTGGATTGATCCAAACCCAGTGGCGGGGCGGGAGATGATGAACAGACATCGCTTTGTGGTGATCACGCCCAGAGAGATCAACGCATTGGGCGTGAGCATGACGGTGCCTGTTACTAGCGGTGGGAATTTCAGCCGGTATATGGGTTTGGCGGTCGCCATTACTGGCCACGAAACCAATGGTGTAGCGGTGTGTAATCAGGTTCGCAGTTTTGACATAGAACAACGGGTACGAGACGGCACGGCCAAATTCATCGAGCGACTGGATGACGTGACAATGTCTGACATCGTCGACCGTGTAATCAGTGCAATCGACCCGCTAAGCTGAAGCGCCTACGAAGAACAACTGATCTCCAAATGCTTGCCCCACTCCGGTGGCCGCTCGGCGTAACCCTCCACCCCCGGCTGCTCCTCAAACGGTTTGCTCAGCACCGCATGCAATCGGCGCACCTCGGAATAGTCGCCTTGCTCGGCCGCATCGATGGCTTTTTGCGCAAGGTAATTGCGCAGGATGTACAGCGGATTGACTGCATGCATCCGTGCGCGGCGTTGTGCCTGATCGGCATTGCCGTCGCGGGTAACCCGGGCGACGTAGCGTTCGCCCCAGGCATCGAAACCTTTGATATCGACAAAATCGTCGCGCAGGCGGGCGATGGCCTGTTCGGCTGACTCTTCACCGAGGCGGCGGAAAAACAGCGTGTAGTCGACGCCGCTGTTCTGCATCAGTTGCAGCAGGTTTTCCAGCAGTTGCTGGTCCTGCTCCTCGGCGGTGGTGAAGCCGAAGCGACGGCGCATCAGGTCGAGGTAGTGCGCCTGGAACAGCGGCAGGTACAAGCCGAGGGTTTCACGCAGGGCCTCGACGCTGATGAACGGCGTCAGTGCCTGGGCGAGCGCGCTGAGGTTCCACTGGCCCACCGGCACCTGATTGCTGAACGAGTAGCGACCCTGATCATCGGAGTGATTGCAGATGAAATGCGCGTCGAAGTCATCGAGGAAGGCGAACGGGCCGAAGTCGAAGGTGATGCCGAGGATCGACATGTTGTCGGTGTTCATCACGCCGTGACAGAAGCCGTAGGCCTGCCACTTGGCGATCAGCTCGGCGTTGCGCTCGACGATCTCGCGAAACATCGCCAGATACGGTTCCGGTTGTTCCAGACACTCGGGAAAGTGCATCGCCAGCACATGCTCGCCAAGCTGTTTCTGCTGCTCGGGGCGCTTGGTGTAGTAGAAATATTCGAAGTGGCCGAAGCGGATATGGCTCGGCGCCAGACGCAGCACCATCGCCGCGCGTTCCTGCTTTTCCCGCCAGACCGGCGTGTCGGAGCCGATCACGCAGGCTGCCCGCGAAGATGGAATGTTCAGCGCAAACAGCGCCTCGGAGGCGAGAAACTCGCGAATCGATGAGCGCAGCACCGCGCGGCCATCGCCCATGCGTGAAAACGGCGTCTGCCCGGCGCCTTTGAGGTGCAAGTCCCAATGCTCGCCAGCGTTGTTGTACACCTCACCCAGCAGCAGGCCGCGCCCGTCACCCAGTTGCGGGGTATAACCGCCGAACTGATGCCCGGAATACACCATCGCCCGTGGCTCGGCATCGGCCCACAGCTTGTGGCCGCCAAACAGTTGCGCGAATTCTTCGGTGTCGGCGCTGGCCGCATCGAGATCAAGCAAGGCCAGAGCGGCCGGGCTGGCGACCACCAGACGCGGATTGTCGATCGGTTCGGGCAGCACGTGCGCGGAGAACGCGTCGCCCAGCCGGGCAAAGCGGTTGTCGAAAGTCAGTTCGTCGAGGGCTTTCACGGGCCGGCTCCAGCAGAATGTCCGAGCATTCTGCTGGGACCATGTCGGTTAGTCGAGTTTGCTCGGTGGCGGTTCCGGCAACGGTTTCTGTCCGTCGACGATCGGCACGATGGTTTTGTTCTCGGGCTCCACAGGCACCATCTTGTATTCCTGACCGTGGAGGTTCTTCAGATAAACCTCCATCTGCCGGAACGAGATGTTGATGTGCTGCTTCTTGAACTCGCGATTGATGAAGCGGTTGACCTCATCCAGCACCGGGTTGCGGTCACCGAGATCGCGCACATGCATGCGCAGTTCGTGGTCGAGGGTGCTTTCGCCGAAGTTGAGGAAGTACACGTGTGGCTCAGGTTCTTTGAGCACGCGCGGGTTCTCCCGAGCCGCTTTGAGCAGCAACTCCTTGACCAGATCCAGATCCGAGCCGTAGTCGACGCCGAGTTTCAGCGTTACGCGGGTGATGGTGTCGGTCAGCGACCAGTTGATCAGTTGCCCGGTGATGAACGTTTTGTTCGGGACAATGATGTCCTTGCGGTCGAAGTCGGTGATGGTTGTGGCGCGGATGCGGATCTTGCTCACCGTGCCCGACAGGTTGCCGATGGTGATGGTGTCGCCGATCCGCACCGGGCGTTCGAAGAGGATCATGATGCCGGAGATGAAGTTGGCGAAGATCTCCTGCATACCGAAACCGAGGCCCACCGACAGCGCCGCCACCAGCCACTGCAACTTGTCCCAACTGACGCCGAGGGTCGACAGGGTGGTGACGAAACCGACGCCGGCAATTACGTAGGACAGCAGCGTGGTTGTCGCATAAGCGCTGCCCTGGGCCAGATTGAGTTTGGACAGCACGAACACTTCGAGCAGGCCGGGCAAGTTGCGCGCCAGAGCGAAGGTGATACCGATGATGATCAGCGCGCCGAGCATGTCGCCGATGCTGATCGGCACCATGCTCATGTTGGCGCCGGTGCCGCTGGTGTATTCGTAAAGGGTGATGTTGTCCAGATACGAGAACACCGAAATCAGGTCCGACCAGACCCAGTACAGCGCCGCGATGAAACCGCCCAGCAGGGCCAGACGGATCAGGCGCAGGGACTGTTCGTTGACCTTTTCGATATCCAGCGTCGGCTCTTCGATCACCGCTTCGCCGTCGCCGGCCTCTTTCGCCGCCTGCCGTTTGGCCAGCGCGCGCTGGTAAGCCAGGCGCCGCGCGGCAACGCTCAGGCCACGCACGAAGGTGGCCTCGATCACCAGCCAGAACATCAGCAGGTACAGGGTATTGATCAAGCGGTCGCTGAGTTTCAGTGCGGTGTAGTAGTAGCCGAAGCACACCGCAACAAACAGGGCGATCGGCAGCAGCGTGAACATCACACCGACGGCTTTGCGGAACAGCGAGGCATTCTGGTGCGTCGGGCTGCTGATCAGCAGGCGACTGAGTAGCCATGCCATCAACGCATAGCAGGTCAGCACCACCGGCATGCCGAGCACGTCATCGGCCAGCGCCGCTGGTTGCAACTCGGCGACGGCCACCACCGCCACCAGCGCCATGACCACGAGGCCCAATCGACGCACCCAGCCCTGAAGGAACTCGACCTGCGGCTTCTCCCAGCGGAAGTGCAATTCCGCCACGCCACCCGGCGCGAGAATCCGGTACGCGGTGTAGAACACCAGCCAGGCCTGACCCATCTGCAACAGCGCCGCGCCCATATTGGCGTTCTGCCCGCGCGCGTCGATCTGCAGGGCCAGACCGCACAGCGCCAGACCCAGCGCCACCGGCATCGCCAACAGGATGTTGATCAGAATCGCCTGCGGCGTGTGCCACTGGCTGTCGCGCTTGAAGTGGCCGATGTCCTGGTGAACCTTGTTGAGTCTTCCGTACAGCGCTTTGCGGCGCCACAACAGGGCGCCGATCAGCAGCGCCAATGGCAGAAACAACAATGGCCGCTGGGTCAGGCCGTCAGTCAGTTCGCTCAGGCTCGACGCCCAGGGCAGGGTGTTGACCTGTCGCTCGAGACGCTCGGGCACGCCGCGCATCCATTCCACGTCCAGCGGCTTGTTGCTGGGGATCCAGAACATCTGTTCGTCGAGGGTCGCGCGCAGGCTTTGCGCGGTGCTCAGCAATTGTTTCTGGTTGAGCTGCAGGGTGATCGATTCATTGAGCATCGCGCTCAATTCGCGGTTCAGCCGCTCGAGCAGATCAGCACGGGTGTTGGCCAGATCGAGCAGGCTTTTGCGCAGTTGCGGGGTGACCTGCTCTGGCGGCTGCGTGGCCAGCAAATTGTCGACGTAGGTCGCCGGATTGCTCAACAGCTCCCGCTGCTGGCTGACATCGAACTGATACAGGCGAATATCGGCAATCTGGTCGGCGAGGTCGCGGTCGACCTTCAAGTGCGGCAGCGCCTGCTTCTGTTTGTAGAGAATTTTCGACAGCAACAGGCTGCCCTTGAGCACGCTGATCTGTTCGTCCAGTGCCGAATCGCTCTGGGTCAGGGTGTCGAGTTGCTGTTTGGTCTGCAGGTTCTGCTGCGTGACTTCGTTGAGACGGTCGGTGCTCTTGAGCAAATAGTCGGAAAGCTTGAGGTTGGTCGCGCTCTCGCTCGCCAGCAGGCTGCTGCCGCCGGCCTTCTGCGCTTCGATCGATTGCTGGGTGACGGTTTCCTGCGACTGCGCCAGACGCTTCTGGTTGATCAGGGTTTGCAGTTCCTGGATCTCGCGGTCCAGGCGATCGGATTTCTCCGAGAGCAAGTCATGCTGAGCGTTGCCCAGATCCTGCAACTGGGTGTTGCCAGCCAGTTCCTGGCGGCGCAGCGGAATCAGCGCATTGAGTGCGGCCAGTTCGGCGTTCAACTGGTCGCGCTGTTCGGCGGTGACCGTTTTGCCCGTGTCCTTGCCGGATTTGAGGATGGTGTTGATCTGCTGGATGCGCGTCTGGCTGGCGGAAATCTCCGCCTGCGCACGCTCGGGGCGAGTCTGCGCGGTGATGATCAGACTGTTGGCTTCGGCCAGGGCTTTTTGCAGATCGCTTTGCTGGGTCGAGCGATCGGTGAGGATCTGCTCCAGTTGCTGGATCGACTCTTTCGGAAAACGTTGCGCTACCGGCACCGGTGCGGTGGCCTTGAGGCGGCTCAGTTCGCGGGTATTTTCAATCGTCTGCTTCGGCGCGTTGGCCAGCTGACGCTTGAGATCGATCAGCTTCTGCTCGTAATCACGCTGGTTGTTCAGTTGATTGAGGGTGTTCTGCAGGACGGTCTGCAGGGTCTTCTTGTCGGCGTCCGGCAGTTTGCTGTCAGCCAGCTTGTCGAGGCTGGCCTGCACGGCATCGCTGGACGGTGGTTCGGCAGCATGCAGCGGGCCGACGACAAGACTGAGGCCCAGCAGGGCCGCGGCGAAAAAGGAGCGCAGGGTAGGCATAGAGACCGGTCAAGCAAGTGAGAGTGGAAGCAGTTTAGAGGAAGAGTCCGGGGCCCGGGCGACTTCCTTCGGGGAATCTGACGCCCACTTTGCCGATCTTGTTCCCGTCCATGACCGCAACCGTCCAGTGGGTGTTGTTCCACTCCACCTGGTCGCCGACGATGGGGGCACCCCCGACTTTTTGCGCGATGAACGCGCCCAGGGTCATGTCCGGATCGATGCCTTCGGCCGGCAAGCCATACAGCGCTGCAACCGCTTTAAGCTGGGCGTCTCCTTCGAGTACGAAGTCGCCGAAGAAGCGCAAATCAAGGCCACGTTGCGGCGCCTGGCTGAACAGTTTGCCGAGGGCCGACAAGTTGTGTTCATGGCCAATAACACACAGCAAATCATCGACTTCCAGCACCGTACTACCCGACGGATGGAGCAGTTGCTGACCACGAAACAGCGCCGCGATGCGTGTGCCCTCGGGCATTTTCAGCTCACGCAGGGGCGAACCGATGCACCATTTCTCCGCGCCGAGCTTGTAAACGAACAGTTCCCACTCGCTGGTGACGTGCACTTCCAGTGCCGCCCGGGAAATCGGCGCGGGTTCCGGCGGCACCGTCACCTTGAGCAGCTTGGCCACCCACGGCAGGCTTGTGCCCTGTACCAGCAGAGAAACCAACACGATGAAGAACGCCAGATTAAAGTAGAGCTGCGCTTGCGGCAGGCCGGCCATCAGCGGGAACACCGCGAGAATGATCGGCACCGCGCCGCGCAGGCCGACCCAGGAAATAAAGGCTTTTTCGCGACCGTGGAAGGCCTTGAACGGCAGCAGGCCGACCATCACCGACAGCGGCCGCGCGAACAGGATCATCCACAGCGCCAGACCGAGGGCGGGCAGGGCGATCGGCAGCAGATCGTGGGGCGTGACCAGCAGGCCCAGCACGAGGAACATGCCGATCTGCGCCAGCCAGGCCATGCCGTCGAGCATGTGCAGAATGCCGTGGCGGCTACGCACCGGGCGGTTGCCGATCACCAGACCGCACAGGTACACGGCGAGAAAACCACTGCCGTGCAAGGCGTTGGTCAGCGCGAACACCACCAGACCGCCAGCGATGATCAGAATCGGATAGAGCCCGGCGGCGAGATTGATGCGGTTGACCAGTTGCAGCATCACCCAGCCGCCGCCCAGACCGATCACACCACCGATGCCGAACTCGCGGATCAGGTGGGTCAGCAGGCTCCAGTGCAGGCCGGTTTCGCCGCTGGCGAGCATGTCGATCAGGGTGACGGTGAGAAACACCGCCATCGGGTCGTTGCTGCCGGATTCGATTTCCAGACTGGCGCTGACCCGTTCGTTGAGGCCTTTACCGCCGAGCAGCGAGAACACCGCAGCGGCGTCGGTCGAACCGACGATGGCGCCGATCAGCAGGCCCTGAATCAGATTGAGGTCGAACAGCCACGCAGCGGCCATGCCGGTCAGCCCGGTGGTGATCAACACCCCGACCGTGGCCAGCGACAGCGCCGGCCATAACGCCACGCGGAAACTCGACACCCGCGTACGCAAGCCGCCGTCGAGCAGGATCACTGCCAGGGCGAGGTTGCCGACCAGATAGGCCGTCGGGTAGTTATCGAAAATGATCCCGCCACCATCGACCCCGGCCGCCATGCCGACCGCGAGAATGATGACCAGAATCGGAATGCCGAGACGTGAAGAAAGAGAACTGACAAGAATGCTTGCGCCTACCAGCAACGCGCCGATCAAGAACAGGCTGTTGATGGTCGTCGCATTCAAAGGCAGTACTCCAGAAGCGTAAAGACGGGGGCACAAACTGACCATGCAGTCTGCGTGCCAGCGATTCTAACCTGTTGAAATGTGATGCTGTCAAAAAGGTTTTCAGGGTGCATCAGGTTTTGCGGCAGGCGGAGGATTGCGGCCCTCACCCTAGCCCTCTCCCGGAGGGGAGAGGGGACTGACCGAGGTGTTTGTGCAGGTTACACCGACTTGCAATATCGAGCCGAACTCAAAATCTGAAAGGCCCTCAATCTGCTCCCTTTCCCCCTCGCCCCCTTGGGGGAGAGGGCTGGGGTGAGGGGGGTAGCCTTTGATCTTAGAGGCTGAACCGCCCAACCATGTTGTTCAGATCCAGCGCCAGGCGCGACAGCTCATTGCTCGCCGCGCTGGTCTGATTGGCGCCGGTCGCCGACTGCACCGACAGATCGCGGATATTGACCAGGTTGCGATCGACTTCCCGCGCCACCTGCGCCTGCTCTTCGGCAGCGCTGGCGATGACCAGGTTGCGCTCGTTGATTTCGACGATGGCGCTGTTGATCGTGTCCAGCGACATCCCGGCGCCACGGGCGATGTTGAGCGTCGACTCGGCGCGCTCGGTGCTGTTGCGCATCGAATCCACGGCATGCTCGGTGCCGCTCTGGATGCTGCCGATCATGCGCTCGATTTCGCTGGTCGACTGCTGGGTGCGATGGGCCAGGGCGCGCACTTCGTCCGCCACCACGGCAAAACCACGACCGGCCTCACCGGCACGGGCCGCTTCGATCGCTGCGTTCAATGCCAGCAGGTTGGTCTGGTCGGCGAGGCCACGGATCACGTCGAGCACCTTGCCGATGTCGCGGGATTCATTGGCCAGGTCGCCGATCAGCGAAGCGGTGCTCTGCACATCGGCGCTCATGCGTTCGATGGCGCTGACGGTTTCCTGCACCAGATCACGACCGTCGCCCGCCGAAGTGGTGGCGTTTTTCGAGGCTTCCGAAGTGCTGACCGCGTTGCGCGCGACTTCTTCGACAGCGCTGGTCATCTCATTGACCGCAGTGGCGGCCTGCTCGATTTCGTTGTTCTGCTGGGTCAGGCCGCGAGCACTTTCATCGGTGACGCTGTTCAGCTCTTCCGCAGCAGACGCAAGCTGTGTGGCCGAACCGGAGATGCGCTGCAGGGTATCGCGCAGCTTCGATTGCATCTTCGCCATGGCCGCCAGCAAGCGCCCGGCTTCATCTTCGCCATCGACATGGATCGGCTGGGTCAGGTTGCCTTCGGCGATGGTTTCCGCCGCCTCCAGTGCCTTGGAAATCGGCTTGGTAATGCTCACGGTCAGCAACCAGGCGAACAGCAGGGTCAGGCCGCTGGCGATCACCAGCAAGGTCACCACCAGATTGAACGACATCGAATACTGATCCTTCGCGCCCTGGTCGGTTTCGGCGATCTGCTGGGTGTTGATCTCCAGCAAGCGCGCCAGCGCGGTATTCACCGCTTCCGAATTGCTCAGCAAATCGCTGTTGAGCATCTGCCGCAACTCGTCGATCTGATTGTTGCGCGACAGGGTTTTCATCCGCTCTTCGAGCTGACGGTACTGCGCCAGCAATTGCACGTACTGATCGTACGCCGCACGTTCCTGCGGGCCTTCGATCAGTGGCTCGTATGCGCGTTGCGCATCGGCGATCTGGCGATTGCGCAGGTCGAACAGTTCGATGGTTTTCTGCTGCACGTCGGGTTCGCGGTTGATCAGCAAACGATAGGAGAGCACGCGCAGGCGCAGGGTCAGTTGGGTGAATTCGTCCAGAGCCTTGATCGACGGCACGCTGGCGGTGGCGATGTCTTCGCCGGCCGCGCGGATCTTGCTCATCTGGTTCAGCGCAAACACGCCGAGGATCAACATCAGGCCGCCGATCAGGGCGAAACCGGTGAACGCCCGTGGGGCGATATTCATATTGCGAAGGGACATGGGCGGATACCGAAAAGGGCCGCATCCATGCGGGCTGAGACTGCTGTATGGGTGACTTATCGGTCATACGACTAAAGTCTTGAGGTGGTGTGCGTATTTGTCGCAGACAGGCTTGAGCGACGAAGTGCAGGAACCAGATCGACCAATCACAGTCTTTTAAACTCGCGAGAAGCTTCGCCACCCAGGAAAATCAAGGCCTTGCGCCGGTTTAACCCTGGCATCCGTGGTGACTTTTCTTTATCGTACGCGCCCTTTGAAAAACGCTTGGAAGATCAAAATGTTGGAAGCATCCCTCAGCCAATTGGAACAGCTCGTCAGCGACCTGGTGCAACAGAACCAGACCTTGCTGCAGACCAACCAGACCCTGTCCACGGAACTGGCCCAGGCCAAGGATGAAAACGAAAACCTGCAACTGAACCTGATGGAGCAGGAAGAAAAACACGGCGCCACCGCCGCGCGCATCCAGGCGCTGGTTGATCGCGTCAATGCCGGTCCTGTCAGCGCATGAACCACGGCACAGCAGGGGTAAAAGTCATCTCCATTCTTGGCGAGGACTATTCGATCAAGGCACCGGCCGGGGAAGAACAGACCCTGTTGGACGCGGCGATGATGCTCAAGGCCGCGCTGGAAGACACCAAGCGCAAATACCCGACGCTGATCGGTGACCGTTTGCTGGTGCTGGCGGCGATGAATCTGTGCTCGCAGCAGATCGAAATGAAGAAGCAGCACAAAGAAGAACTCGAGCGTTATCAAGAGCAAGTCAGCGCCACGGTCGAGACGATTGCCAAGACCATCAGTCAGGGCTGATGGGGTTGCGCACAACCAGGGAATAGATTGTCGGTTGGTTTGTATACAATCGGCACGGCCGTTGCAGTGTTTCGGCCACTTATTCCTTGGGGGTGCTCCATGCAGTGGTGGCGACGCAGTATTCAGTGGCAGTTGATTCTCGGCATGGGCACGGCCCTGCTGATCAGCATCGTGATCGTGGTTGGCATTTATACCCTGGTGGTCAACCGCCTCGCCCAGAGCTATCTGGTCGAACAGGCGCTGCCGTCGAGCATTGAAGCGACGCGCAACGATATCGAACGCATCCTCGTACAACCGCTCACCGCCGCCAAGGACATCGCCAGCAACAGCATGGTGCGTGACTGGCTGGCGACAGGCGAGGACAGCAGCAAAACTGCTCTCTTCGCGCAGTATCTGGAAGGCATCCGCGCTGAACACAAAGCTTTCACCGCGCTGATCATCGGCACCGAATCCAACCACTACATCACCGAAAAAGGCCTCGATCGCACCCTCAGTCGCGCGAAACCGGCCGACGCCTGGTTCTATTCCTTTCTCGACAGCAATCAGCCGCGCACCCTCAATATCGACAACGACGGCGCCACTGGCGAGCTGGCCCTGTTCATCGATCTGAAGGTCGAGCAGGCCGGCAAAGTCGTCGGTGTCGCCGGGTTGGGGCTGAGCATGAAAGAGCTGTCTGAGCTGATCCACAACTTCAGTTTCGGCGAGCGCGGCAAGGTCTATCTCGTGCGTTCCGATGGTTTGATTCAGGTCCATCCTGAAGCGCAGTTCAGCGGCAAACGCACCTTGACCGAGCAGATCGGCGCCAACGCGGCGCAAGCGCTGATGGGGCACAAATCCGCAGTGAACAGCAGCTTCCAGCGCGACGGTGAAGACTTCCTCGCCTTCAGCCTGCCCCTGCGCGATCTCGGCTGGACGCTGGTGGCCGAAGTGCCGCAGTCGCAGATCTACGCCGAAGCACGGAAAGCGATGTGGATGAGCGGCGGCATCGGTCTGGTGGTGGCGCTGGTCTGCCTGGCGTTGGTGGTGTGGCTGGCGCAGGGGCTGGTGCGACCGATTCGACAAGTAACACGTGCGCTGGTGGCCATCGGTAGCGGTGGTGGAGATTTGACCCACCGGTTAGATTCCAGCCGTGCCGATGAGCTGGGCGACCTGGCGCGCGGCTTCAACCGTTTCCTCGACAGCCAGCGCGCGATGATCGGCGAGGTGCTGACCACCAGCGAACGCCTGCGCACGGCCGTGGGGCAAGTGGCGAAGGTGGTGGACAACACCGCCGAGCGTTCGGGCCGGCAGCAGGAAATGACCGACATGGTTGCCACCGCCGTCCACGAAATGGGCCTGACCGTGCAGGAAATCGCGCAGAACGCTGGCAACGCCGCGCTTGCCTCGCAAACCGCGCGCGATGAGGCGTTACAGGCACGGGAAGTGGTCGGTGGCTCGATCCGTCATATCGAAAGCATGTCCGATGAGATCGGCTTAGCGGCGGGCGCAGTGGGTGAGCTGGCGCAGCAAGTGGCGTCGATCGATTCGGTGCTGGCGGTGATTCGTGGCGTTTCCGAACAGACCAATCTGCTCGCACTCAACGCCGCCATCGAAGCCGCCCGCGCTGGCGACATGGGCCGTGGCTTCGCGGTGGTCGCCGATGAAGTGCGCACCCTCGCGCGCCGAACCCAGGCCTCGACCGACGAAATTCAACTGATGATCGGCAGCCTCAAGCAAGGCGCGGAAAACGCCGTGTCGTCGATGCGCACCGGTCAGGCTGCAACCGGGACCGGGGTTGAATCGAGCCAGCGTACCGGCGCGTCACTGACGGCGATCACCGGTCAGGTCGAGCGCATCAGCGATATGAACCATCAGGTAGCGACGGCAACCGAAGAGCAGTCCGCGGTGACTGAAGAGATCAACCGCAACGTGCAGGGGATTTCCGATCTGGCACGGGCGACGGCGGGGGAGGTTCGTGCGTGTCGTGAGGATTGTCAGATGTTGCAGCGGCTGGCGGATGATCTGGCGCGGCAGATGGGTGGGTTCAAACTGAGTTGAGTATCAGACCTGAAAAGCCCCTCACCCTAGCCCTCTCCCGGAGGGGAGAGGGGACTGACCGAGGCGTCTATCGCTATACGTCGACCTGAAAACACCAGTCGATTATGGATCCGGCAAGGCCCTTTCAGGTCGGCGTACTTCTTGAATATCCCCCATTCGGCCCCCTCTCCCTCCGGGAGAGGGCTGGGGTGAGGGTAGCGTTTCAGAACCACGCATCCCGCATCCCCAGACACGTATCATCCCGCGCCTCCAGCAAGTCCAGCTCATGCTGGCAACCCGGCACTTCCCATGTCAGGAAATACCGCGCCGCCTGCAACTTGCCCTTATAGAAGTCGACATCCGCCGCATTCCCTTTGGCCAGGCCTTCCTCGGCGCGGATCGCCTGCTCCAGCCAGCGCCAGCCAATCACTGCGTGGCCGAACACTTTCAGGTACAGCGCTGAGTTCGCCAGGCTGCTGTTGACCTTGCCTTGGGCCAGATCGGTGAGCAGGCCGATGGTCACGGTTTGCAAGCGGGCAACGAGTTTTTCCAGCGGTTCGCGCACTGCATCCAGCGAGTCGTATGCAGTGGAACGTTCGGCCGTGTTGGCGATCAATCGAATCAGCTGCTTGAGACCGGCGCCACCGTTCTGCGCCAGTTTGCGCCCGAGCAAATCCAGTGACTGGATGCCGTGGGTGCCTTCGTGGATCGGATTCAAGCGGTTGTCGCGGTAGTACTGCTCCACCGGGTACTCACGGGTGTAGCCGTGGCCGCCAAGAATCTGGATCGCCAGTTCGTTGGCTTTGAGGCAAAACTCCGAAGGCCAGGATTTGACGATCGGCGTCAGCAGGTCCAACAGTTCATGAGCCTGTTTGCGTTCGGCTTCGGTTTCCAGCGTGGTGGTGTCATCGAACAACCGCGCGGCGTACAGACCGAGGTCAAATGCCCCTTCGACGTAGGATTTCTGCGTCAGCAACATGCGTCTGACATCGGCGTGCTGAATGATCGCCACCGGCGCGGTGGTCGGATCCTTGCTGTCCGGCACCCGACCCTGCGGCCGCTCGCGCGCATATTCCAGTGAATACAAGTAACCGGCATAGCCGAGCATCACCGCGCCCATGCCGACGCCGATTCGCGCTTCGTTCATCATCTGGAACATGTAGCTCAAACCATGGTGCGGTTTGCCCACCAGATAGCCGACGCACTCACCGTTATCGCCGAAGTTCAGCGCCGTCGATGTGGTGCCGCGCCAGCCCATCTTGTGGAACAAGCCGGCGAGCAGCACGTCGTTGCGCTGGCCGAGGCCGCCGTCGTCGTTGACCAGAAACTTCGGCACGATAAACAGCGAAATACCTTTCACCCCCGGCGGTGCGTCCGGCAGTTTGGCCAGAACCATGTGCACGATGTTTTCCGACAGCGGGTGATCGCCGCCGGAAATGAAGATCTTATTGCCCTTCAGGCGAAAGGTGCCGTCGGATGCAGGCTCGGCGCGGGTACGAATGTCCGACAGCGATGAACCGGCATGGGGCTCGGTCAGGGCCATGGTGCCGAAAAAACGTCCGTCGATCATCGGTTGCAGGAAGCGCTGTTTCTGCTCTTCGCTGCCAAAGCTCTCGATCAGATTGGCCGCGCCCATGGTCAGGAACGGGTAGGACGTCGAAGCTGCGTTGGCGGACTGAAAGTGCGCGAAGCAGGCTTGCGACAGCAGGGTCGGCAATTGCATGCCGCCGGCGTCGAAACTGCGTGCGGCGTTGAGAAAGCCGGCCTCGAGAAAGGCATCCACCGCCGGTTTCACTTCGGGAATCAGAATGGCCTGGCCGTCTTCATAGCGCGGCTCGTTTTCATCGCTTTTGCGGTTGTGCGGTGCGAAATACTTCTCGGCGATGTTGCGCGCGGTGCCGATGGCGGCGTCGAAGGTTTCGCGGTTGTGCTCGGCAAAGCGCTCACGCCGGGTCAGGCCCTCGGCATCAAGGACTTCGTACAGCTCGAAAGCCAGATTGCGGGAACTGAGCAGCGTCTCGGACATGGCGGCCTACCTGGAAATTGGGGTTGGGCCGAGTCTAAGTCGGTGGAATAGAGGCTGGATAGGATGATTGATGAGAGTGATGCAGAAGCAAAAGATCGCAGCCTTCGGCAGCTCCTATATTTGGAATGCGTTTCCCTGTAGGAGCTGCCGAAGGCTGCGATCTTTTGATCTTCTGTGGAAGCGAGCCTGCTCGCGAAAGCGGTGGGTCGGGCAACATTGATGTCGACTGAAACGCCGTCTTCGCGAGCAGGCTCGCTCCCACAGAGTATTGCGTACCAGGCGACCATTGCGGTCGCCTGGATTTACAGCGGTTAACCGATCGTCATCAAGCTGGCGTTACCCCCCGCCGCAGCGGTGTTCACGCTCAATGCACGCTCGATCACCAGGCGCTCCAGGGCAATGTTGGTCTCGCCCTGGGACAGTCCCTGAACGCCAACGATCGCGCCGCCACGCTGGGCGATCTGCTGGCAGACGCCGCGCAACTGGTCGGAGTGGCCGTGATGCAGCACGGCATCGAACACCACTTCGTCCTTGTTCCAGTCGGCAACGCGTTTGATCCGCGCCTGGACTTCCTTCGGCAGACGGGCGAATAGCGTCTTGGTCAGCTCGGTTTCCGGCCACACTGCCGAACCGCCAACCGCCAGCACCGCCGCCAGTTGCGTCAGCAGATCACCTTCAACTTCTGCCAGGCACAGCACGTGTTCGCGCGGCAGGATCGCGTAGCTGTTTTTCTCGCCGGTCGGGCCAGCCAGCACGCGGGTAATGCCGCTCTGCGATTGCGCTGCGTATTGCACGCACAGGGTGCTCAGATCGGCGAACTTGTTGTTGTCGGCCCAGGCTTTCAGAGCGTTCAACGATTGGCTCATGGCATCGCGCAAACGCACGTCCGGGGCGACGATGGCGTCACCGCGAGCGAAGGATTGCTCGATGGCGTCGCTAGGACGCGTCGACAGCAAACGGTACAGATACAGCGGGCCGCCGGCTTTCGGGCCAGTACCCGACAGGCCTTCGCCGCCGAATGGCTGCACGCCGACCACGGCACCGACGATGTTGCGGTTGACGTAGACGTTACCGGCGTTGACGTTGTCGATCACCTTGGCGATGGTCTCGTCGATGCGCGTGTGCACGCCCAGCGTCAGGCCGTAACCGGAGGCGTTGATCTGGCCGATCAGTTGATCCAGCTCTTTGCGCTTGTAGCGCACCACGTGCAGTACCGGGCCGAAGATTTCGCGTTGCAGTTCGTCGAAGCTTTCCAGCTCGATCAGGGTCGGCATGACGAAGGTGCCGCGCTTGACCTCTTCGCTGTCGGCAATCGCAACCTGGTAAACATTGCGACCTTTGTCGCGCATGCCCTGGATGTGCTTGTCGATGCCCGCCTTGGCTTCGGCGTCGATCACCGGGCCGATGTCCACGGACAGACGCTCGGGGTTGCCGAGACGGCTTTCGGCCATGGCACCCTTGAGCATTTCGATGACGCGATCGGCGGAATCTTCCTGCAGGCACAGCACGCGCAACGCCGAGCAGCGCTGACCGGCGCTGTCGAAGGCCGACGACACTACGTCGATCACGACTTGTTCAGTCAAAGCCGAGGAATCGACGATCATCGCGTTCTGGCCACCGGTTTCGGCGATCAGCGGAATCGGACGGCCCTGGCTGTCGAGACGGCCAGCGATGTTGCGTTGCAGCAAGCGCGCGACTTCGGTGGAACCGGTGAACATCACGCCTTTGACGCGCTCGTCACCGACCAGACCGGCGCCGACGGTTTCACCGCGCCCCGGCAGCAGTTGCAGCACGCCTTCCGGGATGCCGGCTTCGAGCATCAGGCGCACAGCCTGAGCCGCTACCAGCGGAGTCTGCTCGGCCGGTTTGGCCAGTACCGGATTACCGGCAGCCAATGCCGCAGCGACCTGGCCGCTGAAGATTGCCAGCGGGAAGTTCCACGGGCTGATGCACACCACCGGGCCCAGTGGGCGGTGGGCGTCGTTGCTGAAATCGTTGCGCGCCTGCACTGCGTAATAACGCAGGAAGTCGACGGCTTCGCGGACTTCGGCGATGGCGTTGGCGTAGGTCTTGCCGGCTTCGCGAGCCAACAGGCCCATCAGCGGCTGGATCTCGCCTTCCATCAAGTCAGCGGCACGTTCCAGGATCGCAGCACGTTCGGCCGGCGGGGTGGCCTGCCAGATCGGCGCGGCGTTCAGCGCGCATTGAATGGCGCTGTCGACATCTTCAACGGTAGCTTCTTGAACATGACCGACCACATCGCGGTGATCGGACGGGTTCAGCACGGCGACCGGCGTTTCGTTGCTGGACGCGCAACCGAGCATCGGCGCGGCTTTCCAGTCGTTGTGCGCGGTGGCGAGCAGGGCGCAGGACAGCGAGGCCAGACGATGTTCGTTGGCCATGTCGATGCCGCTCGAGTTGGCGCGCTCGGCACCGTACAGGTCACGCGGCAGCGGAATGCGCGGGTGCGGCAGGCCGAAACCACCTTCCACGGTAGCCATCTGCTCGATCTGCGCAACCGGATCGGCCACCAGTTCCTGAATCGAAATCGACTGGTCGGCGATACGGTTGACGAACGAGGTGTTGGCGCCGTTTTCCAGCAGACGACGCACGAGGTACGCCAGCAGGGTTTCGTGGGTGCCGACCGGTGCGTACACGCGGCACGGACGGTTCAGCTTGCCTTCGGCAACCTTGCCGACAACCTGCTCGTAGAGCGGTTCGCCCATGCCGTGCAGGCACTGGAATTCGTACTGGCCCGGGTAATAGTTCTGACCGGCGATGTGGTAGATCGCCGACAGGGTGTGGGCGTTGTGCGTGGCGAATTGCGGGTAGATGACTTCCGGCACCGACAGCAGTTTGCGTGCGCAAGCAATGTAGGAAACGTCGGTGTACACCTTGCGGGTGTAGACCGGATAGCCTTCCAGGCCTTCAACCTGGGCGCGCTTGATTTCGCTGTCCCAGTACGCGCCTTTCACCAGGCGGATCATCAGGCGATGGCGGCTGCGGCGAGCCAGATCGATCACGTAGTCGATCACGTACGGGCAACGCTTCTGGTAAGCCTGGATAACGAAACCGATGCCGTTCCAGCCAGTCAGCTGCGGCTCAAAGCACAGACGCTCAAGCAGATCCAGCGACAGCTCGAGGCGGTCGGCTTCTTCGGCGTCGATGTTCAGGCCGATGTCGTATTGCTTGGCCAGCAGGGTCAGCGACAGCAGGCGCGGGTACAGCTCGTCCATCACCCGCTCGTACTGCGCACGGCTGTAGCGCGGGTGCAGCGCCGAGAGCTTGATGGAGATGCCCGGGCCTTCATAAATTCCACGACCGTGGGACGCTTTGCCGATCGAGTGGATCGCCTGTTCGTACGAGGCCAGGTATTTCTGTGCGTCGACTTCGGTGAGTGCCGCTTCACCGAGCATGTCGTAGGAATAGCGGAAGCCTTTGGCTTCGAACTTGCTCGCATTGGCCAGCGCTTCGGCGATGGTTTCGCCGGTAACGAACTGCTCGCCCATCAGGCGCATGGCCATGTCGACGCCCTTGCGGATCATCGGCTCGCCGCTCTTGCCGATGATGCGGCTCAGCGACGAAGTCAGGCCGGCTTCGTTATGGGTGGAGACCAGTTTGCCAGTCAGCAGCAAGCCCCAGGTGGCGGCATTGACGAACAGCGAAGGGCTGTTGCCCAGGTGCGGATGCCAGTTGCCGGTGCTGATCTTGTCGCGGATCAGCGCATCGCGGGTGCCTTTGTCCGGGATGCGCAGCAGCGCTTCGGCCAGGCACATCAGCGCCACGCCTTCCTGGGACGACAGGGAGAATTCCTGCAACAGACCCTGAACAATGCCCGCACGACCGCCGGCACTTTTCTGGTTACGCAGTTTTTCGGCGATGGTCGCCGCGAGCTTGTTGGTGGCTTCGGCCATCGGGGCCGGCAGGCGTGCCTGCTCGATCAGCATTGGCACCACTTCCGGCTCAGGACGGCGGTAAGCAGCGGTGATCGAAGCGCGCAGCACCGATTGCGGGAGGATGCTTTCAGCGAATTCGAGGAAGCATTGGTGAGCGTGATCGGTCTGCACTTCGCCTGCGTCATCGGCGTCTTTGGCGGTCAAACCGTTCAACTCGGTCAGGGTTGCACCACCCTCGAGTTTTTCCAGGTAATTGAAAATTGCCTGCTTGATCAGCCAGTGCGGCGTGCGATCAATCGAGGTTGCGGCAGCCTTCAGGCGCTCGCGGGTCGGGTCATCGAGTTTGACCCCAAGGGTGGTGGTAGCCATATTTTTATCCTCATGGTTGCCACAGTTGCGTGGCATCAGCTGGCCGCAAGATTAGCCGTGCGCTGAATGAGGTGCAACCGGGTGCAACCCTTTTTTTGCCGGAATAATACGCAGCTCGTCAGGAAATAATTTCTGGTACGAAAGTGCTGCTCCTGCTTGGTGCTTTTACTTCTAGCAAAGAGGCGTGACTGCCACAAATGGGAGCAAAAACGGGGTGATCGTCGATTAATGCGACTGGGTGCAACTAATTCTCGCGAAACTGGTTGCACCTTATTTGCTTTGTTGCATAGCATTCGCCGCCAAGGTGCAACCGGGAATAACCCGGTGTACCGGCTGATGGCTTTCCTGGGGAAACATCAGTCTTAAATGCGCGGGATCCCGGATCGTCTGCCAAACGTCGTCGTTTGCGAGCGGTTCACTACCGCCGCTACATAAAAACAAAGCCAGGGCGTAACTCAATGAGCGTAAGCAATCCAACCCTGATCACGTTCGTGATCTACATCGCAGCAATGGTGCTGATCGGCTTCATGGCCTATCGCTCCACGAATAACCTTTCCGACTATATTCTCGGCGGTCGCAGCCTCGGCAGCGTCGTCACCGCGCTGTCTGCCGGTGCCTCCGACATGAGCGGCTGGTTGCTGATGGGCCTGCCGGGCGCCATCTACATGTCCGGTCTGTCCGAAAGCTGGATCGCCATCGGCCTGATCGTCGGTGCCTACCTGAACTGGCTGTTCGTCGCCGGCCGTCTGCGGGTGCAGACCGAGCACAACGGCGATGCACTGACTCTGCCGGACTACTTCTCCAGCCGTTTCGAAGATAAAAGCGGCTTGCTGCGGATTATCTCGGCGGTGGTGATTCTGGTGTTCTTCACCATCTACTGCGCCTCCGGCATCGTCGCCGGTGCGCGTCTGTTCGAAAGCACCTTTGGCATGTCCTACGAGACGGCGCTGTGGGCCGGTGCTGCGGCGACCATTGCTTACACCTTCGTCGGCGGTTTTCTCGCGGTGAGCTGGACCGACACCGTACAAGCGACCCTGATGATCTTCGCGCTGATCCTTACGCCGATCATCGTCCTGCTGGCCACCGGCGGCGTCGACACCACGTTCCTGGCCATCGAAGCGCAGGATCCGAGCAACTTCGACATGCTCAAAGGCACCACCTTCATTGGCATCATCTCGCTGATGGGTTGGGGTCTGGGCTACTTCGGCCAGCCGCACATCCTCGCGCGTTTCATGGCGGCGGATTCGGTGAAGTCGATCGCCAAGGCGCGTCGCATTTCCATGGCCTGGATGATCCTGTGCCTGGGCGGCACCGTGGCGGTGGGCTTCTTCGGTATCGCTTACTTCTCGGCGCACCCGGAAGTGGCCGGTCCGGTCACCGAGAACCCGGAGCGCGTGTTCATTGAACTGGCGAAAATCCTCTTCAACCCATGGGTTGCCGGTGTACTGCTGTCGGCCATTCTGGCTGCGGTAATGAGCACCCTGAGCTGCCAGTTGCTGGTGTGCTCGAGCGCCCTGACCGAAGACTTCTACAAGACCTTCCTGCGCAAGTCCGCCTCCCAGCTTGAGCTGGTCTGGGTCGGTCGTGCCATGGTGCTGCTGGTAGCCTTGATTGCCATCGCGATGGCTGCCAACCCGGAAAACCGTGTACTGGGTCTGGTGTCCTACGCCTGGGCCGGTTTCGGTGCTGCGTTCGGACCGGTGGTGCTGATCTCGGTCGTCTGGAAAGACATGACCCGCAACGGCGCACTGGCCGGCATTCTGGTCGGCGCGATCACCGTGGTGGTCTGGAAGCACTTCGAACTGCTGGGTCTGTACGAAATCATTCCTGGCTTCATCTTCGCCAGCCTGGCCATCTACTTTGTCAGCAAGGCGGGTGAACCGACTCGCGGCATGGTTGAGCGCTTCGAGGCAGCGGAAAAAGATTTCCATTTGAACAAGTGATGGACTGAGCTTCGGCTCACATGAAAACGGCTCGTTTCCTACCGGAGGCGGGCCGTTTTTTGTTGCCTGTGATTCTTCAACAACACTGGAGAACCCTGTGGGAGCTGGCTTGCCAGCGATGACGGTGTGTCAGTCAGCGATAAGTTGAATGTGCCGACCTCATCGCTGGCAAGCCAGCTCCCACAGGGACACTGACCGGCTTGAAGGAATGTCTGTAGTCAAAGTGCTAATTTCTAAAGGTCCTTTCAGCAAACCACGTAGGGCAAATCTGAATTTCCCGTCACCTGCTCAGCACCCCTTGCCCCTCATGCAGAATCGCCCGCCCTCACACTGCAGAGAGACATCGGATGTTCGCGCCTGCCAATCAACCGCGTTTCACGTTGACCCTCGAAGGCGCCCAGCATGACCTCAAGGTCCTTGAGTTCACGGGCAGGGAAGCCATCAGCCAACCCTTTCGCTTCGAGCTGGAACTGGTCAGCGAGCGGCCGGACCTGGATCTGGAAAGCCTGCTGCATGGTCAGGCGTTTCTGAGTTTCGATGCTCAGGGTTGCGGTATTCATGGTCAGATTTATCAGGTCGGGCAGGGCGATTCCGGGAAACGTCTGACACGCTATCACCTCAGCCTTGTCCCGCGTCTGACGTATCTGGGGCATCGCATCAACCAGCGTATTTTTCAGCATCAGAGCGTGCCGCAGATCATCACACAGATCCTCAAGGATCATTCGATCCTGCGCGATGCCTTTGAATTTCGCCTGGGCAGCGAATACCCGGAGCGCGAATACTGCGTGCAATACGCCGAAAGCGATCTGGCCTTCATCCAGCGTCTGTGTGCCGAAGTCGGCATTCATTACCACTTTCAACACAGCCCCGAAGGCCATTTGCTGGTATTCGGCGACGACCAGACCGTGTTCCCCAAGCTGCCCGAGCCGACGCTGTATCTGCCGGGCAGCGGCATGTCGGCGGGCGCGCCGGCGATTCAGCGTTTCAATGTGCGCGTGGAAACCCGCACCAGCGTCGTCACCCGGCGCGACTACAACTTCGAAAAACCACGCCTGTCGCTGGAAAGTCGCAGTGACGGCGAGCAGCGTCCAGTGCTGGAGGACTATCACTTTCCCGGTCAATTCAATGATCGCGAAACCGGCAAAGGCCTGACGCGCCGCGCGCTTGAACGTCATGTCGCCGATTACCGTCAAGCCGAAGGCACCAGCGACGAATCCTCGCTGGTCTGCGGCCATTTCCTGCAACTCACCGGGCATCCGCGCAGCGACTGGAATGATCTGTGGTTGCTCACCTGTGTCGAGCATCGCGGCCGTCAGCCGCAGGTGCTTGAGGAATCGGTGACCAGCGATGGCGAATCCTTCCAGGGCTACCGCAATACTTTCGTCGCCACGCCGTGGGACGTGGTCTTTCGTCCGGCGCTGTGCCCGGAAAAACCGCGCATGTCGGGCTACCAACCTGCCGTGGTCACCGGCCCGAAAGACCTTGAGATCCATTGCGATGAATACGGCCGGGTCAAAGTGCAACTGGCCTGGGACCGCGATGGCGAACTCAATGAGCACTCCAGTTGCTGGCTGCGCGTTGCGACCGGTTGGGCTCACGATCACTACGGCAGCGTGTTGATTCCGCGCGTCGGCATGGAAGTTTTGGTCGGCTTCATTGATTGCGATGCCGACAAGCCGCTGGTCATGGGTTGCCTGCCGAATGCGGCGACCCCGGTGCCGCTGGATCTGCCGGCAGACAAGACCCGCAGTATCTTCCGCAGCCAGAGCAGCCCTGGCGGTGGCGGTTATAACGAACTGCGCATCGAAGACAAAAAAGGCGCCGAGGAAATCTACCTGCGTGCCCAGCGCAACTGGACCCAGCATGTGCTCAACGACCAGCAGCTGCAGGTCGATAATCAGCGCAGTGTGGTGGTCACCGGCACCGCCCGCCATGAACTCAAGGCCGACGAGCAACGCATCACCCACGGCCAGCGCCAGACCGAAGTCAGGCAGGATGATCATTTGTCCGTGCTCGGCGACCGGCAGGTGCGGGTGAACAGCCAGGCCACCAGCGCCTCGGCGCAGATCCATATCAGCGCAGGCCAGCAAGTGGTCATTGATGGCGGCGCGAGCGCGACGATTCAGGCCGGGGGACAGTGGATCAACATTGGTCCCGGCGGAATTTTCAGCAGCGTGCCAATTGTTGTGGGCGGCGCGCCGATGGCGGCGACCAGCGCTGCGCCGGTGGTGCCGGGATTGCCGGAGAAACTGGCCGCTGCGCCGGCGGCGATTCTCACCGCCGCACAGATCATGAGTCTCAAAGGTGATGCGCCATTCTGCGAGGAGTGTGAGCGTTGTAAGGATGGTGTTTGTGCAGCGTGAGGAATTGACGCCCGAACAATGGCTGGCGCGGCAGCCGCTGCATGCGTCGGAACAACTGTTCGCCATTTTCAGCCGCGCCAGCGACGCCGATGCCTTCAAAGCCTGGCAGGGCACGGCGAATCCGGTCTGGGCCGAGACCATTTATGCCGAGTGGGACGCGGTGATGCCCTACGTGGGAATTGTCGCTGCAGACAGTGAGTTTTTACGTTGGGTGGCGGAAACAGAATCCCGGGATTGGGGATGGTTGGCGGTGTCTTCGGCGGATCTTGACGTGCTGGTCGAACATTTCCGCAGCCTCACTCAGGTGCTGATGCCGGACGGTAAAGCCGTGTTTTTCCGCTTTTGGGATGGTCGTTTTTTACTGCCTCTTTTGCACTCTGACGAGGTCATTCCCGCGCAATGGCTGCCAGTCGTTTCACGAGCCTTGATCAATGGCCAAGCCATTGAAATCGGGGGCCGTGCGCTGGTTTCGGGGCGGGTCTTTCCGTGGTGGAGCGTGCCGCAATCGCTCTTGGCGCAGACAGATGCAAGCGTACGCATCGCCAATGCTTTGCAATGGCTGAGCGAGGAGCAACCGGCCGTGTTCGAGGCGTTTCCCGAGGCTGTTTTGCGCTGCAAGGTCGGGCAGTTTTTCAAATTATCGATGTCGGAAGATTCGTCACGATCGTCCCTTCTGGAGTTTTTGCTGGCAGAGGCAGAGTGAAATTTCGGGGCAAACGCTTCGGACGTTTCCTTCGAATCGCGGCGGCTTTCATGAACTGGTGCGCGGTGGGTTGCAGGGATAGTCTTTTCGTTGTCGCCGCGAGAGCGTTGGCAGGATGAAGGATTCCCGCATTCATGACGTTACAGTTCGTTGGCTTTTTGCGGCACTTGGTTCAAGTCCGTAAGATCGTTCGCGGCGGCTGTGCGTGGGGCACGCTTCGGCGTGGCCGAGGTCCATGATTGCTCGGTTCCTACTCCCGCGCACAGCTGCCACCCTAACCCGTAGGAAGGTGTGATGGCGGCTCACGTTTATCAATCATGGGACCCGGAAAATGACCAATATGCATACTGATTCACCCTACGAAAAAATCACTCCTCACCCCGACAACCGCTTCATGGCCCTCACCGGCAATTGCAGCGACATGCCCAGCCTGTTCGTCGACACCCACGTGCCCCTCGACATCCTCATGGACGCCGCCAACCATCGCATCCGCGCCGTGGTCCAGGTCCTGGAAAACATGTGCATGCGCGGCTCGATCGAATGCGACTCCGTGATCCTCAGCGACTTCGCCCTGCTGTGCGCCATCCCATTGCGCGATGGCTGTGATGTGCTCGATGTCATCGGCAGACGCTTGCGCAGCATGCCCGCCTGAAAAAGATCAAAAGATCGTTAATAGATATCAACGCGTCGGTCGGAAATGTACGCATCCTGAGTTTTGATAAAAATGTTGAACGCCTCGGAGTTGTAGACATGCAGGCACCCAAGAAACACTACTTTTTCATTCGAGTATTTGCTGTTTGAAGGTGTCTGCTCGTAAGCCGCCAACACGTAGTTTTGGGTTTCTTTATAGGGATCGTGCAGCACCTGCAGCGTGTCTTCATTTTGCAGGATGGTATGCATGCCTTTGCCCATGAACGAATAGGCATTGGCGGACAGTGCAATGTCTTTTTCCAGCGCTGAGCGTTCGTTGAATGGCTTCAGGATGCAGTGGCTCAGCCCGTAGTTCTTTAGTGTCTGGCGTGCCTGTTCAATGTGGGTTTCGTCGGCAAGGGCGAGGTATGGACTAAGAAGGCCGAGTAAACAGATGATCAGATATCGCATGAATTTTTGACTTCCTGTCGTTGATGGTTAGCCAGTTTAACGCCATAAAAGCAAAGCCCCTCACCCTAGCCCTCTCCCAGAGGGGAGAGGGGACTGACCGAGTTGTCTTGGTGTTGTACGCCGACCTGCGACTTCAGCGGTGAACTTCGTTTGGCCAAGCCTGAGATCACGTCGATCATTCAGGTCGATGTAACTCGCAAGATCGCCACCGTAAGTCCCCTCTCCCTTCGGGAGAGGGTTAGGGTGAGGGAAAGGCGTTTGTCCACTCGGCTGCGAACCCCTGACTTGCCGACCGGTAAAAGGTAAACTTTGCGGCCCTCGCAGGAGCAGCCATGAATTATCGTCACGCCTTCCATGCCGGCAATCACGCCGATGTTTTCAAACACCTGACCTTGACCCGCCTCATCGCTCTGATGTCGCGCAAGGAGCAGCCGTTTGCCTATCTCGACACGCACGCCGGCATCGGTCTGTATGACTTGCAGGGCGATCAGGCCAATCGCACCGGCGAGTACCTGGAAGGCATTGCGCGGTTGTGGGATCAGCCGGACCTGCCGGCGCTGACTGCCGACTATATGAAGGTGCTGCACGAGATGAACCCGGATGGCCAGTTGCGCTATTACCCGGGTTCGCCGGAGCTGGCACGGCGTCTGACGCGGCCGCAGGATCGGGTGATGCTCAACGAGAAGCATCCCGAAGATGGCGTGTTGCTCAAGGACAACATGGCCGGCGATCGTCGAGTGAAAGTGCATCTGGGCGAGGGCTGGCATGTGGCGCGGGCGATGTTGCCGGTGCAGGAGAAGCGCGCGGTGATGCTGATCGATCCGCCGTTCGAGCAACTGGACGAGATGCAGCGTTGCGCGGCGTCGATGAAAGAAGCCATCGGCCGCATGCGCCAGACCGTGGCAGCGATCTGGTATCCGGTGAAGGATCAGCGTGCATTGCGGCGTTTCTATCAAGACCTGGCGGGCACGGGTGCGCCGAAGTTGCTGCGTGTGGAGCTGCTGGTGCATCCACTGGACACGCCGAACAGCCTGAACGGTTCCGGGCTGGCGATCGCCAATCCGCCGTGGGGGCTGGAAGAAGAATTGCGTGAGCTGCTGCCGTGGTTGTCGAAGAAGCTGGGGCAGACCCAAGGTGGCTGGCAGATGGATTGGTTAATTGCCGAGAGCTGATCGCCGAGCGATCGTTCCCACGCTCCGCGTGGGAATGCCTCAATGGACGCTCTGCGTCCGCTGTCAGGACGCGGAGCGTCCCGGGCTGCATTCCCACGCAGAGCGTGGGAACGATCAGGCGGGGTTAGTTGCCCGCCAGGCTCGCAGGCATGCAAACGCCGGTGCCGCCAATCCCGCAATAACCCTCAGGGTTCTTCGCCAGATATTGCTGGTGATACGTCTCGGCGAAGTACACGGTCGGCGCCTGTTCGATCTCGGTGCTGATTTCGCCCAGACCCGCCTTCGACAGTTCCGCCTGATACACAGCCTTGCTCTTCAGCGCCGCGTCCAGATGCTCAGGCGAGGTCGCGTAGATCACCGAGCGGTACTGGGTGCCGATGTCGTTGCCCTGACGCATGCCCTGAGTCGGGTTGTGCAGTTCCCAGAACATCGCCAGCAGTTCCTCGTAACTGACTTGGGCCTTGTCATACACCACCAAGACCACTTCGGCGTGGCCGGTTAGGCCCGAGCAGACTTCTTCGTACGTCGGGTTCGGCGTGAAGCCGCCGGCGTAACCGACCACGGTGCTGACCACACCTTCGCGCTGCCAGAAACGTCGTTCCGCGCCCCAGAAGCAACCCAGACCGAAAATCGCAAAGTCGACGTCCTGAAAGAATGGACCGAGCAGCGGGGTGTCTTCGAAGACGAAGTGTTTTTCCGGCAGGGTCATCGCGGTTTCGCGGCCGGGCAGGGCTTGTTCTTTGGTTGGAAGCACGTTTTTGTTCACCAGAATTTCCGAGCGCAGAACCATGAGCGTTCCTCTCAGTCAGGTTGGAGGTAAAAAGTCAGACCGCCAGTGTGCCGAATGATGCCGGAATTCGCACTATCAAAACTGTGGGAGCGAGCCTGCTCGCGAAAGCGGGGTGTCAGGCGACGAAGATGTCGACGGTTTTATCGCCTTCGCGAGCAGGCTCGCTCCCACAAGGGATCTTCATAGAGGCAGGCTTTAGAGGCACAGCGGCCCACGCGGGTAGCGCTTGAGGGCTTTGATCAACTCGTCACCGGGAATCGGCCGGTCGAACAGATAACCCTGGCCGACGTCGCAACGATGCCGCCGCAGGAAGGCCAGTTGCTCGGCGGTTTCGATGCCTTCAGCCACAACCTTGAGTTTCAGGTTGTGGGCCATGGCGATCACCGCCGAGGTGATTTCCATATCGTCCTGGTTGTCGGGGATTTCGTGGATGAAGCTGCGATCGATCTTGATGATGTCGATCGGGAATTTCTTCAGATAGCTCAGCGACGAGTACCCGGTGCCGAAGTCATCCATGGCCAGGGTCAGGCCCAGGCGCTTGAGCTGGTCGAGTTGCAAATGCGTGTCTTCGGTGGCTTCCAGCAGCAGGCCTTCGGTCAGCTCGAGTTCGAGCAGATTGGCCGGCAGCGCTTCTTCCCTGAGGATGTTGGCGATCGAGGCGACCAGATCCGGATCAGAGAACTGTTTCGGTGACAGATTGATTGCCACCTGCAGATTGCCCAGGCCGGCAGCGGTCAAGGATTTGCTCATGCGGCACGCCTGACGCGCGATCCACTTGCCGATCGGAATGATCAGGCCGGTTTCCTCGGCGACGCTGATGAACTGATCCGGGCGAATCATGCCGCGCTCCGGGTGGTTCCAGCGCAACAGCGCTTCCATCCCCAGCAGACGACCGCTGCGCAGGCACAGTTTCGGCTGGTAGAACACGTCCAGCTCGTTCTGCGTCAGGGCGCGGCGCAGGTTGTTCTCGACGAACAGTTTGTAACTGGCCTCGGCGTTCAGCGCCTCAGTGAACACCTGCAACTGGTGTTTGCCGTTGGCCTTGGCCTTGTGCAGTGCCAGACCGGCGTTGCGCATCAGGGTTTGCGGATCGCGCCCGTGCAGCGGCGCGCAGGCCAGACCGACGGAGCCGGTGACGCTGATAAGCTGGTTGTCGACGAACATCGGCTTGTCGAGGGTCATCAGCAACTGACTGGCAATCTGCTGCCCGGCTTCAAGATCGGTGTCGTCGAGCAACACGGCGAACTCGTTACTGGCAAAACGCGCCAGGCTGCCACTCGGGCTAAGGCTGTTGCGCAGGCGCCGGGCGAGGCTGATCAACAGTTTGTCGCCGGTCTGGTGACCGAGGCTGTCGTTGATCCGCTTGAAGTTGTCGATGTCCACCAGCAACAGGCTGATCGGCGTGTCGCTGTCGCGGGCGAAGCGCTCATCGAGATTGCGGATGAATGCCGGACGGTTACCGAGGTTGGTCAGGTTGTCGGTGTAGGCCAGGCGCTCGATGCGTTGCTGGGCCAATTTGGTCTGAGTGATGTCTTCGTAGATGCCGATGTAATGCGTCAGCTCACGGTTATCGCCATAGACCTTGGAGATCGACAGCTGGCCCCAGTACGGTTCGAGGTTCTTGCGTCGGCTCTTGAATTCGCCCTGCCAGCTGTTGCTCTGGGCCAGCGCCGAGGGCGCATCGAACAGCAGCTCACTGAGATTTTCCAGGGCGGGCAGTTCCGACAGGCGCTGACCGTGGACTTCCTCGGTGGTGTACTGGGTGATCGCGGTGAAGCTCGGGTTGACGTACTCGACTACGCCGTCGCAGTTGACCAGCAAAAAGGCGTTGGCGCTTTGCTCGACCGCGCGCTGAAACAGGTGCAGGGCGCTGGTGGCGGTGCGCCGGTTGTGATTGTTGATCACTTGTGCGAACTGGTCGGCCAGCTCACCGGCGAAGGCGATTTCGTCGGACTGCCAGGCACGGGTGACGCCGGTCTGTTCCAGGCACAACACGCCGACAACCTGGCCGTCGACGCGAATGCTGGCATCGAGCATGGCGTTGACGTCACGCGGACGCATCGCCTCGGCCATCTCGCGGGTGCGCGGGTCGTGCATGGCGTTGTGGGCATCGATGGCGCGGCTGCTGTGCAGGGCTTCCATGTAGTCGGGGAAGCCGCTGATATCGATCGGCTCCGGCAGGATGTATTCCTGAGTTGCGCGATGGTAAGCGGAGATCGGCAGCAAGCGCTGGCCTTCGAGGTTCCACAGGCTGGCGCAGTCGATCTCGTAGATATCGCAGGCGCAGCGGGTGATCAGTTCAGCGGCTTCCTGCAGCGAGTTGTGCGTGCTGTAGCGCTGGCGTGCGAGCAGCAGAATCAGATCCTGCTGGGCACGCACGCGCTCCAGATGCTGCAGTTGTTCCTGCTGGGCACGCTGGTTCAGCTCAAGGGCGATTTGCAGGCGCGAGTTCTGGGTTTCCAGATCCACCGAAGGCAGCGCCCGGGCTTCGTCGAACACCTCGTCGACCGCCAGCAGGTAGCCGCGCAGCAAATGCCGGTTGTGCTGTTTGTAGGCTTCGCCCAGCTCGAGGATGTTCAACGCGCCGGCGGCGGTGTGCAGGGTGTAGCGCACCACGTAATGTGCGCTTTTGCTCAACTGCTGCTGAATCGCATCGTGCAGTTGATAGCGCGCCTCGGGCTCCATCAGGCTGGCGTAAGGCGAGCCGACCAGCGCGCAGAGCTCGACGGCCGGCTGGCCAAACTGGCGTTCGCAGTTGGGATCAAGGAACAGCATCGCCCAACTGGCTTCATTCAAGCGCTCGAAACGCAGCATGCCGAGCCGCGAGGGCACAGGCAACTGCGTCACTACCTCGGCCGCCATACGGCTGGCGGCATCGGGCTGGCTCTTCATGAAGGAAACTCGCTTGGAAATATGCTGAATGCGCCGGGCTCTCGCCCTCTTGTCTGTTGGCTGCGGCAAGGTTGCATCATTGCGGCACCGACTGACAAGAGAGATGAAGGCCAAGTGCTATAAGAATATGTCGGCTGCAGTGAACATTTCTCCAGTGCACAACTGAAATGAGCAGAAGATCGCAGCCTTGAACAACTCTTGCAGGCGCCACGTAGCCATATAGGAGCTGCCGAAGGCTGCGATCTTTTGGTGTTTCAACGCAATTTCATACTGATCGACTGCAACTTCTTGCCATCGCGGTCATGGTAATTGACCAATATCTGATCAGCCTCAACGACCACATGCGCAAAATTGTCCTGACTCACCACCGCACTGGTGAGCTCGTGCCGATAATCCCCGGCTGCCGTGCGCACCAGCGGTTGATCGAGGATAAACGTTGAAGCCTTGGCATACGGCAGCAATTTGCTGTTGTGCAACGGCGAGGACACGATGGTGTGCACCTCGAAATCGGTGTCCTCGCTGTGACTCAAGCGACTGGTCAGCGAGCCATGGACGTCGCCGGAGACGAACACCACGTTCTTGATCCGGTGAGTGCGGATGGTTTCCAGCAGGCGCAGACGCTGCTCGGGAAAAGCTTTCCAGGCATCGTCACCGTTGAACTTGCGATCGGGATAGAACATCACGCTGGTCATCACGAATTTCACCCGTGCCGGGCTATGGATCAGCCATTGCAGCAGGGCGTGTTCCTGCTCGATGTCGAGAATGCGCCGGTCATCCTTCGACAAGTTGCGTCGGGTGCGGCTGTCGGTGACGAACCAGGCGATATCGCTGTCGCCAAACTGATACCAGTAATGCTTCAACGTATCCCGGTCTATCTGACCCTTCTCATTACATGCATAAACCGGGCTGTGGCTGGCTTGATAAAGTTCATAAGCGGCCATGGCGTTGCGATATAAGTCCTCGTCCGCTGCGGTGGCATTGGCAGGCCAGTTATCTTCTATTTCATGATCGTCGAGCATCATGTAAGTCGATGTATTGGACATCAGTCGCTGAATATTCGGTTGCGAAAATGCCGTTCGATATTTCTTCAGGATGTCTTTGGCTTCGCGATCCGGAGCAATGACATTCAAATCATCTACATACACTTGATCTCCGGTCATGATCACCGCGCTGACGGGTAGATGACTGTTCTCGACCAGTCGATTGATCGAGCCAAAGATGCGGTCGCCCAGTTGCGGCAAGGAAGCGACGCCAGCGGTAATCCGCAGATAACGGCACGAACCGACGACAAACCCCCGAGGCTGGCTGGCTTTCGCGGTGCGGGTGCGAAAGCGGTAGAGCTGTCGCGGCCATTGCAATGGAAACTCAATGACCGTGTCGATGGTATGCACCGGATTCATCGGGCTTAACCAGCCGGCTTGATATTCGTATTCACAATCAGCTTCGAGATCCTGCAATACCAGTACACCCGACATGTCATTGGCCGGGTTCAAAAGTGCAAATACGCTGTTCGACCATTTTTCCGTGCCGGCCTTGCGAGCGCGAACTCCGGCAAATACACGTTTTTTGTCCTGTTGTTCGCCGCGCATGAAAATGCGCACTTGGTTAGTTGTGGTGTGGCCCACGATGGGGCCGATAGTCGGTTTGAACATGATCGATTCCGTTCGAGATTTTAATAAACAAGAATTAAATAAGCGGAGCGTGTTGAAGCAACTTTCCTGAGCAGAGGTTAGTTGGCCAGCGGCGGAAAATATTGGCGTTAAGTGGACCAGACCTGTGGCCGATGTCAGCGCAGGTTGTAGGAAAGAGGCGCGATCCGGTTTATTTCAGGCAAAAAAAAGCCCCGTCAATTGACGGGGTTGAGGTACGAGCGTGTGGCGCTCGAAAGGGTGCAGCAAGCGGCCCTCCGTCGCCGGAGGGCCGTTTGGGTTACAGCAGGATGGTGCGGATGTCGCCCAACAGACTGCCCAGACGCTGAGTAAAGCGTGCCGCTGCAGCGCCGTTGATCACGCGGTGATCGTAGGACAGCGACAGTGGCAGCATCAGCTTCGGCTGGAAGGCTTTGCCGTCCCAGACTGGCTGGATGGTTGCCTTGGAAACACCGAGGATCGCCACTTCCGGCGCGTTGACGATCGGCGTGAAGCCGGTGCCGCCAATATGACCGAGGCTGGAAATGGTGAAGCAGGCACCCTGCATCTCGTCCGAGGACAGCTTCTTGGTGCGCGCTTTTTCAGCCAGCGAAGCCGCTTCGGCTGCCAATTGCAGCAGGCTCTTCTGGTCGACGTTCTTGATGACCGGCACCAACAGGCCATCCGGAGTGTCGACGGCGAAGCCGATGTTCACGTATTTCTTGCGGATGATCGCCTTGCCGCTTGGCGCCAGCGAACTGTTGAAGTCCGGCAGCTCCTTGAGCAAGTGCGCGCAGGTCTTGAGCAGCAGCGGCAGGATGGTCAGCTTGACGCCAGCCTTCTCGGCCACGGCTTTCTGCGCAACACGGAAAGCTTCCAGCTCGGTGATGTCCGCCGAGTCGAATTGCGTTACGTGTGGCACGTTCAGCCAGCTGCGGTGCAGGTTGGCGGCGCCGACCTGCATCAGGCGGGTCATCGGCACTTCTTCGATTTCGCCGAAACGGCTGAAATCGACCACCGGGATCGGCGGGATGCCCGCGCCACCGGTAGCGCCGCCAGCAGCGGCCGGTGCTTCCTTGGCCTTCTGCATCATCGCCTTGACGTAAACCTGCACGTCTTCCTTGAGGATGCGACCGTGCGGACCGCTGGCGCCAACAGCGCTCAGCTCGACGCCGAACTCACGGGCCAGTTGACGCACGGCAGGGCCGGCGTGAACTTTCGCGCCCGGCTTGGCCGGTGCGGCGGCTGGAGCGGCGGCAGCAGGTGCAGCGGCAGCCGGAGCAGCAGCGGCAGGTGCCGGAGCGCTCGGAGCTGCGGCAGCTGGAGCCGGGGCAGCAGCAGGGGCCGCGCCTTTGACTTTCAGCTTGAGGATCAGGTCGCCGGTACCGACTTCGTCATCCAGCTTGATGGAAACGCTTTCCACCACGCCAGCGGCAGGCGATGGGATTTCCATGCTTGCCTTGTCGGATTCCAGGGTGATCAGCGACTGGTCGGCTTCAACGGTATCCCCCGCCTTGACCAACACTTCGATGATCTTGGCTTTGCCAGCCGAGCCGATGTCCGGAACGTGGATGTCCTGAACGCTGTCGGCAACCGGTGCTGCTGGCGCGGCTGCCGGAGCAGGCGCAGCGGCAGCGGCCGGTGCAGCAGCTCGGGCCGGAGCGGCAGCCGCAGGGGCCGCAGCACCCGCCACTTCCAGATCCAGAATCAGGTCGCCAGTGCCGACTTCGTCGTTGAGCTTGACGCTGATGGCCTTGACCACGCCAGCGGCAGGCGACGGGATTTCCATGCTGGCCTTGTCGGATTCCAAGGTGATCAACGACTGATCAGCTTCGACGCTGTCGCCGACCTTGACCTGGATCTCGATGATCTGTGCCTTGCCCGACGAACCGATGTCCGGCACGTGCACTTGCTGTACCGAAGCGGCAGCAGGAGCAGCGGCAGGCGCGGCAGCAGCAGGTGTCGCAGCCGGTTTCTCTTCGGCTTTGGCAGGAGCAGCGGCAGGCGCAGGTGCCGCTTCAGCGGCGCCCTCGACTTCCAGCTCAAGCAGTTCGTCGCCTTCTTTCAGACGGTCGCCCAGCTTCACTTTCAGGCTCTTGATGACGCCGGCTTTCGGGGCCGGCACTTCCATGCTGGCCTTGTCCGATTCCAGGGTCAGGATGCTCTGGTCGGCTTCGATGCGGTCGCCGACCTTCACAAACAGTTCAATTACTTCACCTTCACCGCTGCCGATGTCAGGTACGCGAATGAGTTCGCTCACAAAATGTCTCCTCAGCAGTCCAGTGGGTTGCGTTTTTCCGGGTCGATGCCGAACTTGACGATGGCCTCGGCCACGACTTTAGGTTCGATATCACCACGGTCAGCCAGTGCTTCCAGGGCTGCCAACACCACGAAATGACGGTCGACTTCGAAGAAATGACGCAGTTTCTTGCGGCTGTCGCTGCGGCCGAAACCGTCGGTGCCCAGGACTTTGAATTCCTTGGACGGTACCCACTGACGGATCTGCTCGGCGAACAGCTTCATGTAGTCGGTAGAAGCAATGACCGGACCTTTACGGCCGTTCAGGCACTCTTCGACGTAGCTCAGCTTAGGCTTCTGGCCAGGCTTGAGGCGGTTGCTGCGCTCTACGGCCAGGCCGTCGCGACGCAGTTCGTTGAAGCTGGTAACGCTCCAGACGTCAGCGCCGATGTTGAACTCTTCACGCAGGATCTTCGCCGCTTCACGCACTTCACGCAGGATGGTGCCGGAGCCCATCAGCTGAACGTGGTGCGCCGCATCGCGAGTGTCTTCCTCGAGCAGGTACATGCCTTTCTTGATGCCTTCTTCGGCACCGGCCGGCATGGCTGGCTGCTGGTACGACTCGTTCATCACGGTGATGTAGTAGAAGATGTCCTGTTGCTCTTCGGTCATCTTCTTCATGCCGTCCTGAATGATCACCGCCAGCTCGTAGCCGTAGGTCGGATCGTAGGTGCGGCAGTTCGGGATGGTCGCGGCCAGCAGGTGGCTGTGACCGTCTTCGTGCTGCAGACCTTCACCGTTCAGGGTGGTGCGGCCAGCGGTGCCGCCGATCAGGAAGCCACGGGTACGGCTGTCGCCAGCGGCCCAGGCCAGGTCGCCGATACGCTGGAAACCGAACATCGAGTAGAAGATGTAGAACGGCAGCATCGGCTGGTTGTGGCTGGAGTACGAAGTACCGGCAGCGATGAACGAGCTCATGGCGCCTGCTTCGTTGATGCCTTCTTCAAGGATCTGACCTTTCTGGTCTTCCTTGTAGAACATCACCTGGTCCTTATCGACTGGCTCGTAGAGCTGGCCGACGGAGGAGTAGATACCCAGCTGACGGAACATGCCTTCCATACCGAAGGTACGGGCTTCGTCCGGGATGATCGGGACGATGCGCGGGCCGATTTCCTTGTCCTTGACCAGTTGCGCGAGGATCCGCACGAAAGCCATGGTGGTGGAAATTTCACGGTCGCCCGAGCCATCGAGGATGGCTTTCAGAGTGTCCAGATCCGGAGTCGGTACGCTGAAGCTCTGCGCGCGGCGCTGTGGCACGAAACCGCCCAGTGCGGCACGGCGCTCGGCGAGGTAGCGGGCTTCGGCGCTGTTTGGCTCTGGTTTGAAGAACGGCAGGTTCTCCAGCTCCTCGTCCTTGACCGGGATGTCGAAGCGGTCGCGGAACAGCTTCAGGCTGTCGACGTCGACTTTCTTGGTGTTGTGCGCAGTGTTTTTCGCTTCGCCGGCACCGGTGCCATAACCCTTGATGGTCTTGGCGAGGATGACGGTCGGTTGTTCCTTGTGGTTGACCGCTTCGTGGTACGCCGCGTAGACCTTGTACGGGTCGTGGCCGCCACGGTTGAGTTTCCAGATCTCGTCGTCGGACAGATCGGCAACCATCGCCTTGAGTTCAGGCGTGTTGAAGAAGTGCTCGCGAACGAACGCGCCGTCTTTGGCTTTGTAGTTCTGGTATTCGCCGTCGATGACTTCGTCCATGCGGCGTTGCAGGATACCGTCGACGTCTTTGGCCAGCAGCGGGTCCCAGAAACGGCCCCAGATGACTTTGGTCACGTTCCACTGCGCACCGCGGAACACGCCTTCGAGTTCCTGGATGATCTTGCCGTTGCCGCGAACCGGGCCGTCGAGGCGCTGCAGGTTGCAGTTGATGACGAAGATCAGGTTGTCCAGCTTCTCGCGGCCGGCCAGGGAGATCGCGCCCAGGGATTCCGGCTCGTCGCACTCGCCGTCGCCCAGGAAGCACCAGACTTTCTGTTTGCCCGGCTGGATGAAACCGCGATGCTCCAGGTACTTCATGAAGCGCGCCTGGTAGATCGCCTGGATCGGACCCAGACCCATCGATACGGTCGGGAACTGCCAGAAGTCAGGCATCAGCCAAGGGTGCGGATAGGACGACAGGCCTTGACCGTCGACTTCCTGACGGAAGTTGTTCATCTGGTCTTCGGTGATGCGGCCTTCCATGAATGCGCGGGCGTAAACGCCTGGCGAGGTGTGGCCCTGGAAGTAGATCAGGTCGCCGCCATGTTCGTCGGTCGGGGCCTGGAAGAAATAGTTGAAGCCGATGTCATACAGGGTCGCACTGGAAGCGAAGCTGGAGATGTGACCACCCAGGTCCGAATCTCGCAGGTTCGTGCGCATTACCATGGCCATCGCGTTCCAGCGTACCAGCGAGCGAATGCGGCGTTCCATGAACAGGTCGCCAGGCATGCGTGCTTCGTGGGTAACGGGGATCGTGTTGCGGTAAGGCGTGGTGATCGCGTAAGGGAGCTGCGAGCCGCTGCGGGTCGCGAGTTCGCCCATACGGGTCATCAGATAGTGAGCACGGTCTTCGCCTTCTTTGTCGAGAACCGATTCCAGGGCGTCCAGCCATTCCTGGGTTTCGACGGGATCGAGGTCTTGCATGGCTTGCTCCAGGGCGGAAAGGCTTCCAGAATCGGTTGCCTGAGTTTGCGACTGGCCTTGTGGGCAGACGATTTAAAATTCTTGGATTGCCGACAGGTTGTTCCGGCGGCGTGTAGTTTTACTACAAATCTTCCGGCATTTCAGCCTTTCGAATGTATAGACGAGTAGTAAAACTACAGATGAAAGGCTTGTGGCCTCCGACTGCGTTGTGAGAATAATCGTTAAGGCGGGTCGATTTCCATCCGAATAAGGTGAAGGTTTGATGCTGGATGCCAAAGAAGAAGAAATTTCAGCTATTTCTAACTTTTGTTCGACAGTCCTTCACGTAGCGGGTTTTCATCATTCACTACAAGCGGCCCTTATTACGCCGATCAAGGATAGACCATGACCCTGCCCGTGCTTGCCGAACTGCCCGCCATTCTCCTGCCGTTGGTCAGCCGATTCGAGCAGTCGTTCCGTACGTCCGTCGCCGCCCTTGAAGACGATCACGGCCTGTCGAACTGGACGTCGGAGCGCTGGGCGCAATTCGCCCGCGTCAGCGCCGCCAGCGAATTTGTCATTGAACAGAGCATTCGTGACCCTTTGATGTTGCTGTCGCTGGTGGCGTCCGGCGAACTTGATCGGGCGTTCGCGCCCGGCGAACTGTGCGCACAGATCGCCGCCGCCGTGAACTGCGCGCAGAGCGAAGACGAACTCGGCCGCGCCTTGCGCCGCCAGCGTGCACGGCATCAGGTGCGGATCATCTGGCGCGACCTGACCCGTCAGGCCGATCTGGTGCAGACCTGCCGTGATCTATCGGACATGGCCGACGCCACCATCGATCAAGCCTATCAATGGTTGTACAGCCGCCATTGCGAGCAATTCGGCACACCCACCGGCCGGCGCAGCGGTGAGCCGCAGCAGATGGTCATCCTTGGCATGGGCAAGCTCGGCGCGGTCGAGCTGAATCTGTCTTCCGATATCGACCTGATCTTCGCCTACCCCGAAGGCGGCGAAACCGTCGGCGTGAAACGCTCGCTGGATAATCAGGAATTCTTCATCCGCCTCGGCCAGCGTCTGATCAAGGCCCTCGATCCGATGACCGTCGACGGCTTCGTGTTTCGCGTCGACATGCGCCTGCGCCCCTACGGATCGTCCGGCGCGCTGGTGCTCAGCTTCAATGCGCTGGAGCAGTATTACCAGGATCAGGGCCGCGACTGGGAACGCTACGCGATGATCAAGGCGCGGGTGGTGGCTGGCGATCAGGTTGCCGGCGCGCAGTTGCTCGACATGCTACGGCCGTTCGTTTATCGGCGTTATCTGGACTTCTCGGCGATCGAAGCGCTGCGCACCATGAAGCAGCTGATCCAGCAGGAAGTGCGCCGCAAAGGCATGGCCGACAACATCAAGCTCGGCTCCGGCGGCATTCGTGAAGTCGAGTTCATCGCTCAGGCCTTTCAACTGATCCACGGTGGCCGCGATCTGAGCCTGCAACAGCGTCCTCTATTAAAGGTGTTGAGCACGCTGGAAGGGCAGGGCTATCTGCCGCCGGCGGTGGTCAGTGAACTGCGCGAGGGTTACGAGTTTCTGCGTTACACCGAACATGCCATTCAAGCGATTGCCGACCGTCAGACGCAGATGCTGCCGGACAGCGCGCAGGATCAGGCGCGGATCGCCTTCATGCTGGGTTTCGCCGATTGGCCGGCATTCCACGAACAGCTGATGTACTGGCGCGGGCGCGTGGCCTGGCATTTCGCCCAGGTGATCGCTGATCCCGACGAAGAAGAGGGCGGCGAAAGCGAAGTGGTGGTCGGTGGTGAATGGCTGCCGCTGTGGGAGGAAGAGCAGGACGAAGAGGCCGCGTGCCGCCAGTTGCAGGAGGGCGGTTTCGCCGATGCCGGCAAAGCGCTGAAAGCGCTGGCCGGTTTGCGTGGCAGTCCGCAATTGCGCGCGATGCAGCGGCTGGGGCGCGAGCGTCTCGATGCTTTTATTCCGCGACTGCTCGCGCAAGCGGTGGAGCACGACAATCCCGATCTGGTGCTCGAGCGCGTGCTGCCACTGGTGGAAGCGGTGGCGCGGCGTTCGGCGTATCTGGTTTTGCTCACGGAAAACCCCGGCGCGCTGCGCCGCCTGCTGACTTTGTGTGCGGCGAGCCCGTGGATTGCCGAGCAGATCACGCGCTTCCCGCTGCTGCTCGACGAATTGCTTAACGAGGGCCGGCTGTTCAAGCCGCCGCTGGCGCCGGAACTGGCGGCCGAGTTGCGCGAACGCCTGACGCGAATTCCCGAAGACGACCTCGAGCAGCAAATGGAAGCCCTGCGCCATTTCAAACTGGCGCACCGCTTGCGCGTCGCCGCCTCGGAAATCGCCGGCAGTCTGCCGTTGATGAAAGTCAGCGATTACCTGACCTGGCTGGCCGAGGCGATTCTCGAACAAGTGCTGGCCCTGGCCTGGCGGCAGACCGTGGCCAAGTACGGCACGCCGCTGCGCACCGACGGCACGCTGTGCGATCCCGGCTTCATCATTGTCGGTTATGGCAAAGTCGGCGGTATCGAATTGGGGCATGGTTCCGATCTGGATCTGGTGTTCATCCATGACGGCGATCCGCAGGCGGAAACCGACGGGCCGAAATCCATCGACGGCGCGCAGTTCTTCACGCGCCTGGGGCAGCGGATCATTCATCTGCTCACAGCGCAGACCAATTCCGGCCAGCTGTATGAAGTGGATATGCGCCTGCGGCCGTCCGGCGCTTCTGGGCTGTTGGTGAGCTCCCTCGGCGCATTCGCGCGCTATCAGGAAAACGAAGCCTGGACGTGGGAGCATCAGGCCTTGGTGCGCGCGCGCGTGCTGGTGGGCAGTCAGGATGTTGGCCAGGCTTTTGAAAAAGTCCGCGCGCAGGTGTTGGGCAAACCACGGGATCTGGCCAAACTGCAACAGGAAGTCAGCGAGATGCGCGCCAAGATGCGCGATAACCTCGGCACCCGCAGCACCGCAGCCGGCACGGCGGCGAATGCGTTCGACGCGGGCGTGCCGTTCGACCTCAAGCAGGACGCCGGAGGTATCGTCGATATTGAATTTATGGTGCAATACGCGGCCCTGGCGTGGTCGCACAGCCATCCGCCGCTGCTGCGCTGGACCGATAACATCCGCATTCTGGAAGAGCTGGAACACGAAGGGCTGATGCCTGCCGAAGATGCCAGTCTGTTGCGCGAGGCCTACAAGGCCTACCGCTCCGCCGCCCACCGGCAGGCCTTGCAGAAGGACGCCGGGGTAATACCGGGCGACCAGTTTGCCGACGAACGCCGGCAGGTTTTGCGGATATGGAAAGAGATGGGGCTAAGCTGAAAGCGGTTTATGCAGCACCCAATACCCTGTGGGAGCGAGCTTGCTCGCGAAGGCGGAGTGTCAGACGACACCGATGTCGGATGTGATGGCCCCTTCGCGAGCAGGCTCGCTCCCACAGTGATCTGCGCTGAGCGCAGTAATGTGAACAGATGCAAAACAATGTAGGAGTGAGCCTGCTCGCGATAGTGGAGTGACAGTCGACAGTCATGTTGAAGGAAATGACCCATCGCCAGCAGCGCCGCTTCCACAATGATTATCGAGGCGGGGAGGCGTAAATGCCTCCCCGGTTCGTTTTTGGAAACCACATGAATATTCTGATCGTTGGGCCCAGTTGGGTCGGTGACATGGTGATGGCGCAGACACTGTTTCAGTGTCTCAAGCAGCGCCACCCGCAATGCGCAATCGACGTGCTGGCGCCCGAATGGAGCCGGCCGATCCTTGAGCGCATGCCCGAGGTGCGCAAGGCCTTGAGCTTCCCGCTCGGCCATGGCGCGCTGGAACTGGCGACGCGTCGGCGCATCGGCAAATCCCTGCGCGGTCAGTACGATCAGGCGATCCTGCTGCCCAACTCGCTGAAGTCGGCGCTGGTGCCGTTTTTTGCCGGCATCCCGAAACGCACCGGTTGGCGCGGTGAATTCCGCTATGGCCTGCTCAACGACGTGCGTACCCTCGACAAAGAACGCTACCCGCTGATGATCGAGCGCTTCATGGCCTTGGCCTATGAAGCGAACGCCGAACTGCCGAAGCCGTACCCGCGCCCGAGTCTGCAAATCGACCCGGTGACCCGCGAGGCGGCACTGGTCAAGTTCGGCCTGAGCCTTGATCGCCCGGTCCTGGCCCTGTGCCCCGGCGCCGAGTTTGGCGAATCCAAGCGCTGGCCGTCCGAGCATTACGCCAAGGTCGCCGAAGCGCGCATCCGCGAAGGCTGGCAGGTGTGGCTGTTCGGCTCGAAAAACGATCACGCGGTCGGTGAAGATATCCGCGCACGTTTGATCCCGGGCCTGCGCGAAGAATCGGTCAACCTCAGCGGCGGCACCTCGCTGGCCGAGGCCATTGACCTGCTGTCCTGCGCCGATTCCGTTGTGTCCAATGACTCCGGCCTGATGCACGTCGCTGCGGCATTGAATCGTCCGCTGGTCGCGGTATACGGCTCGACCTCGCCGGGCTTCACCCCGCCGCTGGCCGAGCAGGTCGAGATCGTGCGCCTGGGCATCGAATGCAGCCCGTGCTTTGAACGCACTTGCCGGTTCGGCCATTACAACTGCCTGCGTCAGTTGATGCCGGAAGCGGTCAACGATGCCTTGCAGAAGTTGCAGGGCTCCGTGGTCGAGGTTCATTAACTTGCGGGTATTGTTGATCAAGACCTCATCGCTGGGCGACGTGATTCACGCGTTGCCGGCGCTGACCGATGCTGCACGCGCGATCCCGGGGATCAAGTTCGACTGGGTGGTGGAAGAGGGCTTCGCCGAGATTCCGAGCTGGCACCCGGCGGTCGATAAAGTGATTCCGGTGGCGATCCGCCGCTGGCGCAAGAATCTTTGGAAAACCATCACCAGCGGCGAGTGGAAACGCTTCAAGCAAAGCGTGCGCGCCAATAAATACGATCTGGTGATCGATGCCCAAGGCCTGCTGAAAAGTGCCTGGCTGACCCGCTACGTCAAAGCCCCGGTGGCCGGCCTCGATAAAACCTCGGCCCGCGAGCCGATGGCTGCGCGCTTCTACGATCGCAAGCTCGCCGTCGCCCGTGGTCAGCACGCCGTCGAACGCGTGCGCCAGTTGTTCGCCATTGCCTTGGGTTACGACCTGCCCAAAGGCCTCGGCGATTACGGCCTCAACGTTGAACGACTGGTCGAGTTGCCGCGCAAGAACGCCTACGTGGTGTTCCTCCACGGCACCACTTGGGACACCAAGCACTGGCCGGAAATCTACTGGCGCGAGCTGACCGAGCGGGTCGGCTACCTCGGCGTTGGCGTGAAGCTGCCGTGGGGCAACCCGCAGGAAAAGGCCCGCGCCGAACGCATCGCCGCCGGCTTCAAACACGCCGAAGTGCTGCCGAAGCTCAATCTGGCCGGCGTCGGCAAAGTCCTCGCCGGCGCGCAAGCCTGCGTGGCGGTGGACACCGGGCTCGGCCATCTGGCCGCTGCGCTGGATGTGCCGACCATCTCGTTGTTCGGCCCGACCAACCCGGGCCTGACCGGCGCTTACGGCAAGCTGCAGATTCATCTGGCCAGCGACTTCCCGTGCGCGCCCTGCATGCAGAAAAAATGTACCTATCAACCGACCGCGCAGGATGCCCGTCAGTTTGACCTGAAACGCGAGCAGCCTTTGTGCTTCACGCGTGTGAACCCCGAGCGTGTCGCCAGCCGACTGAGCACGTTGTTAATGGCTGAGGAGCTGCGCTGATGCAATTGGCATTTGTCCTGTACAAATATTTCCCGTTCGGTGGCTTGCAGCGCGACTTCATGCGCATCGCTCTCGAATGCCAGAAGCGCGGCCATCAGATTCGCGTCTACACGCTGATCTGGGAAGGCGACGTGCCCCCGGGTTTCGAGGTGCTGGTGGCGCCGGTCAAAGCGTTCTTCAACCACCGTCGCAACGAAAAGCTCAGCGCGTGGATGGCAGCGGATCTGGCCAAGCGTCCGGTCGATCGCTTGATCGGCTTCAACAAGATGCCGGGCCTGGACGTCTACTACGCCGCCGACGGCTGCTTCGAAGACAAGGCGCAAAATCTGCGCAACTCGCTGTACCGCCGTTGGGGCCGCTATCGCCACTTCGCCGAGTATGAGCGCGCGGTGTTCGCCAAGGACGCGAAGACCGAGGTGTTGATGATTTCCGAAGTGCAGCAGCCGCTGTTCATCAAGTATTACGACACGCCGCTCGAGCGCTTCCACCTGCTGCCGCCGGGCATTGCCCAGGACCGTCGGCGGCCGGCGGATGCCGATGAGATTCGCGCCGGTTTCCGCGCTGAATTCAATCTCAAGGACGACGAGTTGCTGCTGGTGCAGATCGGCTCCGGCTTCAAGACCAAGGGGGTCGATCGCAGCCTCAAGGCGCTGGCCGCCCTGCCGGCCGAATTGCGCAAACGCACCCGGCTGTTTGTAATCGGCCAGGATGACCCCAAATTGTTCCAGATGCAGAGTGCGACGCTGGGCCTGGGCGACAATGTGACCTTCCTCAAAGGCCGCAGCGATATCCCGCGTTTCCTGCTCGGTGCCGACCTGTTGATTCACCCGGCCTACAACGAAAACACCGGCACCGTGCTGCTTGAAGCGCTGGTGGCCGGGTTGCCTGTACTGGTCAGTGCGGTCTGCGGTTACGCCCATTACATCGCCGAAGCCGATGCCGGGCGAGTGCTGGACGAGCCGTTCGAGCAGGCGCAACTGACCCGATACCTGACCGAGATGTTGAGCGACGACGCTGCACGGGCGGCCTGGAGCCGCAACGGTCTGGCCTTCGCCGAGACGGCCGACCTCTACAGCATGCCGCAGCACGCGGCGGATGTGATTCTGGCGGAGCACGCTTAATGAAGTTGATGCTGGCTGAACCGTTCAAAAGCCTTTGGGCCGGACGCGACCCGTTCGCCGAAGTCGAAGGCTTGCAGGGCGAGGTGTACCGCGAGCTGGAAGCGCGCCGGACATTGCGCACGGAAGTCGACGGCAACGGGTTTTTTGTGAAAATCCACCGTGGCATCGGCTGGGGCGAGATCTTCAAGAACCTGCTGACCGCCAAGCTGCCGGTGCTCGGCGCGGGTCAGGAGTGGAAAGCCATTCAGCGTCTGCAGGAAGCCGGCGTGCCGACCATGACTGCCGTCGCCTACGGCGAGAAGGGCAGCAACCCGGCGGATCAGCATTCGTTCATCGTCACCGAAGAACTCGCGCCGACCATCAGCCTCGAAGACTTCAGCATTGACTGGGTCAAGCAGCCGCCGGAGCCAACACTCAAGCGCGCGCTGATTGCCGAAGTCGCGCGGATGACCGGGATGATGCACCGCGCCGGGGTCAATCACCGTGACTGCTACATTTGCCATTTTCTGCTGCACACCGACAAACCGGTCACACCGCAGGATTTCAAACTCTCGGTGATTGACCTGCATCGAGCCCAGACCCGCGCAAAGATCACTCAGCGCTGGCGCAACAAGGATCTGGCGGCGCTGTACTTCTCGGCGCTGGACATCGGCCTGACCCGCCGCGACAAACTGCGTTTCCTCAAAGGCTATTTCCAGCAACCGCTGCGGCAGATTCTGGCAGAAGAAGCGCCATTGCTGAGCTGGCTGCAAGGCAAGGCCGACAAGCTCTACGAGCGTAAACAGCGTTACGGGGATGCGCTCTGATGGCGGGTTGGACACTTGAGCCGCAGTACGGCGAACTCGCCGAAGATTTCGGCAGCCTCGAAGCCGTATTTGCCTTGCAGGGCGAACGCCTGACCCGCGATCCGCTGTCGGAGGTGGTTCGGGTGCAGCGCGACGGCGTCAATTATTACGTCAAACGCTACGTCGGCGCCGGTAAGGGCCTGCGCCGTTACCTCGGCAAGCCGCGTGTAAAAATGGAATGGCAGAACCTCAAGCGCTTCGCCAAGTGGGGTATCCCCACGGCCGAGGTGGTGGCCTGGGGGCTGGAGCGGCGGGGCGCGGCCTACGATCGGGGTGCGATGATCACCCGTGAGCTGCCCAATACCGAAGACCTTTCGGCACTGGCCGAGCGCAAGGATCCCAGGCTCAAGGATCGCGCCTGGGTCGACGGTGTCAGCCAGCAATTGGCCGGTTACACCCGGACCATGCACGACCATCGGTTTACGCATAACGATTTGAAATGGCGCAATCTGCTGATCGACGATCAGGCGCGCATCTTCCTCATCGACTGCCCCAACGGCGAATTCTGGCGCGGCTTCTGGCTCAAGTACCGGATCACCAAGGACCTCGCCTGTCTCGACAAACTGGCCAAGTATCACCTGTCCAACACCCAGCGCCTGCGCTTCTACAAGCAGTATCGCCAGTGTGATCGGCTCGATGTCGCCGACAAGAAGCGGATTCGCCACGTGGTGAGATTTTTTGAGGGGCGCGAATGACTGATTTTCTTGCCGAACAGGACCGCGCACTGCTGGAGCGCCACGGTCTCGGCAATTTCGATGCACTGTGGGCCAAACAGCTTGAAGCTGTGGATGAGCCCAACACTGCCGGTGGCGGCTGGAGCAGCGTGTTCCGTCTCGATCTTGAGGGCCAGGGCTATTACCTCAAGCGCCAGAGCAATTATCTGACCCGAACTTTGCAGGCGCCGTTTGGCGAGCCAAGCTTTGCCCGCGAATTTCGCAACATCAGCCGTTACCGCAAGTTGGGCATTCCGGCGTTGCAGGCGGCGTTTTTCGGTGAGCGCAAGGTCGCCGGGGAAGTACGCGCCATTCTGCTCACCCGTGCACTGGACGGCTGGAGCGACCTGGATTCGTTGCTGGCGTGCTGGGCGCAGCTCAGTGCCGCTCAGCATTCGGCGATTCTCAAGGCTTGCGGGCTGCTGGCGCGGCGGCTGCACGGCGCGCGTCAGGTGCATGGCTGTTTCTATCCCAAACATATTTTCCTGCGCGCCACCGGCGACGGCTATGAGGCGCAGCTGATCGATCTGGAGAAAACCCGGCCGTTGCTGTTCGGCATGCGTGATCGGGTCAAGGATCTGGAACCGTTGCAACGGCGAGCGCCGCAATGGAGCGAGGCAGACTTGCGCCAGTTGCTCGCGGCTTATCTCGATCAGCCGACTGACAGCTCGCTGCTCGACAGCTGGCTGACCCGACTGACAGCGCGGCGCAGCCATAAGGAGACCCGCTGATGCAATTGTCCGAGCTGGCCCGCTCCGGGCGTACCCCCTCACTGCCGCTGACCGTGACCCTGGCGGACGCCGCCGGTGTTGCGGATTTGCAGTTGCTGAGCCTGCTGCGGGTGTTGCCCGGGCAGCGCTATGTTGGCGCCGGCGTCTGGCGCGGTCGGCCGGTATTGGCCAAGTTGCTGGTCGGCAGCAAGGCCGCCCGGCATTTTCAGCGTGAGCTGGACGGTGTGCGCCTGCTCGCGGCGCAAGGCCTGACCACGCCGCTGCTGTTGGCCGATGGACTGAAAGACGGTGAGGGTGGCTGGCTGCTGTTCGAATTCCTCGAGGGTGCCGAGAGCCTCGGTGATGCCTGGGCCGAGGTCGAGTCTCTGCCGGCACTGGCCGATGAGCAGACCGCCGTTCTGGCCGAAGCGCTTGACGCTATCGGTCGGATGCATGGCAAAGGACTCTGGCAGGAGGATCTGCACCTGGACAATCTGCTGCGTCACGGCGGTCAGTTGTACCTGATCGATGGCGCCGGAGTTCGTGCGGAAGCGGCGGGCCAGCCACTGTCCCGACAAAAAGTGCTGGAAAACCTCGGGGTGTTTTTCGCTCAGCTTCCGAAGTCACTCGAGCCGTTCACCGAAGAGTTGCTGGTCTATTACCTGTTGAGCAACAGCGAACATGCTTTGCCGCTGGAGGCGTTGCAGAAACAGATCGACAAGGTGCGCAGTTGGCGGCTCAGGGATTATCTGAACAAGGTCGGCCGTGAATGCACGCTGTTCGCCGTGCAGCGCGGTGCATTTGTCCTGCGCGCCGTTCGCCGTGAAGAAGCAGCGGCCATGCTGCCGGTGCTTGATCAGGCCGACGCCTTGCTTGATCGGGGGCATCTGTACAAGACCGGCGGCGCGGCCAGCGTCGGCAGAGTCGAGGTGGCCGGGCGAGCTCTGGTTATCAAACGCTACAACATCAAGAATTTCGCCCATTGGCTCAAGCGCTTCTGGCGCCCGAGCCGGGCCTGGCATTCGTGGCGTGAAGGCAATCGCCTGGCGTTCCTGGGCATCGCCACGCCGAAACCGCTGGCGGTACTGGAAAAGCGTTTTTTGTGGCTGCGCCGCAGTGCCTATCTGGTCACCGAGTTCCTGCCCGGGCCGGACATCATCAAGCGCTTTGCGCCGTACGTGGAAAATGGCCAGGCACCGGAAGCCGAGTTGCTGGCGCTTGATCAATTGTTTGCCCGATTGATCGCCGAGCGCATCAGTCATGGCGACTTCAAAGGCCACAACCTATTCTGGCAGGCGGATCGCTGGGCGCTGATCGACCTCGACTCCATGTGTCAGCACTCATCGGTCGGCAGTTTTGCCCCAGCTTACGCCCGCGATCGCGCGCGGTTCATGCGCAACTGGCCTGAAAGCAGCGCGTTGTACCAGGTCATTGATCAGCGGTTGCCGAAAGAAGTCTCCAGCGCAGGGTGATTCCTTCTCACGAGCAGACTCGTTCTTGCAATGGACCTGGTCCACTGCGAAACGGAGTCTGTGGGCAGTAGCGGACAAAATACAGCGATCTGTCCTACAACTTCTCCAGAAGCCATGAACTGTGCCCTGCTCGGGCTCGATGCTAATTTGCCTGACGATCTCGGAGGGCGAATCTTGAGCATGAAAAAAATTCTGACGCTGGGCGTAATGTCTGCAGTTCTCTCAGGCTGTGGCAGTGTCTCGACCGTTTTGCAGGGCGACGCCGATGCTGCCCGTGACCTGCGCAAAAAGAAGACCTACTGCCAATCGATTCCGCGCATCTACAGTGGTCTGGCCTTCGATTTTTGCACGCTGAATGCGCCGCCTGATCCTACGGGTATGCTGGCGCCCTTTGTGTTGCTCGATCTTCCGCTGTCCGCCGTGTTCGATACCGTTTCCTTGCCCTATACGATTTACCGGCAAATCGAGGATGGCAATCTCAGTATCTATTGGCGCCCGAATCGCGGGTGACGTTGTGCAGTTTTCTCGTTTTGAAAATCGGGGCGAGGTGCGCGAGGTTCTTGAAGGCGTAGAGCCTCAGCACGCCGACGCGAGATACAGTGATTTCGTCATTTATGTTGATGAAAGCGGTGATCACGGAATGCAGCGGTTGGACCCTTACTATCCGATTTTCGTACTCGCCTTTTGTGTGTTTCATAAGCGCCACTATTGCGAAAAGGTCATCCCAGCGGTTCAGAAGTTCAAGTTCAATCACATGGGACATGATCTGATCGGGCTGCATGAGCTTGAGATTAGAAAAGAAAAAGGCGCTTTCTCTAGTTTGTTTACCTCAAAGGCGCACAAGCATGCGTTTCTTGCCGAATTGACCGGCATCATTGAGGCCAGCAATTTCGTTTTGATCAGCTGTGTCATCGATAAGGCTCCACTCTGCGAGAAGCAGGGTTCTCTAGAGAATCCGTATCATCTGGCGCTCGGCTTCTGTCTTGAAACTTTGTACGATTTTTTATCTGAGAAGGGTCAGCACCGCGCATCAACACATGTGATTTTTGAACGCCGAGGAAAGCGGGAAGATAACGAGTTGGAGCTGGAATTTCGCAGAATGTGCGGTGGTGCCAATCGAATGGGCGTGCAACTGCCGTTCGAAATAGTCTTCGCCACAAAGCAGGTCAATTCCACCGGCTTACAGCTGGCTGATCTTGTTGCGAGACCCATTGGTATGAGTGTTTTGAGAGCGGGTCAGGAAAATCGCGCTTTCGAGGTGCTCAAACGCAAGTTTTATTGCAGCGGTGGGCGCATAAACGCTGGAGAAGGTTTCGAAAATTGGGGCTTGAAGATTTTCCCGCCTCCAAAAAGCGAAAAGCCCCGGTGATCTCACCGAGGCATTAGCGCCGACCGGGATCCCCCAGTCCATTTGAGTTGGAGTCTATTGCGACGTCCAAAGCCTGTCAACGTGGCGACTGCCTGTTCCTGCTAGAGGCTTGCGGGCGCTTTTACGCTATAATCCCGCCCTTTAGCTGCCACTCGCCCTGTGCGAGGGCACATCAATTTTCAAGGCGCATCGCGCCTGCATGCAGACTAAAGAGGCTAGACCCCTGTGGCATTGACGATTCTTGGCCTGTCCGGCGCCCTTAGCCATGATCCTTCCGCAGCCTTGTACATCGACGGCAAGCTGGTCGCGGCGGCTGAGGAAGAGCGCTTCGTACGCGATAAACATGCAAAGAACCGCATGCCCTACGAATCGGCGAAATTCTGCCTCGAGCAAGCCGGCATCAAACCTTCCGACGTTGACGTGGTGGCGATTCCATTCGCCCCGATCAGCCTGTTCGGCAAGGCCCGCTGGCACTACGCCAAGCGCTACTGGTACGCCCCGGATCGTGCTCTCGATGCGATCCTGATGGGCAACCGTCGCTACAAGCGCTATCGCAACAAGATCGTCTGGTGCCTCGAGCAACTGGGCTTCGATCCGAAGAAAATCAAGATCGAGCCGGTCGAGCATCACCTGGCACATGCCTCCAGTGCTTATCACTGCTCCGGTTTCAAGGAAAAAACCGCAATCCTCGGCATCGACGGTAAAGGCGAATACGCCACGACCTTCTTCGGTTACGGCGAAAACGGCAAGATCCACAAGATCAAGGAATTCTTCGACCCGGATTCCCTCGGTGGTCTGTACGGTGCGATCACCGAATTCCTCGGTTTCGAGATGCTCGACGGCGAGTTCAAGGTCATGGGCATGGCGCCATACGGCGATGCCAGCAAGTACGATTTCTCGCGTCTGGCCTCGTTCGAAAATGGCGAGCTGGTGATCAACACCGACTACGCCAACGTGATCGGCCTGCGTCGCTATAAAGAGAAGGGCAAGGGTTTCTACTTCTCGCCGAAGCTGATCGAGTGGCTGGGTCCGAAGCGCGAAGGCGACATTGCCGACGAGCCGTACATCCACTACGCCGCGAGCATGCAAGCACTGTTCGAGAAGCTCGCGCTGCAGATGATCGACCACTATCTGGGCGACGTGCTCAAGGAAACCGGCAAACTGGCTTTCGCTGGTGGCTGTGCGTTGAACGTCAAGCTGAACCAGAAAATCATCGCTCGCGACGACATCAAAGAGCTGTTCGTACAGCCTGCGTCCGGCGATGCCGGCACCGCAGTCGGCGCTGCCGCTTACGTGTCGCACGCCCGTGGCGTACCGGTCGAGAAGATGGAACACGTCTATCTCGGCCCGTCGTACAGCAACGAGGACGTGATTGCCGCGTGTGCCCGGCACGAGAACAAGCCGACCTGGCGCAAGCTCGACAACATGCCGGAGCAGATCGCCCAGATCATGGTCGATGGCAACCCGGTCGCCTGGTTCCAGGGCCGTATGGAATTCGGTCCGCGCGCGTTGGGTGGTCGTTCGATCATCGGTTGCCCGAGCGTGGCCGGTGTCGCCGACCGCATCAACCATCAGATCAAGTTCCGCGAGCGCTGGAGGCCTTTCTGCCCGTCGATGCTCGACACCGTCGCTCCACAGATGATCAAGATCGATCACCCGGCGCCGTTCATGACCTTCACCTTCGAAGTCGCCGAAGAATGGAAAACCCGCGTGCCGGAAGTCGTCCATGAGGACGGTACTTCCCGTGCCCAAGTGCTCAAGCGCGAATACAACCCGCGCTACTACGACATGATGAAGGCGCTGGAAAACCTCACCGGTAACGGCGTGTCGCTGAACACTTCGCTCAACCGTCGTGGCGAACCGATGATCTGCTCGCCGACCGACGCGCTGAACATGTTTTTCGGCTCGGATCTGCAGTACCTGATCATGGAAGACATTCTGGTGGTCAAAGAGGGCGCCAACGCTTATGACTCGCTCGGCTGAACGCCATGTGCTGCAGTTCTGTCACGGCTATGACGGGCCGTTCCTGGACTGCGCGCGGCAGTACGCCAGCCTGTTTGCCGGCACCGGCTATCGGGTGACCACGGTGTTTCTGACCGGGGCCGCCGATAGCGAGGTGGCCGCAGCGTGTGCTTCCGATGAAGTGTTGTTCATGGAGTACAGCTCCAAGGCCATTCGTGGCCTGAAACTGGGGGCTATCGGCGATCTGCGCAAGATCGTCGCCTCACGCAATTTCAGTCTTTGCATCGCCCATCGCTTCAAGCCGATCTATATCGCCTTGCTCGGCACATCGCTGCCGGTCATTGGTGTGCACCACGCGTTCGGCGATTACCAGCGTGGGACGCGCAAGTTGTTCGCGCATATTTTCCGCCAGCGCCTGAGCCTTCTCGGCGTGTCGGATGCAGTGCGTGACGACATGCGGCGCTGCCTGCCGAAATGGCCGGCAAGCCGAATCCAGACGTTGTACAACCGCATCGATGTGCCTGCACTGCAAGCCCGTCAGGTACCTTCCGAAGAAGCGCGGCAGATCCTCGGGCTGTCGCCGGATGCCTGGATTGTCGGTAACGTCGGCCGCCTGCACCCGGACAAGGATCAGGCCACGTTGCTGCGCGGGTTTGCCCAGGCGCTGCCAGGCCTGCCGGACCACAGTCAGTTGGTCATTCTCGGCAGCGGTCGCCTGGAGCAGGATCTCAAGGTGCTGGCCCGTGAGCTGGGCATTGCCGACCGAGTGCTGTTTCTCGGTCAGGTGCCTGATGCGCGCAATTATTTCCGCGCCTTCGATGTGTTCGCCTTGAGCTCCGATCATGAACCGTTCGGCATGGTCTTGCTGGAGGCCATGGCCGCCGGCTTACCGTTGCTGGCCACCGCGTGCGGCGGGGCGAAGGAAGTGGTGGAGGGTGTGGGCATCCTGTTTCCATTGGGCGATGCCGAACATCTGGCTCAGGGGCTGCAACATCTGGCCGCGATGGATGAGCCGCAGCGTCGTCAATGTGCGCAGATGATGCTCGAGCGACTACATGAGCGTTTCTCCGACCGTGCGGTGCGCGAGACCTTCTGGCGCCTGCCGCCAGTTACCGATCTGGCAACGAGGGGCTGATGCTCAACCGATTTCAAGGCTGGCGCGAACGTGGCTGGTCGCCCGTTGACGCCTCGACCTACGCCACTGCCTGGCAACGTTATGGCGGCAGTGTCGCGACACATCCGCTGGTCATCGAGCGCCTGGCGGACCTGGCCGGGATCCCGGTGCGTTATCTGGCCTGGCAGCAGCAGGGCGAGGTTAAAGCCGCCATCGCTACCTGGGGGCGCGACCTGGCTCTGTCCAAGGACGTACTCAAACGCAACGGCAAGAAAGGCCTGTTCGACCTCGGCAATGCCGAACTGATCTTGCCGGCCGCCGTCGATGCTCAGGCACCGCTGCGGCATCGGGCGCGCTATCTGTCGGCACTCAACGAAGGCCGTTTCAGTGGTCTGAAGTTGCAAGCTGAACAACTGGCCATGGCCCGCACCCCGGAAGAATTGTCGAAAAAATTCCGCTATAACCAGCGTCGCGAATTGCGTCTGCTGGAAGAAGCGGGCGGTGTGGTGCGAGCGGTCAGCGAGTTTTCCAGCGTTGAGCTGGCCGCGATGTACTGCGATCTGTTTCAGCGCCGCTGGGGCTTTCCGGCGACGGGCGCGGCGCGCATGGCCGAGGTCATCGAGTTGCTGCGCGAGTTGCTGATCGGCTCGGTCATTTTCCTCAACGATGCGCCGATTGCGATTCAATTGGTCTACCGCGTTGAGGCGGCAGAATGGATCAGTGTCGAATACGTGAATGGCGGCGTGGATCCCGAAACCCGCGAGTTCAGCCCCGGCAGCGTGCTGAGTTTTCTCAATACGCAAAGCGCCTGGGAACACGCACGGGCACTCGGCAAGCCGTTGCGTTTTTCGTTCGGTCGCGCTGACCGTGAATACAAGGACCGCTGGTGCAACCCTGTGCCGGTGTTCACCGTATGAGTCAGACCATGAGCCGCAAACAGCAATTGCTCAGACGCCATCGACGCAACAAGCGCGTGGCTGTGTTGGTCGCGCTGGCCGCCATTATCGCGCTGAGCGTACTGGTTGCCTGGTGGCTGGCCCCGGTGTTGCTGATTGGCGGCTGGATCGCCCATGAGGCGTGGTTTGCCGATCATCTGTTCTACGCGCCCGGCGACGATTACCAATACAGCTTCCCGGCGTATACGCCGCAGCCGAAGATTCATCTGCACGGCGAGCAACTGCGTCTGGATGAAGGGGTGATGCTGGCTGACGAAGCCGTGCTGATTCTGGCTGTACAGGTCAAAAGCACTTGGCTGGGACGTTTCTTCGATCCTCGGGTCGAGTTGTCGGGCGGCGCCAATCCTGACGTGCAAACCTTTGAACGCGGTGTCGGCGGCCTGCGCTATCTGAACCTGAGCGGTCAGGCGCAAGCGTTGTCCGAAGGAGTATTGCGTCTGCGCGGCCGTTTCTGTCGAGTGTCGGGCGAGCCGGTACTGTGGGCGCTGGAACACGCTGATTATCGTCGCCAGCGGGTCATGGTCATTGCCCCTCACGCCGACGATGCGGAGCTGGCGGCGTTCGGGTTGTACAGTCAGGCCGATGAAGCCTGGATCGTCACCCTGACCGCTGGCGAAATCGAGGCCGAACATTATCAGCAGATGGGCATGAGCAAGGTCGACGCCGCGCGGCTGAAGGGACGCTTGCGCGCCTGGGACAGCCTCACCGTACCGCAATGGGCCGGTGTCCCCCAGGAACGCTGCGTGCAGTTGGGCTATTTCTGCCTGCAACTGGCCGCGATGCGGGACAAGCCGGAGCAACCGGTGGGTTCGCGCGAAGCGGATTTGAGCGATACCCGTCTGTTCCGTCAATTCAATCGGTTTGTTCTGCCAAGTGACGCCGATGGCGCGCCGACCTGGAACAATCTGCTGGCCGATCTGCGCGAAACAATGCTGCGCGCGCGTCCGGACGTTATCGTGCTGCCGCATCCGACGCTGGACCCGCACCCCGACCACATCTGTGCGCAGCAGGCTGTGCTTGAAGTGTTGGGGGGGCTGGACTGGCAGCCGACGCTGCTCGGTTATGCCAACCATCTGCACGATAACGACCGGTGGCCGATGGGCAATAGTGGCGATGGCGTGGCGCTGCCGCCAGCCTTTGATGCTGGCGTGCCGGTGCAGCCTGTATGCATGACGTTGTCCGTGGAGCAGCAGCGTGACAAGGCCATGGCCCTGGGCATGATGCATGACCTGCAGCCGCCCGCGCCGTTCAAGCGTCGCTTGCGTCGAAGCTTGCAGCGATTGCTGGCTGGGCGCGCCGGTTCGCCTTATGGCGAAAACGAATTTTTCCGCAAGGCGGTTCGGCGACATGAACTGTTCTGGCGTTTGTAGCGACACAGGCGCCCGCGCAAGACTTTCTTGCGGGCGGGCATGTTCAGGTTTGCTCGGGTTGCTGTTGCGGCAAGGAAGACAATGAAAGTTCTATTTCTGGTGCAGAAAGATCAACGGGCCATTCTCGATCGTTTGTATGAGGGTGTCGCCGCCCATTGTGAGTGCGATCTGCGCTGGTTGAGCGGTGACGAGCAGCGCAATCTGCGGCGATATTTCCGCCGCGAAGTCGATGTTACCCGCTATGACCGCATCGTGTTTTTCCTGCGCTTCAAGCAGGAGATCCGGCAGGTCGGGTTTATCCGCACTATCCCCAATCTGGTGATTCTGGAGCACGATGCCTATCAGAATTACATCCCCTGCAAGTACACCGGCAAGTTCAGTGCGCACTATCGGCGTTTGCCGTGGGCACGGGTGATCAGTTCCGGTTTCGTGGTGGCCGAGCGCCTGCGCTCGGAGGGCTTCGACGCCGTGTTCGTGCCCAAGGGCTACGATCAGACGCAATTGCAGGACCATAGGCGCGAGCGGGATATCGAACTTGCCTTCGTCGGCAGTACCAACAGTGTGGCCTACAGTGGCCGCAAGGCGCTGCTGGATGAACTGGGCCAGGTCGAGCCGCTGCTGGTGACGCGGACCAAGTCCGGCGGCGAGTACGTTGACACGCTCAACCGTATCCGCTTTTTTGTCAGCGCGGACGTGGGCATGGGCGAGTTCATGATCAAGAACTTCGAAGCCATGGCTTGCGGCTGCGTCCTGCTGGCCTATGATCAAGGCGCCGCCGAAGCTGCGGCGCTGGGTTTGCAGGACATGCACAACGTGGTGTTCTATCAGACGATCGCGCAGTTGCAGGAAAAGCTGGCCACGCTGCGCGAGGATCCGCAACTGGCGCAACGCATCGCTGACAACGGTCGCGAACTGGCGGTGGAGCAGTTCAGCTTCGCGCGGATCGGTCAGCGCATCGTTGAAGAACTTGAGCCGCCGTTGCGTGATCGGGCGCCGCTGAGCCTGCTGGAAAAAATCCGCCTGAAAGTGGGCATTTGACAAGTGTCATATAGCCAGTGATATTGCTGGCGACTTCTGATTAACGAGATATCGGTGCAATTTTCCAAAGAAAGCCAGATTACATTGGTGGTTACCAGCTGCGGTCGACTCGATCTGCTCAAGGCCACTCTCGATAGCTTCGACCGGTACAACACGGCACCCATTCGTGAAGTGTTCATCACCGAAGATGCCGGCGACGAAGGCGTTGCCGGGATTCTGCCTGCCCACTGGAAAGAACATTGCACGGTCTTCGTCAATCGTCCGAAGCTGGGCCAGTTGGCATCGATCGACCTGGCCTACGGACACGTCAGCACCCCCTACATTTTTCATTGCGAAGATGACTGGGAGTTCTATCGTCCGGGGTTCGTCGAAGACTCGATGACCATTCTGCAAGCGCGGCCGGAAATTCTGCAGATCTGGTTGCGCAGCTATAATCACGATCTGCGGGTTCACAGTCCTTACATCCATTTGGGCGCGCGCGAGATTGTCGATGGCGTTGCGTGTTATCCGCTGATTTCCGACAAGCCGGAGTGGCAGGGGTTCTCGCTGAACCCTGGGTTGCGTCGACTTGAGGACTATCGGTTGTGTGCGCCTTTCGCCGGCCATGGTGGCGAGAAGGCCTTGTCACAGCGCTACTCACAACTGAACAGGGACGCCTTGATACTCGAGGCAGACGCGGTCATGCACACCGGTTTCGGTCTGCACGTGCAAACGGATGTCGAGCGTGAACGCAAAGCGCGCCGCAATCGCCGCGAACAGATCAAATTTGCCTTGTTTCTGTTGCTGGGAGTCTGCATTGGCTGGTTCATCAACTGAGTTCGAGTACCGCGCAGCTTGTCCCCGCAAATCCGTGCAACGGCTTTCTGCCCTATGAATATTCTCAATATCATGTGGGCCGGTGGCGCTCCGTTCGCATCAATTCACAAAGTGCACCAGCAAATACTCTCTCAGGCTGCGCCGTCGGCGGTGGTCAAAACCTGGCTCCTCCAGGGGCAGGGAGCCGAGTGCGGCGTGGATGTCGGTGAGGTCCGGGAGTGGCAGTTATCGTCAGCGCGCCTGAAGGGCCGGCATTTCTGGCGTTTTGCCAAACCCGTGATGCGGGCGAGGTTTCGCCAGGCGCTCGTGGACAGTGACGCTCGATTGCTGCTGCTGGACGGCATGGGCGTTGCCCGCACGTTATTGCCGGTCCTCAAGAAGCTGCCGTATATCCGCGCGGTAGTGATTTTCCACGGTTCGGCGCGATTGAATGCCGGCGACCAGGCTCTATTCCAGGCAATCCCTGCGTCCCAGCTGAAACTGGTTGCCGTTTCCAGCACTCTCGCCGATTCACTGGCCCGCGATCTGCAGATGCCTGTCACCCCGTTGCGAAGTGCGTTCGATCCGGAAGCGTTTCGTGCTGACCTGTTCACCCGCGAGCAAGCCCGGACACGGTTGGGGTTGCCGCAAGGCGATACGCCGGTATTGGGCGCGGTAGGGCGGCTGGTCTCCGAGAAGGGGTTCGGTTATTTGCTGGATGCCTTTGCCGCAGCACTCGACAGCCGCCCGGACTTGCGCCTGGTCATTATCGGCGAAGGCTCCAAACGCGCGGCGCTGGAGCAGCGCATCGACGCGCTTGGCTTGCACGACAAGGTCTTGCTGACCGGGCATCTGAACGAAGCAGCGCAGCTTTATCGTGCGTTCGACTGGGTTGCGATCCCTTCGCTGGAAGAGGGCCTCGGTCTGGTCATGCAGGAAGCGGTGATGGCCGGCGTACCGGTGTTGTGCAGCGATCTGGAGGTGTTCAGCGAACAACTGGGCAGCGCTGGCTGGTATGCCCCGGTCAATGACACAAAGGCCTGGTCCGAGACCATCGACCGCGCCTTCGGTGCCTCATCTCAAGCGATCAATGCCGAGCAGTACCGGATGCTTTCACCGGACGAGGCCTGGGCGAACTTCAGCCAGGCTGCCCGCGCATTGTTTTCATGACGACAAGACCGCGCGCTCAAGTGCCTGCATCGGAAAGCTGTCGTTCAGCTTTTCGCGCGCAATATAGCGTGCGAAGTGTTGCAGGTTGCGTTTGATCAAGCGCTTTGGCAACGGTCCGCGGGTGAAGCGCATGTCGGCGACATCGATCAGGCCCATGCGGTTGTCTGGTGTGACCACGATGTTGCCAAGATGCAGGGAGCGGAAATAGATGCCCGAGCGGTGCAGGCTGCGTATCAGCTCGGCCAGATCCGGCAATGCCTGAGTCCAGTTGAAACCTTGTTTTGCGGCGATCTGGCGCAGCGTTTGCCCGGGCAGAGGCTCATACAGCACGGCGGTCATGCCTGGTTTCTCAAGGCGAAAGAACTGGAGGATCTGCAGCGTCGGTACGCCGAGTTTGTGCAGCTCGACGGCGTTGTCGATGAATCGCTTCGAGTAGGGGCGAAACAAGGCGGATGAAAAAAACCTTTTGCGACGAAACAGTTTGAGAATTTTCCCATCCTGCAGCAGGTAGACTTTCGGCCCATAGCTGTCCGCTTCCAGAACTTTGGCGGCGTCGATCATTTGGTCTAGAGCGGCTTGTGAGAGCCGGGAGCATCGCATCGTAGGAAGCCTTGTCGAAAGTGCGGGGTGTAGTAGCGGGCAATGATGCCGAAAAGTTTCGATTTTAACCATGCCGCGTCGCATGGGCGAACCCTTGTCAGGAGCAGATTGATGCAGGAAACACGCTGGGCGCAACTATGGATGGCGATGGGGCTCTTGTGGTTTTTACTGGCTATTGCCGTAGCGCCCACCAACAAGGTCTACCAGCAGGGGCTGGTGGCTCTCGTCTGGTTGCCGGCGCTAGTGCTGGGCTGGGCTGCGCGGCACCGCGTCAGAGAAGTGCTCCATGAACAACGCTGGATCTACCTGCCATTGCTCGGATTGCTGGTCTGGTCGCTGATCAGTCTGGCATGGACAAACGCACCGGAAACGGGGCGCGAGGCCAAGCGTCTGTTGTATATCGTGGTGTTCCTGCTGTTTTTTCCGGTGTTCGCCAGCGGACGCCCCGAGCGATTGATTCGCCTGATGCAGTGGGGCGGGCTGGGATTGGCGGTGACGGCGCTGGTGGCGATTGTCAGGTTCTACGTCATTGACGGCAACGCCTGGTCTGCGCGGGTGGAAGGGCTGGGTGAGCTGGCGCATCCGATCCTCGGCGGCTATGTCATCGGCCTGGCGGCGGTGTGGCTGGCCCTGTGGGCGCCGCGTGGCGTGATGTGGCAAGGGGTCTGGACACTGGCGTTGGCGGTGCTGGGTATCTTTGTACTGATGAGTCAGAGTCGAGGCGCGGCGCTGGCGTTGTTTCTGACCATCCTGGCCATGCCGATCTGGTGCCGTGACCGCCACAGCCGAATCGTCGCAGCCGTGGCCCTGGTGGTGGCGATTGTGGCGCTGTGGCTGTTCGAACCGTTGGTGCTGGCGCGCGGAGTTTCCTTTCGTCCGCAGATTCTGATGGCCTCTCTGGATATGATTGCCCAACATCCCTGGGGTGGGTTGGGCCTGGGTGGGGACTACCGGGTTTTCTGGTCGGGCATGACCTTCGATCACGCCCACAATCTGTTCACCCATGTCGCGATCGTGCTGGGTCTGCCGGGACTGCTGTTGTGGTCTGCCGTCTGGTTCGCCGTTATTTTCCAGGCGTGGAAAGTTCGGGAAACGCTGTATGCCCGGGGGATCATCGGTATCTGGCTGTTCTCGACACTGGCGATGCAATTCGACGCTGCCAGCCTCACCGGCACCCCGCGCGCCGAGTGGTTCATCAGCTGGCTGCCGTTGGGGCTTGCCAGCGTTTTGGTATGGGCGCGGGCCAATGGCAGCGCTTGTGATAAAATTTCGCGTTCTTCTTAACCAGTGAGCTCTACGATGACTGACGCACCGCCCAAAGCGGAACAGGAATCCAGCCTGAAAATCTACTTTCGGCTGTTGGGGTACGTAAAACCCTATATCGGTCTTTTCCTGCTGAGTATCGTGGGCTTCGTGATCTTTGCTTCCACGCAACCAATGCTGGCCGGGATTCTCAAGTATTTTGTCGATGGCCTGAGCAACCCGGAAGCGGTGCTCTTCCCCAACGTTCCCTATCTGCGAGACGTGCAATTGCTGATGGCTGTGCCGTTGCTGATCATCCTGATCGCAGCGTGGCAAGGCCTCGGCTCGTTTCTCGGCAACTATTACCTGGCGAGGGTTTCGTTGGGGCTGGTGCATGACCTGCGTATCGAACTGTTCAACAAGCTGTTGGTACTGCCCAATCGCTATTTCGATACCCATAACTCGGGTCATCTGATCTCGCGCATCACTTTCAACGTGACCATGGTCACCGGCGCCGCCACGGATGCCATCAAAGTGGTGATCCGCGAAGGCCTGACCGTGGTTTTCCTGTTCGCCTATCTGCTGTGGATGAACTGGAAACTGACTCTGGTGATGCTGGCCATTCTGCCGGTGATCGCGTTCATGGTCGGCAACACCAGCAAGAAATTCCGCAAGCAGAGCAAGAAGATTCAAGTGGCCATGGGCGACGTCACCCATGTGGCTTCCGAAACCATTCAAGGCTATCGCGTCGTGCGCAGTTTTGGTGGCGAAGCTTATGAGCAGCAGCGTTTTGCGGCGGCCAGCCAGAGCAACACCGACAAACAGTTGCGCATGACCAAGACCGGCGCGGTGTATACGCCGATGCTGCAGCTGGTGATCTACACCGCCATGGCGGTGTTGATGTTCCTGGTGTTGTTCCTGAGGGGTGATGCAACGGCCGGTGATCTGGTCGCCTACATCACGGCTGCCGGTTTGCTGCCCAAACCGATCCGGCAATTGTCTGAAGTCAGCTCGACCATTCAGAAAGGTGTGGCCGGCGCCGAAAGCATTTTCGAGCAGCTCGATGTCGAGCCGGAAATCGACACCGGTACGATCGAGCGTGATCGGGTCAGTGGCCATCTGGCGGTGAACAACCTCAGCTTCACTTACCCGGGCACTGAACGGGAAGTGCTGAAAAACATCAGCTTCACCGCGTCGCCAGGTCAGATGATCGCCCTGGTCGGGCGTTCCGGCAGCGGCAAATCGACGCTGGCCAGTCTCATTCCGCGCTTCTATCACCACGAGACCGGCGAAATCCTGCTCGATGATGTCGAAATCGAGGACTATCGTCTGCGCAATCTGCGTCGCCATGTAGCGCAAGTGACCCAGCACGTGACGCTGTTCAACGACACCATCGCCAACAACATCGCTTACGGCGATCTGGCAGGCGCGCCTCGCGAAGATATCGAGAAAGCCGCCAGGGATGCATTTGCCATGGACTTCATCGCGCAGATGCCTCAAGGCCTGGATACCCAGGTCGGCGAGAACGGTGTGCTGTTGTCTGGCGGACAGCGTCAGCGCCTGGCGATTGCCCGGGCCTTGCTGAAAAACGCCCCGCTGCTGATCCTCGACGAAGCGACGTCGGCCCTTGATACCGAGTCCGAGCGGCACATTCAGGCGGCACTCGACCATGTCATGAAAGGCCGCACCACGCTGGTGATTGCCCACCGTTTGTCGACCATCGAGAAGGCCGATCTGATCCTCGTCATGGATCAGGGCGAGATCGTCGAACGCGGCACTCATGCCCAACTGCTTGCTCATAATGGCTACTACGCGCGTCTGCATGCGATGGGGCTGGATGCCCCGGCTGAAGACATTGCCTGATCTGCAGATGAGGGTGGGCCAGCCTCACCCTCGTGTATTCCCGGCGCGCGCGATCCTGTTAATATCGCGCCCCTGTTCATTTTGTATGTGGGTTGCTCCATGAAATTGTCGATGCCGCGATTCGATCAAGCCCCTGTCTTGGTGGTCGGCGATGTCATGCTCGACCGTTACTGGCATGGCGGAACCTCACGGATTTCCCCTGAGGCACCGGTGCCGGTGGTCAAGGTCGAGCAGATCGAAGATCGCCCGGGCGGTGCCGCCAACGTGGCGCTGAACATTGCCGCGCTGGGTGCACCGGCATCGCTGGTGGGCGTGACCGGCGATGACGAAGCCGCCGACAGCCTGAGCAACAGTCTCAAGGGCGCGGGCGTGCGCGCCTTGTTTCAGCGCATCGCGCACCAGCCGACCATCGTCAAGCTGCGGGTCATGAGCCGGCACCAGCAGTTGCTGCGTATCGATTTCGAAGAAGTGTTCGCCACCGATGCTCTGGCACTGGCCGCGCAGGTTGACGGGTTGCTTGAAGGCATCAAGGTGCTGGTGTTGTCGGATTACGGTAAAGGCGCACTGAAAAATCACCAGGCCCTGATCCAGGCCGCCCGTGCCAAAGGTATACCGGTATTGGCTGATCCGAAGGGCAAGGACTTTTCGATCTACCGCGGTGCCAGCCTGATCACACCGAATCTCAGCGAGTTCGAAACCATCGTCGGTGGTTGCGCCGATGAGCACGAACTGGTGAGCAAGGGCGCCGTCCTGATGCAGGAGCTCGACCTCGGCGCGCTGCTGGTGACCCGTGGTGAACACGGCATGACCTTGCTGCGTCCGGATCATCCGGCGTTGCATCTGCCGGCCCGCGCCCGCGAAGTGTTCGACGTGACCGGTGCCGGCGATACGGTGATTTCGACCCTGGCCGCGGCCATTGCCGCTGGCGAAGAACTGCCGCACGCCGTGGCGCTGGCCAATCTGGCAGCAGGCATCGTCGTCGGCAAGTTGGGTACCGCCGCGATCAGCGCCCCGGAACTGCGCCGCGCCATTCAGCGCGAAGAAGGTTCGGAGCGAGGCGTGCTGGGACTTGAGCAGCTGCTGCTGGCGGTTGACGATGCCCGTGCGCACAACGAGCGGATTGTCTTCACCAATGGCTGCTTCGATATCCTGCATGCCGGCCACGTGACCTATCTGGAACAGGCCCGCGCTCAGGGCGACCGTCTGATCGTGGCGGTCAACGATGACGCCTCGGTCAGCCGCCTGAAAGGCCCGGGCCGGCCGATCAACAGCGTGGATCGCCGCATGGCGGTACTCGCCGGTCTCGGCGCGGTGGACTGGGTGATCAGTTTCTCTGAAGGCACACCGGAAAACCTGCTGCGCGAGGTCAAGCCGGACGTGCTGGTCAAGGGCGGCGATTACGGTATCGATCAGGTGGTCGGCGCGGATATCGTCACCGCCTACGGCGGCACCGTGAAAGTCCTGGGGCTGGTGGAAAACAGCTCGACGACAGCGATCGTGGAAAAGATCCGCGGCCAATAAGATCAAAAGATCGCAGCCTGCGGCAGCTCCTACAGGGGAATACATTCCAATGCAGGAGCCGTCGAAGGCTGCGATCTTTTGCTTTCAGGAATTCACTTTCTTGCGCGGTACGATTTTCTTCAGCAGCTGCCTGGCCTTGCCGCGCAGGCGTGCCAGTCCAGTGGCTTTCTCCGCTGGCGTCAGGCCCTGTTGGCGCAACCAGTCTTTCCAGCGAATCCGCTCATCACGCACCAGCCAGCCATCCTGTCGCGCGAAGCTTTCGGCCAGATACAGACCGCGGGTACTCGCCGGATACAGTTGATCCTTTTTCAGGGTGTACAACTCAGGCAGCGGCTGGCCGTCGTGCAATGGCATCAAGTACAGGTCTGGCCGTTTGCGATCGAGCCGCGCCACCAGTTGATCGCCTTCCAGACGCTCGTCGACATGAAACAGGCTCAAGGACTTCGCCTCCTTGGGCACGTCCAGGCGCAAGTCATAGATCAATTGCAGGGACGCCGTCGGCAGATGCACGTACGCCCTTGGTCGCTCCAGCAATTGCAGGTTGGCGCAGCGCACCGGACGCGCCGAACCGGACAACGGCGTCAGGCGAAACGGCAACGCCTCACGGTAATGCAGCGCAGCGGAGTAGGGCGCCGGCAACCAAGTCTCGTTGAAGCGCCCGCCGAGCCAGCCTTCCGGGGTTTCCAGCAGACACTCTTCGGCAATCTCCTGAATCGCCGTGTGCAGCGGAATGTTCAGCTCATGAGCAGGCACATAGCCGGAAATCAGTTTCAGCACCACGTCGCCGCGATCCTGCCGACGCTGGCGCACCAGCACCCAGTAATCGCGATTCTGCCAATGCAGGGTCAGGCGCACGGACACTCCGAGGTTGGCCAGTTCCAGGGCGAAGCGCTCGCTGTCGGCGACGCTGACCGGTTTACGCCGTTGCAGGGTCTGGGCGAAGTTCAGCGGCATGCCGACGCTCTGATAGCTCAGGCCTTCGGGCGTGGCTTCGACGAACAGCGGCAGTGTCTTGAAGTTGCTCGGGTTCTTGCGGATGAGCGTGCGCGGCATATCGGCTCCTGGCTTAAGGCCGCGGGGCGGCGTCAGTGACTACGCAGGACCTGGGCAACGGTCGCTACGTTATGGGCGAGGTGCAGCGGATTGATCGTGCCGACAATAGCACTGGCAACGCCGGGATGAGTGAACAGCAACTCGAAGCTGGCGCGCACCGGATCGACTCCCGGACTCAGACAGACATGACCGCTGGCCAGGGCTTTTTTCACCAGAATGGCTTTGCCGTGGGCAGCAGCATAGTCAATGACCGCCTTTTCGTTTTGTTCGTTCAGATTGTAGGTGACCATCGCGCAGTCGCCTTGCTCCAGCGCTTTCAAGCCGCCTTCGACGGTTTTGCCGGAAAACCCGAAGCCGCGAATCTTGCCCTCGGCCTTCAGCGCCGCGAGGGTGGCGTAGACCTCTTCGTGCTCGAGGATGGCCATGTCGTTGCCGTCCGAGTGCACGAGGACCAGATCGATAAAATCCGTTTCCAGACGTTGCAGGCTGCGCTCGACCGACATTCGCGTGTGCGCGGCGCTGAAATCGTGACGCGACAGGCCATCGGCAAACTCTTCACCGACCTTGCTGACGATCACCCAGTCCTGACGCTGACCGCGCAGCAGCGGGCCGAGGCGTTCTTCGCTGCGCCCATAGGCCGGTGCGGTGTCGATCAGGTTGATGCCCAGATCGCGCGCCTGGCGCAGCAGCATGCGCGCTTCATCATCGCCGGGAATCTGAAAGCCGTTGGGGTATTTCACCCCTTGATCGCGGCCGAGTTTGACCGTGCCCAGGCCCAGCGGCGAAACCGTCAGGCCGGTGCTGCCCAGTGGGCGATGCAGTTCGTGCAGAGTGGCGATGCTCATGGCAGCAGTTGCTCCCACGCGGGTACACCGAGCGGTGGTTTCGGCAGCGGCGGCAGCGGATCAGTCGCCTGCGGCTGGATGCCGTCGCGTTGCAGCGAGGCGATAACGCGGTCGGCGAAGTCCGGCGCCAGTGCCAGTTTGGTCGGCCAGCCGACGAGCAAGCGACCTTCCTCGGCGAGGAATGCGTTGTCCGGACGGGTCAGGCCGGTTTGCAGCGGCTCCGCGCGGTCGACGCGCAGGGTGGCCCATTGCGTGGTGCTGAGGTCGATCCACGGCAGCAATTGGCCGATTTCCTTTTGCGCGGTGGCGATCTGTTCGGCTGGTTCGCGGGCCACGCCTTCGCTTTCGGCGATGTCGCCGCCCATGTACCAGACCCACTGGCCATCAGCCGCCGGATGCGTGGTCACGGTGATGCGCGGCTTGGTGCCGCCGCCCGGGCAGTGCGCGTACAGCGGTTTCAAACCGGGGCCCTTGGCGAGGATCATGTGCAGGGGGCGGCGCTGCATGGCCGGACGGCTCAGGCCCAGGGCGTCAAGCAGTTCGGCCGTGCCGGCGCCGGCGCTGAGGACGATGCGCTGGGCGCGGATCTCACGGCCGTCGACTTTCAGGCCGACCAGCACGCCGGCTTCCAGCAGCGGCTCGATGACCTGCCCGGCGAGCAGCCCGTCACCGGCCAGATCGGCGAGACGCTGGATCAGGCTCGGGACATCCACTACCAATTCGGCGAGGCGATAGACTTTGCCCTTGAAACGCTTGTCTTGCAGGGCTGGCGGCAGTTCATCGCCCTTGACCTGATCGACCCGGCCACGCACGGCTTTGCTGGCGAAGAAACTGGTCAGGTTGCCGGCCAAAGTGCCCGGCGACCACAGGTAATGGGCTTCGGACAGCAGACGTACGCCGGACAGATCCAGCTCACCATTACCGGCCAGCGCCTCGCGCCAGCGGCGCGGCATGTCGGCGATGGCTTCCGAGGCCCCGGTCAGCGCGCCGTGCAGCGCGTACTTGGCACCGCCGTGGATGATGCCCTGGGACTTCACGCTCTGCCCGCCACCGAGGCTGGCGCTTTCCACCAGCACGGTCGAGAAACCCTGACCGCGCAGGCGCGCATTCAGCCAGAGGCCGGCGACACCAGCGCCGACAATCAGAACGTCGGTGGAAATAACGGATGGCATGCAACGACCTCAGTGCTCAAGACGAGGGCGCAGTATACAGACTCGGGAAAGGGGCGGATTTGTCGATGATCAACATGCCGAACATATGGGCCAATGTGGGAGCGAGCCTGCTCGCGAAGAGGGAATGCCAGTCGACATATGTGTTGACTGATGTACCGCATTCGCGAGCAGGCTCGCTCCCACAGGGGATTGTGTCTGGCAGTTAATGGCCGGCGGTTTTCGAGAACAATTGAATCACCACCACGCCCAGCACGATCAACGCCATCCCCAGCATCGCCGGTACGTCGAGTTTCTGCCCGTAGATGAACAGCGCCGCGACGCTGACCATGACAATGCCCATCCCCGCCCAGACGGCGTAGGCAACGCCCACCGGTACGGTGCGTACCACCAGCGTCAGCATCCAGAATGCAATCCCGTAGCCGACAATGACCAGAATCAGCGGTAGAGGAGTGCTGAAGCCCTTGACCGCTTTCATCGAAACGGTGGCGATCACTTCGGCGCAGATGGCGATGGCCAGATAGACGTAGGCGTTCATGGTTTGATCCTCAAATAAATCATTGCTTGCTGGAGTGACATTCTAGGGATTGCTCAGATGGGGTAAAGTCATTACCTATCTGTTCAGTAGATAGGTTGAAAAATCGTATGCAATGGAATCTTGAGCACCTGCGGGTATTTGTCGACGTCGCCGAACAGCGATCGTTCTCCGCCGTGGCACGTCGACAACGCAAGGCGCAATCGGCGATCAGCAGTGCTGTCGCGATGCTCGAAGAGGATTTGCGCGTGAGCCTGTTCGAGCGCAGCAGTGGCCGTCAGCCCAGTCTCACCGAGGCGGGCGAGGCATTGCTGGAAGAGGCGCGGGAAGTGTTGCGCCAGTGCGAGCGCCTCAACGGCCGCGCGATGGCCATGCTGCGCGGCCAGGAGGCGCAGTTGCGCGTGGCCCAGGACGAGGCGATGCCCTATCAGGCGCTGGTGGAAAGTTTCGGCGAACTGGCCGAGCAGTTTCCCAGCCTGGAAGTGCAACTGACCAGCGCCGCCCAAGGCGAAGTCGCGCGCAAACTGGTCGAACGCCGGGCCGATCTTGGCTTGTTGTTCTATCACGATGAAATCCCCGAAGCCCTTGAGCGCCGCGTGCTGGGTCGAGTGGAAATGGTCACGGTCTGTGGCGTCAATCATCCGCTGGCGCAGCATTCCTATGTGACCTGCCAGCAACTGGCGCAGCACCGGCAATTGCTGATGTCGACGCAGACCAGCGTCTATCCCGGCAACGAGCCGGCCAGCCCACAGGTGTGGCGCGCCGACAGCTTTTACGTAATGTCCGAATGGCTGGTGCGCGATCTCGGCTGGGCTTGGTTGCCGCGCCACGTTGTGCAGTACTCGGCGTATCAAGGCCAGATGATTGAGCTCGACAGCGAATGGACGCCGCCAGCGCTGGTGGTGGAACTGGTCTGGCGCCGCGACGAACCGCTCGGCCCGGCCGCGCGCTGGCTGGCGGAACGTTTTGCTGTGCACTTGCGGGCGATCGGCGACAAAAGCCGATAAACTCCGCCGCCATGAATAGAACTCTCTACACCGCGCTGTTTTACCTGGGGCTGCCATTGGTGGCGATTCGACTATGGCTGCGTGCGCGCAAGGCGCCGGCGTATGCCAAACGCATTGGCGAGCGCTTTACTTATGGCATGCCGACGTTGCAGCCCGGTGGCATCTGGGTGCACGCGGTGTCGGTCGGCGAAAGCATTGCCGCCGCGCCGATGATCCGCGCGCTGCTGGAACGCTATCCGACGCTGCCGATCACCGTGACCTGCATGACCCCGACCGGTTCGGAGCGGATTCAGGCACTGTTCGCCAACGAGCCGCGCATTCAACACTGCTATCTGCCGTATGACTTGCCTTGTGCGGCGGCGCGTTTTCTTGATCGCGTGCAGCCCAGGCTTGCAGTGATCATGGAGACCGAGTTGTGGCCTAATCATATTCATCAATGTGCCAAGCGCGGGATTCCGGTGGCGTTGGCCAATGGGCGGTTGTCGCAGCGCTCCGCCAAAGGCTATGGCCGCTTCAGCAAACTCACTGCGCCGATGCTTGCCGAGATGAGCCTGTTGGCGGTGCAGACCGAAGCCGAGGCCCAGCGCTTCCGCGATCTTGGCGCGCGTTCGGAAACCGTTGAAGTCACTGGTTCGATCAAGTTCGACCTGACCATCGACCCGCAACTGTTGCAGCGTGCAGCCGAACTGCGTAGCCAGTGGCAGGCACAGGATCGTCCCGTGTGGATCGCCGCCAGCACCCACGAAGGCGAAGACGAAGTGGTGCTCGACGCCCATCGTCGTTTGCTGGGCAGTCATCCCGATGCGTTGCTGATTCTGGTGCCGCGTCATCCCGAGCGTTTCAATTCGGTGTTCGACCTGTGCCAGCGCGAAGGTTTCGCCACGGTACGTCGCTCGACCGGGGCCAATGTCGATGCGCAGACGAGCGTGCTGCTTGGCGACACCATGGGCGAGTTGCTGTTTCTCTATGCCCTGGCCGACAGCGCATTTGTCGGCGGCAGTCTGGTGCCGAACGGCGGGCACAACCTGCTCGAACCCGCCGCGCTGGCGAAACCGGTACTCAGCGGCCCGCACCTGTTCAACTTCCTCGACATCGCCGCGCAATTGCGCGAAGCCGGGGCATTGGCCGAAGTGGATGATGCCGAAGGCCTCGCAGTCGAGGTGCAGCGCTTGTTCGAACTGCCGCGTGATGCGCAGCGCATGGCGGAGGCCGGGCTGGCGGTGATGCGGCGCAATCAGGGCGCGTTGCAGCGGCTGCTGGATAGCTTGGGCAGATTGATCAAGTAAGCAAAAAGATCGCAGCCTTCGGCAGCTCCTACAGTTGGAATGCATTTCCCTGTAGGAGCTGCCGAAGGCTGCGATCTTTTGTTTTTAACGCTTAAGGCCGGGCCTTGAGCTGCGCCTCAGCCGCCGACGCCAGATCCGGCGGCAGGAAATCCTTGTCCGGGTTGTAATCGGCTTTCAGATAGCGCCGCAGATCTTCCAGATCACCCGGGTTCAGCGTCCCCGCTGCCTGCTTCAGGCGCAGGTTGTCGAGGATGTAGTCGTAGCGGGTGTTGTTGTAGTTGCGCACCGAGGTGTACAGCTGGCGTTGCGCGTCGAGCACGTCGACGATGTTGCGCGTGCCGACCTGATAACCGATTTCCGTGGCTTCCACCGCACTCTGGTTGGAGATGATCGACTGGCGGCGCGCCTGCACCTGCTCGACGTCGGTGTTCACCGCGCGGTGCAGATTGCGGGTGTTTTCAACTACTTGCCGGCGCAGGGATTCGCGCTGCTGTTCGCTCTGATCCAGTTGCGCATAGGACTGACGCACTTGCGAACTGGTCAGCCCGCCGCTGTAGATCGGGATGTTCAGTTGCAGGCCCAGCGTGCTCTGCTCGACGTTGCCGCCGTAGGGCGCGCCGAACGAGTTGGGGTTGGCGAAGCCGAGGGCGTCGTTGTCGCCTTTCTCGTATTTCGCCACGGCATCGAGGGTCGGCAAATGGCCGGCCTTGCGCTGCCTGAGCGTCTGCTCGGCGGAGCTGACCGCGTAGTTGCTGGCGAGCAGATTGAGGTTCTGCCGCGCCGCCGTGTCGACCCAGGATTTCGCATCGTTGGGCGAGGGCGGCAGAATCGGCAGCGTGTGGACGATGCCCTGAATCGAGTTGTACTGACGGTTGGTCAGGGTGATCAACGCCTGGAACGCATCATCGACCTGACGCTGGGCGACGATGCGGTTGGCTCGCGCGGTGTCGTAACTGGCTTGCGATTGCAGCACGTCGGTCTTGTCCGAAAGGCCGACATCGAAGCGCTCGTTGGACTGATCGAGCTGACGTTTGAACGCCGCTTCTTCAGCCTTGGTCGAGGCCAGATTGTCCTGGCTGCGCAGCACGTTGAAGTAGCTTTCGGCGCTCTGCAGGATCAGGTTCTGCTCGGTGGCCGAGAGCTGCAGCGCGGCCTGTTCGTTGACGTCTTTGGCTGCTTGATACTGGAACCAGCGATCGGCGCGGAACAGCGGCTGCGCGAGGGTCGCCTGGTAGGAATGCGCGCTGCGGTTGGCGATGGCCGAAGGCTGGTCGATCGAGGTGCGCACGTCAGCAACTTCGGCGCCACCGGACAGGTTCGGCAGCAGACCGGCGCGGGCCTGCGGCACCACTTCTTTCTGCGCGCCATACTGGGCGCGGGCCGCGGCGAGGTCGGCGTTGTTGTCGACCGCTTCCTGATAGACGCTGACCAGATCGGTTTTGGTCGACAAGGGTGCTTCCGCTGCCCAGGCCATTGTGTTGGACGCACAGGACACGGCAACAGCCAATGAAAGTTTGCGCAGCATGAGGCGATCCCTAGCATGAATATTATGGAAGTAATCCGGGCGCCAAAGGTAAGGCGCAGCCCACACAGCGTCAAGGCTGGGCAGGCCAAGCGAGTGTAGTTGCGCATTGCTCCGGCAACAATCGGCCAGCCTGGGTATTTACGCCATTCATCATGGCGTTCGCTGCGGTGTTGGCGTTCCTTGATGGTTGTGTCTAGACTGGCCGGGTTCTTGTCGGGGTGCCTTGCTATGAGGCTGAGATCGAATAATTTCGGATCCCGTTGAACCTGATCAGGTTAGCGCCTGCGTAGGGAACAAGATTTCTCGTCACCCGGCGAGTCCTCTTGTGCTTCGTCCGGGATATTGTTCGACAATCGAACGCTCATGACGAATGCACAGCACCGGTCCTGGTGCGTCCGTGCCTTTCAGGTTCTGCTCCGACAATCCACTGCTGGATGCTGTCTGGAGAGCCCGTGATGACAACAAAAGAAAAAAACGCGATCAACCTGAGTGACTCGGCCAAGGTCGACGAGCAATCGGTCAAGCCGTTCACCCGTTCGCAAAAAATCTACGTTCAGGGCTCGCGCCCGGACATCCGCGTGCCGATGCGCGAAATCAGCCTCGATGTAACCCCGACCGATTTCGGCGGCGAGATCAATGCGCCGGTCACGGTCTACGACACTTCCGGCCCGTACACCGATCCGAACGTGGTCATCGATGTGCGCAAAGGCCTTGGCGATGTGCGTTCAGCGTGGATCGATGACCGTGGCGATACCGAGCGCCTGCCGGGCCTGAGCTCGAACTTCGGCCAGCAGCGTCTGGCCGATGCCGAACTGACCAAACTGCGCTTCGCTCACGTCAACAACCCGCGCCGCGCCAAGGCCGGGGCCAACGTCAGCCAGATGCACTACGCGCGCAAAGGCATCATCACCGCCGAGATGGAATACGTCGCCATCCGCGAAAACATGAAGCTGCAAGAGGCCCGTGCGGCCGGTTTGCTCAAGCAGCAACATGCCGGCCACAGCTTCGGCGCAAGCATTCCGCAAGAAATCACCCCTGAATTCGTCCGCGAAGAAATCGCTCGCGGCCGCGCGATCATTCCCGCCAACATCAACCACGTCGAACTGGAACCGATGATCATCGGCCGTAACTTCCTGGTGAAGATCAACGGCAACATCGGCAACAGCGCCCTGGGTTCTTCGATCGAAGAAGAAGTGGCGAAACTGACCTGGGGCATTCGCTGGGGCTCGGACACGGTGATGGACCTGTCCACCGGCAAACACATTCACGAAACCCGCGAGTGGATCATCCGCAACTCGCCGGTGCCGATCGGTACCGTGCCGATCTATCAGGCGCTGGAGAAGGTCAACGGCGTCGCTGAAGACCTGACCTGGGAGTTGTTCCGCGACACCCTGATCGAACAGGCCGAGCAGGGCGTCGACTACTTCACCATTCACGCCGGCGTGCTCCTGCGCTACGTACCGCTGACTGCCAAACGCGTCACCGGCATCGTCTCCCGTGGTGGTTCGATCATGGCCAAGTGGTGCCTGGCGCACCACAAAGAGAACTTCCTCTACACCCACTTCGACGAAATCTGCGAAATCATGAAGGCCTACGACGTCAGCTTCTCGCTGGGCGATGGCCTGCGTCCGGGCTCGATTGCCGACGCCAACGACGAAGCGCAATTCGGCGAACTGGAAACCCTCGGCGAGCTGACCAAAATCGCCTGGAAACATGACGTGCAATGCATGATCGAAGGCCCGGGCCACGTGCCGATGCAATTGATCAAAGAGAACATGGACAAGCAGCTCGAATGCTGCGATGAGGCGCCGTTCTACACCCTCGGCCCGCTGACTACCGACATTGCTCCGGGCTATGACCACATCACCTCGGGTATCGGCGCGGCGATGATCGGCTGGTTCGGTTGCGCGATGCTCTGCTACGTGACGCCGAAGGAGCACTTGGGCCTGCCGAACAAGGATGACGTGAAGACCGGGATCATCACTTACAAGATCGCCGCCCACGCAGCGGACCTGGCCAAGGGACACCCGGGCGCGCAGATTCGTGATAACGCACTGAGCAAGGCGCGTTTCGAATTCCGCTGGGAAGACCAGTTCAACCTCGGCCTGGATCCGGACACCGCGCGCTCCTATCACGACGAAACCCTGCCGAAGGACTCGGCCAAGGTCGCGCACTTCTGCTCGATGTGCGGGCCGAAATTCTGCTCGATGAAGATCACCCAGGAAGTCCGTGAATACGCAGCCAACCAGCGCATCGACGCGGTCGATGTGGACGTCGCCAAAGGCCTCGCGGAACAGGCCGAGCGGTTCAAGAAGGAAGGCAGTCAGCTGTACAAGAAAGTTTGACCCCGTACTGATTGTTCCCGCGCTCCGCGTGGGAATGCAGCCCGTGACGCTCCGCGTCACTGGACGCGGAGCGTCCCGAGAGGCATTCCCACGCAGAGCGTGGGAACGATCACAACAAATGTCCCTTTGAGATAACACCCTTGAGCATTCAACCCGGCACCTATTCTCCCGATCTCGCCGTCCCCGCTGCAAAGCGTGTGTTCGGCGGGCGCGATCTGTTTTCCCTGTGGTTCTCCCTCGGCATCGGCCTGATGGTTTTGCAGACCGGCGCATTGCTCGCGCCGGGTCTGGGTCTGTCCGGTTCTTTGCTGGCCATCTTCCTCGGCACGCTGGTCGGCGTGCTGTTGCTGGCTGCTGTCGGCGTGATCGGCAGCGACACCGGCCTGTCATCGATGGCGGCGCTGAAGCTCAGCCTCGGCAGCAAAGGCGCGAGCCTGCCGGCGCTGCTCAATCTGCTGCAACTGATCGGCTGGGGCTCGTTCGAAATCATCGTCATGCGCGACGCCGCCAGTCTGCTCGGCAGCCGCGCCTTCAGCGAAGGTTCGCTGTGGGCCAATCCGATGCTGTGGACGCTGTTCTTCGGTGCGCTGGCGACCTTGCTCGCGGTGAGCGGGCCGTTGACGTTCGTGCGGCAGATTCTGCGCAAGTGGGGCATCTGGCTGTTGCTCGCCGCGTGCCTGTGGCTGACCTGGAACCTGTTCGCCAAAGCCGACCTCGCGGCGCTGTGGGCGCGCGCCGGTGACGGTTCGATGCCGTTTGCCGTGGGCTTCGACATTGCCATCGCCATGCCGCTGTCGTGGCTGCCGTTGATTGCCGACTACTCGCGTTTCGGCAAGCGTGCGAAGAATGTTTTCGGTGGCACGGCTGTGGGTTTTTTCATCGGTAACTTCTGGCTGATGAGCCTTGGCGTGGCCTACACCCTGGCGTTCGCGCCGAGCGGTGAAGTCAATGCGTTGCTGCTGGCCTTGGCTGGCGCCGGTCTGGGCATTCCGCTGTTGCTGATTCTGCTCGACGAGTCGGAAAACGCTTTTGCCGATATTCATTCGGCGGCGGTATCGAGCGGGATTCTGTTGCGTCTGAAAGTCGAGCATCTGGCCTTGGCCATCGGCGTGATCTGCACGCTGATCGCACTGCTGGCGCCATTGGCGCAGTACCAGAATTTCCTGCTGTTGATCGGCTCGGTGTTCGCGCCGCTGTTCGGCGTGGTGCTGGTGGATCACTTCATTCTGCGCAAACGCAGTGCTCAGGTCGCGTCAGCCGCATTGCGCTGGCCGGCGTTGCTGGCGTGGCTGGGTGGGGTGAGCACCTACCACTTGCTGGCGAATCTGTATCCGGATGTCGGCGCAACCCTGCCGGCGCTGGTGCTGGCAGGGCTGTTGCAGTTAGTGCTGGGCCGGGCCTTCAGTTACGGCCGGGAAACAGCTCAGGCTTGAGAATGCCGTTCAGGCGCGGGTAAGGGATCTTCAGTTCGACGTGGCCCAGCGCATATGGCGCGATAGTGGTCACGTCGTACTTGAGGATCACGCCGCCGTAGGTCAGCGCCACGTGCGGGGTTTTCACGAACGGCCAGTTCGCGACGAATTCCGCCTCCTGATCGAGTTTGGTACTGATCAGCCAACTGTTGTGCGCCACTTGCGCGGCTTTCCAGAACGCCTCTTCCTGCCCCGGCAGCAACATGTCGGACAGGTTCAGCACCTTGTGCTGCTGGCGCGAATAGTTGATGAAACCGCGACCCGGCGTGCCGTGGGCGCCGCCGGTGTCGAGGTAGCTCGACAGCTCGATGATCACCAGTCCGTCATGCTGCTCGCGTACTTTCGCTTGCAGATAGCTGCTGTTGCGCGGGCCGGCGCTGGCGAGGAACTGCTCGCGGTAGGCGGCCAGGGTTGGCGCTACCGGCGCGTTCTTCTCGGTGCGGGTCATTTGCAGCAGACGTTTTTCGATGATGCCATCCAGCGCCGGCTCGTCCGGGAAGCGCAGGGTGTCGATGTTCACCAGCGGGCAATCGGGGTTGGAACAGCCGGGTTTGAGTTGTTCCGAGGCGTCGCGGGTGGTTTCCAGCGGCGTGCGATAGTTGGGCTGGAACAGGCTGGCACAAGCGCCCAGAGTCAGGGCAATAGCGGCCACAGAGGCAATTTTGAAAAGCGACATGGGCGTCCTTTCGAAAGCAGGGGAAGGCAAAAAGATACCGCTTCGACTCTCAACGGAGCAGTCAGTTCGCCACTAAGCTGATTAGAGTGTGTTTCACCGTCACCGTCCATCCCGCTGACGGTAAAGGGGCTGCATCAAACGGTGCGGGCGCGTTAGGATGGCGCGAAGTCGAGGTTGCCGGTTGTACACAGCAACCTCGTAATGGATGTGCAGTAAAGAGGAAGATTATGACTGACTTTGCCAACGCCATTCCGACCGCCGTGGATATCGTGCGGCGCGAAAAATGCTACGAGGGCTTTTACAAGCTTGACCGTGTGCACCTGCGCCATGAGCTGTTCGCCGGTGGCATGAGCCGCGAGATCAATCGTGAAATCTTCGTGCGCCACGATGCCGTGTGCGTCCTGCCTTACGATCCGCAGCGCGATGAAGTGGTGTTGATCGAGCAGTTTCGTGTCGGCGCCATGGGCAAGGCCGACAACCCGTGGCTGGTCGAACTGGTCGCCGGTCTGATCGACAAGGATGAGCAACCGGAAGAAGTTGCTCACCGCGAGGCGCAGGAGGAAGCTGGGCTGGACATCAAGGCGTTGTGGCCGATGACCAAGTACTTCCCCTCGCCGGGTGGCAGCAACGAATTCGTGCATTTGTATCTGGGGCGTTGCAGCACCGACGGTGTCGGCGGTCTGCACGGGCTGGAAGAAGAGGCCGAAGACATTCGCGTAACGGTCTGGGCATTTGAAGATGCCTGGCAGGCCGTGCGTGACGGACGGATTGCCAACGCGGCGAGCATCATCGCCTTGCAGTGGCTGGCGCTCAACCGCGCCGAAGTGAGGGGGCTATGGTCGTAAACAAGCTGCGCGATCGTTATCGGGTTGACCTCGTAGGGCTGCAAGCCGCCTGCGAGGCCAACTACGCGCGCCTGATGCGACTGCTGCCGGACATGCGCAACGAACCCGAGGCGCGGCGTATCGCTGTGACCCAGGGCGAGCAGATGCTTGGAGTGCTCGCTCTCGAGGTGTTGCAGACCTGCCCGTACACCACGACCTTGCAGGTGCGCCAGGAGCACAGTCTGCCGTGGTTGCCGGTGCCGCAACTGGAAGTGCAGGTCTACCACGACGCGCGCATGGCCGAAGTGGTCAGCGCCGAGCATGCACGACGCTTTCGCGGCATCTATCCTTATCCGAACGCCGCCATGCACCAGCCCGATGAAAAGGCCCAGCTCAATGTGTTTCTGGGCGAATGGCTGAGTCATTGCCTGGCGTTGGGGCACGAGTACGAAGTCGTTCGCTAGTTGTGAACTGCGTCCGCTTCGGCGGTTTCCCCTTTGTGTCATCCCCCAGCATAATTGCCGCACCCATCCATTGCGTGCTTAGCCCCGGGAGAGCGCCTTGCCCAGCGTATCGACATTGACCAGCGCCGACCCGGCGCTGCTGGTGCAGTTGTCCGACAGCCACCTGTTCGCCGAGGCGGACGGCACGCTGCTGGGCATGAAGACCCGCGAGAGCCTGCAACAGGTCATCGACCTGGTGTTGGCGCAACAGGCGCAGATCGACCTGGTGCTGGCGACCGGCGATATTTCCCAGGACGGCACGCTGCAGTCGTATCAGGCATTCCGCCAACTGAGCGCGCAGATCAGTGCACCCGCGCGCTGGATTCCCGGCAATCACGACGAGCCGATGGTCATGGCCGAGGCGGCGGTGCAAAGCACGCTCCTGGAGCCGGTGGTCGATATTGGCAATTGGCGGGTGACGATGCTGGATTCTGCGGTGCCGGGTTCGGTGCCGGGCTATCTGCAGGATGATCAATTGCAACTGCTCGCCCGCGCGCTGAGCGAGGCGCCTGAGCGCCATCATCTGGTGTGCCTGCATCATCACCCGGTGTCGATCGGCTGCGCGTGGATGGAGCCGATCGGCTTGCGCAACCCGGAAGCGTTCTTTGAAGTGCTGGATCGCTTCCCGCAGGTTCGCGCGGTGTTGTGGGGGCATGTGCATCAGCAAATCGATCGCGAACGCAATGGCGTGCGTTTGATGGCTTCGCCTTCGACGTGCATCCAGTTCGAGCCGGGGAGTGCGGATTTCAAGGTCGGTGAGCAGGCGCCGGGGTATCGCTGGCTGCGATTGTTGCCGGACGGGAAATTGGAAACGGGCGTCGAAAGAGTCACCGACTTCGAGTTCACAGTCGATTACGGCTCCAACGGTTACTGAACTGACAATCAAAGACCCTCACCCCAGCCCTCTCCCAGAGGGGAGAGGGGGCCGACCGCGGTGTCTTTGGCTGTGCATCGACCTGAAACAGCGATATCGATTATGGATTCGCAGCAAAACGCTCAGGTCGGTGTAGCTCTCGAATATCCCCCAGTCGGTTCCCCTCTCCCCTCCGGGAGAGGGTTAGGGTGAGGGCAGCTTGTGCTGTCACACCAATTTATTGAACCCACCCCCAATCCCGGTCCTTCTCCCTGTAAACTCCGCTATCTTTCGCCGACAGCCAGGGAGCTCAAATGTCCGGTTCGATCCTCTATATCCACGGTTTCAACAGCGCGCCGGCCTCGAAGAAGGCCTGTCAGCTGGTCGCGGTCATGGAGCAGCTGGGTTTGAGCGGGCAATTGCGCGTGCCGGCGCTGCATCACCATCCGCGTGAAGCCATCGGTCAGCTCGAGCAGGCAATCGCCGAGCTGGGCCGGCCGTTGCTGGTGGGAAGTTCGCTCGGCGGCTACTATGCGACTCACCTGGCCGAGCGCCATGGCCTGAAAGCCCTGCTGGTCAACCCGGCGGTCAGCCCGCACCGGATGTTCGATGGTTATCTGGGCACGCAGCAGAACCTCTACACCGATGAAACCTGGGAACTGACCCACGACCACGTCACGGCGCTGGCCGAACTGGAAGTGCCACCACCGCAGGATCCGCAGCGTTATCAGGTCTGGTTGCAAACCGGCGACGAAACACTGGATTATCGCCTCGCCCAACAGTATTACCGCGCCTGTGCCCTGCGCATCCAGGCGGGCGGCGACCACAGTTTCCAGGGCTTTGCCGGGCAATTGCCGGCGTTGCTGAGTTTTGCCGGCATGGCTGCCGATATGTATCAGGCAATCGATTTCACCACGCTGTGAAGTCTTGCCCCTCTTTCATGAATGACTGACGACGAGACCTTATGGCCACTCCCAGCGCTAGTTCTTATAACGCCGACGCCATCGAAGTCCTCTCGGGCCTCGACCCGGTGCGCAAACGCCCCGGCATGTACACCGACACCAGTCGGCCGAACCACCTCGCCCAGGAAGTCATCGACAACAGCGTCGACGAAGCCCTGGCCGGTCACGCCAAATCGGTGCAGGTCATCCTGCACGCCGACCATTCGCTGGAAGTCAGCGACGACGGCCGTGGCATGCCGGTCGACATTCACCCGGAAGAGGGTGTGTCCGGCGTCGAGCTGATCCTCACCAAGCTGCATGCGGGCGGCAAGTTCTCCAACAAGAACTACCAGTTCTCCGGCGGCTTGCACGGTGTGGGTATTTCCGTGGTCAACGCGCTGTCGACCGAAGTGCGCGTACGGGTCAAACGTGACGGCAACGAATACCAGATGACCTTCAAGGACGGCTTCAAGGCCTCCGAGCTGGAAATCGTCGGCACCGTCGGCAAGCGCAACACCGGCACCAGCGTGTACTTCGCGCCGGACCCGAAATACTTCGATTCTCCCAAATTCTCCATCAGCCGCCTCAAGCACGTGCTCAAGGCCAAGGCTGTGCTGTGCCCGGGCTTGCTGGTCAGCTTCGAAGACAAAGGCACCGGCGAGAAAGTCGAGTGGCATTACGAAGATGGCCTGCGCTCCTACCTGGTCGATGCGGTCAGCGAATTCGAACGTCTGCCCAACGAGCCGTTCTGCGGCGCTTTCGCCGGTAATAAAGAAGCGGTCGACTGGGCACTGTTGTGGCTGCCGGAAGGTGGCGACGCGGTGCAGGAAAGCTACGTCAACCTGATCCCGACCGCCCAGGGCGGTACGCACGTTAACGGTCTGCGTCAGGGCCTGCTCGATGCGATGCGCGAGTTCTGCGAGTTCCGCAGCCTGCTGCCGCGCGGCGTGAAGCTGGCGCCGGAAGACGTCTGGGAGCGCATCGCTTTTGTCTTGTCGATGAAGATGCAGGAACCGCAATTCTCCGGCCAGACCAAAGAGCGTCTGTCTTCCCGTGAAGCGGCGGCGTTCGTCTCCGGTGTGGTTAAAGACGCTTTCAGCCTGTGGCTCAACGCCAACCCGGAAACCGGTCTGGCCCTGGCCGAATTGGCGATCAACAACGCCGGCCGCCGTCTCAAGGCGAGCAAGAAAGTCGAGCGCAAACGCGTCACCCAAGGTCCGGCGCTGCCGGGCAAACTGGCTGACTGCGCCGGGCAGGACCCGATGCGTTCCGAGCTGTTCCTGGTCGAGGGTGACTCCGCCGGCGGTTCGGCCAAACAGGCGCGGGACAAGGAGTTCCAGGCGATCCTGCCGTTGCGCGGCAAGATCCTCAACACCTGGGAAGTCGACGGCAGCGAAGTGCTCGCCAGCCAGGAAGTGCACAACATCGCCGTGGCCATCGGCGTCGATCCGGGCGCCGCGGACATGAGCCAGCTGCGCTACGGCAAGATCTGCATCCTCGCCGACGCCGACTCCGACGGTCTGCACATTGCGACCTTGCTGTGCGCGCTGTTCGTCCAGCACTTCCGCCCGTTGGTGGATGCCGGCCACGTCTATGTGGCGATGCCGCCGCTGTACCGCATCGACCTCGGCAAAGAGATCTACTACGCCCTCGACGAGGCCGAGCGCGACGGTATTCTCGATCGCCTGGTGGCCGAAAAGAAACGCGGCAAGCCGCAGGTCACCCGATTCAAAGGCCTGGGCGAAATGAACCCGCCGCAACTGCGTGAAACCACCATGGACCCGAACACCCGGCGTCTGGTGCAGTTGACGCTGGGCGAAGACTTCGCCGAAACCTCGGAAATGATGGATATGCTGCTGGCGAAGAAACGCGCCGGCGACCGCAAGACCTGGCTGGAATCCAAAGGCAACCTCGCCGAGGTGCTGGCCTGATGCAGTTTGGCTGGGCCTTGGCGGGTGCGTTGCTGCTGAGTGCGCTGAGCGTGTCGGCCGAGCCGCTGCAAGAATTGCGGCTGCTTTCCGAACACCCGGTCGAAGGCATGCGCGGCGGTAACCTGTCAGGTCTGGCCATGTGCGGCAACGAGCTGTGGACCGTTTCCGATCGCGATGACGAGCAGATCTATCGGCTCGATACCCGCGATCCGGTCTGGCAGGCGCAAACCGTGCACATCGACGTGCCGCCTGTGCCGGAGAGCGGCTTGCCGTGGGGCTTGAGCTCGCGTACCTGGGCGGCGTCGTTCATTCGCGGGGGCGAACTGGATTTCGAAGGCATCAGTTGCGACAGCGCTGGCAATCGCTACATCGTCAGCGAAGCCCATGCGGCGGTGTTGCAGGTGCCGGTCAGTGGCCCGGCGAACTGGCTGAAAATCTCGCCGCTGCTGGTTCGCGAAGCGCGGGCGAGCGGCCTGCTGCTCAAGTTCAATTCGATCTTCGAAGGCCTGGCGATCAACCCGGCCGGTGATCAGATATGGCTGGCCGCCGAACGGCAAAAGCGCGGCCTGCTGCTGATCAAGCGCCAGCAGACGGTGTGGGATTGTGACGGTCGCTGCGTGCTGCTCAGTGAGGGCGGCAAGGAGATGCAGCCGCCACAGTTTCCCAAGGCGAAAGCGGTTCATCGCGACTTTTCCGACATTTCCTTGTTCAACGGCAAGCTGTTTACCCTTGAGCGCAACGCTTTCGAGATCTGCCGTCGCGATGCACAGACGGCCAAGGTCGAACAATGCTGGTCGTACGCCGGCGAACTGTTGCGGGAAAATCGCCGCTACTCGCAGAACTACGGACTGGAAGAAGCGCTGATCATTGATGCCGAAGGTGCGTGGATCGGCGTCGACAACAATTTTGGCCCGCGTGCCGACGGCGAAGTCCGCCCGGTGGTCTGGCGCTTCGCCGCGCCGGACGGTGGCTGGAGTGCCAGGCCATGAGCCAGCAACCGCCGGGCAAGCGTGCCGGTCGGGTGTTGATGATCCTCGCCTGGTGCGCGGCGCTGTTTCTCGCGACGCGGTTTTTCGGTCAGTGGGAGCAGCGCCAGCAGAATCCGAACATCGTGGTTACGTCGGAGCAGGGCGAAGGTTTTATCGAAGTGAAACTGGCGAGCAATGCCCAAGGGCATTTTGTCGCCAGCGGCCAGATCAACGGCGAGCCGGTGGAGTTCATGCTCGACACCGGCGCGACCGATGTGGCGATCCCGGCGGATCTGGCCAAGCGTTTGAAGCTGCAAGAAGGTTTCGGCGTGACCCTGAGCACGGCCAATGGCCTGAGCCAGGGCTATCGAACGAAGATTGCCCGCCTGCAACTGGGCGACATCGTGCTGCGGGATGTCCGTGCACTGGTGGCGCCGGGGCTGCATGGCGACCAGGTGCTGCTCGGCATGAGCGCCCTGAACAAACTTGAATTTACCCAGCGCGGTGGCACCATGCTGCTGCGCCAGACAACGAACCGATGAGGCCCGCATGAGCGACTCCCTTGATCTCAGCCTGGACGGTGTAGAACGCCGCTCGCTGGCTGACTTCACCGAAAATGCCTACCTCAACTACTCCATGTACGTGATCATGGACCGCGCCTTGCCGCATATCGGCGACGGCCTGAAGCCGGTACAGCGGCGTATCGTCTACGCCATGAGCGAACTGGGGCTGGACGCTGATTCCAAGCACAAGAAATCGGCGCGTACCGTCGGTGACGTGCTCGGCAAGTTCCACCCCCACGGCGATTCGGCGTGCTACGAAGCGATGGTGCTGATGGCGCAGCCGTTCAGCTATCGCTACACGCTGGTCGACGGCCAGGGCAACTGGGGTGCGCCGGACGATCCGAAGTCCTTCGCGGCCATGCGTTACACCGAAGCGCGGCTGTCGCGCTATTCCGAAGTGCTGCTCAGCGAACTGGGCCAGGGCACCGCGGACTGGGGGCCGAACTTCGACGGCACCCTGCAGGAGCCGCTGGTGTTGCCGGCGCGCCTGCCGAACATTCTGCTCAACGGCACCACCGGTATCGCCGTGGGCATGGCCACCGATGTGCCGCCGCACAACCTGCGTGAAGTCGCCACCGCCTGCGTGCGCTTGCTGGATGAGCCGAAAGCCACGGTCGAACAGCTCTGCGAACACATTCAGGGTCCGGATTATCCGACCGAAGCGGAAATCATCACGCCGCGCGCCGACCTGCTGAAGATGTACGAAACTGGCAAGGGCTCGGTGCGTATGCGCGCCGTGTACCACGTCGAGGACGGCGACATCATCGTCACCGCGCTGCCGCATCAGGTCTCCGGCGCCAAGGTGCTGGAGCAGATCGCCGCGCTGATGCAGGCCAAACCGTCGAAAGCGCCGCAGATCGCCGATCTACGTGACGAATCCGACCATGAAAACCCGTGCCGCATCGTGATCATCCCGGTCAACAGCCGCGTCGATCACGAAGCGCTGATGCAGCACCTGTTCGCCAGCACCGAGCTGGAGTCGACCTACCGGGTCAACGTCAACATCATCGGTCTGGACGGCAAGCCGCAGCTGAAAAACCTCCGTGCGCTGCTGGTCGAATGGCTGGAATTCCGCGTGCTGACCGTGCGTCGCCGCCTGCAATTCCGCCTCGACAAGGTCGAGCGTCGCCTGCACCTGTTGGACGGTTTGCTGATCGCCTACCTCAACCTGGATGAAGTGATCCACATCATCCGCACCGAGGAACACCCGAAAGCCAAGCTCATCGAGCGTTTCGCCCTCAGCGAGATCCAGGCCGACTACATTCTCGACACCCGTCTGCGTCAGTTGGCGCGGCTGGAAGAAATGAAGCTGCGCGACGAGCAGGACGAACTGCTCAAGGAGCAAGCCAAGCTGCAAGCCCTGCTGGGCAGCGAAGCCAAGCTGAAGAAACTGGTGCGTACCGAGCTGCTCAAAGACGCCGAAACCTACGGCGACGACCGCCGCTCGCCAATCGTCGAGCGCGCCGAAGCCAAGGCGCTGAGCGAGCACGATCTGCTGCCGAACGAGAAAGTCACCGTCGTGCTGTCGGAAAAAGGCTGGGTGCGTTCGGCCAAGGGCCACGACATCGACGCTACCGGTTTGTCGTACAAGGCCGGCGATGGCTTCAAGACCTCGGCGGCGGGGCGCTCCAACCAGTTTGCCGTGTTCATCGATTCCACCGGTCGCAGCTACTCGGTTGCCGCGCATACCTTGCCGTCGGCCCGTGGCCGGGGCGAACCCTTGACCGGCCGTCTGACGCCGCCACCGGGCGCTTCGTTCGAATGCGTGCTGATGCCCGAAGACGATGCGCTGTACGTGATTGCGTCCGATGCCGGTTACGGCTTCGTGGTCAAAGGCGAAGACCTGCAAGCGAAGAACAAGGCCGGCAAGGCCCTGTTGAGCCTGCCGAACAACGCCAAGGTCATCGCGCCGCGCCCTGTGGCCGATCGTGAGCAGAACTGGCTGGCCTCGGTCACGACCGAAGGTCGCCTGCTGATCTTCAAAATCAGCGATCTGCCACAATTAGGTAAGGGCAAAGGCAACAAGATCATCGGTATATCCGGTGAACGCGTGGCCAGTCGCGAAGAATATGTCACGGACATCGCCGTCCTGCCGGAAGGCGCCACCCTGGTATTGCAGGCTGGCAAACGGACCCTGTCGCTGAAAGCCGACGACCTCGAGCACTATAAAGGTGAGCGTGGACGGCGCGGAAACAAACTTCCGCGGGGCTTCCAGAGAGTGGATGCGCTGCTCGTCGAAAACCTCAATTAGGCGAGAACGCCTTACTAGAGCGTTCGATCTGCGATTAAACGCGTAGATCGACGCTTTGGCGCTGGAGTCGGAACGCATATTCACGGATGATATGGCCTTTCAAGCGCCGGCGTGGCCGAGCGTTCTTCATATTTATTGAGTATTTTCACTGTGGTCAGCCTTGTGGCGGCCACCTGGACGGGATGATGACTGCTCTACGCCCCCTTATTTTGTTGCTCGCCGGCGTTCTTGGCCTGGCGGGTTGCAGCGTTCACCAGCCGGTGTCGCTGTACCAACTGGACAGCGGAAGTCCGGTTCAGCCTGCGCAAAGCGCAGGCATGGCGGTTTTGCTGGGGCCGGTAGTTGTTGCCGATTACCTGCAACGCGAAACCCTGCTGCAACGTCAACCCGACGGCAGCCTGCAAGCGGCGACCGACGGTCGTTGGGCTGGCAGCCTTTCGTCGGATATCGATCAACTGCTGATGCGTCAGGTCGCCGGTCACCTGGACAGTCAGCGTGTGGTGCTGGCGCCTGCTACTGCCGGATTCACGCCGGATGTGCAGGTTCTGCTGACCATCACCCGTCTGGATTCCGGGGCGAAACAACCGGCGATTCTCGATGCGCAATGGCGTTTGATCGATCGTCGCGGCAAGGTGCGCGATAACCGCATCATTCACCTGCAGGAAACGCACGCCGGCAGCACCGCTTCCCAGGTGCAGGCACAAGGGGTTCTGTTGCAGCGTCTGGCCGAGCAGTTGTCGGTGGCGCTCAAGCCACTGGCCAACCAGCCGCCCGTGGCCGAGGCACCGCGTAAAGCCGCGCCGAAACCCGCAGCGCCGGCGGCGGATGCCGAGAAGCAGCCAAAGATTCCGATGGCCTCGCCGATTCGTACCGATATGGAAGTGTTTCGCTTCTGAGGCTGGAACGCGTCAGAACAGAGCCCGCCTTGTGCGGGCTTTGTTATGTCTGGAGGTGAGGTGGAAGATCAAAAGCCCCTCACCCTAGCCCTCTCCCGGAGGGAGAGGGCTAGGGTGAGGTGTCGGGCGTCTTACGTCGACCTGAAAGATGTTGGCGATTGTGGATTCAAAGCAGGGCGTTCAAGTCGGTGTAATTCTGGAATTTCCCCCAACCGGTTCCCTCTCCCTCTGGGAGAGGGCTAGGGTGAGGGGCTTTTCAGGGATGCGCACGATTCCAATAACACCGCGCACAAAAAAGCCCGCAGACAATTAATTGTCTGCGGGCTTTTGCGTATCGGGCCTAAGCCTTACGCCCGGCGCTCATGCATCCGCGCCAGTTGCCGTTCGAGCATCGACGGATATGGCTCCATCAACCGCTCCACACAGCAAGCGCCTTCAGGGCTGGCGATCGGCCGGATCCGCGCACGCTGGCGGATCAAGGTGTCATCGCTGATCTTGCGCTCGACCAGCAGCAGATTGCGGCTGTGTTGCGACAAGGCCAGTGCATCCTGAGCCGAATCGGTCAGCAGCAGATCAATCTGGCTCAGACCGAACAACTCATCGCCCAAGGTCAGGCCCAGCTGCAATTGCAGGGTGATGCCGCTGTCCGCGACCTCGATCTGCAATTGGTGGCCGAGTGCACGCAGCAGTTCGCCGCAGCAGATGGCATTGGTCAGGTAATCGTCGCCGCAGTCTTCGGTGTGGAACAGCAACAGCGTGCTGCCATCGTTGAGGGTTTCGATTTCGCCCTGATACAGCGACGCGGCCTGCTCGAGGCAGTCGCGATAGCGTTCCTGCAATTCTTCCAGACGTGCGCGAGGCAAACGACGCAATTGTTCCTGCGAGCCCAATTGCACGGCCAGTACGGCGGTGTGCTGTGGCACGTCAGGGCTCGGTTTGCGCGTCAGCGGTTGGGCGGCGCCGTTGAGCGATTCGTCGCGCAGGTCGGCGAAAGCGTCATCGTCATCATCGTCTTCGACGGTGCTGACCAGGTGACGCGGTGCCGGTTTCTTCGCGGCCAGCGGGCGGCTTTCGTCGAAGCTCGGATCGCGCAGGTTACGCACCTCGAATTCAGGCTCGTCTTCTTCCTCGGCGAATTCCGGCTCGGGTTCGGGCTCAGGCTCCGGTTCCGGGGCGTAGCTGGCATGCAGCTGGCGCGCCAGATCGCCGATTTCATCCTGGCGGTCGATGCCCGGGGTGTGCGCGTCGATCCGGCGCAGCCACACGCGCAATTGCAGCAACGGCGTCGACAGATAGCGGCCCATGCGCAGACTCAGAGCCAATGACAGCGCCAGCAGAATTGCGCTCAGAATGCCCATGCTTTGCAGGCTGATGGTCATCGGCTGCTGGAACTGATCCATGTCCAGGCTGATGCGCAGTTGCCCGGCAGTCACGTCCTGGAAAGTGATCTTGCTCTCGTACATGCCCTCGGCTTCGCCCAGCAGGCTGTGCTTGGGACGCTGACCGGACTCGGCGAGGATGCGGTTGTCCACACTGTAGATCGCCGCGTGGGCGACCAGTTTGTTCTTGGTCAGGTTGTTGAGCAGCACGTTGAGGCTGAGGATGTCGTTGGACACCAGCAGCTCGGTGGCGGAGGTGGCGGTCTGCGTGGTCAGGCTTTCGCCCAGCGCATCGGCCTGCTCGTGCATGGCCTGCTTGAATTGCAGACCCATCACCCCGGCATAGATCACCAGGGCCAGAGCGACCAGGATCACGTTGTGGCTGGCAATGCGCAATGCAATCGGTACACGGCGATGGCGCAGTGCACGGAAGATCAGCAGGAAGAAGTTATCGGTTTTGACTGGCGTGGGCCGGTTCACTTGAGCTCGGCTCTTTGTCCGTGAAGTTGACGCGCAGTATAGCGACAGGCCCCAGACCGGCAAAGCGCTCGCGGTGCCCGATGGTCACTGAAAGTGGGTAGAATGCGGTTTTTTTCCAGTTGCGGGGGTGCGCGTTGCGCGAAATCGTCCTGATTAACATCACGGGAGTCGACCGTCCCGGTCTGACAGCGGCCATCACCGGTGTTCTGGCACAAGGTGGTGTGAACATTCTCGACATCGGTCAGGCGGTGATCCACGACACCCTGTCGTTCGGCATCCTGGTTGAAATTCCCGATTCCGAACAGGGCAAGTCAGTGCTCAAGGACATCCTGTTCAAGGGCTACGAACTGGATCAGCAAGTGCGTTTCACCCCGGTGTCCGAAGAGGATTACCAGCAGTGGGTGGGCAATCAGGGCAAGAAACGCCATATCGTTACCCTGCTGACGCGCAAAGTCACAGCCGGCCAGTTGCAGGCGGTCAGCGCGATCACCGCCAAATATGGCTTGAACATCGACCATATCGACCGTCTGTCGGGGCGCATGCCGCTGGACACGCCGGCCGACAAGGGCAAGGGTTGCATCGAGTTTTCCGTGCGCGGCGAAGCCGCCGATCCGCAGGCTTTGCGCGCCGAATTCCTCAGCGTTGCCCAGGAATTGAACGTCGACATCGCCTTCCAGGAAGACTCGCTGTTCCGTCGCAACCGGCGTCTGGCGGTGTTCGACATGGACTCGACGCTGATCGAAGCGGAGGTCATCGATGAGCTGGCCAAAGCGGCCGGCGTGGGTGACCGGGTTTCGGAAATCACCGAGCGCGCCATGGCCGGTGAACTGGATTTCCGCGCCAGCTTCAAGGAGCGTCTGGCGCTGCTCAAGGGCCTCGACGTCAGCGTGCTCGACTCGATCGGCGCCTCGCTGCGCCTGACCGAAGGCGCCGAAACCCTGTTCGCCGAACTCAAACGCCTCGGCTACAAAACCGCCATCCTGTCCGGCGGCTTCACTTATTTCGCCAAGCAGCTGCAAGCCGGGCTGGGCATCGACTACGTGTTCGCCAACGAGCTGGAAGTGGTCGACGGCAAGTGCACCGGCGTGGCGATCGAGCCGATTGTCGATGCGCAGCGCAAGGCTGATCTGCTCAAGGAGCTGGCGCACAAGGAAGGGCTGCGTCTGGAGCAGACCATTGCTGTCGGCGACGGCGCCAACGACTTGCCGATGCTGGCGATTGCCGGGCTGGGCGTGGCGTTCCGCGCCAAACCGTTGGTCAAGCAGTCGGCGAAGCAGGCGATTTCAACGCTGGGGCTGGATGGTGTGTTGTATCTGCTGGGTTTCCGGGATCGTGACGGGCAGCTCTGAGATCTCCATAAGCTGATCTGGCCTCTTCGCGAGCAGGCTCGCTCCCACATTTGAACTGCATTTGAATGTGGGAGCGAGCCTGCTCGCGAAGGCCGCGCCTCGGTCTAAAGCGAATTCCACAACGAATCAAAATCCTCCTCACCCCCGCCATTCTGCGCAGGATCCAGCGAGCGATAGGCGAACTGGTTGAAGCTGTGCGTACTCGCCACCCGCCGATCCAGCCCGGCGCGGTGTTCTTCGCCCTGGGTGTTGATCAACACCTTGTTGCCTTCCTGGAACGGCAGGCGCGGCGCAAGCACGGTGGCCGGCACATCGATCGCACTGATCTCCGGCAACAGCAAACCGCGCAGATAATGGCTGTGATCGTCCTTGGAACGAACCAGTTGCAGCCCGCACGGCTGCGCGTGTGGCGCGACCAGTTCAATGCCCATCTGCGTGCCGCTGCCGCGCACCTGGCGAATCCAGCGAATCACCGCAATGCTCCAGCCTTTGCTCTCGCTGTCCTGAATGCCGAGCATTTCCCCGGCCTGCAATTCGGCCGGCACCTCGCTCGGCCAGGCCAGGCAATAGCCGCCGGGGCTGTGGTTGATCACCGGCAAGGCGTAAGTCGGATAATTCGGCGCGTTGCCGGGGCCTTCATCCTCGCTCAGCTGGTCGTACTGGATTTCCTCGTACGGCAACAGCTCATCGTTACTTTGCGGGGCAGCGTCGAACGCCTGACTCCAGCTGTCCTTTTCGCCGTTGGCCACGACGCTGCTGAAATTTGCCGTGCGGGCACCGGGATGTTTGAGCAACTCGCTGAAGGTGCGCTCGCCGCCGAGGTAGAAGTGCAGGGCGCTCATGCCGACGCACACGGTCAATGTGCCCTGGCCGGCGCTGCGCTGAAAACTGCGTTCGGCAGCCTGGCCCCAAGTGGCGTGCAGATGTTGCAGGGTATCGATGCTGAGACCGGCGGAAACAGGCAGGGGGGTTGAAGTCGGCTGCTGCAGCAGGTGCGTTTCGAGCTGCTTGACCAAGGGCTGCGGGTCGAAGCCCAGCAGCCCGCTCTGTTGTTCACTGCGAAACATCTTGCGGTAGCGTGGACCAACATCCAGTTCCGGGCTGATGGCGAACAAACCGTCGTCGGCGCGGCCGGGGTGCAGCTTGAGCAGGGCGCTCCACGGCTCGATCACCTCGGCCAGCCGAGCAATCTGACTCTGGCGTAATTGATTGCAACGGGCACTGCCCAATAGCAGCGCGGCGATGTAGGTCTGTTCGACGCTCAGTTCGCTGGTCAAAAACGCCAGATCATCGCGCAGCCGCCGTTGTTGCAGCTGTAATTGCGCAGCGCTGCGATACAGCTGATGCAATTCCAACCACACGTGTTCCGGCGGTGAACTGTACAGCTGCGTGGCGCGCACCAGTTGCGCCTTGAGGGCATGCGCGGCGCGTTGCAAGGCGGTGCCGACCAATGTCGCGCGATCCTTGCTGTATTTGGGCAGGATGCGCAGAACAATCTGTTTATAGCCGATGGCCAACTGAGCTTGCAGCGCCTGACACAGGTTGCTGACTTTTCGCGAACGCTCGTCGAGCATGATCGCCTGATGCAGAAAATGCCGTTCCAGATGCTGGCAGACGAAATACACCTCGGGCCGCAGCAGCTCAAGCAATTGCAGGCGATTGTCGCTGGGGGTGAGCAACAGGTTCAGTTCGCCGAGGCCTTGATACAGCAAGCGGGCGGTTTCGCCGATGTTGGCCTTGGGCAGGCCGGCGATCCAGCGCTTGAGGTCGCGCGGGCTGGCCTCGCAGAACGACAGGCGCGTTTGCGTGGGAGTCGGAGCGCGCAGCTTGGGAGAAAAGTTGGTCTGGCTCATGAGCAAAACCATAGCAGCAAATGCCGCGGTTTGCGGAAGCAGCCTCGGCTGCTTCCGCGAACAGGGTCACGCTTTTGGCAGTGCCAGGCCTTGGCCCATCTGCACGGGTGAACCGGCCACCAGCTCTTCGGCCCACTTCACCTGATCCGGGCCAAACAGCACGATCGCCGTCGAACCGAGCTTGAAGCGCCCAAGTTCCGCGCCTTTTTCCAGATGAATCGGTGCGCGTGCGGCTTCGTCGTAGCGGAAGGTTTTCAGCTCGCGCTTCGGTGGCGTGACCAGACCGGCCCACACGGTTTCGATCGAAGCGACAATCATCGCACCGACCAGCACCACGGCCATCGGCCCGCGTTCTGTATCGAAAATGCACGCCACGCGCTCGTTGCGGGCGAACAGCTCCGGGACGTTTTCGGCAGTGGTCTGGTTCACCGAAAAAATGCGGCCCGGGATGTAGACCATTTCGCGCAGGGTGCCGGCCAGCGGCATGTGCACGCGGTGGTAGTCCTTAGGCGACAGGTAAATGGTAGCGAAGTCGCCGCCCATGAACGGCGCTGCGTTGGCCGCATCCCCGCCGAGCAACTCCAGCACGCTGAAGCTGTGGCCCTTGGCCTGGAACACACGACCGTGCTCGATCGGGCCGAGCTGGCTGACCGCACCGTCGGCCGGGCTGAGGATTGCGCCCGGGGTCTCGTCCAGTGGACGCGCGCCGTCTTTCAGGGCACGCGTGAAGAAGGCGTTGAAGTGCTCGTAAGCGGTCAGGTCTTCGACCAGCGCTTGCGACATGTCCACTTGATAACGCTTGGCAAACCATTGGGTGAAGGCATTCTTGAACCAGCGCACGCGGCATTCGGCGATGCAGCCGGCCAGGCGCGACAGCAGGTGATGCGGCAGCAGGTACTGGCTGAGGATAAACAGACGCTCTTTCATTAGTTGTCCTTAAAAACCTTAAATCTCGACTGGCGTGTCAGGGTGGTTGCCCCATTCGCCCCAGGAACCGGCGTAGCCCTTGACCCGCGGATAACCGAGGGCTTTGGCCACCAGATAAGTGAAGCCCGACCGGTGATGGGTCTGGCAGTGGGTAATGATTTCCTTGTCCTTGGTGATCCCGAGGTTTTCGAGGATCTGCGGCATGTCGCTGCGGATGCGCAACTGACGCGTCTGGTCCATGCCGGCGGTCCATTCGAAATTGACCGCGCCGGGGATGTGTCCACCCTTGGCAGCGAGGACTTTTTCGCCGGAATATTCCAGCGGCCCGCGCGCATCCCAGATCGCCAGATCCGCCGCACCGAGGCGGCTTTGCAGGTATTCGCGGGTGGCGGTCGGTTCGTCGTGCAGGGTCAGCGACAGCGGGCCACCGACAACGGGTGGTACCTGGATCGACATCGGCATACCGTCCGCCAGCCAGGCCGGCAAACCACCGTCTATATAGTGGTACTTGTCGTGGCCAATGACGTCGAGCAGCCAGATGAAACGCCCGGCCCAGCCACCGCCCTCGTCGTCATACACCACATAGACCGCGTCTTTGCGATGACCGAGCTCACCAAACAACGCCTCCAGATCGGCTTTCGCCGGCATCAGCCCCGGCGCCGGTGGCTGGCCGAGCTGGGTGCGTTTCGGGTCGACAAAACGTGCGCCGGGCAAGTGACCTTCGGCATACCGGGCAGGGCTGGTCAGGTCCACCAGAATCAGTTCCGGGGACTCCAGACGCGGCAGCAGGTCGCTCGGCTCGATGACAAGCGGCAAGCCAGAGAAGTCAGACATGTGAGGTCTCCAGAGCACAAAGGGGAGGATTGTAGCGCAGGCTCATTGGCCACGGCTGCTAAAGCTGTGCAGGGCTTTTTCGATGCACTGCGCGGTTTTGCCGAAGGCTTGCACAGTGATGTCGGCGAAGGGGCCGCCGCCCTGATCGGCAACGACGATCATGATCACCCGGCCGTTATTCACCAGTGAGCGCAAGAATAAGTGCTCGCCGCGAAACAGCGTGCGCAGGCTCGCTGGCAATAAGGCCGAGAATTGTGCGTTGTTCTCCGGCGTAATCCGCACCTGCGCCTGCTGAGCGAGCAGGCGTTGCAGGACTTTGCTCTGGCTGACGACAAAACTCAGCGCCGCCGCATCCTTTGGTAAACCGGCGGTCTGGTGCACGCGCAGGGTCGAGTGCGTGCGGTCGGCCATCAGAATCATCACCCGGCGCATGCCGCTGGCCACCAGTGCCTCGCGGGCGGCGACGGTCAGGCTCATGGCATTGGTGAAGCGGCTGGGCTCGGCGAGCAGTTCGGCGCATTGCCGACGCCATTGGCCCAGATCATCCGCATTCGGCGCTGCGGCCGGGAGCATGCCGGCCGGCAAGCGACGAGTGCCCCACGGCCAGATCAGCGAAACCGCCGGGTGCCACAGATCAGGCATCGCATGCTGACGCGCGCTGTTCGCCGCTTGCTGGTGCAACTGTTGCTGCACTTCGTCCATGGAAATCTGCAGATAGAGACTGGTCAGGTACTGCCAGCGCTTGCTGTGCGGACTGTCCCAGGCCTGTTGCGCCGACAGCGCCAGCCCATTGGCCAGCAGCACGGTATTCGCCGGCTGGTTGAGCCAGCGGCGCAATGTCGGGTCATCGTCGAGGCGATTCTGCTGGCGCAGCGGGTGTTCACTGTCGCGGGCGATGCGCAGCACTTTGACCAGTTCGCGTTGTTCGCTGAGCAGCAATTTGTAGCCTTGCTCGACCCAGATCGGCAGATGCCAGGCGTGGACCAGTGCCTCGGCGATCTTCAACAGGCGCACGCCGAACAATTGCTTTTCGACCACACGTGCCGACTCGCCCTTGTGGATCACGCGCAGTTCCCACTCCTCGAGCAACTGCGGATACGTCAGTGCCAAGGGCCACAGCGGCGACAAAAACAGCAAGCTGCCCCAATGAATGTCCTGCCACAGCCGCGCGAGGCGACTGGCAAAAAAACCGTTGGCCTGTTGTGTCGCGTGTTGGCTGATCAGTTGCAATTGGCGCAAAGCCTTGGGGATTTGCCGGTGCGGTTCGGCGGGCAGGCGCGCGAGCAATTCTTCGGTGCGGGCAAGGCCCAGGCGATTGATTGCCACCTCAAGATTTTCCGCCGGCGCGGCCATGGTGCCGTGGGTGTGACGATTCGCCTCACGGATGACGCTCAAGGCCAGCGCCGGGCTGTCCTGCATCAGATCGGCGATGTCGCGCAGCGAGCTGCGATTGTCGCGGATCGCCCGGCAGACTTTGTCGTGAGCCTCTTGTGGTACGGGCAGGCGGACGCTGTCGAGCAGCTTGACCCAAGCCTGGAGCGTGGTCGGTATTACCGATGGAATGTTCGTTTCATTAGCCATGTCTGGACGAGATCTTCACTGACTGTAGACGCGCCCGGCATGGGCTAAATTGGCTTTTCGCCTGAACTGGCTATAGTCTGGCGCAGTTTTGCCGATAAGTAGAAGAAGAGATTTTTTAACTTCCGAATATGACCTTGAACCCGACTTAAACAAGTACCTTCTACCTATGGCTAAAATTATCGGCATCATCGTCGTATTCGCGAGCGTGCTCGGCGGATACGTGCTCTCCCACGGCAAGATTGCCGCTCTGATCCAGCCCTTCGAGGTGATGATCATCGGCGGTGCGGCCCTCGGCGCATTTCTCCAGGCCAACCCCGGTTACATGACGATGCACGTGCTCAAGAAATCCCTGAGCATGTTCGGTTCGCGCTTCACCCACACCTTCTACCTGGAAGTGCTCGGGCTGATCTACGAAATCCTCAACAAGAGCCGCCGTGAAGGCATGATGGCGATCGAAGGCGACATCGAAGATGCCGCCGCGAGCCCGATCTTCGCCAAGTACCCGGCGGTGCTCAAGGATGAACGCATGACCGCGTTCGTCTGCGATTACCTGCGCATCATGTCCTCCGGCAACATGGCTCCGCACGAACTGGAAGGCCTGTTCGACATGGAGCTGTACAGCCTCAAGGAAGACCTCGAGCACCCATCGCACGCAGTCAACGGCATCGCCGACGGCATGCCCGGTTTCGGTATCGTTGCGGCGGTACTCGGTATCGTGGTGACCATGGCCTCGCTGGGTGAGGGTGACCAGGCGTCGATCGGTCTGCACGTGGGTGCGGCACTGGTCGGTACCTTCTTCGGTATTCTCGCGGCGTACGGTTTCTTCGGTCCGCTGGCGCATTCCCTGGCCCACGATGCCAAGGAAGAACTGAACGTCTACGAAGCCATCAAGGCCTCGCTGGTGGCTTCGGCGTCCGGCATGCCGCCGTCCCTGGCGGTCGAGTTCGGGCGCAAGGTTCTGTACCCGGCGCACCGTCCAAGCTTCGCCGAGCTGGAACAAGCGGTTCGCGGTCGCTAAGTCATGGAAAATAATCAGCCGATCATCGTCAAGCGCGTCAAGCGCATTGCCGCCGGGCACCACGGCGGGGCGTGGAAAATCGCCTTTGCCGACTTCGCCACGGCAATGATGGCGTTCTTCCTCGTGCTGTGGCTGCTGTCCACCGCTACGCCGGAACAGAAGATCGCCATCGCCGGTTATTTCAAGGACCCGGTCGGCTTCTCCGAAAGCGGCACGCCGTACATCATCGACCTCGGCGGTACACCGACCCTGGCGCCGGAAAACACCCTCAACCCGGAAGTGAAGTCGCAGCCGCAACCGGACAAGGTTACGGTCGACACCGATCAGGTTGAAGGCATGGCCGAGCAGGTCGAGAAGGAGCGTCTCGAACTGCTCCTGCAAGAACTGCAGAACAAGGTCGACGAGAACCCGCAACTGCAGAAGTTCAAGGATCAGATCCTCTTCGAAATCACCCCGAACGGCTTGCGCATCCAGATCATGGACGCCGAGAACCGGCCGATGTTCGACTCAGGTTCCGCACGCCTGAAACCGTACTTCGAGGACATCCTGCTGGCCATGGCCGACACCATCAAAGCGGTGCCGAACAAGATCAGCATCAGCGGCCACACCGACGCCAAGCCGTACATTGGCACTGGCGACTACGGCAACTGGGAGCTCTCGGCCAACCGCGCCAACGCGGCTCGCCGTGCCCTGGTCGCGGGCAGCTATCCGGATGCGCAGGTGGCGCGGGTGGTCGGTTATGCCTCGTCGGCGTTGTTCGACCGGGAAAACCCGTTCAACCCGGTCAATCGCCGGATCGACATTGTCGTGCTGACCAAAAAGGCCCAGGCCGCCATTGAAGGTGCGCAGGGTCCCGAGGCGGCGAAACCGGCGGATCAGGGGCAGAACGGTGCTGCACCGGCAGCCCCGGTTGATCCGAATGCGTTGCCGGCGGACAAACAGCCAGTGCCCGCTCACGAGTTGCGCGAGCGGTTGAATCTGTTTGACGATGCGGCGCCGAAACCGGCTGAGCCGGGTGGGGCGGCGCCTGCGCCTGCGCCTGCGCCGAAGCAGTAAGTGAAAAAAAGCCGACAGTGATGTCGGCTTTTTTGTGGCTATCACAGGCCGGCACTGTCTCAGAATCCCCGACGAATCCGGTTCTTCAGCTGTTCATGAAACATCTCTGCATCGCGCTTGTAAGCCCCTTTGACCGATTCGCTGATCGAATCCAGCGCCATCGACCGCTTGTTCGACACCTCATCACGATACGCATCGATAAAGAAATCCAGATCGCTGGCCGTGCTCAGCTTCGGCCATTTGTCCAGATAGATCGGCAGTTGCGCAGGTCCGGTCTTGAACGTACAGATCCGCCGATTGCTGATCGTCGCCTCGCCAATTTCGAACGGCACCCACCACGACAGTGCAGTTGTCTCCGACACCACCGCCAGCAGATGCGTGCACTCGGTGATGTTGCGGGTAATGACCCCGGTGATGTCGTCCGTGGTCTGCGATTCCGGATCGAGGACATCGAGATATGTCCTGATCTTCGCTTGGGTCAGGCGGGTGTTGATGGCGATCGCATGGGCGCGATCCATGTGGCGATAGCTGATAAAGACTGGCATCAGAAATGTCCTTTGAGGGCGAGTTCGCGGTAATAGGCGCCGAGTGCCGTCAGGCGGCAGCCGGTGGAGTTGAGGGCGGCGTAGTACATGTGCTCGGCGTCGACCGGCTCGATCAGGCTGTGGCGGTTGCACTTCTGCAACTGGGCGAAGACCTCGCCGTGCTCAGGCACGAACGCCTTTTCGGTGGGCTCATGGCTGGGGTCGAGCGGGTAGACCGATTCGGCTTCGGCAAACCAGTCGGGCAATTTGCGCAGGATCTCCTTGGGGATCAGCGGCGAGACTTCGCGCAGGGAAATGAACTGCGACACATTGGTCTTGAACACCGGACGCTGTTCCCAGGCGCCGAGGGCGTTGTCGACAAAGGAATACAGACTGCCGGGGGTGATTTTGCCGAGGATATTCGCCGCGCCGCCGTGCAGCGCTTGCAGGAGCAGGCCGGTGAACACGCCGTGCTGCGCGCCCTCCATTGCCGGCTCGGCTTTTTTGCAGGCGGTGAGGATCGTCATACCCTCGCTGACCATGCTGCTCTCGCTGCGCAAGGCGCGCACTTCGCCGGCCGAACCGCTTTCGCAGCAGTCGAGGATAATCACTTTGTTTTTGATCCGCGTGGCCTTGTCCGCCCAGTTCAGGATGTCGCTGATGCGGATGCCGTCCTTGGCGTTGCGGTAATCCTGCGCGATCAACATGCCTTCGTCAGTGTCGGCGTCGAAACCGCCATGGCCGGCGAAATACAGCAGAGCGACGTTGCAGTCACCGGAAAACAACTCGCGGATCTGGTCTTCGAGTTTTTGCCGGCTCAAATAATCCTCGGCGGACGTCAACACGACATTCTTGAAGTTGGGGTCGCCGTTGGCATTGGTTTTCAGCACCGAAGCCATGGCCATGGCGTCGTTGCAACAGCCGCTCAGGCCGCCGATATGCGTGTAATCGTTGATGCCGATGAACAGTGCCTTGCGCATGCTTATACCACCGTGTGCAGGCGGATCGCGCCGACGATGCTGTGGGCACTGCACGCGTGGATGTAGCGAGACGAATGGCGGATGAATAAAACACAGGTTGGCATGGCTTTCCTCGAAGGTCGCTGTGAGCGAAGGAGGAAAGGAATGTAGGCCGCTGGCAGAGACCTACAAGGGCTGCGCGGCAAAACAGAAAAGTCCTGCAAGCAGCCGCGCAAAAGCCTACGGCAGAGGCTTATGTTTAAGTGGGGGAGAACTGATTCAGATGCGGTCCGACAACCGGCAGCCCGTGGTGCGGGGCTGCCGGCGCGACTGTTTAATAACCGTTTTCGGGCAGGCTGGCGATGATCGAGCGATAGCTGTTCATCCGTTGCTGCTGGATGCGCCCATCTTCCAGCGCCTTGAGCAGCGCGCAACCCGGTTCGCGGTCGTGCTTGCAGTCGCGGAAACGGCAAGTGCCGAGCAGGTCATCGAACTCGATGAAACCGGCTTCGACATCGGCGCGGCTGACGTGGCCCAGACCGAATTCACGGATGCCCGGGGAGTCGATCAGTTCGCCGCCGCCGAGGAAGTGGAACAGGCGCGCGGTGGTGGTGGTGTGCGTGCCCTGACCGGACAATTCCGACAACGGCCCGACGCGGGTTTCGACTTCCGGCAGCAGGCTGTTGACCAGCGACGACTTGCCGACGCCGGACTGGCCTACGAACACGCTGATGCGCCCGTCGAGCTGCTTTTGCAGTTGCTCCATGCCGTCGCCGTGGTGGGCCGAGACTTCCAGCACCGGATAACCCAGCGTGCGGTACACCGCCAGCAACGCGTTCAGCGCCGGGGCGTTCTGCTCGTCGATCAGGTCGAATTTGTTCAGCAGCAGAAGCGGGCGGATACCGGCATGTTCGGCGGCGACCAGATAGCGGTCGATCAGGTTGGCGTGAGGCTCGGGCAGCGGCGCGAAAACGATGACGATCATGTCGACGTTGGCGGCAACCGGCTTGAGCTGGCCACGACTGTCGGGGCGGCACAGTTCGGTGCTGCGCGGCAGTTGCGCGACGATCACGCCAATGCCTTGGTTGCCGGCGCGCCAGACCACTTTGTCGCCAGTGACCAGCGCTGGCAGGTTGGCGCGCAAGTGGCAACGGAACACTTGACCGGCGAGTTCGCCGTCGACGGCTTCGACTTCGACCTGCACGCCGAAGTGGGCGATCACCAGGCCGTGTTGCTCTGGGCCAAGGTCGCCGCCCTCGAGGGCTTCGACCGCCGAGGACTCGCGTTTGGCGGCGCGTGCGGCGCGCTCGCCCTGGATCTTTTCGATGCGCCAGTTTTGACGACGATTGAGTTGGCGTTTGGCCATGGGTGTTCCGTCTGAAGAATGCAGCGATTAGGTAAAACGGCCGCGAGTTTAGCACGCCCGGCCACCGGCCTAGGCTAAACTGCGCAGCATTGCCTAGGAGCCCGAATATGCAAAATCCGCAGAACCTGATCTGGATCGACCTGGAAATGACCGGTCTGGACCCGGACAACGACGTCATCATCGAAATGGCCACCATCGTCACCGACAGTGAGCTGAATACATTGGCCGAAGGCCCGGTGATTGCCATCCATCACAGCGATGAAGTGCTCGCGCGCATGGACGAGTGGAACACCCGCACCCACGGCAACTCCGGTCTGACCCAGCGTGTGCGCGACAGCCGCATCAGCATGGCTGAGGCAGAAGCTGAGACCATCGCCTTCCTGGAAAAGTGGGTGCCGAAGGGCAAGTCGCCGATCTGCGGCAACAGCATTTGCCAGGATCGTCGCTTCCTTTATACCCATATGAAGGCGCTGGAAAGCTACTTCCACTATCGCAACCTCGACGTCTCCACGCTCAAGGAACTGGCCGCGCGCTGGGCGCCGGATGTGCGCGACAGCTTCAAGAAGGGCAGCACCCACCTGGCTTTGGATGACATCCGCGAATCGATCGCCGAGCTGCAGCACTACCGCAAGCACTTCATCAAGTTCTGATGCGGCGGCATCAGCCCTGACGCTTTCGCGAGCAGGCTAGCTCCCACATGGAATGCGGCTTATGTGGACGCGAGCCGGCTCGCGAGAGGCGCGCCCTCTTCTGGTGCGGCGCCGAAATGGCTAGACTGCGCGCCTTCCTGCCTGGACTGCCATCATGTTGCTGATGCTATATCTGATCGCCATTACCGCCGAAGCCATGACTGGCGCGCTGTCCGCCGGACGACGAGGCATGGACTGGTTCGGCGTGGTGCTGATCGCCTGCATCACCGCGCTCGGTGGCGGTTCGGTGCGCGATGTGTTGCTCGGGCACTACCCGCTGACCTGGGTCAAACATCCGGAATATCTGGTGCTGACCTCGGTGGCGGCGATGTTTACGGTGTTTGCCGCACGCTGGATGCGTCACCTGCGCTCGCTGTTTCTGGTGCTCGACGCGGTGGGGCTGGTGGCGTTCACCTTGATCGGCTGCATGACCGCGCTGGAAATGGGTCACGGCATGCTGGTGGCCTCGGTCAGCGGCGTCATCACCGGTGTGTTCGGCGGCATCCTGCGCGACATTTTCTGCAATGACATTCCGCTGATATTTCGCCGCGAACTTTATGCCAGTGTTTCATTCGCTGCGGCATGGTGCTACATGTTTTGTCTTTATATAAATGTGCCGGGCGAACAAGCCATCCTGATCACTTTGTTTGGCGGGTTCCTGTTACGTCTGCTGGCCATCCGTTTCCATTGGGAAATGCCGAAGTTCGTCTATAACGACGAACATTGATCATTCTTGCGTTGGTGTATTGGAGGCTGGTTTAAAGGCATATGAGTTGCCGGCGGCTGGTGCACGCATATTTCTTACACTTTTCACTTTGATATTTTCTTGGTGGGTATGTAACTTTTTTTGCTGACATGTTTTCGATGTCACTATCAAGTTATATTCTCACAGAGGAGCTGTATTATGAGTGAAAGCATGGATGCTACAGGTAATCAACAAAACACTTCGCCCGTTCTTGTGGGGTTGTCCAGTCTGAAGGTCAAGTTTGACGCCAGTGATAACACTCAAAGCAGGGCACTTTTTGCTAATGGCCGGATGCAAGTCAAAGTTCAGGTGCTCGTTGCCGGAGTAGACGCCGACGGCAACGCTGTGCATGTACCGGAAGATGTACTGGAAAGCATCCAGCTTATTCATTACGCGACCGGCAAGACCTTGCGCGATGGTTGGGTCGCGAGCGCAGTCCAAGGGCGGTTTACGCGTGAGGCACGGCCTGCACCGGATGCCTTGGACAGGCACGATGATGATCTTGAGAATGACAGCGTTCATCCACAGGTGCGTACGTTCTGGGTTTCCTCGTCGAGCGCCGGAACGACTGAGGTCGGTGCGCGCCTGTCTCTCAACGGGGAGAGGATTTTGAGCAACGGAACCACCCCTGCCAGTGTTCATTACAGCAGCGTGACTCTGGAGGCTGAAAAGCCCGCGACATATGGAGTCTTTCAGTTGTATCAGAACAGGATTGGTAATGAGTCGCCTGGTAATCGTATCTGGAAGTACCATCTGGGGCTGTACCCGGACGGGAAGCAAATCCGCCTGGTCGATTGGATGGTCGAGGGGGCTGAAGAGGGCGAAAACCTCGATTTTGCGGGCGGGAACAGGCTTAACGAAATCAAAACCAATTATATGAAGTGCATTTTCGTCCGTCCCGAAAAAACCAGTGTGACCGTCACCTTGCCTGATAGGGGTGATCCGTTTGTATATGCTTTCACCGGCGATGCGCAAACATGGAATCACAAGCATTACAAAGTAAATACGCAAAGCGACGGAGAACTCACTATTGTGCAGGCGTTATCCGAATACTCGGAAAATACCGGTGCGCAAAAATATGGAAGTGTCCTCTACTTTATCGCTATCGATGAATATGGTACCGGGCATAAGTTGGCGATTCGCGTGAGTTTTTATGAGCGCAATTTGTCTCTTCAGCGAGGCTGAGTTTCATCATCCATTGATGCAATGTCTTGGGATGTAGTAGCTGTATATGCGTTTGGCATCGCGGCTGCAGATAAGCTGCCATGTTCGATGATCAGGCATATGCACGAAAGTGCTTTATCTGATGTCTTGCGCTGGCCCCGCAGCGATGTGTGGCCAGCGTCACCACTCCTCAAGGATGAGCATTCATGACTGGCAAACCGCCGAAAATCAAACCTGTATCTGCCCCCACCAGACCCATCGAGTCCAGCGGGGATGGCCTGCCCCGGGCTCTGAACCCGTCTTCGACAATGCCGCATTCGACTGTTGCACATCATCAGGGACCCTTGCCTTCGCCATCTTCTTCAGATTCGCTTGCAGTGATGCCTGTCATCAGTGTGAGCACGAGGCCGAAATATTCCACGATCGACGAGTTCGCAAGTGTGTCCGCAAGGAATTCGCTGGAGAACTACTGGATACCCACGCAAGAGCGTCTCGACAAGACCGATGCATGGGGCATCGCAATCATGAAGCAGCGTCAGTATGTTGCCGTCGCTGACAATCACATCGTACAAGTGGTCCGAGACCCGGAGAGCGGCCTGTTTCGCGCCACACATGCCAGAGAACTGCATCCTTCCGGTCCGCTGTTGAGGCCTGACAGCGAGGGCCGTTTGTGGCATCCGCTGGATGATCCTGAGTCGGCCAATCCAGTTGCAACTGTCTTTACCGGACAAAATCGCACGACAGAGCTTCCCGGCACGGAGTATTCAATAAAGGATTTCCCTCCACTGATGACCCAACGCATATTTGCCGTGAGCGGCGTCGACGCGATGATGGCGCACAGGTCCGACATTCATCCCGCTTCGCTGGCATTGCTGCAGGACACTGCGAGGCGCTTCGCCCTCGATCAAAAGATCCGCCAGTTCATCACCCAAGTGCAACATTCCGATCCGACCGTGCGTGCGCAAGCCGATTCACAACTGCAGGCTTTGTTAACGCTACAGGCAACTGATCTGAGCGAGCGCGTTATCGAACAGTCCCGCGCTTTGCTCTTTGAGCAGAGCGAGCGGGCGTTCGAACTCGATTGCGATGACAATACGTTGCAGATGCGACGGATTTTTCCTCATCTGCCCAAGACGATTGCTCAGGCGTTGTGGCGAGAGGCCAGTGCCGCCGACCACAGGCATTTGCGCCTGCGGCCGGGAATGCCGCGGCACATGGCAGAAAAAACGCTGGTGGCGCTACGCGAGGTGCGTCTCGCCAGGGCGTGCGAAGGAATCTATCTGGATGCGGTAGCCAGCCTGGACAGTGACCAACTGGCTTTGCAGATGCTCGGGCAGCTTGATCAGTGGCCGCGACAGATTCGTATCGAGATTCGTCTGCAAGCGTCAGAGGGTGAGTCATTGAGTGCTATTGGCGATGCTCGATCGCCAGTGCGGCACATATTGATTCGTCAGCATGAAGGCTACGTTATCCAACGCAGCGGCATCGCGTCCCCTCAGGATCGGATGGATCTGTATGCCGCCGTCTGGCGCCTTTTACTGCCCGGGCAGCGCCAGTTGCTCGGTGTAGCGCAGGGCGGTGGTGCGGCGCTGCGGCAACTGGTACGCGCACAGCCATTGCCGTCGCGCCAACGCGTGAGCGAATTGTTGGGACTGGCACCGGTGCAGGTAACGGCTGTTCCGGCCAGCGCCCAATACGCGCAAGCGGGGCTGCGAGGCGGCGGCGATGTCAACCCGATGTTGACAGGATCCGTTGTGGAACGTGTCCGTAGCCTCTATCCGCAGCTTGCTGACAAGGAGTTGGCCGCGTTCGTTTCCGAGCGCCTGGGATCTGAGCCGACCACAGTTTTAGCGCGCCTGGAGACAGACCTCGCAATATTGCGCAATGAATTGGCGATCTGGAGTGCGGAAGGATTATCGACCCAAGCGGACTCTTCGCAGGACGCAATGCAGATCGCAGAACAGCGCCAGGCTCGCGAGCAATTTAGCGCAAAACTGCAAGATATCTGGCGACGCAAGTCGGTTTCCAGGTGGGGTTACGGTGACTATCATTTTTCCCATCATGTCGATTTTACTGGTGAGTTACCAAGATTATCCGCCAGGTTCGACTATGTAACAGAGTTGATATTGACTGTGGAAACGCCAGGCGCACGCATCGGCGCTTTTTTTGACAGTTTTCCCAATGTTCAATATTTGATGGTCACTGGCATAAAAATGGAGGACTTCCCGTCAGGGATATTCCAAATGCGCCAGTTGCGTCAACTTGTGCTGGACGATTGCTCGCTTGAATTATCTGAAGCGACGGCTGAAGGTGTGTCCAGGATCGAGACGCTCACTTTGTTGAATCTGGCCAACAACCCTCTGACAGTTGCTCCGCATGTAGGCTTCATGACAGGTTTGACCGAGTTGATGCTATATAACGCCAATCTCTCCAGCCTGCCTTCCGGTATAGACAGGCTTGGAGATCTTCGGGTCATGGCGTTACAGGATAATAATATCTCAGACGTAGGGGGCGATCTGTTCGATATTCCGGATACTCAAGATCTATATGTTGGTTTATTGAACAATCCGCTGAGTGACGAGTCGATGCGGCGGATTAATCAATATCTTGAAAATTCCAGTATGGACCGGAAAGTGGAAATCCAAACGGAAGAAACAGTTTCAGACGTTGATTCCGATAGTGAGTCATCGGAGAGCGGATTTTCGACAGGTCCAGATAGCGACTGAGTGTTGTCGAAAGTAACGGATCGATCACGCTGCCAACATGATTTGGCAAACATAAGCTACTCGCTGACTCCCCTTCCGGTTCGGGTTGATTGAATTCGGAAGGGGTAACAGGCCTTCGTGGGCCAGAATCAAAGGGGCGAAAGGCTTAGTGTTGAATCTCGTAACATGCAGATCGCATTTTTTGAAGTTATTAGCATCTGTGTGAATTATTAAAGATGATGTTGAAAGTTTGCTTTTTCACAAAATGTCAAATGTCGCGGCTGTTTATATTTAAATTCGACGTTAATACTTTGCCCAGCCCTTGAAGGGCGAAATATATTAATCGGCTGAGGTGTTATCAGATGTTTGATGAGCAAGTTGGTATTTCCCGTATCGAGGTAAAGCTCGACGCCACAAATCATGGCCAGCACAAAGTGCTTTATGCCAACGGTCGCATGCAGGTGCGTGTATTGGTGCTTCTGCACGGTATCGATAACAATGGCGACGGCGTATCGCTGCATGGACATCCTGCATTGCCGTCATTGCGGCTGATTGCCTACAACGGTGCTCGGCCTCTGGAGGGAGACTGGAGTGTTTCGATTCAGGAAAATCGTTACGCTCACGAAATGTCGGGTGGTGCAACGCGCCTGACAGAAGTCCCGCGGGTCAGTGACAACCAGATAAGCAACGCCGCAGATCCGGTACAGATTTTCCAGTTCTGGGTCTCGGCTTCCCGACCTGGAATTATGGAAGTGGCTGCCGAGATCTCTTTGAATGGCGTGGTATTGCGAAGTAATGGGGTTGGTTTCGACAGCAGTGTCACGCTGGAGGCGATTCCTCCGAAAGAGTACTCGCTGAGCAGCTTTTCATTGAGCAAGTATGATGAGAAACGGCAGAGGGGTCGATACGATTCGATTCAGCATTATCATATTGCCCTGCGCGCTGAAGGCAGGCAGATTCACCTCCTTGACTGGTACAGCAGTGAGGTGAAACTTGATCCTTATGATTCCGAAGAGGCGGTGCAAGTCTATGTGTCCGGTAATATCCCCGGAATACAAGGTAGTCGCAAAGTTTTTTATGGCTATATGGCACCGATATATGGCGTGCAAGCAACATTCCGCAGTCCCCTAAGCTACGTTACCGTCCCTATCAATAAGGTGCCTGGGCAATTAACCCTTGTTCAGTATCTTTCCGCTGACCCGCAAGCAGCACGGGAAAATGAAAGCGCATTCGAGTTTGCCGTGTTCGATGAGTTCGGTACGGAGCACCGCCTTTGTATCGATGGTGATAAAGAGCGGCTCACTTTTATTCTGGATCAATCCAGGCGGTCAATGAAGCAGCTTAGCTGACTTCGTTGTGTGGTCGGCGCTTTTTGCTGGCCAGTTTTAACTGCTCAACCTAAGTCTGGAAATAAAAGGACGGTTTACCAATGGAAAGTAATTTCTCTCCCTCTGTTCATTCAAACGCTTTCAACTTTGGTGAATTTGTTTCAGGAGGCGTTGATCCCCGCACGGGCATGTACACCTGCGCATTTTCGCTTGGCAAGTTGCACTCGGCGGATCTCAATGGTCCGGAGCTTGCACTTTCAGTGGGCTTTAATCCGCTCAATCAGGCGGATAGTGGTTTCGGCGTTGGCTGGTCTTTGACACTGACCAATTATGACTTGCGCAGCAAAGTGATGACCTTGTCCAACGGTGAGCGCTACAAGGCTGTCGAGACGTCTACCGGTCTGAAGTTCAAGGAAATGAAACTGCAAACGGCGAAAGTGTCAGTCGCTGGAGCAGGGCGCTATGAAGTTCGATACAAGGATGGGCGGCGTGAACTGCTCAAAGTCCTGGCCGGCACTCAGGTCGCCGTCGCGGAAAAAATAATCGCGGCGAACGGTGTGAGCATTACGCTGAAGCATGAGTTGTTCAACCAGTTTCCCCGATTGGCCGAAGTCCGTGATGGCAAGCGCTGCCTGTTGAAAATCACCCGCGCGGCAGGTCAGGTGACGCTGTCCCGGCATCCCGACACTACTTCCAGTTCCAACTACAAGCTGATCTTGAAAAACTCTCGAGTGACGGCCATCGAGCTGCCGGTTGGTAAGGGTTGGGACCTTGAGTATGAACTCATCGCTGGAGCCAGCTATGTTCATCGCATCGTCAATCCGCTGCGCGGGGTCGAAATCATTCGCTACAAGCGGCACGGCCACCGCTTCATCAGCGGTGTGGAACGGACACTGCCGTTTGTGATTGCTCACGATGTCTACCCAGGGCGCGGCCAGCCCCGACTTTGCAAGACCTACACGTACTCCGACCATAACTTCCTTGGGCAGGGCCTCCTTCCTGCCAAGGATAGTGACCTGGATCCTCTCTATCTGGCGCCCGGCCACTACGTCTACACCTCGGACGAGCACTTGCTGGTCAGCGGCAAAGTACATACCCGCATCAAACGCACCTACAACAAATTCCATCTGTTGGTGGCTGAGGTTACAACCTGTGGTGACGCTCAGATCGCCACCACCACGGAGTATCACTGTTCCATTACCAAGCCATTCAGTGAGCAGGTGGCTCAGTTCCGCATGCCTAAAGTCCACACGGTGACGTACCTCGATCGGCGCACCCAACAGCAGCGTGTGGAAACCACCGTCACCGAGTTCGATGACGAAGGTAACTTGCTCAAGCAGGTCGAGCCCACTGGGGTGACGACGACCACGGAATTTTATCCGGCCAGTGGTGGAGATAACTGCCCAGAGGATCCGCTGGGCTTTTCCAGATTCCCGAAAAAAAGGACGGTGACTGCTGCCGCATCCGATGGTGCTTCGACAGTCACCTACTACGACTACGCGCTGCATCCGGCGCTGGACGGTGCGGAACTGGCATCCGTGTTACCGGTCGAGGAGCGTTTTTGTGAAGTGTTGGAAGGCGTTGAGGTATTGCGTTCGAAAACCGCACGCAGTTATTTGAATACGCCCGGGGATCCACTCAAGCATGGAGCCACGAAAGAGCAGAGTGTCATCCTGAATGATAAAAAAACCGCTATCGAGTTTTCCTATGAACTTGAGGGTGACAGGTTGCGAGTCAGGTCCAGCACGCGCGGATTTGACGGCACGCTGCAGACCAGTGAGAAAGTGCTGTCGACGCTGACCGGATTACAGGTCTCTGAAGTCGGTGTCGATGGCGAGCACATCGAGCATGAGTACGACGCAATCGGTCGGGCAGTGGGCAAAACGGTTGCTGGCGGCACCCCATATGCGGCCGTTACCCGGTGGACCTATCTGGCTGCCAGCAAACAGCATCCGGCGACAATGGTGACCACGGATCCTGCTGGCGGCGAGCAAAAAGTGACTTATGACGGGATGGAACGGGTGATCACCGTTCAGGAAAAGGACTGCGACCATCCCGACAAGGACGGTCTGATTCAGACACGCACGCTTTATTCTGCGCTGCATGATTCGGTCGGCCACAAGGTCAAAGTGACGCTGACTGATTGGCGTGATGGCAAGCCTTATCCGGTCAGCACCGGCTACGAATTCGATTCCTGGGGCCAGGTCAGCAAGACGCTGCACGATGATGGACGTATCGAACACAGCGAGGTGGACCCGGTTCTTCGCCGGCAGACCCATTGGCTCCAGGGGATGGGCAAGACGATCACCCTCGTCAATGATTTCGGTAAACCGCTGAGTGTCGAGAGCTTCAATCTGAAGAACAAAAGTCTCGGCAAAACCGTGTACACCTATGACGGCTACGGGCGCACAACCAGTCAGACAGACCCTGTCGGCAATACCAGCCGATATGAGTACGACGTTTTTGACCGGATAACCCGCAGTGTCCTGCCCGACGCCACTGCGGTCGTGACCGACTACGCCGGGCACAGTGATGAAGGTCTGCCGATCAACATCAAGGTCGCTGACAAAGTGTTGGGGCAGCAAACTTATGACGGTCTGGGTCGCTTGATCCGAAGTACCGTTGGCGGACGTAAGTCCGAGGCTGGTTATGAAGCGGGCTTCACCCAGCCGCAGTGGTACAGGAGTGCTGATGGCAAAAAGACCGAATTCACTTATTTGCGGGAACTGGGCGGCCTGCTGACTGAGCGCAAGGCAGGGGATCTGGTCACGACCATGACGTATGACCCCCTCAGTGGCAATCCCTTGACCTGTACCGAAAACGGCAGACAGCGCAATTTCGCCTATCACCCCTCCGGGCGTGTGAAAACCGAAACGACGACCCTCGGCGCTATCACCAAAGCAACCTCCAGTAGCTGGTCCCTGCAGGGGCGACCGATCAACCATGTCAATGTGCTCGGAGTCGAAAGCACATCCGAATACGATAAGCACGGCCGCCTGCTATCCACCTCCCAGGGCTCGCTTAAAACCGAATTCCACTACAACGCGCAGACGGGGATGCTGGACTGGACGCAAACCGAAGAAACGTCCATCAAGCGTCAAATGATCACCCGGTTTGCCTATGACGATATCGGGCGTGAAACCCGCCGCACATTCGAGACTCAAGGACAGCCAGACCAGACCCTGGAATCGACTTACACGCTGGCTGGCAAACTGGCGCAGAAAGTGTCCAGACGTGGCACTCAAGTGTTACGTGATGAACAGTTCACCTACGATGTGCGCGGGCGCTTGATCCAGTACGACTGTGCCGGCACGCAAAAGCCGCGCGATCCGTATGGCAAGGAAATTGTCCGCCAGACATTCACCTTCGATGCATTGGATAACATCCTCACCGTGCAGACGAAGTTCCCGCTGGGGATGAATCTGACCACCTTCAGTTACGACAACCCTGATCCTGCACAGCTCAGCGCCGTCAAACATTCCCACGTCGACTATCCCTCGGCAGTGACGCTGGAATACGACGCCAACGGCAGGATGATCAAGGACGACCAGGCGCGAACGCTGGCCTATGACGCGTTCGGACGTCTCGAGCAGCTGTCCAGCGCAGGGGGATCAGTGATTCGTGGCTACCATTACGACGGTTTCGACGATCTGGTGGAGCTGTCGCAAGCCGAAAAAGCAATTGTGCAGCGTTACTACTACGCAGGCCGGGTTGCCAACGAGGTGCGTGGTGAAAGTTCAACGAGTGTTGTGCGTCACGGTGGAGCGCTCGTGGGGCAACAGCAATCGGGGTTGAACCCCGACACGCAGCTATACGCCACCGATCAGCAGCAAAGTGTGCTGGCAACGCTGGGCAAGGAGCAGCTCACCGATTGCGCCTACAGCCCTTATGGGCATCGTCCCGCCGAAGGTGGATTGTTCAGCGTTGCAGGGTTCAACGGCGAACAGCTGGATCCGGTTACCGGGCTGTATCTGCTGGGCAACGGTTACAGGGCTTATAGTCCGACACTGATGCGCTTTCTCGCCCCCGACAGCATGAGTCCATTTGGCGCGGGCGGATTGAATGCCTACAGTTATTGCCTGGGCGACCCTGTCAATCGTGTCGACCCTACCGGGCATATCTCCTGGCAATCGATCCTGGGCATCGGCCTCAGTGTTCTCGGAATTGTTGCCAGCGTGGTGACGATGGGCGCGGCGACGCCATGGGCAGTGGCGGCATTGGGGCTGGCGGTTGCTTCAGGCCTGGCGGGTATTGCCAGCGAGGTGGTCAATGAACTCGCACCGGGTTCTCAAGCGGGCGAGATATTGGGCTGGATCAGTTTTGGTCTTGGGCTGGCTTCGGTGGGGGCGGGGCTGGCAGCTGGTGCCAAAGCGGGCATCAATGCTGGCAGGAAACTGGCTGGCGCCTTCAAGCAGGGCCTGAGTAGTAAAGGCTCCAAAGCAGCGGGTCAAGAGATGGCCCGAGGCATGATCAAGGGTAAGGGAAACAAGGCGGCGGCCAAGGCGAAGGCGAAGGCCAGCGCGGCCGTTCAGGAAGAGGCCGAGAAACCATGGTCACTCGTCAGGGTCGACCCCAAAAAGAACATCCTTGAGAAAGAGGGCCTTACCGGCTTGCTTGAAAAGGCCGAAACCTTCATGCAGCACATTGAGGCGGGTAACTCCCCGACGTCTTCTGCAGCGCTGATTCATGCCAAATACACGCCCATGCATGGTCCATCCGGCTCAGCATCAAAGCCGATGCATCTCTATCTGTCGCAAGGAGACCGAATATATATGACCGAAAACGCCAAGGAGCGGATCGCGGTCATCAACCAGCTGGGTGGTCATTTAAAGGAAAAAAAGTAAGTCGGAGCACGCAACGAAACGATACAAAGCGAAAGCAGGAACACTCAAGGCCCGGCTACGATTTGAACAGTGCGCTTGCCGGTTTTGCGAGCGCGCGGTGGGCGTGCTGTTCCAGTGCCCACCCGACATGTTCCCTGACCAACTCTGACGGATAATCACGTCGCGCCTTCAACGCTTCCAGCACAGGAATCGATGAAGGCGCATTCCCCAGTCCCACCGCCAGATTGCGTAACCAGCGCTCGTACCCGGCACGCCGCAACGGTGAACCTTCGGTGCTGTTCAAGAACTTTTCTTCATCCCACATGAACAGTTCAGCCAGCTCGGCATTATCGAGATTGTGCCGTGGCTTGAAATCGCTTTCTCCAGTCGGCCGAGCGAAGCGGTTCCATGGGCAGACGATCTGGCAGTCATCGCAGCCAAATACCCGATTGCCGATCAGCGGACGCAGGTCTTCGGGGATGGCGGTCTTCAGTTCGATAGTCAGATAGGAAATGCAGCGCCGGGCGTCCAGCACGTACGGGCCGACAAAGGCGTTGGTCGGGCAGATATCCAGGCATGCGGTGCAACGCCCGCAATGTTCAGTGCTGTGCGGTTCGTCCACCGGTAGCGGCAGGTCGACGAACAGTTCGCTCAAGAAAAAATAACTGCCGGCCTTGCGGTTCAACACCAAGGTATTTTTACCGATCCAGCCCAGTCCAGCTTGTTCGGCGATGGCTTTTTCCAGCACCGGTGCGCTGTCGACAAACGCACGAAAGCCGAACGGGCCGATCTCCGCCTGGATCTTGTCGGCCAATTGTTGAACACGTTTACGGATCAATTTGTGGTAATCGCGGCCCAAGGCATAACGCGACACGTAAGCCTTCTCCGGCTCAGCCAGGCGTTTGGCCATTTCCGTATCGCCTGGCAAGTAGTCCATGCGCAGGGAAACCACGCGCAACGTGCCCGGCACCAGCTCTTCCGGGTGCGAACGTTTGCTGCCATGGGCGCCCATGTAGTCCATGTCGCCGTGGTAGCCGGCCTCGAGCCAGCGCTGCAGATGCTGCTCGTGTTCGGCCAGGTCCAGACCGCTGATGCCGACTTGCTGGAAGCCCAGCTCGCGGCCCCAATCCTTGATCGATTGGGCGAGGGCGGGCAGGTCTGTGGTGATGGCGGACATGAGGCGAGAGAAACCGGAGCTGAGGTGCGTATAATTCTGCCAGACATCGGAGCCCGAAGACGCATGCCGCAGACGAAAGATGAATTACCCGACGCGCTGTACCGCGCCGCGCAGGTGCGCGAATTCGACGCGCGGCTGATCGCCGCCGGCACGCCGGGCTTCGAATTGATGCAACGCGCCGCCCGCGCGACGTGGCGCGCACTGGTGCGCAAATGGCCGGGCGCGAACGAGCTGACCGTGCTCGCCGGCCATGGCAACAATGCCGGTGACGGTTATCTGGTGGCCGGGTTGGCGCTGCGGGCCGGCTGGACCGTGCGCGTTCTCGCCGTCGGCGATCCGCAACGTTTGCAGGGCGATGCCGCACTGGCCCATGCCGAATCCGTGGCTGCTGGTGTTGTGGTGCAAGGCTGGCAGGCTCAAAGCGAGCTGTGCGGTGTCGTCCTCGATGCCTTGCTCGGCACTGGCCTGAGCGGCGAAGTGCGTGAGCCCTATGCCTCGGCGATCAAGGCGATCAACGCCTGCGGCTTGCCGGTAGCGGCGGTCGATATTCCTTCCGGGCTGTGTGCCGATACCGGGTGTGAACTGGGTGTCGCGGTATGCGCCGATCTAACGGTGACCTTCATTGCTATGAAGGTCGGGCTGTTGACCGGTGATGCTGCGGATCATATCGGTGAGCTGGTCTTCAGCGACCTGCAAGCCCCCGACGAAATTTTCAGTGACATTCCTGTCTGCGCTCAGCGCCTGAGCGCCGCTAATCTTCCAGCACTTGCGCCGCGCGCGCCGACCTCGCATAAGGGCCGCTTTGGCCATGTGTTGCTGATCGGCGGCGATCACGGTTTCGGCGGAGCGATTCTGCTCAGCACGGAAATGGCCTTGCGCGGCGGCGCGGGCATGGTCTCGCTGGCGACTCGCCCAGAGCATGTGCCGGCGGCGCTGACCCGGGTCCCGGAGGCGATGGCGCTCGGCACTTCGTCAGCCAATCAACTGATGGGGCTGCTGGAAAAGGTTTCGGTGCTGGTGGTCGGACCGGGTCTCGGTCAGGGCAGTTGGGGCCGTGCGCTGTTGTCGGCGGCCGCCAATGCTGCGTTGCCGCAAGTGTGGGACGCTGACGCGTTGAACCTGCTGGCCAGCGATTTTGTCCAGTTGCCCAAGGATAGCGTGATCACCCCGCATCCGGGTGAAGCGGCGCGCTTGCTTGGCATCAGTACCGCCGAAGCGCAGGCCGATCGCCCAGCCGCTGCTCTGGCGTTGAGCAAAAAGTATTCAGCGGTAGTGGTTCTGAAAGGGGCCGGCAGTCTGATCGCCCATCCCGACGGGCGTCTGGCCTTGTGTCATCAGGGTCATCCGGCGATGGCCACGGGCGGGCTCGGCGATGTGCTGGCCGGTCTGACCGGCGCAATGCTGGCCCAGGGCATGGGCGCGTTCGATGCGGCATGCCTGGCCGTCTGGCTGCACGCCAACGCCGGCATGCAACAAGGCAAATTCGGCCGCGGGCTGGCGGCCAGTGATCTGATTCCAGCCATTCGTCAGTTGTTGGAGGAGCAAGCACCGTGTCTGAAGTAACCCTGTACCTGGCCGATGAACAGGCAATGAGCGACTTTGGCGCACGGATCGCCCGCGTCACCCAGGGCCATGGCCTGATTTTTCTTGAAGGCAATCTGGGTATGGGCAAAACCACCCTGTCACGGGGCATCATTCGTGGGCTGGGGCATGTCGGCGCGGTAAAAAGTCCGACCTTCACATTGGTCGAGCCCTACGAGATCGGTGACGTTCGTGCCTTCCACTTCGATCTCTATCGCCTGGTCGATCCCGAGGAGCTGGAGTTTCTCGGCATCCGCGACTACTTCGAAGACGATGCCCTGTGCCTGATCGAATGGCCCGATAAAGGTGCAGGCTTTTTGCCAAAGCCTGACCTGACCATTACCATTAGCCCGCAAGACAGCGGGCGTTCGCTGAAAATTTTAGCCCAGGGCTCGCGTGGCGAGGCCTGGTGTGCCGCTTTGGCATTGGAATCCAATTAAATGATGGGGTTTGGTATGCGCTTTCGCGCGTTGGTGGCTGCCGCTGGACTGATGTTGATGGCAGTAACCGTCAACGCTGTGGCCGATTCAAAGGTCAACAGCGTGCGCCTGTGGCGGGCGCCGGACAACACGCGACTGGTCTTTGACCTCAGCGGCCCGGTGCAGCACAGCGTTTTCACCCTGACAGCCCCTGATCGGCTGGTGATCGACATCAACGGCGCCACCCTCGGCGCGCCGTTGAACGTGCAGACCGCGAACACGCCTATCACCGCGATGCGCTCAGCCCAGCGCACGCCGACCGACCTGCGGGTGGTCATCGACCTGAAAAAAGCCGTCACCCCGAAAAGCTTCTCGCTGGCGCCGAACGCGCAATACGGCAACCGTCTGGTGGTCGATCTGTTCGACAACCCGGCCGATGCCGCGCCGCCGCCAGCCCCGACGCCATCGGTGGCGACCGTGCCGGCGGTGCCGGTGACTCCGACCGAACCGGCGATCAAGCTGCCGCCAGCCCCGGCCGGCAAGCGCGACATTATCGTCGTGATCGATGCCGGCCACGGAGGGGAAGACCCGGGCGCGTCCGGCTCGCGCGGCCAGCGTGAGAAAGACGTGGTGCTGCAGATCGCCCGCGAATTGCAGCGTCAGGTCAACGGCATGAAAGGCTTCCGCGCCGAGCTGACCCGTACCGGCGACTACTTCATTCCATTGCGCGGGCGTACCGAAATCGCCCGCAAGAAGGGCGCCGACCTGTTCGTCTCGATCCACGCCGACGCTGCGCCGTCCGCGGCCGCTTTCGGTGCTTCAGTGTTCGCCCTGTCCGATCGTGGCGCTACCTCCGAGACCGCCCGCTGGCTGGCCGACAGTGAAAACCGATCCGACCTGATCGGTGGTGCCGGCAACGTCAGCCTCGACGACAAGGACCGCATGCTCGCCGGCGTGTTGCTCGACCTGTCGATGACTGCGTCGCTGACTTCCAGCCTCAACGTCGGCCAGAAGGTGCTGACCAATATCGGTCGCGTTACGCCGCTGCACAAACAGCGTGTGGAACAAGCCGGGTTCATGGTGCTGAAGTCGCCGGACATCCCGTCGATCCTGGTCGAAACCGGCTTTATCTCCAACGCCAACGAAGCGAACAAGCTGTCCGCATCGAGCCATCAGCAAGCGCTGGCCCGTTCGATCAGCAGCGGCGTGCGCCAGTTCTTCCAGCAGAATCCGCCGCCGGGCACCTACATCGCCTGGCTGCGTGATTCCGGCAAGATTGCCCAAGGCCCGCGCGACCACCGTGTCGGCCCGGGGGAAACCCTGGCGATGATCGGCGTGCGCTATCAGGTTTCGCCGGCCACCTTGCGCGCCGCCAACAATCTGAAAAGCGATGAGCTGAAAGTCGGTCAGCACCTGACGATTCCTGGCACCGAACTGGCGTCGAAAGAATGAACCAGGTATTGAACACTGCGCGCATCGAGCTGCTCAGCCCACGACTGGCGAACCAGATCGCCGCTGGTGAGGTGGTTGAGCGCCCGGCTTCGGTGATCAAGGAGTTGCTGGAAAACAGCCTCGACTCCGGCGCCAAGCGTATTGACGTCGATGTCGAGCAGGGCGGCGTCAAGTTGCTGCGCGTGCGCGATGACGGCAGCGGTATTTCCGCCGATGACCTGCCGCTCGCCCTGGCCCGTCACGCCACCAGCAAGATTCGCAACCTCGAAGACCTCGAACAGGTGATGAGCCTGGGGTTCCGTGGCGAGGCGCTGGCGTCGATCAGCTCCGTGGCGCGTCTGACCCTGACCTCGCGCACCCGCGATGCCGATCAGGCCTGGCAGGTCGAGACCGAAGGCCGGGATATGGCGCCGCGCGTGCAGCCGGCGGCGCATCCGGTGGGCACCTCGGTGGAAGTTCGCGACCTGTTCTTCAACACCCCGGCCCGGCGCAAATTTCTCAAGACCGAAAAAACCGAATTCGATCACCTGCAGGAAGTGATCAAGCGTCTGGCGCTGGCGCGCTTCGATGTGGCTTTCCATCTGCGCCACAACGGCAAGACCATCCTCAGCCTGCACGAGGCCCACGATGATGCAGCCCGCGCACGGCGTGTGGCGGCGATCTGCGGTTCGGGTTTCCTTGAGCAGGCGTTGCCGATCGAGATCGAACGCAATGGCTTGCACCTGTGGGGCTGGGTCGGTTTGCCAACCTTCAACCGTAGCCAGGCTGACTTGCAGTATTTCTTTGTGAACGGGCGGGCGGTGCGCGACAAGCTGGTGGCCCACGCGGTACGCCAGGCTTATCGCGACGTACTGTTCAACGGTCGGCACCCGACCTTCGCGCTGTTTTTCGAGGTCGATCCCGCAGCGGTAGACGTCAACGTGCACCCGACCAAACACGAAGTGCGTTTCCGTGACGGGCGCATGGTCCACGATTTCCTGTATGGCACGCTGCACCGTGCGCTGGGCGATGTGCGTCCGGAAGATCAACTTGCCGGCTCGGTCACCACGGCGATCGTTCGGCCGAGCGGGATCGAGGCTGGCGAGTTCGGCCCGCAAGGCGAGATGCGTCTGGCCGCCAATGCGCTGCTGGAGCAGCCTCAGGCGCAGCCGGTGTTCAATACTCCGTCCGGGGCTAGCGCTGGCGGCGCTTATCAGTATCAATACACGCCGCGTCCGCAATCGGCGCTGCCCGCTGCCGAGGCGCAAGCCGCTTACAAAGAGTTTTTCGCGCCGCTGCCTGAAGCCAATGCCAGCGCGCTGCCAACCGGTCAGGAAGATATCCCGCCGCTCGGCTATGCACTGGCGCAGCTCAAGGGCATATATATTTTGTCCGAAAACGCCCATGGCCTGGTGCTGGTGGACATGCATGCCGCCCACGAGCGAATCATGTACGAGCGCCTGAAAATCGCCATGGCCAGCGAAGGTCTCAGTGGCCAGCCGTTGCTGGTGCCGGAATCGCTGGCGGTCAGTCAGCGCGAGGCCGATTGCGCTGAAGAACACGCCGCTTGGTTTCAGCGTCTTGGTTTTGAATTGCAGCGACTGGGGCCGGAAACCCTGGCGATCCGGCAGATTCCCGCTTTGCTCAAGCAGGCCGAAGCCAATCGACTGGTCGGCGACGTGCTCTCTGACCTGATGGAATACGGCACCAGTGACCGTATCCAGGCGCACCTCAACGAACTGCTCGGCACCATGGCCTGCCACGGCGCGATCCGCGCCAACCGGCGTCTGGCCCTGCCGGAAATGAACGGTCTGCTGCGCGATATGGAAAACACCGAGCGCAGTGGTCAATGCAACCATGGCCGACCGACCTGGACCCAATTGGGCCTGGACGATCTGGACAAACTGTTCCTGCGCGGTCGCTGATGAGCCAGCTGCCTCCAGCGATTTTCCTGATGGGCCCGACCGCTGCGGGCAAGACCGATCTGGCCATCGAGCTGACCAAGGTGTTGCCGTGCGAGTTGATCAGTGTCGATTCGGCGCTTGTCTACCGCGGCATGGACATCGGCACGGCCAAGCCTTCGCAAGAACTGCTCGCCGAATACCCACACCGGCTGATCGACATTCTCGACCCCGCTGAAGCGTATTCCGCTGCCGATTTCCGTCGCGACGCGTTGCAGGCCATGGCCGAAATCACTGGGCGAGGAAAGATCCCGCTGCTGGTCGGCGGCACCATGCTCTATTACAAGGCTCTGGTCGAAGGTCTGGCGGACATGCCGGCAGCCGATCCCGAGGTCCGCGCGCAGATCGAGGAAGAAGCTGCACGCCTCGGCTGGCAAGCCCTGCACGAACAGTTGGCGCAGATCGATCCGGTGTCGGCGGCGCGCATCCATCCCAATGATCCGCAACGCTTGAGTCGGGCACTGGAAGTGTATCGAGTCAGCGGGCAGAGCATGACCGCTCTGCGCGAGCAACAATCTGTGCAAAGTACTGAAGCAGCCGCTTCGGGACGGCAACAATTGCCCTATACTGTCGCGAACCTGGCCATTGCTCCGGCGAATCGTCAGGTTCTGCACCAGCGAATTGAACAAAGATTCACAAATATGTTGGAACAGGGATTCATCGACGAGGTCGTAGCCCTGCGTAAAAGAAGTGACCTGCATTCGGGGTTGCCGTCTATACGTGCGGTAGGCTACCGCCAAGTCTGGGATTACCTGGACGGCAAGCTGACATTGGCCCAGATGCAGGAGCGGGGCATCATCGCCACGCGCCAATTGGCCAAACGCCAGTTTACCTGGCTGCGCAGCTGGGACGATTTGCATTGGCTGGACAGTCTTGATTGCGACAATCTGCCACGCGCCTTGAAATACCTCGGGACCATCTCCATATTGAGCTGAGTCCTTGCAATTGCCGTCTATCCTTGGGGGTGTGACGGCCGAAGCCATCTGAATTTACCTGTTTTTATTATTGAATCCTTAAAGGAGTGCGGCACATGTCAAAAGGGCATTCGCTACAAGACCCTTACCTGAACACTTTACGTAAAGAGAAAGTCGGGGTTTCCATCTATCTGGTCAACGGTATCAAGCTGCAAGGGACGATCGAGTCGTTCGACCAGTTCGTGATCCTGCTGAAAAACACCGTAAGCCAGATGGTCTACAAACACGCTATCTCGACCGTCGTGCCGGTTCGTCCAATTCGTCTGCCTAGCGCAACCGAAAACGAACAGGGCGATGCCGATGCAGCGCCGGGTAACGCCTGATAGGAGTCTCCTTTGTTCTTTGAGCGCCACGGTGGTGGTGAACGAGTCATCCTCGTTCACTTGGATGGACAGGACCCTGAGGCGCGCGAAGATCCGCAGGAGTTTCAGGAGTTGGCAAATTCGGCTGGCGCCGAGACCGTCGCGTTTTTTAACGTGCCGCGTCATCGGCCAACCGCCAAATATCTGATCGGCAGCGGCAAGGTCGAGGAACTGCGCGACCTGGTCAAGGCTGAAGAAGCCGATCTGGTGATTTTCAATCACATCCTCACGCCCAGTCAGGAACGCAACCTTGAACGTGTCTTCGAGTGTCGCGTGATCGACCGCACCGGGCTGATTCTCGATATTTTCGCCCAACGCGCACGCACCCATGAGGGCAAGCTGCAGGTCGAACTGGCCCAGCTTGACCACATGAGCACGCGGCTGGTTCGCGGCTGGACTCACCTTGAGCGTCAGGGTGGCGGTATCGGTATGCGCGGTCCGGGTGAAACCCAGCTGGAAACCGACCGCCGTCTGCTGCGGGTTCGCCTGCGCCAGATCAAGGGGCGGCTGGAGAAGGTGCGCAGTCAGCGCGAGCAGTCGCGCCGTGGCCGATCCCGTGCGGACATCCCTACCGTTTCGCTGGTGGGATACACCAACGCCGGAAAATCGACACTCTTCAACAACGTGACGAAGTCCGAGGTGTACGCGGCCGATCAGTTGTTCGCCACGCTCGACCCGACCCTGCGCCGGCTGGAGCTTGACGACCTCGGTCCGATCGTCCTCGCCGACACCGTGGGGTTCATTCGTCACCTGCCACACAAGCTGGTCGAGGCATTTCGGTCTACGCTCGAAGAGTCGAGCAATTCCGACCTGCTGTTGCACGTGATCGATGCGGCTGAACCGGATCGCATGTTGCAGATCGAGCAGGTGATGGTGGTGCTGGGCGAGATTGGTGCCCAGGACTTGCCGATCCTCGAGGTCTATAACAAACTCGATTTGCTTGAAGGCGTCGAGCCGCAGATCCAGCGCGATGCCGATGGCAAGCCGCAACGGGTCTGGCTCTCGGCGCGTGATGGCAGCGGTCTGGAATTGCTTGAACAGGCCATCGCCGAGTTGCTCGGCAGTGATCTGTTCGTCGGTACCTTGCGCTTGCCGCAACGATTCGCTCGGCTGCGTGCGCAGTTCTTCGAACTCGGGGCGGTGCAGAAAGAAGAATACGATGATGAAGGTGTCAGCCTGCTGGCCGTTCGTTTGCCCCGGATCGAGCTGAATCGATTGGTAAGCCGCGAAGGATTGCAGCCGATGGAATTCATCGAGCAACACACTTTGCAATAAAAGCCTGACAAAGCGGTTGTGCCGCAACGGCAGGCATTCTGTAGCATTGGTCGGCGCGCCGTGGGTGCGTCTTTGCTTTATCAGATGGAGAGCGCTATGGCTTGGAATGAGCCGGGTGGCAACTCGAATAATCAGGATCCCTGGGGTGGCAAGCGCCGCAATAACGGCGACCGCAAGGGACCACCGGATCTCGACGAGGCCTTCCGAAAGCTGCAGGAAAGCCTGAACGGGTTGTTCGGTGGTGGTAAGAAACGCGGTGATGACGGCGGCGGGTCGGGGCGCAGCAGTGGCGGCTTCGGCGGTCTGCTCGGCATCGGCCTGGTCGTGCTGGCGGCTGTCTGGCTGTACAGCGCGGTCTACGTGGTGGACGAGCAGGAGCAAGCCGTGGTGCTGCGCTTCGGCAAGTACTACGAGACTGTCGGCCCGGGCCTGAACATCTACTTCCCGCCGATCGACAAGAAGTACATGGAGAACGTGACGCGTGAGCGTGCGTACACCAAGCAGGGCCAGATGCTGACTGAAGACGAGAACATCGTCGAAGTGCCGCTGACCGTGCAGTACAAGATCAGCAACCTGCAGGACTTCGTGCTGAACGTCGATCAGCCGGAAATCAGCCTGCAGCACGCGACTGAAAGTGCGCTGCGTCACGTGGTCGGTTCCACCGCCATGGACCAGGTGCTGACCGAAGGTCGTGAATTGATGGCCAGCGAAATCAAGGAGCGTCTGCAACGTTTCCTCGATACCTATCGCACCGGTATCACCGTCACCCAGGTCAACGTACAGAGCGCAGCGGCACCGCGTGAAGTACAGGAAGCCTTCGATGACGTGATCCGCGCCCGTGAAGACGAGCAGCGTTCGCGCAACCAGGCTGAAACCTATGCCAACGGTGTGGTGCCGGAAGCCCGTGGTCAGGCCCAGCGCATCATCGAAGATGCCAACGGTTATCGCGACGAGACCATCTCGCGCGCCAAGGGTGAGGCCGATCGCTTCACCAAGCTGGTCGCCGAGTATCGCAAGGCACCTGAAGTCACCCGCGAACGTCTGTACCTGGACACCATGCAGGAAGTCTTCAGCAACACCAGCAAGGTACTCGTGACCGGCAACAAGAACGGCCAGAGCAATCTGCTTTACCTGCCGTTGGACAAAATGATCCAGAACAGCTCGGGCAACGCACCGGTGACCGGTTCGGCCGCCAGCAACAACACGGACGTCACGCCGCATGTCACTGACGTGCCGCAGACGCGTACAAGGGAGACCCGCTGATGAGCAATAAATCGCTGATCGCCCTGATCGTTGGCGTCGTTGTGGTACTGGTGGGCTGGAATTGCTTCTACATCGTCGCTCAGACCGAGCGCGCGGTGCTGCTGCAATTCGGTCGTGTGGTTCAGGCGGATGTCCAGCCAGGTCTGCATGTGAAAGTGCCTTACGTCAACCAGGTGCGCAAATTCGATGCGCGTCTGCTGACGCTGGATGCGCCGACGCAGCGCTTCCTGACCCTGGAAAAGAAAGCCGTGATGGTCGATGCCTACGCCAAGTGGCGGGTGAAAGATGCCGAGCGCTTCTACACCGCGACTTCGGGTCTGAAGCAGATCGCCGACGAACGTCTGTCCCGTCGTCTGGAGTCCGGTCTGCGTGACCAGTTCGGCAAGCGCACCCTGCACGAAGTGGTGTCGGGTGAGCGTGATGCGCTGATGGCTGACATCACTGCATCGCTGAACAAGATGGCGGAAAAAGAGCTGGGTATCGAAGTGGTTGATGTCCGGGTCAAGGCCATTGATCTGCCGAAGGAAGTGAACCGCAGTGTGTTCGAGCGTATGAGCACCGAGCGTGAGCGTGAAGCTCGCGAGCACCGCGCCAAGGGTAACGAGCTGGCCGAAGGCATCCGTGCCGACGCCGATCGTCAACGCCGCGTGCTGCTGGCCGAAGCCTATCGTGAATCCGAAGAGGTTCGCGGTGACGGTGACGCCCAGGCAGCTGCGATCTACTCCAAGGCCTACGGTCAGGATCAGGAGTTCTACGGTTTCTACCGTAGCCTGCGTGCCTACCGTGAAAGCTTCGCGAACAAATCCGACGTCCTGGTCCTCGACCCAAGCAGCGACTTCTTCCGTTACCTGGAAAAAGCCAAACCTTGATACGACGTTGACCTGAATCATTCCGCCCGGCGGCTAAAACCTCGGGCGGGGTGATCCTTTCGGAAAACGTGTGTATGATGCGGCAGCCGGGAAATTCCCGGCTTTTTTGCGTCTGCACGTTTGATTGCTGTTTTTGTTGCAGGCATCGGGTTTGAATAGCCCGAGCGTTTTTCGAGGAAAGTGATGGGCGAAGCCGCCAGCCGGCCTTTCGCTGCGTCGTTCATGCGCGTGCGTTTTGAACGCTCCGGTCATTTTCTGCTTCACTCAAGGCTCGCCTAGTGCTGGCCGCCCGGATCAAAGGGGAATGGCGTAATGGCAACGGTAGACCGCTGGCTGCTGCCAGATGGCATCGAAGAAGTACTGCCACCGGAGGCGGCGCGCATTGAAGTCGCGCGTCGTCAGGTGTTGGATCTGTTCCAGAGCTGGGGTTACGAGTTCGTCGTGACTCCCCATATCGAGTACCTGGAATCCCTGCTGACCGGCGCGGGCCAGGACCTGGATCTGCGTACCTTCAAGGTCATCGACCCGCAATCGGGCCGGCAGATGGGTTTCCGCGCCGACATCACGCCGCAAGTGGCGCGCATCGATGCGCACACCCTGCGCCGCGAAGGCCCGAGCCGTCTGTGCTACGCAGGCAGTGTCCTGCATGCCCAGCCGCGTGCATTGTCGTCCTCGCGCAGCCCGATCCAGCTGGGCGCCGAGCTGTACGGCGACGCCAGCCCGAGCAGCGACGTCGAAGTGATCAGCCTGATGCTGGCCATGCTGCAACTGGCCGATGTGCCGGACGTGCACATGGACCTCGGCCATGTCGGCATCTACCGTGGTCTGGCTCGCGCCGCCGGTCTATCCGGTGAAGTCGAGCAGCAGTTGTTCGATGCCCTGCAGCGCAAGGCCATCGATGAAGTGATTACCCTGACCGAAGGTCTCCCGGCCGATCTGTCGGGGATGCTGCGTGCCTTGGTTGATCTGTGCGGCGGCCGTGAAGTGTTGAGCGCTGCCCGCGAGCGTCTGGCCAATGCGCCGGCGCCGGTGCTGGCGGCGCTGGAAGACCTGCTGGCGATCGCCGAGCGTCTTTCCGTGCGCTTCCCGCAGCTGCCGCTGTATTTCGACCTCGGCGAGTTGCGCGGCTACCACTACCACACCGGTGTGGTGTTCGCGGTGTTCGTGCCGGGCGTTGGCCAGTCCATCGCTCAGGGCGGTCGTTACGATGACATCGGTGCCGACTTCGGTCGCGCCCGTCCGGCGACCGGTTTCTCTACCGATTTGAAAACCCTGGTGACCCTGGGGCGTGCTGAGATCGAGCTACCGTCTGGCGGTATCTGGATGCCTGACAGTACGGATGCGGCACTCTGGCAGCAGGTTTGCCAGTTGCGCAGTGAGGGTCAGCGTGTCGTTCAGGCCTTGCCTGGACAACCTTTGGCCGCCGCCCGTGATGCGGACTGCGACCGGCAATTGATTCAGCAGAACGGGCTTTGGCAAGTATCGCCACTGGCTTCTTGAGTTTTCCTGCCGGCCATCGCCGGCACCAAGTTTGCGCGAATGAGGACAAGTGTTATGGGTAAGAATGTCGTAGTCCTGGGCACCCAGTGGGGTGATGAGGGCAAAGGCAAGATCGTTGATCTGCTGACCGAACATGCTGCCGCCGTAGTGCGCTACCAGGGTGGCCACAACGCGGGTCACACGCTGGTGATCGACGGCGAGAAAACCGTCTTGCACCTGATTCCGTCGGGCGTGCTGCGCGAAGGCGTGCAATGCCTGATCGGCAACGGCGTGGTGGTTGCACCTGACGCCCTGCTGCGCGAGATCACCAAGCTGGAAGAGAAAGGCGTGCCGGTGCGCGAGCGCCTGCGTATCAGCCCGTCCTGCCCGCTGATCCTGTCCTTCCACGTCGCGCTGGACCAGGCCCGTGAAAAGGCCCGTGGCGAGCTGAAGATCGGTACTACCGGTCGCGGCATCGGCCCGGCGTACGAAGATAAAGTTGCCCGTCGTGGCCTGCGTGTCGGCGACCTGCTGAACATGCCACGCTTCGAAGACAAGCTGCGTGAACTGGTGGATTACCACAACTTCATGCTGGTCGGTTACTACAAAGAACCAGCCATCGAATTCGAAAAGACCCTGGCCGAGTGCAAGGAATACGCTGAGCTGCTCAAGCCGCTGATGCTCGACGTGACCGCCGAGCTGCACGACCTGCGTCGTGCTGGCAAGGACATCATGTTCGAAGGCGCGCAAGGTTCGTTGCTCGACATCGACCACGGCACCTACCCGTACGTGACCAGCTCCAACACCACTGCGGGTGGCGTGGCGACCGGTTCGGGCGTTGGTCCGATGTTCCTCGACTACATCCTGGGCATCACCAAGGCTTACACCACTCGCGTCGGTTCCGGTCCGTTCCCGACCGAGCTGTTTGACGAAGTCGGTGCGCACCTGGCCAAGCAGGGTCACGAGTTCGGCGCTACCACCGGCCGTGCCCGTCGCTGCGGCTGGTTTGACGCCGTCATCCTGCGTCGCGCTATCGATGTGAACAGCATCTCGGGCATCTGCCTGACCAAGCTGGACGTACTCGACGGTCTGGAAACCATCAACATCTGCGTCGGCTACAAAGACGCGCAAGGCAATGCTGTTGCCCCGACCGATGCTGACAGCTACGTAGGCCTGCAGCCTGTGTACGAAGAAGTGCCAGGCTGGAGCGAATCGACCGTGGGTGCAAAAACCCTGGAAGAGCTGCCGGCCAATGCTCGTGCCTACATCAAACGCGTTGAAGAGTTGATCGGCGCGCCGATCGACATTATTTCGACGGGCCCGGACCGCAACGAAACCATCGTTCTGCGTCATCCGTTTGCTTGATAAGTCGTTGATGTAAAAAACAAAGGCCCCTTAATCGGGGCCTTTGTCGTTTATGCCTGTTGGACGGCATGACCTTTGCTGTGAATCTGTCTACAAGAGTGCCATCAAATTAATGGCGTCAGAAGTAGAGGGATTTAAAGTGTCAGCCGTTCTCTCACTGTTACAAAGCCGTTTGTTGCGGCCAGTGTTCGTTACCCTTGGTATCGCCCTTTTGGTGCAGGTGTTGGTGGCGGTTGCCCTGACGCGGAGCACGGTGACCGCGCTGGAAGCCGATCTGGCTGTGCGCCTGGGTGCCGACAGCCAGAAACTCTCCGGTGAACTGGAGCAGGCCGGGCGTGAAGTCACTTCAAGTCTTGATGCGTTATCGGCCAGCACTCGTCAGCGCCTGACGGTCGGCCTGTCCGCGCGTCTGAAAGAAGAGCAGGCGCAGCTGCGAGCGACGCTGGAAAAGGACCTGAAGGATTCGGCCAACGACATGGCGCAGTTGCTTGCATCCGTAGCGCCGCGTGCCATGTGGGACAGCGACGTGCCGACGCTCTCGGAGTTCGCCCGCCGCGCCCAGCGCAATCCCAACGTGCTGTTCGTGGTGTATGACGACGCCACCGGCCAGCATCTGACCCGTTATCTCAACCGTGAAAACCCGATCAACAAGGCCTTGCTGGAAAAAGGTCAGGGTGAGCGTGCGTTGGATAAAGTGCTGGATGCGGCGAAGAATGATCCTTCGGTCTACTACCTCGAGGCCTCGATCAATCCCAATGGCGTGGAGATCGGCAAAGTGCTGATGGGCGTTTCCACAGCCTCGGTGGAAACCGATCTGGCCGAGCTCGACAAGCGCTTCCTGGCGCTGATTGCCAGCAGCGATCAATTGGTCGGCGACAGCCTCAAAGGCGCGGCGGCGGACAGCGCCAAAGCGATGCAGGCGCGTCTGCAATCGGCGCAGGGCACCGCTGGCGAAATGAAAGCCAACACCGCACAAACCGTTCAAGACGCTGCCGCGACACTGCGCTGGCGTATCGGCCTTGGCCTGGCACTGGTCGGTTGCGGCGTGCTGCTGTTGCTGGCCGTGGTGCTCGGTCATCGCGTGGTCAATCGCCTGAAAATGCTCAATGCGGCGATGGACGATCTGGCGGCGGGCGAGGGCGACCTGACCAAGCGTGTGCAGATCAACAGCAAGGATGAAATCGGCGACATGGCGTCGGCGGTCAATCGCTTCGTCGACAAGCTGCAGCCGATCGTGCGCGAGGCGGGCGATGTCGCGCAGCGCACTGGCGTGGAAATTGGCGCGATGACTTTGCGCAACGCTGGCGCCGATGCGGCTGCCGGAATGCAGCGCGATGAAGTTGCAGAAAGCCTGCGCGCGCTGTCGCAAATGGCAGACGAGGCGCAGTCGGAAAGTCAGGCAATGCAGGCGGCGCTCAAGCAGGTTGTCGATATTCGTCAGGCCACCGATGAGAACACCCGGACTTCGGCGAAGGTTGGCAGCCTGATCGAAGCGCTGGCCGGGCAGGTCGATACCGGGGCGAAGGTTATCGAGCGACTGGCGCAGCAGAGCGAGCAGATTGAGGTGGTGCTGACGGTGATTCACGGCATCGCCGAACAGACCAACCTGCTGGCGTTGAACGCTGCGATCGAGGCGGCGCGGGCCGGTGAAACCGGGCGTGGGTTTGCCGTGGTGGCGGATGAAGTGCGGGCACTGGCGAGCAAAACGCAGAGCTCGACGGGCGATATTCAAGCGCACATCGTCGCTCTGCAGCAGGGCGCACGTGAGGCAGTCGAGGCGATTGGCCAGGCCGGACGACAGGCCAGCGAAGGTTTGCTGGTCTTGCGCGACAGTGCGCGCTTGCAGCAATCGGTGCAGGCTTCGGTCGAGCAGGTGCATGCGGCGATCGGTCTGGCGACGCAAGCAGCAGCACATCAGGCGCAGGGTGCACAGGCAGTGCGTGGGCGCGTCGAAACGATTCATGCACAGGCCGAGAAAGCGGCGCAGGCAGTGGTGGAAACCACGGCCAGTGGCAAGGTGCTGGATGGTCTGGCGGCGCAGTTGAAGGCTAGCCTGGGGCAGTTTCGCGCTTGATGTTATCCGGGCTGGCCTCTTCGCGAGCAGGCTCGCTCCCACAGGGAAACTCAATCCATTGTGGGAGCGAGCCTGCTCGCGAAAACGGTATCAGCGGCTCAGATACATACGTGTCGTCAGCAGATAAACCGGCAGCCCCGAGACCACAATCAACAACGCCGCATAAGGCGCCGCCGCCGCAAACTCGACATTCGCCGTATGCGCCCAGACCTCGGTCGCCAATGTATTGAGTCCGGTTGGGCTGAGCAGCAACGTTGCTGTCAGTTCCTTCATCGCATCAAGAAACACCAGCGCAAACGCCGCGCCCAGTGCCGGGAAAATGATCGGTAATGTCACCCGGCAAAACGCCGTGAACGACGATGCGCCCAAGGTCCGCGCCGCTTCTTCAAGCTGTGGCGCAGCCTTGTTCAGTGCCGTACGAATCGGCGCCTGCGCCAGTGGCAGAAACAGCAGCGCATAGGCGATCAGCAGCAAGCCCGACGTCTGATACAGCACCGGCACGTAATGCAGGGCGAAATACACCAGCGTCAACGCAATCACCAGGCCCGGCAGCGCGTGCAGCAGATAAGGCAGGCGTTCGGCCCAGATTGCCAATTGGCCTTTATAGCGCACCACCAGCAAGCCGACTGGAACCGCCAGTACCAGGCACAGCGCCGCGCCGCCCAGCGACAGTGCCAGTGACGACAACAGCGCTTCGGTGATCGCCGCTACCGGGAACGCCGCCGATGAGCCGACCGCCAGCCAGTAGGCCAACATGCCCAGCGGAACGCCGCTGCCGATAATCGCCAGCAACAGGCAATACAACTGACCTGCCGCAGCCCATGGCCCAAGCTTTACTTGCTCAGCCTGTCGCGCTGCACCTTGGCCGGTGCGCACATGCCGGCCCTTGCCGCGCACCCGCAGTTCCAGCCACAACAGCAACAGGCACAGCGCCAGCAACACCGCCGAAAGCATCGCTGCGTTGGCGTTACTGAATTCCAGTTCGAATTGCTGGTAGATCGCCGTGGTAAAGGTCTGCAAACCGATGATCGACAGCGCGCCGAATTCCACCAGCATGTGCAGGGCAATCAGCAGCGAACCGGCCAGCAGCGATGGCCACAACAGCGGCAGGGTGACGCGGAAAAACACGCCCCAGCGATTCTGTCCCAGCGTGCGGGCGGATTCTTCGAGAGAGGGATCGAGATTGCGCAGGGTCGCCGCGACTGGCAGGAAGATCAGCGGATACTTCGACAGGCTCATCACCAGAATCGCTCCGCCGAGGCCTTCGAACTGCGCACTCAGCGACACCCAGGTGAAGCTGCTGACAAACGCCGGCACCGCAAACGGCAGGCACAGGATCACGCCCCACAGGCGTCGCCCCGGCAGATTGCTGCGCTCCAGCAGCCATGCCAGCGACAGACCGATCACGGCGCAGGTGATCGTCACGCCGACCATCAGTGCCAAGGTGTTGCGCAACAGGCCAAACACGTACGGGCGCCACAGCAAATGCAGCGCCTCGGCCCAGCCGGCTTGCCAGGCTTTCACCCCGACGTAGGCCAGTGGCAGCAGGCTTAGTACCACCAGTAGCAATACCGGCAGCACCAGCCAGATCGACGGCCGTTTGCGTCTTGGTACGTAATCCCCGCGCGCGGCGGGGGCCGATAACGATGCTGCCATCAGTTCAGGCCAACTTCGCGTTCCAGTTCCAGCGCTTCTTCAGCGTTGCCCAGGTCCGCCGGGGTAACGTTCGGCGCTTCCAGTTCGCTGAACGGCTTGAGGCCGCGATCCGATTCCATGCCTTTGTGCAGCGGGTATTCAGCGGTGGTCTGAGTGATCACGCGCTGACCTTCTTCGCTGGCCATGAAGGCGAGGAATTGCTGGGCTTCTTTTGGATGTTTGCTGGATTTCAGCACGGCAGCGCTGGACACGGTGATCAAGCCGCCAGCGTCGCCGCCGGTGAAGTAATGCAATTTGGAATCGAGCTTGCCTTTCTCGCGTTGCAGGGCGAACCAGTAGTAGTTGTTCACCAGTACGGTGGCGACTTCACCGTTTTCCACCGCTTTGAGCGCGACCATGTTGTTACTGTAGGTCTTGCCGAATGCGCGCAGGCCGGTCAGCCATTCTTCGGCGGCGTCACGACCGTGCAGCTTGATGATCGCTACGGCCTGCTCCTGGAAGGCGCCACTGGTCGGAACGAAGCCGACCTTGCCCTGCCACTGCGGCTCGGAAAATTCCATCACCGATTTCGGCAGGTCTTTTTCATCGATCAGTTTCGGATTGAACGCGACCACGCGTACGCGGGCGGTAACGCCGATCCAGGTGCCATTGGCGGCGACGTATTTTTCCGGCAGAACTGCCAGCGTGGCGTCATCGGCCTTGGCCAGCAGACCCTGTTCGCCGAGGTTATTCAGCGGCGGCGACTCTTCGGTGTAGATCACATCGGCGGGGGAGCGGTCGCCTTCTTCGATGATCTGGCTGGCGAGCTGGTTGCTGCTGCCTTTGCGCACGTTGACGTGGATGCCGGTCTTGGCTTCGAAAGCCTTGGCAATCGCGTCGCCGACTTCCTTGTGCTGGCCGTTGTAGAGAGTCAGGGAAACCGCATCGGCAGCCTGGGTGAGGGGAGTGGCGAGTGCCAGGCCGAGGAGGGTGAAGGTCAGGCCTCGGCGCAGGGTATTTCGAAACGTCATTCGCAGGGTTCCTCACTGTCGCATTGCAAAAACTTGCAACAATGATAAACGATATTGTTTCTCAAGTGCGCCTTGTGGGGCGACTGGCAGTCTTGTAGGGATGGCGAAATTCAGGAAGCCAGAAACGCAAAAACCCGCTTTCGCGGGTTTTTGTGAAATCCAAGGCCTGAACCTTGAATTTGAATTGGTGCCCAGAAGAAGACTCGAACTTCCACGACCGTAAGGTCACCAGCACCTGAAGCTGGCGTGTCTACCAATTTCACCATCTGGGCAATCATCGCAAGCGTTGCCGCTGTTGATGTGGCGCACTATACGGAGGCCTTTTTGATCTGTAAACCCCTGATTTGGTTTTAATAAATCAGTGTGAACAAAAGCTTTCCCGCAAATGCAAAAAACCCGCTTTCGCGGGTTTTGTGTGAGTCTTGAAACTGATCTAGTCTCAAACTCGAAATTGGTGCCCAGGAGAAGACTCGAACTTCCACGACCGTAAGGTCACCAGCACCTGAAGCTGGCGTGTCTACCAATTTCACCACCTGGGCATCATCGAAAGCGCTTGTGCGTCGTCGATGGCGCGCACTATACGGAGCGCCTTTTTAACTGTAAACCCCTACTGCAGAAAAAACTGAATTTTTTTACCAGCGGCGTTCAAAACCCTATCAGAGCGTCGATACAGGGCCATGCAAAGCCTTATAGAAGCGGAAATTTCCCGTTTCCCGGCGCCTATGCCAAACTAACCCGCATATAGACAAGGTGAAAACTCTCTAATGGCCGATTGGCAGTCCCTCGATCCCGAGGCCGCTCGTGAAGCGGAAAAATACGAAAACCCTATTCCCAGCCGCGAACTGATCCTGGCGCACCTCGCCGATCGGGGTTCGCCTGCTGCCCGCGAGCAACTGGTCGAAGAGTTTGGTCTGACCACCGAAGACCAGATCGAGGCCCTGCGCCGCCGCTTGCGCGCCATGGAGCGCGACGCTCAACTGATCTACACCCGCCGTGGCACTTACGCGCCGGTGGACAAGCTCGACCTGATCCTCGGCCGCATCAGCGGTCACCGTGACGGTTTCGGCTTCCTGGTGCCGGACGACGGCAGCGACGACCTGTTCATGAGCCCGGCGCAAATGCGTCTGGTGTTCGACGGTGACCGTGCGCTGGCCCGGGTTTCCGGTCTCGACCGTCGTGGTCGCCGTGAAGGTGTGATCGTCGAAGTAGTTTCCCGCGCTCACGAAACCATCGTCGGCCGCTACTTCGAAGAAGGCGGTATCGGCTTCGTCGTTGCCGACAATCCGAAGATCCAGCAGGAAGTGCTGGTGACGCCGGGCCGCAACGCCAACGCGCAGATCGGTCAGTTCGTCGAAGTGAAAATCACCCACTGGCCAACGCCGCGCTTCCAGCCGCAAGGCGATGTGGTCGAAGTGGTCGGCAACTACATGGCGCCGGGCATGGAAATCGACGTTGCTCTGCGCACGTACGATATTCCGCACGTCTGGCCTGAGGCGGTTGTGAAAGAAGCCGCCAAGCTCAAGCCGGAAGTCGAAGAAAAAGACAAAGAAAAGCGCATCGACCTGCGTCATCTGCCGTTCGTCACCATCGACGGCGAAGACGCCCGCGACTTCGACGATGCGGTCTACTGCGAAGCCAAACCGGGCAAGCTGCGTCTGTTCTCCGGTGGCTGGAAGTTGTACGTGGCAATTGCCGACGTTTCCAGTTACGTGAAGATTGGCTCGGCGCTGGACAACGAAGCTCAGGTTCGCGGCAACTCGGTGTACTTCCCCGAGCGCGTGATTCCGATGCTGCCGGAGCAACTGTCCAACGGCCTGTGCTCGCTGAACCCGCAAGTCGATCGTCTGGCCATGGTTTGCGAGATGACCATCTCCAAGTCCGGCGAAATGACCGACTACTGCTTCTATGAAGCGGTGATCCATTCCCACGCCCGTCTGACCTACAACAAGGTCAGCGCGATGCTGGAAACGCCGAAGGCTACCGAAGCGCGCAAATTGCGTGGCGAGTACACCGACGTCGTCCCGCACCTCAAGCAGCTCTACGCGTTGTACAAGGTATTGCTGGCCGCCCGTCACGTGCGTGGCGCGATCGATTTCGAAACCCGGGAAACCCGGATCATCTTCGGCTCCGAGCGCAAGATCGCGGAAATCCGTCCGACCGTGCGCAACGATGCGCACAAGCTGATCGAGGAGTGCATGCTGGCCGCCAACGTGGCCACTGCCGAATTCCTCAAGAAGCACGAAATCCCTGCGCTGTATCGCGTTCACGCCGGTCCGCCGCCAGAGCGTCTGGAAAAGCTGCGCGCGTTCCTTGGTGAGCTCGGCCTGTCCCTGCACAAGGGCAAGGACGGTCCGTCGCCGAAGGATTATCAGGCTTTGCTCGCGAGCATCAAGGATCGTCCGGATTTCCACCTGATCCAGACTGTGATGCTGCGTTCGTTGAGTCAGGCGGTGTACAGCGCTGAAAACGACGGCCACTTCGGCCTGAATTACGAAGCCTATACCCACTTCACTTCGCCGATCCGTCGTTACCCGGACCTGCTCACGCACCGCGCGATTCGCAGCGTGATCCATTCGAAACAGGACACCCCGCACGTTCGTCGTGCCGGTGCGATGACCATTCCGAAAGCGCGCATCTATCCGTACGACGAAGCGGCGCTGGAGCAGCTTGGCGAGCAGTGCTCGATGAGCGAGCGCCGTGCCGACGAGGCGACCCGTGACGTGGTGAACTGGCTCAAGTGCGAGTTCATGAAGGATCGCGTGGGCGAATCGTTCCCGGGCGTAATCACCGCTGTTACCGGTTTTGGTCTGTTCGTCGAGCTGACCGATATCTACGTCGAAGGCCTGGTGCATGTCACCGCGCTGCCGGGCGATTACTACCACTTCGATCCTGTGCATCACCGCTTGGCGGGCGAGCGCACCGGTCGCAGTTTCCGTCTTGGCGACACCGTTGAAGTACGCGTCATGCGCGTCGACCTCGATGAGCGCAAGATCGACTTCGAGATGGCCGAGAAAACCATCAGCGCGCCGATCGGTCGCAAGAAACGTGGCGCCGAAACCGCTGCGCCTGCTGCCAAGGCTGCGGAAGAAAAGGCTCCAGCGAAAACCGCCAGCCGTCGTCCGGCCAAGGAAAAGGTTGCCGAAGCCTATCGCCCGAGCGACGCCGTGGCGAAAAACGCCGAGCTGCGCAAAAGCCGTGAATTGAAGAAGGCCTTGCTGGCCGATGCGAAAAACGGTGGTAAAGCGGCGTCCGGGGGAAAGACCGGACGGTCGGCGCCTGACAGGGCGACCGACGGCAAGCCAGCCAAACCGAGCAAACACCGTAAGGGCCCGCCAAAAGCGGGTTCCGCTCCAGCCAAAAGTGGCGGGGCGCGTAAACCGAAGGCGAAGTCATGAGTCAGTTGGAAAAAATCTACGGCGTTCACGCGGTAGAAGCGTTGCTGCGTCACCACCCCAAGCGCGTCAAGCAGATCTGGCTGGCGGAAAGCCGCAACGATCCGCGCGTGCAGACGCTGGTCGAGCTGGCCAACGAAAACCGTGTTCAGGTCGGCCAGGCCGAGCGTCGCGAAATGGACGCCTGGGTTGAAGGCGTGCATCAGGGCGTTGTGGCTGAAGTCAGCCCGAGTCAGGTCTGGGGCGAGGCGATGCTCGACGAGTTGCTCGATCGCACCGAAGGCGCGCCGCTGTTGCTGGTGCTCGACGGCGTGACCGATCCGCACAACCTCGGCGCCTGCCTGCGTTCGGCCGATGCGGCCGGTGCGCTGGCGGTGATCGTGCCGAAAGACAAGTCGGCCACGCTGACGCCGGTCGTGCGTAAAGTTGCCTGTGGCGCGGCGGAAGTGATTCCGCTGGTAGCCGTGACCAACCTGGCGCGCACGTTGGAAAAACTTCAGCAGCGCGGTTTGTGGGTAGTCGGCACCGCTGGTGAAGCCGAGGTCAGCATTTATGACCAGGACCTGACCGGCCCGACCATTCTGATCATGGGCGCCGAAGGCAAAGGCATGCGTCGCCTGACCCGCGAGCATTGCGACTATCTGGTGAACCTGCCGATGGCCGGCAGCGTCAGCAGCCTCAACGTCTCGGTCGCCACCGGCGTGTGCCTGTTCGAAGCCCAGCGCCAGCGCGGTGCGAAGGCCAAGGCTGCCGCGAAGAAATAAGCTTAACGCAATCAACTGTGGGAGCGAGCCTGCTCGCGAAGAGGGAGTGTCAGTCGACGTCATTGTTGCCTGGCAGGCCGCATTCGCGAGCAGGCTCGCTCCCACATTCGTTTACGGTGTCTGGAAGATCGGTGATTGTTCAAATAATCACCAATTGCCTTGCGCGCCCGCAGTCCCTTCTCTACAATTGCGCCCCTTGCTGTGACGGCAGGCACGCATGTGCCCCGCGCCAGCAAGTCCATAAGTGTCATTCACTCCTTGTCTGACCGTTTTTGAGCGGCAGGCTACAACCCGTAAGGAGCATTCATGCGTCATTACGAAATCATCTTTCTGGTCCACCCGGATCAGAGCGAGCAAGTCGGCGGCATGGTTGAGCGTTACACCAAGCTGATCGAAGAAGACGGCGGCAAAATCCACCGTCTGGAAGACTGGGGCCGTCGTCAACTGGCCTACGCAATCAACAATGTTCACAAGGCTCACTACGTGATGCTGAACGTTGAGTGCACTGGCAAGGCCCTGGCCGAGCTGGAAGACAACTTCCGCTACAACGATGCAGTGATCCGTAACCTGGTCATCCGTCGCGACGAAGCCGTTACCGGCCAGTCCGAGATGCTCAAGGCTGAAGAAAACCGCAGTGAGCGCCGTGAGCGTCGCGACCGTCCTGAGCACGAAGGCGCCGAAGGCACCGACAGTGATGACAGCGACAACAGCGATAACGCTGACGAGTAATCCACGGACCTTATTAAGGAGCCTATCAAATGGCACGTTTCTTCCGTCGTCGTAAATTCTGCCGCTTCACCGCTGAAGACGTGAAAGAGATCGACTACAAAGATCTCAACACTCTGAAAGCCTACGTATCCGAGACCGGCAAAATCGTTCCAAGCCGCATCACCGGTACCAAAGCTCGTTATCAGCGTCAGCTGGCCACCGCTATCAAGCGCGCCCGCTTCCTGGCCCTGCTGGCCTACACCGACAGCCACGGCCGCTGAGACCGGGCAGTCGACAAGTAGCAAAGGATTGAATGCATGCGCGCCTTAGCTGAGTTCATCATGCGAGGCCGAATGCAGGCCACTCTCGTGGTGGCCGGATGTGCAACATTGCCGTTGTTGTATTGGTTGGGTGCTGCCGCCGGGAGCCTTGTGCTGCTGCGGCGCGGATTGACGGACGCCCTTGGCGTTCTGTCACTGGGACTGCTGCCGGCATTGATCTGGTGGCTGTATGCCGATGACCCACGGGCACTTCTGGTGCTGCTGGGGTCTTCGGGGCTTGCGTTGGTTTTGCGCGCAAGCGAATCCTGGGTCCGCACGCTGCTGGTCAGCGTAGTGATCGGAGTGGTGTTTTCAGTGGTGCTCGGGGTCGCGTTTGCGGCCCAGATCGAGATGCTCGCGCAGGCCCTCATAAAGGTCATGCCGGCACTTCTCGGTGAGACCTACAAGCAATTGTCGGTCGATGAGCAAGCGCGTTTCGCGTCCCTGATTGCACCGGTCCTGACCGGACTGATTGCGGCCTTGTTGCAGATCGTCAGCGTGCTGAGCCTGATTGTCGGGCGGCATTGGCAGGCGTTGTTGTACAACCCGGGTGGTTTCGGTCGCGAGTTTCGCGCCATCCGCATCCCGCTGGGGCCGGCGATGTTACTGCTGGCGTTGATGCTTCTGGGCCCGAATCTCGGTGCACAGATGGCCATGTTGACGCCGTTGTGCAGTGTACCGCTGGTGTTCGCCGGGCTGGCCCTGATTCACGGGCTGGTCGGGCAGAAGCGACTGGCCGGTTTCTGGCTGGTGGGGTTGTACGTCACGCTGCTGTTGTTCATGCAGCTGATCTATCCGTTGCTCGTGGTTCTGGCCATTGTCGACAGCCTGATTGATTTTCGCGGTCGTCACGTGTCGAAAGACACCGACAGCGCGAACGGTGAAGGTTAAAAGTTAGAGGATTTTCACATGCAACTGATCCTTCTGGAAAAAATCGCCAACCTGGGCAACCTGGGCGACAAAGTAAACGTTAAGGCCGGTTACGGCCGTAACTACCTGCTGCCTTTCGGCAAGGCTACCGCTGCGACCGCTGCCAACCTGGCTGCGTTCGAAGAGCGTCGCGCCGAGCTGGAAAAAGCCGCCGCAGACCGTAAGGCATCGGCTGAAAGCCGTGCTGCCCAACTGGCCGAGCTGGAAGTGACCATCACTGCCACCGCTGGCGACGAAGGCAAGCTGTTCGGTTCGATCGGTACTCACGACATCGCTGACGCACTGACCGCCTCCGGCGTTGAAGTGCAGAAGAGCGAAGTTCGTCTGCCGAACGGCACCATCCGCAACGTGGGTGAATTCGACGTGGCCGTGCACCTGCACGCCGAAGTTGAAGCCACCGTACGCGTTGTCGTGGTAGCAGCTTAAGCAACACGGATCGGCTGGCGGCTTGTCCGTCAGACGGTTAACATCGGGCACGATCCTGTTTACAGGTCGTGCCCTTTGTCTTTCTGAATTCCCTGCTTTTCACTAATACTCAAGTGGCCATGAACGATATCTCCGCTCCCGAGCAATACGATCTGCAAACCGCTGCCCTGAAGGTGCCGCCGCATTCCATCGAGGCCGAACAGGCCGTACTCGGTGGTCTGATGCTGGACAACAACGCTTGGGAACGCGTGCTCGATCAAGTCTCCGATGGCGATTTCTATCGACATGACCACCGTCTGATCTTCCGAGCGATCGCCAAACTGGCTGATCAGAACTCGCCGATCGACGTCGTGACCCTTGCCGAACAGCTGGACAAGGAAGGTCAGACGTCGCAAGTCGGCGGCCTCGGCTATCTTGGCGAACTGGCGAAAAACACCCCGTCCGTCGCCAACATCAAGGCCTATGCGCAGATCGTCCGCCAGCGTGCGACGTTGCGCCAACTGATCGGCATCAGTACCGAGATCGCCGACAGCGCCTTCAACCCCGAAGGCCGCACCGCCGAAGAGATCCTCGATGAAGCCGAACGGCAGATCTTCCAGATCGCCGAAGCGCGGCCGAAGACCGGCGGCCCGGTCGGCGTCAATGAGTTGCTGACCAAGGCTATCGACCGGATCGATACCCTGTTCAACACCGCCGACGCCATCACCGGTCTGTCTACGGGTTACACCGACCTCGATGAAAAGACCAGCGGCTTGCAGCCGTCCGACCTGATTATCGTCGCCGGCCGTCCGTCGATGGGTAAAACCACCTTCGCGATGAACCTCGTGGAAAACGCCGTGTTGCGCAGCGAGAAGGCTGTCCTGGTTTACTCCCTCGAGATGCCAGGCGAATCGCTGATCATGCGTATGCTGTCTTCGCTCGGCCGAATCGACCAGACCAAGGTGCGTTCCGGCCAGCTCGAAGATGACGACTGGCCGCGCCTGACGTCAGCGGTCAACCTGCTCAACGATCGCAAACTGTTCATCGATGACACCGCCGGTATCAGCCCTTCGGAAATGCGCGCGCGGACCCGGCGTCTGGTGCGTGAGCACGGCGATGTCGGCTTGATCATGATCGACTACCTGCAACTGATGCAGATCCCCGGTTCCAGCGGTGACAACCGCACCAACGAGATTTCCGAGATCTCGCGATCGCTGAAAGCGCTGGCCAAGGAATTCAACTGCCCGGTAGTCGCGCTGTCGCAGCTCAACCGCTCCCTCGAACAACGCCCCAACAAACGCCCGGTCAACTCCGACTTGCGCGAATCCGGAGCGATCGAGCAGGACGCCGACGTGATCATGTTCGTTTATCGCGACGAGGTGTATCACCCGGAAACCGAGCACAAGGGCATTGCCGAAATCATCATCGGCAAACAGCGTAACGGCCCGATCGGGTTTATTCGGCTGGCGTTCATCGGCAAGTACACGCGCTTCGAAAACCTCGCGCCGGGCAGTTACAACTTCGACGACGACGAGTAACAGCAGACCGGATCATCCGGCCTGCTGTCGTGGTCGGCTTCAATCGGCCAAAACTGCCGTCTCGCTGCTTGCGGTTGTTTCGACTCCGTCACCGGGGCGAATTTCCTCGCGGGTCAGTGCCTGGATCAGCGTCGCTTCGCTGATGGCCAGCTGTGCTGTGACGTCATTGGTTTGCGCCTCATATTCGATTTGGGTCAGGGCTTTTGTCGCAGACTGCGCGTCCAGTGCGGCCTGTTGCTGTTGATAGGGCTGACGTGCGACGTCGAACCGGGACGAGTATTTGTGCGTGATGAAGTCCTGCCAGAAGTCCATCGATACCAGAGCCTGAAACTCTTCAGGGGAGTCGTTCAAGGCGATGACCTTTCGGTAGGCCACTTCCAGCATCGGCGATGTGACGCCGGCCATGCCGATAAAGGACAGTGTCTGCGGCTGAAACGGTAACTGCAGCCGATCCTTGAGCCCAAAGCGGTAGGCCATCGTCATCTCGTGCGGGTCGCGCAAGCGCAGCTGATGGATATTGCGCTCCCTCGCTGAAGTTTGCGGATCGTCGACGATTGCCCTGCTCGCAGCGATTTCGGCTGCGGCCAGATCATCGACCTGTCTGAGTCTGAACAGGCTTCTGGACAGGTCCACCAATCGAGCACCATCGCCGTCTTGCCTCGCCTGCATTCGCGCCTTGTGCGTCATGGTCAGTACTTGCATGTCTGTAAACGTGGCAGCGGCAAGGTCAGTGCAGCCAGCCTCGCAGGCGCGATCAAAAACGTCTCTGCGCAGCGCACGTGTCTGCACGCTGTTCTCGCTGATCGCATCGACCACGTCCCAGATCTGTCGGCGGAAATCGGCATGGTGGGCGAGCTTGGAAATGATGTTGAAAAAGCCATCTGAGCCCACCTGTGCTTTGAGCCTGTTCAATTGCTCGGCGCGAATCATCGCCTCGTCTGCCGTCATGCCGACGGTCAACTGCGGATAGACCGAAACAGAGTTCGTTGCCACTGCTTGCGGGCGGGCTGCCGAAACAGAAGTCGTCAGCAGGTTCAATGGATTGTAGAGCGATGCTGCGGAGCGGTTCAGCCATTCACCGTAGCCGGCCAGGCGTTCTCGTGTGTATGCGCTCAGGGGATTACCGCTTATCTGAGTGCCACTGTTGACCTGAATCGAATGCGTCAGGCGATCCGCTGCCGGTGCGACGACAAAGTCGGGCAGGCTGGTGATCCGGTTGTCGTTCAGATGGACCTTGCCCAGCAGGGGCTGATCGAACAGTCCGGTTGGCCAGCTTTCGATGCCCGTATTGGACATGTCGACCTCGCGCATGTCAGTGATCGCACTGAAATCCGGGCTCACGCTCAAGTGCGGGTTGTCGTGAATCCACAAGGCCCTCAGAGTGGTTCTGCCGGCCAGTATCTGCGCGGTCTCGGCGGTGAGTTCCAGTTGATTGCCCTGCAGGAACAACCGCGTCATCCCGTGCATCTCGCCGATGGCCGGAGGGAGATCCCTGAGTCGATTGTTCGCCATGTTCAGCCAGCGCAAATGCCGGAAGCGGGTCAGGAAACCTTCCGGGGATTCGGTGAGATTCATGTTGTTGAGTTTGAGTGAGCCGACATGGCTGAAGTCGCTGCTCAGATCCGGCAGGGTTGGCAGTGTCAAACCGCTCAAATCCAGTTCAAGACCTATCGGCGTGCCGTCGAAGGCGTGTTGCTCGGGCGTTTCACGTCGCCAGCAACTGATGATCCGGTCCCGTGCCTCGATGCGCTCATTGCGGGTTTGAGTGTTGGCGTGCAATTGATTGACGCGGATATAGCGCAGACGATTGCTGCCTCCGGAAAAAACCCAGTCATCCAACTGGTTTTTCAGCACGGCGAAATCCTGCTCGAGCGCCAACAGCCTGGTCGCGACAGTGCCCTTGTCATGGCTCCAGATAAAATCCCGGCAGGCCTTGATGCTTTTGCCCGGAAACAGTCTTCGGTAGCGTTGCGCTCGCGAGTTCTCAGTATCGAATACGGCGGGGTGGGCTGGAGTCATCAACTCGGGATGCAGTTCATTGAGTCTTCGCCAGTAGCCATCGAACTTTCTCCAGTAAGGCGAAGGGAAGTCGTTGCCCTCAATCAGCGTGCGGTTGTTGATCCGCGCGACCACGGCCAATTGATCGGCAGGCGGGTTGATATGCGCGTCGGGGACGATGCGCAGTTTATTGTTGCTGAGGTCGACGCCGGTCAAGGTGGTCTTGTCAGCCAGCCCGAGGGGCCACTCGCTGATTCCGGTGTTCCTCAGCTCCAGTGTCTGCAGTCCGGACATCGCGCTGAAATCGGGCGGTATCTGCAGTGGGTTGTCAGAGAGCTTGACGGTAACCAGCTGATGCAATGCACTCAATGCACCAGCGCTGTGCTCATCGAGTTTTATCTGGTTTTCAGTCAGATTGAGGTGGGCGAGCCGGCTCATCCCGCTGATGGCTGCGGGCAATTTTTTCAGGCCGGAGCGGGTGATCGTCAGAATGTCCAGATCAGGCAACCGCGACAGGAACGTGTCGGCAGTGTCGGACCAGACGAAGTTATTGAGGATGAGCATTTTCAACCGACTGAAGTCGGCCGTCAGTGACGGTAGCGGTCCGTTCACTGCTGGCAGCATGAGCGACGTCGATTCCTGGAGCCAGCAGTCCTTGATAGTCCGGGCAATGTATTCTGCCCGAAGCTTTTCCTGGCCGGCGGCGCTGGATGCTGCCGACGTGCTGTCGGCGACGTAAGCCTGCAGCTGTGCGTCGAGCACCTTGAACTCCTCGAAACGCCGGCTGATCGTGGCTTCTGCATCATCCCCCAGACCGATCAGGTATTCCCGGGCAGTTTGCGGGGTTCTCTCTGGATGCATCTGCAGCAGCATGGCGACTTCTGGAATGTCGCCATCAATCCGGAATGCAGCCGTGCGTGCGCTGGTGATCAGTGCCGGGTATTGCGCCGTAACCCGCTGCCAATAGACTTCCAGCCGCCGCCAATAACCGCTGGCGAAGGGATTGCCTTCGATCAGGGTGACGCGGTTGATATTGGCGATGGCGAGCAACTGATCACTCGCCGGGTTGATGATTGTCTGTGGAATTTCGCGCAATCGGTTGTCGCGCAGATCGATTGACTCTATCGCTAGCTGATCTCGCAGCCCCGTTGGCCATTCATCCAGCCCGGTGTTGCGCAGACTCACGGTCTTGAGCTGGAGCATGCCGCTGAAGTCCAGGGTCTTGCCCAGCGGGTTGTCCGACAGATCAAGGCTTTCCAGTTGGCTGAGCGAAGCCAGCTCGCCGGCGGTTTGCTCGCTCAGTTCAATGCGGTTCGCTCGCAGGTCCAGTTCCTTCAGGCCGGGCATCTGCGTGAGGTTCGCCGGCGGTGTATCGAGCGCCGAAGCGTTGATTTTCAAGCGCTCAAGGGCTGTGAACCGCTTGAGAATAGTTTCGGAGCCCGCCGACCATGCCACCGCCTGCAAGTGCAGCGTGCGTACATGGCTGAAATCTGCCGAGAGCGCAGCGATGCCAGCGCCGCCAAGATCCAGCTGCAGCGTTGTTCCCGTCTGCCGTTTCCAGCAACGCTTGATCTCTTGCGCGGCGCGCTCCACCGAAGGATGGGCCGCCCCGCCGGCCAGCGTACTGGTCTTCAGCCACGTCGCGAGTTCCAGCTTCAAGGTCTTGTATTCAGTCTCGACGCGGGTCAAGAAGCCTTGTACATCGTCGCTGTGGGGGCTCAGCAGCGTGCGGATCTGCTCGCTGTCCAGAGAGGGATAAAGTTTTCGCAGTCGCGATTGTGGCGTGCGCAGTCGGTTGAACGCGGTGTTGAGCCGTTCCCGCAGCCCCGGTGAAGCCGGTTGGTCGGGACTGCCACGCTGCATTCCGCCGGCTCCGCCGACTAAGATGCCTTGCCAGCCCTGACGGGCATCGAACACCACAGGCTCGGATCTGCCAGGGCGCGTAGCGCTGTAGATGTTGTCGATGTCGGCGGCGACAGGATCTTGCGGGCGAACGATGCGCATCACTTCGGCCAGAGGCGTCGATGCATCGGAATCGTACAGGACCTGATAGCCGTGATTATCGATCACTGCATAGAGCTTGCCGTCATGGCGGTGCAGCCCGTCGCTGTCGGGTGAGCTGGTGCTGAAGTCGAGCGGCGTGCGAAACGCCTGCAGACGCGCCCCCGATAAAGCGAAGGTGCTTGGTTGCGAAAATTCCAGCGCATGCCATCGACCACTCTCGGGGTCGTGCAGCATCAGCGGTCCGGAGGGGATCGATTCACTGGCCAGCCTGGCGCGCCAGAGGCCGCTCTGCGCATCCTTGCCCACCTGCACGAAGCCACCATCGATCATTTCCACGTAATGGCGGCCCTTGAATGTTCTCAGGCCTTCAGCGTCGGCATCGGGCAAGCCGATCGTTGCACTGAGCCGGTAATGCTCAGGCGGGTGGCCCACATGAGCGAAGGCGTCATGCATTGAAGCAATCGCCTGCACTGTGACGTTGGGAGCAGGAACGATTGCATCAGGATCGATACCGTCTGTGGGCCTGTTCGCGCGGATTGACGGGCCGCTCAACGTGGTCGGATCCAGGCCGGGGCGCGGGGTCAGGTTGAGGCGTGGCGGGGGCGTATCCATGGATGTGTCCGGTCGAATATGTGAATGACCGGGAAGCGTCACTTTCGACGGCGGTTTGCTTGGCATGTCTTACATTCCTTGTAGTCGTTGCACGGTAGCTTCTTCAGCGGAAGCTGCCGGCCTGTTCGGCGTCATTGCCTGAGGCTGTGTCATCGGGTGAGCGGAGGCGGCGGCCAGGTCGAAGATTTTCTGCGCTGTGCGTCCATCGAGATATTCGCGCCAGACAGGTTGATGCGGCCGCTGCGCCAGTTCTTCCCTGCGCTGCGATTGAATACCCCTGCTGCTTTGTTCAAGGGTTTTCAAATGCGCGCCGCGCACGTTGAAATTCAAGTCCGGGGAATCCTGTCTCGCATAATGAAAATGTGCGTGCCAGAGGGGATCGTGGGTATGTGCATCGGTGACTAGATAGATGTCGAGATATTGCCGGTCCGAACCCTTGCCACGTTTCAATCGGCTCTCGATTTTCCGGGCGTTCACGTGGCCCTTGTCGATCAGGTACAGCAGTCGGTCGACGTTCAGAACATGCTTGTCCTTATAGATTCGCAGGCGGATGTTTTCGCCCTCATTGCGCAGACGTTCACTGGCGTCCTGCAGGCGCCGAATCAGCGCGGCGCTCTCATCATCGGCCAGTTCCGCCCGCTGCAACTGCAATACGGTGTCATCCATTGCCCCGGCGCTGCTTTCGAGCATCTCGACAATGTTGTCCGGATGGTTTCTTTGCCGTTCTTCGTGCAGGGCAGCGCGAACATGCGCGTCGACACGGTCAAGGTGCCGAGTGGCTTCGGCAACCAATGACGGCAAGCTCCTCTGCGGCGTTGTCCGCGGCGAACGCCATTCACCGCGTCCTCGGTCATAGGTCTGTGACGGCTGCCTGGGATTGTGGAGGTTGCGGACCTCAATCACCTCTTCGTTTTGCGCGGTGCGTCGAGACTCGCCGACATTGAGCTTGTAGACGCCGTTTTTCTTTGCCCGAAAGATGAGCTTGGGCGGCGGTTGGAGACCGCTTCTGTCCTGGGCCGGAATGAACTCGAAATCAATGTTCTGCTGGTCGAACGTCAGCACCGGACGGTCAGCCTGATGGAGAAACTGGTTCAAGCGGCCTACCAGCGTCTGCTCGAATATTTCGATTTCCGCAGTGATCTCCCTGCGTGAAGTGGCGTGCTGCTCCCCCGGTGCCAGATCAAGGCGTTCGAACCAGTGGCGGATGGCTGTGCATTCCTGGAACAGGTTATTCAATACGGCAGGGTGGGAAACTTCGGGAACTGCGCCAAGCGCTCCATAAACAAAGGTCACCTGACCAAAGCGGGTGGCCAGTTCCGATGCCAGAGGGGCGTTGCCGGCCGATTGTGGGGTATCCAGCATCAGACTTTTGGTCAGCACCCAGGAGGCAACAACGTTATGGGTGTCCATTGGTGAAAGAACATCCGCGCTGAACTCGTCTGGAGAGACCCGCCATTTGTTCACCAGATTGTCGGCGATTTGCTGGCGCTCTTTCAGATGACTCAGCATCCTGCCCAGAACGTTGACTGTTCGCGGAAGCCGCTCCGGGTCGAGGTCGATCATCGGACCCTCCAGGGCGTGGCGCGTCAAGCCGCATTCGATCAGTTGCTGATAGGCGAGCATCTGTTTTTTTTGCAGCCTGATTATGTTGTTCAGGTAAGCGTCCTGCTTCATGAAGCGCTTGATCGAGGATTTTTGCTCCTCGTAGTATTTCAGCGCCTTTCCAAGGTGTTTCAGTTCTTTGTGGCAGTGAACCTCGCGATCAAGCAGCGCCATTGTTTCGCGTCGAACGGTTTGCGCATGCTCTCCCTGCGCGTTACTCGCCTCCAGCCAGGCGTTTATCAGCTGTTCACGTTTATCCTGATCCTGCTTGATCCGCTTGTTGATACCCTCGAGTGCGACTGTCACCTCCAGATGCAGCCATAAGTCTGAGGGTCGCGCCGCTGCGCCTCTCGGCATTCCGGCTACACCTGTCAAGGAGGTTCCGCGCCAGCCGGATTGAGCATTGAAAGTAATCGCTTCCGACCTGCCGAAACGTGATGCGACGTAAACGTTTGTCGCATCGGCGGCGATCGGATCTTCAGGGCGAACGATGCGCATCACCGCTCTGTGCGGTGTCGAGGCGTCGAGATCATGCAGAACCTGATAGGCGTAGCTCTCGATCTGCACATAGAGTTTGCCGTTGAAGCGCAACAGGCCATCGCCGTCCGGCTCGACCGTGCTGAAATCCAGATCGGTGCGAAACGCCTCCAGCCGGGTCGTGGACAAGGGGTAGGTGGAGGGCGCCGAGGTGTCGATGGGCTGCCAGAGACGGCTGTCGGTATCGAAGCGCAATAGCGGTCCCGACGCGTGCAATTCGCTGGGCAATTTTGCCCGGTAGAAACCGCTGGCCGAGTCCAGACTCACCTGTACGGTGCCACCCTCCGGTACCTGGACATACTGGCGTCCATTGAGCGTCGACATGCCTTCGGCATCGGCCGCCGGCAGCACAATCAGCGAAGTGATCCAGTAATCCTTCAAAGGGCGGTCGTGCACAAAGGCAACAGATTGCGCTACCGCTGCCGTTCTGACCGCCGCCCGCGCAGGCATGGGGATAATGTGGTTGAGCACGTGATCGATCGCTGTTGCGATCGTTGTCGTCGGGCGCGTGGGAATCCTGAGCCCCGACGTGCCATCGAAGGACAGGGGGAAACCAGGCCGGGTTAGCGAATAATCGGGTCGCGGATTATGGACCGAGACGGTTGTAATACCTCTGATTGGCGGTTTGGGTGACATTGCCTGTCTTCCTTTACGTTGAATGCCCCGTTACTCCCGGGGGAGTGCTGCGGGCGGGCGGCTTCCTTGCCGTTTTGGTGCGTCGTACGCTCAGCGAAAACTCGTGATGTGTCGCGGGCTGGCTGCGCGAGACCAGCTCGCAGAGAAACCGACCACCGTCGTCGGAATTGGTCAAAATTTGTGCTATATTCCGCGCCCGCGATTTTTCACTTCAACACCGGTCGTCGACATGCAAGCAGCCAAGCCGTTATTTGACTATCCAAAATATTGGGCCGAATGTTTCGGGCCAGCGCCATTCCTGCCGATGAGCAGGGAGGAGATGGATCAGCTCGGCTGGGATTCGTGCGACATCATCATTGTTACCGGTGATGCCTACGTCGATCATCCGTCGTTCGGCATGGCGATCATCGGCCGGCTGCTGGAGTCGCAAGGCTTCCGCGTCGGGATCATCGCGCAGCCGAACTGGCAGTCCAAAGACGACTTCATGAAGCTCGGCGAGCCGAACCTGTTCTTCGGCGTCGCGGCGGGCAACATGGACTCGATGATCAATCGTTACACCGCGGACAAGAAAATCCGTTCCGATGACGCGTACACGCCCGGCGGCATGGCCGGCAAGCGTCCGGATCGCGCCAGTCTGGTCTACAGCCAGCGCTGCAAGGAAGCCTACAAGCATGTGCCGATCGTGCTCGGCGGCATTGAAGCCTCGCTGCGCCGCATCGCCCACTACGACTATTGGCAGGATCGCGTGCGCAACTCGATCCTGATCGACGCCAGCGCCGACATTCTGCTGTACGGCAACGCCGAGCGGGCCATTGTCGAAGTTGCCCAGCGCCTGTCGTGGGGCCACAAGATCGAAGACATCACCGATGTGCGCGGCACCGCGTTCATCCGTCGCGACACGCCACAGGGCTGGTACGAAGTCGACTCCACGCGCATCGACCGTCCGGGCAAGGTCGACAAGATCATCAACCCGTACGTGAATACCCAGGACACCCAGGCCTGCGCCATCGAGCAGGAAAAAGGCCCGGTCGAAGATCCGCAGGAAGCCAAGGTCGTGCAGATCCTGGCCAGCCCGCGCATGACCCGTGACAAGACCGTGATTCGTCTGCCGTCGATGGAGAAGGTGCGTAACGACCCGGTTTTGTACGCCCACGCTAACCGCGTGTTGCACCTGGAAACCAACCCGGGCAACGCCCGTGCGCTGGTGCAGAAGCATGGCGAGCTCGATGTCTGGTTCAACCCGCCGCCGATTCCGATGACCACCGAAGAAATGGACTACGTGTTCGGCATGCCTTATGCCCGTGTGCCGCACCCGGCGTATGGCAAGGAGAAGATCCCGGCCTACGACATGATCCGTTTCTCGGTGAACATCATGCGTGGCTGCTTTGGTGGCTGCACCTTCTGCTCGATCACCGAGCACGAAGGCCGCATCATCCAGAACCGTTCCGAAGAGTCGATCATTCGTGAAATCGAAGAGATCCGCGACAAGGTGCCGGGTTTCACCGGCGTGATTTCCGACCTCGGCGGCCCGACTGCGAACATGTACCGCATCGCCTGCAAGAGCCCGGAAATCGAATCCGCCTGCCGCAAGCCGTCGTGCGTGTTCCCCGGTATCTGCCCGAACCTGAACACCGACCACTCGTCGCTGATCCAGCTGTATCGCAGCGCCCGTGCCCTGCCGGGTGTGAAGAAGATCCTGATCGCCTCCGGTTTGCGTTACGACCTCGCCGTCGAGTCGCCGGAATACGTCAAGGAGCTGGTGACTCACCACGTCGGCGGTTATCTGAAGATCGCCCCGGAGCACACCGAGGAAGGTCCGCTCAACCAGATGATGAAGCCGGGCATCGGCAGCTATGACAAGTTCAAGCGCATGTTCGAGAAGTACACCAAGGAAGCAGGCAAGGAGCAGTACCTGATTCCGTACTTCATCGCTGCCCACCCGGGCACCACCGACGAAGACATGATGAACCTTGCTCTGTGGCTCAAGGGCAACGGCTTCCGCGCCGACCAGGTGCAGGCGTTCTACCCGTCGCCGATGGCGACCGCCACGGCGATGTACCACTCGGGCAAGAACCCGCTGCGCAAGGTGACGTACAAGAGCGACGGCGTGACCATCGTCAAGAGCGAAGATCAGCGTCGTCTGCACAAGGCGTTCTTGCGTTATCACGACCCGAAAGGCTGGCCGATGCTGCGTGAAGCGCTGATCCGCATGGGCCGCGCCGATCTGATCGGGCCGGGCAAGGATCAACTGATCCCGGCGCATCAGCCGGCCACCGACAGCTACCAGAGCGCCCGTCGCAAGAACTCGACGCCGGCCGGCAGCCACAAGGTCGCCAAAGAGAAGACCACCAAGATTCTCACTCAGCACACCGGTCTGCCGCCGCGTGCCAGTGATGGCGGTAATCCGTGGGACAAGCGTGAACAGGCCAAGGCTGCGGCATTCGCCCGCAACCAGCAGGCGGCCAAGGAGCGCAAGGATGCGGCCAAAGGCAAAGGACCGAAGCCGACACGCAAGCCGGTCGTGCCGCGCTAAACACTGCTTGAGCTGAACAGAACGCCAACCTTCGGGTTGGCGTTTTGCTGATCGTTCCCACGCTCCGCGTGGGAATGCCTCTGGCCTCTTCGCGAGCAGGCTCGCTCCCACCGGGGAACGCATTCCAAATGTGGGAGCGAGCCTGCTCGCGAAAGCGTCCGATCAAACACCGCAAGAATCAGCGTCCGCAACATTTGCGTGCAACTGAGTCCAAGCATTTCCTCGCATCGCCCGGTTTTGGTGCTGTACTGCCTTGAGCATTTCGCGAAAGCGCGCAAGCCTGTGCATGGCATAAGTCTTGCGCGCTTTCCCATACGCCCAAGGCTCGCAGGAGGCACGCCGTGTCGATTCATGTCGCATTGCATCACGTCACGCATTATCGCTACGACCGCGCTGTCGAACTCGGCCCGCAGATCGTCCGCCTGCGCCCGGCGCCCCACAGCCGCACGCGAATTCTTTCCTATGCGCTGAAAGTCTCGCCCGAGCAGCATTTCATCAATTGGCAGCAGGACCCCCAGGGCAATTACCTGGCACGTCTGGTGTTCCCCGAAAAAACCGCAGAGCTGCGCATCGAAGTCGATCTGGTCGCGGAAATGGCGGTGTTCAATCCGTTCGACTTCTTCCTCGAACCGTACGCCGAGAGAATTCCGTTCAGCTACGCCGCCGATGAACGCAAGGAGCTGGCGCCGTACCTCGAAACCCTGCCGCTGACGCCAACGTTCAAGGCTTACCTGGACAGCATCGACCGCACGCCGCTGCCTGCGGTGGATTTTCTGGTGGCGCTCAATCAGCGCCTCAGTGAAGACATCGGCTACCTGATCCGCATGGAGCCCGGCGTGCAGACTCCTGAGCACACACTGCAACACGCCTCCGGTTCCTGCCGTGATTCGGCATGGTTGCTGGTGCAGCTGTTGCGCAATCTCGGTCTGGCGGCACGGTTTGTTTCCGGTTACCTGATTCAACTGACCGCCGACGTGAAAAGCCTCGACGGCCCGTCCGGCACTGAAGTCGACTTCACCGACCTGCATGCCTGGTGCGAGGTGTATTTGCCGGGTGCCGGCTGGATTGGCCTTGATGCGACGTCCGGGCTGTTCGCCGGGGAAGGGCATATTCCGTTGGCCTGCAGTCCCGATCCGTCCTCGGCGGCGCCGATCAGTGGTCTGGTCGAACCTTGCGAGACACAGTTCAGCCATGAAATGTCGGTCGAGCGAATCTGGGAAGCGCCGCGCGTCACCAAGCCTTACACCGATGAACAGTGGCGGGCGATCCAGGCACTGGGCCGGCAGATCGATGCCGACCTGCTCGAAGGCGATGTGCGCCTGACCATGGGCGGCGAGCCGACCTTCGTCTCCATCGACGATCCGGACGGCGCCGAATGGAACACCGCCGCGCTGGGGCCGGACAAGCGCCGGCTGTCCGCCGAACTGTTTCAGCGCCTGCGCAAGCAATACGCACCACAGGGGCTGGTGCATTTCGGCCAGGGCAAGTGGTATCCCGGCGAGCAGTTGCCGCGCTGGTCGCTCAATTGTTACTGGCGCCGCGACGGTCAGCCGATCTGGCACAACGACGCATTGATCGCCGACGAACAGCAGGGCTATGGCGCCGACGGCGCACTGGCCGGACGCTTTCTCGCCAGCGTCGCCGAGCGGCTGAAGTTGCCTGCGCGCTTTGTGTTCCCGGCCTACGAGGATCATCTCTACTACCTGTGGCGCGAGGGTGCGTTGCCCGGCAACGTCAGCGCCGAAGATTCGCGTCTGGAAGAGCCATTGGAGCGCGCGCGGTTGCGCAAGGTCTTCAGTCAGGGCCTGAACAAGGTGATCGGCCAGGTGCTGCCACTGGCGCGCACGGCCAAGGGCGATCAATGGCAGAGCGGGCGCTGGTATCTGCGCGATGAGCACTGTCGCTTGGTGCCGGGGGATTCGCCGCTGGGTTACCGCTTGCCGCTGGCCTCGCAGCCGTGGGTGAAAGCGGCGGAATATCCGTTCATCCATCCCAACGATCCGAATCAGGACTTCGCTGAACTGCCGGATCCGGCGCAGCTCGGTGTGCACGGCGAACCTGCTGCGCTGGATGAGCGGGTGCCGAAAATCGATGAGTCCGCCGACTGGCTGACCCGTACCGCATTCTGCGCCGAGGCCCGCGAAGGCCGGCTGTATCTGTTCATGCCGCCGCTGGAGCGGGTCGAGGATTATCTGGAACTGGTCTCGGCCATTGAGGCCACTGCCGAAGAATTGCATTGCCCGGTGCTGCTGGAAGGCTATGAACCACCAAGTGATCCGCGCCTGAGCAACTTCCGTGTCACTCCGGACCCGGGCGTGATCGAGGTCAACGTGCAGCCATCGGCAAGCTGGGACGAGTTGGTCGAGCGCACCGAGTTTCTCTATGAACAGGCACGGCAAACCCGCCTGACCACCGAAAAGTTCATGATCGACGGGCGCCACACCGGTACCGGCGGCGGCAATCATTTCGTCCTCGGCGGCGCGACACCAGCGGACTCACCGTTTCTGCGGCGGCCGGATCTGCTGCGCAGCCTGATCAGTTACTGGCACAACCATCCTTCGCTGTCGTACCTGTTTTCCGGGCTGTTCATTGGTCCGACGTCCCAGGCTCCACGGGTTGATGAGGCGCGCAATGACGCCTTGTACGAACTGGAAATCGCCTTTGCGCAAATGCCGGAACCGGGCGAGGAATGTGCACCGTGGCTGGTCGATCGACTGCTGCGCAATTTGCTGATCGACGTCACCGGCAATACCCATCGCGCCGAATTCTGCATCGACAAACTGTATTCACCGGACGGCGCCACCGGGCGTCTTGGCTTGCTGGAACTGCGCGCTTTTGAAATGCCGCCCCATGCGCGCATGAGTCTGGCTCAGCAGTTGTTGCTGCGGGCGCTGGTCGCGCGGTTCTGGCGCGAGCCTTACGCGCCGGCGAAACTGGCGCGCTGGGGCACCGAGCTGCACGACCGCTTTCTGCTGCCGCACTTTATCGAAGAGGATTTCGCCGACGTTATCGTCGAACTCAACAACGCTGGCTACCCGTTGCGCGCCGAGTGGTTCGCGGCGCATCTGGAATTTCGTTTTCCCAAGGTCGGCGACTACGCCGTCAATGGCATCGAGCTGGAGCTGCGTCAGGCGCTTGAACCCTGGCATGTGCTGGGCGAGGAGGGCTCGGCGGGCGGCACGGTGCGCTACGTCGATTCATCGCTGGAGCGCTTGCAGGTCAAGCTCAACGGCCTGCCGCCACAGCGCTATCTGCTGACCTGTAATGGCGTCGCGGTGCCGTTGCACCCGACCGGACGAGTAGGCGAGTTTGTCGCCGGGGTGCGCTTTCGGGCCTGGCAACCAGCCAACTGTCTGCATCCGACCATAGCGGTGCACGCACCATTGGTATTCGACCTGCTCGATACCTGGATGGGGCGTTCGCTGGGCGGTTGCCAGTATCACGTGGCCCATCCCGGCGGGCGCAATTACGAAACCTTGCCGGTCAATGCCAATGAAGCGGAGAGCCGGCGCATGGCGCGGTTTTTCCGCCTCGGACACACGCCGGGGAAGCTTCCCGTACCCAAAGTAGAAATCAATGACGAGCTACCGATGACCATCGATCTGCGCCGTTGCTAGAGCCTACGCAACACGCGGATTTTTCGTATATCCGCGTGTCATGTGCCTGCGTTAGTCTGACCGTTCCCTGCTGTCTGCCGAGCTTTCCATGCCTGACCTGCTAGACCGCTACCCGCTGACCGCGGGCACCTATCACGAACTGCTCGACGGCAGCGGCGCGGTGCGCTCGCATTGGCAGCGCCTGTTCGATCAGTTGCAGCGCAGCAGTCCAGCGCAACTGGTGCAGCGCCAAGCCTTGCTGGCGCGGCAGATTCAGGAAAACGGCGTTACCTACAACGTCTATGCCGATCCCAAGGGCGCTGACCGGCCGTGGGAGCTGGATCTGCTGCCCCATGTGATCGCGGCAGATGAATGGCAGCAATTGTCCGCCGGCATCGCTCAGCGTGCGCGCTTGCTCAATGCAGTGCTGGCGGATCTGTACGGTCCGCAGCGGTTGATCAGCGAAGGCCTGCTGCCCGCCGAGCTGGTATTCGGACACAACAATTTTCTCTGGCCCTGTCAGGGCATTGCCCCGCCCGAATCAGCCTTTTTGCATTTGTATGCCGTGGATCTGGCGCGCACACCGGATGGTCGCTGGTGGGTCACTGCCGATCGCACCCAGGCGCCGTCCGGGGCCGGCTATGCGCTGGAAAACCGCACCATCGTCTCCCGCGCCTTTCCCGATTTGTACCGGGATCTTAAGGTCCAGCATCTGGCCGGTTTCTTCCGCACCTTGCAGGAAACTTTGGCCCGTCAGGCACCGGAGGGCGATGACGCACCGCTGGTGGTGCTGCTGACACCGGGGCGGTTCAATGAAAGTTATTTCGAACATCTGTATCTGGCGCGCCAGCTCGGCTATCCGCTGGTCGAGGGCGGCGATCTGACGGTGCGCAATGCCACCGTTTACCTGAAAACCCTCAGTGGCCTGCGCCGGGTGCACGCGATCATGCGCCGCCTCGACGATGATTTCTGCGACCCGCTGGAATTGCGTACCGACTCGGCGCTTGGCGTCCCCGGTCTGCTTGAGGCGGTGCGTCAGGGGCGGGTGCTGGTGGCCAATGCGCTGGGCAGCGGCGTGCTGGAATCGCCGGGGCTGTTGGGGTTTCTGCCGAAGATCAATCAGTACCTGTTCGGCGAAGAACTGATCCTGCCGTCGATCGCCACTTGGTGGTGCGGTGAAGCGCCGGTGCTGGCGCAAGCGCTGGAAAAACTCCCGGAGCTGCTGATCAAACCGGCGTTCCCGTCGCAGAGCTTCGCGCCTGTTTTCGGCCGTGACTTGAATGAAAGCCAGCGCCTCGAGCTGGCGCAGCGTATGCAGGCACGGCCTTATGCCTACGTCGCGCAAGAGCTTGCGCAACTGTCGCAGGCGCCGGTCTGGCAAGCCGAGGACGGTCATCTGCAACCCCGCGCGATCGGCATGCGCATGTATGCGGTGGCCAGCCACGATGGCTACCGCGTGTTGCCGGGCGGTCTGACCCGAGTGGCGGCCGAGGCTGATGCCGAAGTGGTGTCGATGCAGCGCGGCGGGGCGAGCAAGGACACCTGGGTGCTCAGCGACCGTGCGCCGAGTGGCGAGCAGTGGAAGGCGCAGCGCAATGTCGGCGTGCACGATCTGGTACGGCGCGATCCGTACCTGCCGTCGCGGGTGGTGGAAAATCTGTTCTGGTTCGGCCGCTACTGCGAGCGCTGTGACGACAGCGCGCGGCTGCTGCGCATCATGCTCACGCGTTACGTCGATGGCGATGATCCGCAGGCGCTGCAAGCAGCGGTCGATCTCGGCGAGCGGCTGGCGCTGTTGCCGGATGAGGGCGAACTGCCGGAGCGCCTGCTCGCTGCGCTGCTGGGCGAGGACTGGTCGTTCAGCCTGCGTTCCAACTTGCAGCGCTTGCAGTGGGCTGCGTCGCAAGTGCGCGGCAAGCTGTCCCGGGAGAACTGGCAGGCGCTGGTCGAATTGCAGCGCGAGGCGCTGGAGCTGGAAGTCGATGAACCGGACTTCGGCGAACTGCTGGATTTCCTCAACCGTCTGGTGATGTCGCTGGCGGCGCTGTCGGGGTTTGCGCTGGATGACATGACCCGTGACGAAGGCTGGCGCTTTCTGATGATTGGCCGGCGCATCGAACGCCTGCAATTTCTCAGCAGCAGTCTGGCGGCGTTTCTGCGCGGTGCGGGTGGGTTCGATCAGGCGGGGCTTGAGTGGTTGCTGGAGTTGGGTAACAGCAGCATCACCTATCGCTCGCGCTATCTGGCGGTGGCGCAACTGATTCCGGTGCTCGATCTGCTGTTGCTGGATGAGCAGAACCCCCACGCGGTGCTGTTTCAGCTGAAACTGGTTACCCGCACGCTGAAACGCTTGAACGACGACTTCGGCGCACCTCGCGAAACTGCGCTGCCACAGTTGGTCGAACGTCTGTCGCGGTTTGATCTCGGTTGTCTGGAGAACCCGCTGTTCGGCAAATCCAGCGTACGTGCCGCGCTGGATGGTCTGGCCGATCTGTTGCAGGAAATCGCCGAAGCCAGCGGCCAGGTATCGGATCGTCTGGCCCTGCGCCATTTCGCCCATGTCGATGATGTCAGCCAGCGAACGGTGTCCGTGTGATGAGCGCTCAATATCAGATCTTCCACGACACCTGTTATCACTACGACAGCCCGGTTTCCCTCGCGCAGCAACTGGCGCACCTGTGGCCGCGCGAATGCAGCTGGCAGCGCTGCACCGAGCAGCAGTTGCTGATCAGCCCCGAACCGACCATGCGCCGGGATGAGCTGGATGTTTTCGGCAATCCGCTGACGCGGTTGGCCTTTGAGCGGCCCCATGACCAATTGCAGGTCAACGCCCGGCTGGCGGTCGAAGTGCTGGCGCGCCCGGCGCTGGATTTCAATCACTCGCCGGCGTGGGAGCAGACCCGCGATGCGCTGACCTACAGCAGTCAGCCGTTGTCCGCCGACTTGCTCGAAGCCTGTCGCTACCGGTTCCAGTCACCTTATGTGCATTTGAAGCGCAGCTTCGTCGAGTTCTCGCAAAGCTGTTTTCCGCCAGGGCGACCGTTGCTGCTCGGCGTGCAGGCGCTGATGCAGAAGATCTTCAGCGAATTCACCTTCGATGCCGAAGCCACCCAGGTGGCGACGCCGCTGGTGGAAGTGCTGGAGCGTCGACGCGGCGTGTGTCAGGACTTCGCTCATCTGATGCTGGCCTGTGTGCGCTCGCGCGGTCTGGCGGCGCGTTATGTCAGCGGCTACCTGCTGACCCAGCCGCCGCCGGGACAGCCACGCCTGATCGGCGCCGACGCCTCGCATGCGTGGGTATCGGTGTTCTGTCCGGTATCGGGCTGGGTGGATTTCGATCCGACCAACAATGTGCGGCCGGCGCTGGAACACATCACGTTGGCGTGGGGGAGGGATTTTTCCGATGTGTCGCCGTTGCGGGGGGTGATTCTCGGTGGCGGTAATCACGACCCGGAAGTGCGGGTTACGGTGATGCCTCAGAATTGATGAGTCTTCAAATGTGGGAGCGAGCCTGCTCGCGAAAGCGTCAGGTCAGCCAATAGATTTGTAACAGATATATCGCATTCGCGAGCAGGCTCGCTCCCACAGGGGATTTTGGTGTTTCAGGGAAAGCAGGGCTGTGAGGGCCGGCAGCAGAACTGCCAGCCCCGTCACAAATCCGCAGGGTCTGATTCGATCATCAAACCCGGTGGGGCTCAGGCGTCGGGCGTCTGATCTTTCGGTGCATCGGATGCATCAACATCATCATCGGTCGCCACTTCACCGTCAGGGTTCAGTGCCGCTTCTTCAGCGGTTTGCTTCTTGCGCTGAAGCTTTTCCTCTTTCTTCTGTTCCTTTGCCAGGTCTCGTTGACGTTTGGCGAAGGAGTAATTGGGTTTGGCCATGGGCGATCCTCTGGGGTCGAAGGTGAGGTTGAGCGGCGCGTATTCTGCCCTGTATCGGTGTCCGGGGGTTAACCGGGTTTTTGGTCGACCCACTTGGGCGTGACGGTCGGCTGCCACTGATCGAGGGCGTCGAGCAGGGAATCTGGCGATTCGCTCACTTGCAGCATGTCACGGTGTGGCGCGCGAACGAAGCCTTCGCCGACGATATGATCGAGAAAAGCCGTGAGTTTGCTGTAGAAACCGTTCACTTCCAGCAGCCCCAAAGGCTTGCCGTGGTAGCCGAGCTGGCCCCAGGTCCAGACTTCGAACAGCTCTTCCAGCGTGCCGAGGCCGCCGGGCAGGGCGATGAATGCATCGCTGAGCTCGGCCATCCGCGCCTTGCGCGCATGCATGCCGTCTACCACTTCCAGGCGCGTCAGGCTTTTGTGGCCGATCTCCTTGTCCATCAGGCTTTGCGGAATGATGCCGATCACTTCGCCGCCAGCGGCCAGCGCGGCATCAGCCACAATGCCCATCAAACCGACGGCACCACCGCCGTAGACCAGCGTCAGATTTCGCTCGGCCAATGCCCGGCCAAGGGCCACGGCAGCTTCAGTGTAGGCCGGTACGGTACCGGCGTTGGCACCGCAAAACACACAAACGGATTTCAGCGACATGCGTTACTCCTGAGTCGATCAGGCGCACAGGGTAACGGCTGGCACGCTGCGCTCCAAGGACTAGACTTCGCGTTCAGGTGATTCAAAAGTACCGCTGGCGCCACAGGCGTAGGCGGCGAGCAAGCTGCACAACAGACCGTTAAAGAACATGACTTGCACTCCGTTTCAGTAGGTGGGCCGATCATAGGGTTGGCCGTACAAAATGGCCGTTAGATTGTGTCGATGAGTGTCATAGCCTGAAAGTTGTATACAATTTTTGACTCAAGTCATATGAACTTGCGATGATTTCAGGCAGTCTTTCCACCACTAGTGTTTTTGTTAACCCTGCCTTGGAGATTCACCATGTTTTCCAAAGTTGTTGCGGTATCCCTGCTGGCGCTGGCCAGCAGCCAATTGATGGCTGCCGAGTGCAAAACCACCGTTGATTCCACCGATCAGATGACCTTCAACACCAAGGAAATCGTGATCGACAAGAGCTGCAAGACCTTCACCGTCGAACTGACCCACTCCGGCAGCCTGCCGAAGAACGTCATGGGCCATAACCTGGTGATCAGCAAAGAAGCTGACATGCAGCCAATCGCCACCGACGGGCTCGCCGCTGGCATCGACAAGAACTACCTGAAAGATGGCGACGCCCGCATCATCGCCCACACCAAGATCATCGGCGCCAAGGAAACCGATTCGGTGACCTTTGATGTATCGAAGCTGGATGCCGCTGAAAAATACGGCTTCTTCTGCTCGTTCCCTGGCCATATCTCGATGATGAAAGGCACTATCGTCGTCAAATAAACCAGGCACAAAAAAAGCGTCCCCCCGGGACGCTTTTTTTTGTGTAGGAGCTGCCGAAGGCTGCGATCTCTTGATCTTGATCTTCAAAGCAAGATCAAAAGATCGCAGCCTCGTTGCACTCGTCAGCTCCTACAGGCTCCTACAGGCTCGTGCAGGCATTTCCATACCTCAAGGCGCAAACGGCATCACGCGTTTGTGATGGGTCTTGTTGTACGTGTCGACAATGATCTTCGCCGCCTCTTCCCGCACCGCTTCACCGTGCAGGAATGCATCGATCTCGGCATAGGTCACGCCATGCGCTGCTTCGTCCGGCTTGCCTGGCGAAAGATCTTCGAGGTCGGCTGTCGGGACTTTTTCGACCAGCGATTCCGGCGCGCCAAAGCTGCGGGCAATGGCGCGCACCTGATTTTTCACCAAGCCACTGAGCGGGGCGAGGTCGCAGGCGCCATCGCCGAATTTGGTGAAGAAACCCATCACCGCTTCCGCCGCATGGTCGGTGCCAATCACCAGACCGCCCGCCACCCCGGCAATCGTGTACTGCGCCACCATGCGCATCCGCGCCTTGGTATTACCCAGCACGAAGTCCACCGACGCCGCCGGTTTGCCTTCGAACGCTGACACCTGAGCCGCCAGTGCCTTGACCGCCGGGCCGATGTTCACGGTGTGGATTTCGTCAGGGGCGATGCAGTCGAGCGAAGCCTTGGCGTCGTGCTCGTCGAACTGGGTTTCATACGGCAGGCGCACGGCGATGAATTTGTAGCGGTCGTCGCCGGTTTTTTCGCGCAGTTCACGTACCGCGCGCTGGGCCAGGAGGCCGGCGGTCAGTGAGTCGACGCCGCCGCTGATGCCCAGCACCAGGGTCTTGAGCCCGGAATTGACCAGACATTCCTGGATGAACGTCAGGCGCCGGGCGATTTCCGCCTGCAGGGCCTGATCGTCGGCGAACGGTTGTTGCACCTTGAGCTGCTCAGCAATCTCACGCTGTACGGCTTGCATGAATTCACTCCTTGCTAGATAGACTGGATTCGGCAGGAACCTTGAACACATGTCGCAAATAGGCGACGAAATTCGGATCTTTGCAGTGGGTCTTGCCAGGCTCGTCGGAGATCTTCGCCACCGGCTGGCCGTTGCAGGCGGTCATTTTAAGCACGATGCTCATCGGTTCGACACCCGGGATATCACAAGTGAGGTTGGTACCGATGCCGAAGCTCACATTGATGCGACCGTGGAGCGCGCGGAAAATCTCCAGCGATTTGGGCAGGGTCAGACTGTCGGAAAACACCAGGGTCTTGCTCATCGGATCGATGCCGAGCTTGTGATAGTGCGCGATGCACTTTTCACCCCACGCCACCGGGTCCCCGGAATCGTGGCGCAGACCGTCGAAGAGCTTGGCAAAGAACAGATCGAAATCGCCAAGAAACGCATCGGTGGTAATGCAGTCGGTGAGGGCGATACCGAGCAGGCCACGGTATTCGCGCACCCAGCAGTCGAGCGCGGCGATCTGGCTGTCGATCAGGCGCGGGCCGAGTTGCTGATGGGCCATGATCCACTCGTGAGCCATGGTGCCCAGCGGTTTCATGTCCAGCTCGCGGGACAGGTGCACATTGCTGGTACCGACGAAACGCCCCGGGAAGTCGTGCTTGAGCACGTTGACCACTTCGGCCTGCACGCCAAAGGAAAAGCGTCGACGCGTGCCGAAATCGGCAACCTGCAATTGCGACAGCTCATCGGCCGAAGCATTGGCGGTCAGCCAGTCGAACTTGCGATACAGCTGTTCGCGTGCCTGCTCCAGCGAAGTCTCCCGGTAGCGATAGCGATTGCGCACTTCACTGACGATCGCCAGCAGCGGCACTTCGTAGAGGATTACGTGCAGCCAGGGTCCGCGCAGGCGGATAAACAACTCGCCGTTTTCGATGCCGGTGTGCAGGTAGCGCAGGTTGAAGCGGAACAGGCCGAGGAAGCGCAGAAAATCTGGTTTCAGAAAACTGATGCGCTCAAGGAAACTCAACTGATCGGCACTCAGGCTCAGCTCGGCCAGACGCTCGATCTGGTGGCGGATCTCGGCCAGATACGGACGCAGATCCTCGGCGTTGCGGCAGCGGAACTCCCATTCGACTTCGACGTTGGGGTAGTTGTGCAGCACCGCCTGCATCATCGTCAGCTTGTAGAAGTCGGTGTCGAGCAGGTTCTGCACGATGCGATCGGCAAACACACTCTCGCTCATAAACGGGTCTCCAGTTGCGCCGCGCCTGGCGCGGTCTATATCGATGGCGCTAGTGGCGCATATCGGCGGTGGGGATTGCCAGCATTTTTTCAGAGCGCCGCAGATCCACTGTGGGAGCGAGCCTGTTCGCGAATGCGGTGTGTCAGTTAAAGATGATGTGGCTGACCCGACGCTTTCGCGAGCAGGCTCGCTCCCACAGGGATCCCGGTTGACCTCACACCGGGCTATCGATTTGTTCAAGCATCCATTTCACAAAATCCCGCACCTTCGGCACTTCCGCCGCGTGCTCCGGGTAGGCCAGGTAATAGGCATCACTGCTGGGCATCGCATGCTGCCAGGGTATGACCAGTTTGCCTTCGGCCAATTCCTCTTCCACCAGAAACCGTGGCAGCAGCGCCACGCCACAGCCGACCTGGGCGGCGCGGATGCACATGTAAAAGGTTTCGAAACGCGGCCCGTGGTAGCTGTGTTCGGTGTGGTAGCCCTGACTGTCGAACCAGTCGTGCCAGGCCTGCGGTCGCGAGGCATTTTGCAGCAGCACCAGATCAGTGAGTTGCGTCGGGTCAGTGAATGGCTTGTCCGGCAGGCTGCCCGGGGCGCAGACCGGCACCAGTTGTTCGCCGAACAATTTCAGGCATTCGGTGCCCGGTCGCGAAGCCTGGCCGAAATAGAAGGCCAGATCGCTGCGCCCCTGCAATAGATCGTCGGCCTCCTGCTCGTTGCACAGATCCAGATGAATCGACGGATGGCGCAGGCGCCAGCCTTTCAGGCGCGGCACCAGCCAACGGGCGCCGAAGGTCGACGGGGTGGAGACACGCAAGACTTCGGTTTCGCCGCCGTAGGAGCGCAGGTAATGCGTCGACATCTCCACTTGGCTGAGGATTTTTCTGACCTCGACCAGATACAAATCCCCGGCCGGTGTCATCTGCAAGCGCCGACGCACGCGGCGGAACAACAAATGCTGCAACAGTTCTTCAAGCTGTGCGACCTGTTTGCTCACCGCACTCTGGGTCAGGTTCAGCTCTTCGGCGGCGCGGGTAAAACTCAGGTGCCGGGTCACGGCCTCGAAGCATTGCAGCGCGGTGATCGAGGGCAAGTGGCGTTTGTTCAGCATGGCCAGTCCTTTTTCTTGTCTTTCGCTAGGCAGCATGAATAAACGGAATGATATCTGGCGTAAAGGTCGTTTGTTGCATCGCCGCAGTGAGGCTACAACTAAAGGCCTGCCCGGCCATGCAAAGGATGGCCGCACACATTCTGTTTTTGCTTGAGGAGAGACCGATGGTAGCCGCATTGCTTGATCGTCTGGGAGTCAACCCGGCCCTGTACCAGAACGGCAAGGTGCCGGTGCATTCGCCCATCGATGGCAGTGAAATTGCCTCGGTGAACTGGGAGGGCGCTGCCGAAGTCGAGCAGCACATCAGTCGCGCAGATCATGCATTCGAGCACTGGCGCAAGGTGCCGGCACCGCGTCGCGGCGAGCTGGTGCGTCAGTTCGGCGAAGTGTTGCGCGAGTACAAGGCCGATCTCGGCGAGCTGGTGTCGTGGGAGGCTGGCAAGATCACTCAGGAAGGCCTGGGTGAAGTACAGGAGATGATCGACATCTGCGACTTCGCCGTCGGCCTGTCGCGCCAGTTGTACGGTCTGACCATCGCCTCCGAGCGCCCGGGCCACCATATGCGTGAAACCCGGCATCCGCTCGGCGTGGTCGGCGTCATCAGCGCGTTCAACTTCCCGGTCGCAGTGTGGGCGTGGAACACCACCCTGGCGCTGGTCTGCGGCAACCCGGTGGTGTGGAAGCCATCAGAGAAAACCCCGCTGACCGCGCTGGCCTGTCAGGCGCTGTTTGATCGCGTAGTGAAGAATTTCAGCGATGCCCCGGCGAGCCTGTGCCAGGTGGTGATCGGCGGTCGCGATGCCGGCGAAGCGCTGGTCGATGATCCGCGTGTTGCGCTGATCAGCGCCACCGGCAGCACGCGCATGGGCCGCGAAGTGGCGCCGAAAGTCGCCGCGCGTTTCGCCCGCAGCATTCTTGAACTGGGTGGCAACAACGCGATGATCCTCGGCCCGAGCGCCGATCTGGACATGGCAGTGCGCGCGATTCTGTTCAGCGCCGTCGGCACCGCCGGGCAACGCTGCACGACTTTGCGCCGTCTGATCGCCCATGAATCGGTCAAGGAAGAAATCGTCACCCGCCTCAAGGCGGCCTATTCGAAAGTACGCATCGGCCATCCGCTGGAAGGCAATCTGGTCGGCCCGCTGATCGACAAGCACAGCTTCGAAAACATGCAGGATGCGCTGGAACAGGCACTGAGCGAAGGCGGCCGGGTGTTCGGTGGCAAGCGCCAACTGGAAGAGCAATTCCCCAATGCTTATTACGTGTCGCCGGCCATCGTGGAAATGCCCGAGCAGAGCGATGTGGTCTGCAGCGAAACCTTCGCGCCGATTCTCTACGTGGTCGGCTACAGCGATTTCGAGGAAGCGCTGCGCCTGAACAATGCCGTGCCGCAAGGCCTGTCATCGTGCATTTTCACCACCGATGTGCGTGAGGCCGAGCGGTTCATGTCGGCGGTCGGCAGTGACTGCGGCATCGCCAACGTCAACATCGGCCCGAGCGGCGCGGAAATCGGCGGCGCCTTTGGTGGCGAGAAAGAAACCGGCGGCGGCCGTGAGTCCGGCTCCGATGCCTGGCGCGCGTACATGCGCCGGCAGACCAACACCGTCAACTATTCGCTGGAATTGCCGTTGGCGCAGGGCATTACATTCGACTGACAGGTGGAGATCCTCTGTAGGAGTGAGCACTGTGGCGAGGGGATTTATCCCCGTTCGGCTGCGAAGCAGTCGTCGCTTTTGAAATTTTGGGGCCGCTCCGCGACCCAGCGGGGCGGTGCGACGTTTCGCTAAATCCCCTCGCCACAGGGGGGGCACTCAGGTTTGTGTGTTTGTTGGGTTTCTGTTGGAGTCTGGCAATGCCGTTACGCGAAGAATGTCTGTGGGAAACGCTCACGCCACAACGCCCGGATAACGCCGCGCTCAGTGGCGAGGTCAAGGTCGATGTCTGTGTGATCGGCGCCGGGTTCACCGGGTTGTCAGCGGCGCTGCATCTGTTGGAAAAAGGCAAAAGCGTCTGCGTGCTGGAAGCGCATCGCGCAGGGCACGGTGGCTCCGGGCGCAACGTCGGGCTGGTCAACGCCGGCATGTGGATTCCTCCGGACGAGATCGAAGCGGGGTTCGGCGAGGCGGTCGGCAGTCAGCTCAACCGCATGCTTGGTGCAGCGCCGGCGCTGGTGTTCAGCCTTGTGGATAAATACAACATCGATTGCCAGTTGCGCCGCGAAGGCACTTTGCACATGGCACATAACGCCAAGGGCGAGGCGGATCTGCGCAGTCGCGAGCAGCAATGGAAACGTCGTGGCGCGCCGGTCGAACTGCTGACCGGCAAGGCCTGCGAGCAAGCCACCGGCACGCAGAAAATCGCCGCCGCGTTGCTTGACCGCCGCGCCGGCACGCTCAATCCGATGGCCTATGTCACCGGGCTGGCCAATGCCGTGCGCGGGCTCGGCGGGCAGATGTTCGATCATTCGCCAGTGGCTCGCCTCGAGCGCATCGGGCAGAACTGGTCGGTGCAAACCGCCCAGGGTTCGGTACTCGCCGAACAAGTGGTCATCGCCTCCAACGCCTACACCGAAGGCGACTGGACCGAACTCAAGCGCAATTTCTTTCCCGGTTATTACTACCAGGTCGCCTCGGTGCCACTTACCGAAGACGCTGCGCAAGAAATTCTCCCGGGCGGGCAGGGCTCGTGGGACACCCGTCAGGTATTGAGCAGCATCCGTCGCGACAAGGACGGGCGCCTGTTGCTCGGCAGCCTCGGCAATGGCAACCAGAAACCGACCTGGTTTCTCAAAGCCTGGGCCGATCGGGTGCAGCAGCATTACTTCCCCAATCTGAAGCCGGTCGAGTGGCAATGCACCTGGACCGGGCGCATTGCGTTTACTCCTGATCACCTGATGCGTCTGTTCGAGCCGGCGCCGGGACTGGTGGCCGTCACCGGTTATAACGGTCGCGGCGTCACCACCGGCACGGTCGTCGGCAAAGCCTTCGCCGATTACCTGTGCAACGGCGATCCGCAGGCACTGCCGATTCCCTTCGCACCGATGCAGCCCCTGGCCGGTGTGGGCTTGCGCAGTTGCCTGTACGAGGCCGGGTTTTCCCTGTATCACGCGGGCCAGTGCCTGCGCATCGTCATTTGAGTGTTGAAATTTGTTGCCGCAAGCGGCGCTTTAGCATCCAGCGACTAGCCTGTAATGGTGCGGGTTGTAGCAGTACCGCACCAGCAGTGTGCAGTTCGGTGACGCGGGCTGTTACAGGCTGGTTGCACGTCGTTTGCCGCTGCGGTTGCAATGATGGCGCGTGCGGGTTGCGCCTGAAAAAACAAATGGTTTCACCTTCCGCGGTTTAGACGGTTGCACGCCCAATGAAAATGGGACCGAAACAGTCGAAATAACAACAACGCAGCGACTTTTTGAAGAATAAAAAACCGATGGCACGGGCCTTGCTCTGAGCTTTGAGTGAAGTGAAGTCGCAGTGCCAACTAAAAAAACCTTGGAGCACCACCTCATGTCCCAGACGTTTTACAAGAAAGGCTTTCTGGCCCTCGCAGTCGCTACTGCGCTGGGTGTTTCTGCGTTTGCTCAAGCTGATATCAAGATCGGTGTAGCGGGTCCTATGACCGGTGCCAACGCGGCATTCGGCGAGCAGTACATGAAGGGTGCACAGGCGGCGGCCGATGCGGTCAACGCGGCGGGTGGCGTCAACGGGGAAAAAATCGTCCTGGTCAAAGGCGACGACGCCTGCGAACCGAAGCAGGCAGTGACGGTCGCCAAGGACCTCACCAACCAGAAAGTCGCCGGCGTGGTCGGTCACTTCTGCTCCTCTTCGACCATTCCAGCGTCGGAAATCTACGACGAAGCCGGGATCATCGCGATCACTCCGGGCTCGACCAACCCGCAAGTGACCGAACGCGGCCTCAGCGCCATGTTCCGTATGTGCGGACGTGACGACCAGCAAGGCATCGTTGCCGGCGACTACATCGTCGACATGCTCAAGGGCAAGAAAGTCGTTGTGCTGCACGACAAGGACACCTACGGCCAAGGCCTGGCTGACGCCACCAAGGCTCAGCTGGAAAAACGCGGCGTCAAGCCTGTGCTGTACGAAGGCCTGACCCGTGGCGAGAAAGACTTCAGCACCATCGTCACCAAGATCCGTGGCGCCGGCGCCGATGTCGTCTATTTCGGCGGCCTGCACCCGGAAGCCGGTCCGCTGGTTCGTCAGCTGCGTGAACAAGGTCTGAAAGACGTCAAGTTCATGTCCGACGACGGTATCGTGACCGACGAACTGGTGACCACCGCTGGCGGCCCGCAATTCACCGATGGCGTACTGATGACTTTCGGCGCCGACCCGCGCCTGTTGCCGGAAAGCAAGACCGTAGTGGACGCGTTCCGCAAGGCCGGCACCGAGCCTGAAGGCTACACCCTGTACGCCTACGCCTCGGTTCAGACCCTGGCGGCAGCGTTCAATGGCGCGAAGAAAAACGACGGCGAAGCCGCTGCCAAGTGGCTGAAGGCCAACCCGGTGAAAACCGTGATGGGCGAGAAGACCTGGGACGCCAAAGGCGACCTGAAAGTCTCCGACTACGTGGTTTACCAGTGGGACAAGGACGGCAAATACCACCAGCTGGAAAAGCAGAAGTAAGGGCTGAAGCGATCATCTGATCACCACCGATCCCCTGTGGGAGCGAGCCTGCTCGCGAAGACGCACTGACAAACAACCTCTGCGTTGAGTGTTCAACCGCTTTCGCGAGCAGGCTCGCTCCCACAGAGGGATCAGTGGCGATCGGGCTGATCACGCTCCGACATTGCTCCGACGTACATCTGTATTTTTCCTAGAAGAACCGCGCGTCATGGGCGCGCAGGTTCTCACTGCGTGAGATTGCGTTATGGATGGTATTTTCCTGCAGCAACTGGTCAATGGCCTGACCCTCGGGTCGGTCTATGGCCTGATCGCCATCGGCTACACAATGGTCTACGGCATCATCGGCATGATCAACTTCGCCCACGGCGAGGTTTACATGATTTCCGCTTACCTGGCGGCAATCAGTCTGGCTCTGCTGGCTTACTTCGGTATCGAATCCTTCCCGCTGCTGATGCTCGGCACGCTGATCTTCACCATCGTCGTCACGGCGGTATATGGCTGGGTCATCGAGCGTGTTGCCTACAAACCCCTGCGTAACTCGACCCGCCTGGCGCCGCTGATCAGCGCTATCGGTATTTCGCTGATTTTGCAGAACTACGCACAGATCGCTCAGGGCGCCAAACAACAGGGCGTGCCTACGCTGCTGACCGGTGCCTGGCGTGTTGAAGTCGGCACCGGCTTCGTGCAACTGACCTACACCAAAGTCTTCATCCTGATCGCCGCGTTTGTCGGCATGGGGCTGCTGACCTACATCATCAAATACACCAAGCTCGGCCGCATGTGCCGTGCGACCCAGCAAGACCGCAAGATGGCCTCGATCCTGGGGATCAACACCGACCGGGTGATTTCCTACGTGTTCATCATCGGTGCAGCCATGGCGGCACTGGCCGGTGTGCTGATCACAATGAACTACGGCACGTTCGACTTCTATGCCGGCTTCATCATCGGCATCAAGGCGTTCACCGCAGCGGTTCTGGGCGGCATCGGTTCACTGCCCGGCGCGATGCTCGGCGGGATCATCCTCGGCATCTCCGAGTCGCTGTTCTCCGGTCTGGTCAACTCCGACTACAAAGACGTGTTCAGTTTCTCGCTGCTCGTCCTCGTACTGGTCTTCCGGCCGCAGGGCCTGTTGGGCCGTCCTCTTGTGTCGAAGGTGTAAGCGATGTCTGCAACCACTGAAAAATCCATCGATATCAAAAAAAGTCTGGTCGAGGCGATTCTTGCCGGCCTGATTGCGCTGATCGTGTTCGGGCCGATTGTCGGCGTGGTCCTCGACGGCTACAGCTTCAACCTCGAAGCAACCCGCGTGGCGTGGATCATTGCCATCGTCATGGCCGGTCGCTTTGCCCTGAGCCTGTTCCTGCAAACCCCCAAGGGCCTGAAGATCCTCGACGGGTTCGAGAGCAGCGGTTCCGGTGTGCACGTGCTGCCGGCGGATTACAAATCACGGCTGCGCTGGATCATCCCGCTGATTATCGTGCTGGCGATCATCGTGCCGTTTGTCTCCAACTCCTATCTGCTGGGGGTGGTCATCCTTGGTTTGATCTACGTGCTGCTGGGGCTGGGGCTGAACATTGTGGTCGGTCTGGCCGGGCTGCTGGATCTCGGTTACGTGGCGTTCTACGCCATCGGCGCCTACGGTCTGGCATTGGGTTATCAATATCTGGGTCTGGGTTTCTGGACGGTGCTGCCGCTGGCGGCAATCACCGCAGGCCTGGCTGGCTGCATTCTCGGTTTCCCGGTGTTGCGTCTGCACGGCGACTATCTGGCGATCGTGACCCTGGGTTTTGGTGAAATCATTCGTCTGGTGCTGAACAACTGGCTGTCCCTGACCGGCGGCCCGAACGGCATGCCGGCGCCATTGCCGACGTTCTTCGGTCTGGAGTTCGGCAAGCGGGCGAAGGATGGCGGGGTGCCGTTTCATGAGTTCTTCGGCCTGACCTACAACCCGGACGTGAAGTATTACTTCATCTACGCGGTGCTGTTCCTGGTGGTGCTGGCGGTGTTGTACGTCAAGCATCGGCTGGTGAAGATGCCGGTCGGTCGCGCCTGGGAAGCCCTGCGTGAAGATGAAATCGCCTGCCGTTCGATGGGCCTCAACCACGTACTGGTCAAGCTCTCGGCGTTCACCATCGGTGCGTCGACGGCGGGTCTGGCCGGGGTGTTCTTCGCCACCTATCAAGGCTTCGTCAACCCGACCTCGTTCACCTTCTTCGAGTCGGCGCTGATCCTCGCCATCGTCGTGCTTGGCGGCATGGGTTCGACCATCGGCGTGGTCATCGCCGCATTCGTGCTCACCGTCGCCCCGGAACTGCTGCGTGGCTTCGCTGAATACCGCGTGCTGCTGTTCGGCATCCTGATGGTGTTGATGATGATCTGGCGACCACGCGGGTTGATCCGCATCAGCCGCACCGGGGTCAAACCACGCAAAGGTGCCATTCACTACGAGAGGACTGCGCCATGAGTGAAGTCGTACTCTCTGTTGAAAAACTGATGATGCATTTCGGTGGCATCAAGGCTTTGAGCGATGTCAGCCTGAAGGTCAAACGCAATTCGATCTTCGCCCTGATCGGCCCCAATGGCGCCGGCAAGACCACGGTGTTCAACTGCCTGACCGGTTTCTACAAGGCCACGGGCGGCAAGATCGAACTCAATGTGCGCGGCCAGCAGACCAACGTCATCCAGTTGCTGGGCGAGTCGTTCAAACCGACCGATTTCGTCTCGCCGAAATCCTTCCTCAGCCGCATGTACTACAAAATGTTCGGCGGTACTCACCTGGTGAACCGTGCCGGTCTCGCCCGTACGTTCCAGAACATTCGCCTGTTCAAGGAAATGTCGGTGCTGGAAAACCTGCTGGTGGCGCAGCACATGTGGGTCAACCGCAACATGCTCGCCGGCATCCTCAACACCAAGGGCTATCGCAAGGCCGAGAGCGATGCGCTGGATGTCGCGTTCTACTGGCTCGAAGTGGTCGATCTGGTGGACTGCGCCAACCGTCTGGCCGGTGAGCTGTCCTACGGCCAACAACGGCGTCTGGAAATTGCCCGGGCCATGTGCACGCGGCCGCAGATCATCTGCCTCGACGAACCGGCCGCCGGCCTCAATCCTCAGGAAACCGAAGCGCTCAGCGCGATGATCCGGCTGCTGCGCGACGAGCACGATCTGACCGTGGTGCTGATCGAACACGACATGGGCATGGTTATGAGCATTTCCGACCACATCGTGGTGCTGGACCACGGCATCGTCATCGCTGAGGGCGGGCCTGAAGCGATCCGTAACGATCCAAAAGTGATCGCGGCCTACCTGGGCGCCGATGAAGAGGAGCTGGTATGAGCCAACCGATCCTCGAACTGCGCAATCTGGACGTGTTCTACGGCCCGATTCAGGCGCTCAAAGGCGTTTCTCTGCAAATCAACGAAGGCGAGACCGTCAGCCTGATCGGCTCAAACGGCGCCGGCAAGTCGACCTTGCTGATGTCGATCTTCGGCCAGCCGAGAGCGGCGGGCGGGCAGATTCTCTATCAGGGCGTCGACATCACGCAGAAGTCCTCGCACTACATCGCCTCCAACGGTATCGCGCAGTCGCCGGAAGGGCGGCGGGTTTTCCCCGACATGACCGTCGAGGAAAACCTGCTGATGGGCACCATCCCGATTGGCGACAAGTACGCCAAAGAGGACATGCAGCGCATGTTCGAGCTGTTTCCACGGCTTGAAGAGCGACGCAATCAGCGGGCGATGACCATGTCTGGCGGTGAACAGCAGATGCTCGCCATCGCCCGTGCGCTGATGAGCCGGCCGAAGCTGTTGCTGCTCGATGAACCGAGCCTGGGTCTGGCGCCGATCGTGGTGAAGCAGATCTTCGCCACGCTGCGTGAGTTGGCAAAAACCGGGATGACGATTTTCCTCGTCGAGCAGAACGCCAACCATGCGCTGAAGCTGTCGGACCGGGCATATGTGATGGTCAACGGCGAAATCCGTCTGACCGGCACCGGCAAAGAGCTTTTGGTGAATGAGGAGGTGCGTAACGCCTATCTGGGCGGGCACTGATTCTTCTCGCGGTTGCACACAGCCCCGGCGACGAGAGTCCCGGGGCTTTTTTATTTTTTGGAATCCACCACAGGTAAATTGGCTAATTCCCGAAATTGTGGAAAACAAATTCCCCAAGCTGCCAAAGCGCGACATATAGACGCTGCAAATGGCTGTTTTTCCACAGTTTTGACTTGTCCCCGGTTACTGTGGAACTGGCTGTGAATAACGTGGGTGTATATGGTTGCATGCCTTGTAATCCGGGGCCTCCAGGCTTGTGATTGTTTTTTGATCAGGCATTTTTGCTGGAGCGCGCGGCGTCGTTGTCAACCTTTTTCTGGGGGGCAGAGACATGGCAATTCCCTGTGCGCAAGCCTGTGGATAAGTCTGTGACTAAACTCTGGAAAGACCTCGCGGAGCGCCGTAATTGCTGGCCTCGCGCAATCACCCGGTGACACCGTCCGTCGTGCAAAATGCCCTGTCCCGCACATCCCCCGCCTCACGGTCAAGCAAAAAACTTTCCATTTCGCCCGCAAAGCCTTGTGTGGCGCGGCTTTGCACGTTGGCACTTGCCCCCGGAAACTGTGGAGCAGATTGTGGATAACATGCGTGCACATGGCTGCAGGCCACGCAGGCTAAGGTCTTGGCGCACTTGGTTGATTTTTGTACAGCTGGCAAGTGTTGCCCGTATTCGCGAGGGCGGGCATGCTGCCTGCTGATTTTCTATTCCAAGGGCTGCCGTGGCGGCCGAAGCAAGGAGAACACGATGTCCGACACCCTGTTTATCACCGGCGCGACGTCCGGTTTTGGTGAAGCCTGTGCCCGGCGTTTTGCCGAGGCTGGCTGGAAGCTGGTACTGACCGGCCGTCGTGAAGAACGCCTCAATGCCCTGTGCGCCGAACTGTCGAAGCAGACCGAAGTGCATGGTCTGGTCCTCGATGTGCGTGATCGCAAGGCGATGGAGGAGGCGATCGCCAACCTGCCGCCGTCCTTCGCCAAACTCCGTGGCCTGATCAACAACGCCGGCCTGGCGCTCGGCGTCGATCCGGCGCCCAAGTGCGATCTGGATGACTGGGACACCATGGTCGACACCAACGTCAAAGGCCTGATGTACGCCACTCGCCTGCTGCTGCCACGGCTGATTGCCCACGGCCGTGGCGCCGGTATCGTCAACCTCGGCTCCATAGCCGGTAACTACCCGTACCCGGGCAGCCACGTGTACGGCGCGAGCAAAGCCTTCGTCAAACAGTTCTCGCTGAACCTGCGTTGCGACCTGCAGGGCACTGGCGTGCGGGTCAGCAACATCGAACCCGGCCTGTGCGAAAGCGAGTTCTCGCTGGTACGTTTTGCCGGTGATCAGGAACGCTACAACGCCACTTACGCCGGCGCCGAGCCGATCCAGCCGCAGGACATCGCCGAGACGATTTTCTGGGTGATGAACACCCCCGCGCACATCAACATCAATAGCCTCGAACTGATGCCGGTGAGCCAGACCTGGGCCGGGTTTGCCATCGAGCGTAACAAGGCTTGATACCGCGCTGAGGCCATTCGCGAGCAGGCTCGCTCCCACAGGGGAATGCATTCCAAGATGTGGGAGCGAGCCTGCTCGCGATAGCAATTGGTCGGTCAGCGAAGATACGCAGCCAAACCGTGATAGCAAGTCGCCAAATGATAAGGCGTGGTCGAAGGCATGTCCTTGCGACTGACCTCTCCATTCTCATCGCGACACTCATGCCAGCCGCCGGCATGCAGAAACCGCTGCTGCAACGCCTGCAACTGGCGCAGTACCACCGCTTCGCTGTCCGCCCGCAAGGTCAGCGCGCGCAGGTATTCGGCTTGAGCCCAGATCCGTTGGGTCGAATCCCTTGGCCGTCCATTGCTTTCCAGATCAAGCATCGCCCGCACCGCGCCGCAGGACTCCAGCACGCCATACTGCTCGGTAAAGGCAAACGCCCGATCCAGCGCCCGGTGCAGTTTCGAATCGCGCAACAGCGCCGACGATTCGAGCAGGAAATACCATTCGAACTGGTGCCCCGGCTCGTACCAGTTATCCACAGCGCCCAGCGGCTTCTCCATCAACACGCCATATTGCGGATCGACGAACTGCTTGTGCATGGCTGTGCATAACTCAAGCAGGGCGTTGTGCGTCTGCAGGTCTTCACGCACGGCGAGGGTGGCCAGAAAAGCTTCGGCCAGATGCATCAGTGGATTTTGCAGTGGCCCGGTTTGCAGGGTGAGCCAGTCACGCTCAAGGCAGGCTTCGTACAAACCGTCGCCGGTGGCGAATCGGCGGCCGATGATTTCCAGCGCGGCGTTCAATGTCGACTCGGCCAGCGAATCCCGGGACTTGTCCCAGTAATGCGCGCAGGCGAACAGGATGAAGGCGTGGGTGTAGAGATCCTTGCGCTGGTCCAGCGGCTTGCCTTGCGCATCGATGCTGTAGAACCAGCCGCCGTGCTCGGCATCATGGAAATGCCGTTGCAGGGAACGGAACAGCGCGGCGGCGCGGACTTCGGCGTTAGCCACAATCCCGATCAGGCTGGAGAACAGATACAGCTGCCGTGCGCAGGCCATCGCCCGATAGCGCTGCACTGGAAGCGGTTGATGCGCGGCGTCCAGCGCCTCGTACGGCAACGCCATGTCGGCATTCCAGCCCGGGCCTTGCCACAGCGGCACGATCACGTCGAGGAAGTGCTGCTGCACTTGGCCAAACAGGGCGGTCAATTCGGACAGGGCGGTGGAGCGGGAAGCGTGGGGCATGGGCGGGCGTCACGGGCTGGGGCGATTGCGCGACATGGTAGCAGAGAGGCAGCCTTTAAAGGTTTGGTGTCTGATCGGCCGTCATCGCTGGCAAGCCAGCTCCCACAAGGAAATTGAGTGTTCACACAATTGTGGACTTACCCAATAACCTGTGGGAGCTGGCTTGCCAGCGATGAGGCCGGCTCAGGCGATAGAGATTAGCCTGCGAGCAACCAGACCCCAGTCGCCGCCGAAGCCGCACCCGCCAACCGCACCAGCGGCGCCGCTGCCTGCGGAAGAACTCGCACCACGCCATAACCGAGCGCATGCAAAACCGCTGTCGCCGCGACAAACCCGGCCGCATACGCCCACGGGCTGCTCATTTCCGGCAGCTCCAGCCCATGCGCCACGCCATGGAACAGCGCAAACAGCGCCGTCGCTGCCACCGCCATCACCAGCGGCGGGCGCACCGCCAGTGCCACGGCCAGGCCCAGCGCCAATACCGAGGCGGCAATCCCGCTTTCCAGCGCCGGCAACTCCAGCCCTTCAAAACCGAGCAGGCCGCCCAGCAGCATGGTGCCGACAAAGGTGCACGGCAGCGCCCAGCGCGCCGCGCCTTGTTGCTGCGCCGCCCACAAACCGACGGCGAGCATTGCCAGCAAGTGGTCGAGCCCGCCGATCGGGTGGCTGATGCCCGCGACGAGGCCGCTGTCGCCATGCCCAGGGTGCGCGAAGGCCAGTGCCGGTGTCAGCAGCAGCGCCACGGCGCCAAGAATGCGTTTGAGTGTCATGGATAAGCTTCCTTGTTGATAAGTGGATCAGGCGGCGGTCAGCAGGCCCTGGCGTTCGATGAAGGCGATGATTTCTTCAAGGCCCTGACCGGTTTTCTGGTTGCTGAACACGAACGGCTTGCCGTTGCGCATGCGTTTGGTGTCGCTGTCCATCATTTCCAGCGAGGCGCCCACCAGTGGCGCGAGGTCGATCTTGTTGATCACCAGCAGGTCGGACTTGCAGATCCCCGGGCCGCCCTTGCGCGGCAGCTTGTCGCCGGCGGAGACGTCGATCACGTAGATGGTCAGGTCCGACAGCTCCGGGCTGAAGGTCGCCGAGAGGTTGTCGCCGCCGGATTCCACCAGAATCAGATCCAGCCCGGGAAAACGCCGGTTCAGTTGATCGACCGCCTCGAGGTTGATCGAGGCGTCTTCGCGGATCGCCGTGTGCGGGCAGCCGCCGGTTTCCACGCCGATGATCCGCTCCGGCGCGAGGGCTTCGTTGCGCACCAGGAAATCGGCGTCTTCGCGGGTGTAGATATCGTTGGTGACCACGGCGAGGTTGTAGCGCTCGCGCAGGGCCAGGCACAGGGCCAGGGTCAGTGCGGTTTTGCCGGAACCGACCGGGCCGCCGATGCCGACGCGCAGAGGTTGTGTATCCATTTCATTCTCCAAAATAAACAGCCCTAAGAGCGGAAGAGACGGCTGTACTGGCGCTCGTGGGCCATGCACGCCAGAGACAGGCCAAACGCGGCGCTGCCGATGTGTTCGGGGTTGAGGTGGGTCGCGTCGTGCTGCGCCTGTTGCAGCAGCGGCAGCAGTTCGCTGGTCAGGCGCTGGGCGGCTTGCTGGCCCAGCGGCAGGGTTTTCATCAACACGGCGAGCTGGTTTTCCAGCCAGCTCCACAGCCACGCGGCAAGAGCGTCCTGCGGGGTGATGCCCCAGGCGCGTGCCGCCAGTGCCCAGCACAGGGCCAGATGCGGTTCTGTGGTCTGTTCAAGAAAGTCGCGGGCGGGCGCATCGAGTTCCGGCAAACCGTTCAACAACTGCTGCAGGGAGTAGCCCATCTGCCGGCTCTCCAGATGCAACTCGCGGGTTTCGCGACTGGCGCGGTGGCTCTCGCAGAGTTGTCGTAATTCGGCCCAGTTTTCATCTGCTGCGGCCTGGCAATGCGCCAACAGCAGCGGCGCTTCGAAGCGCGCGAGGTTGAGCAGCAGTTGATCGCTGATCCAGCGGCGGGCGCCGTCCGGGTTGTGGACCCGGCCATTATCCACCGCCATTTCCAGACCCTGGGAATAGCTGTAGCCGCCAATCGGCAATTGCGGACTGGCCAGACGCAGCAGCGCCCAGGCCGGATTCACAGGCGCACGCCGAACTGGTGGAGTTTCGGCGCGTAGTTGAAGTCTTCGTCGCCGTGGCGGGAATGATGATGGCCGCCGCCGTAAGCGCCGTGTTCCGGCTGGAACGGCGCTTCGATAGCCTCGACCTGCGCGCCGAGCTGTTCGAGCATCGCCTTGAGCACGTAATCGTCGAGCAGGCGCAGCCAGCCATCGCCGACTTGCAGGGCGACATGGCGGTTGCCGAGGTGATAGGCCGCGCGGGTCAGTTCGAACGCATTGGCGCAAGTGACATGGAGCAGTTGTTCAGGGCGGGCGCAGACGCGCACGACACGGCCGTCTTCAGCCTGCAGGCATTCGCCGTCATACAGCGGTGGCTGGCCGCGCTCCAAAAACAACCCGACGTCTTCGCCTTCGGCACTGAAACAGCGCAAACGGCTTTTGCTGCGCGCTTCGAAGGTCAGGTGCAGCTCGGCGGCCCAGACGGGTTGAGGGTCGATTCTGCGATGAATCACCAGCATCGGAAAGCTTCCAGCAATGAACGTTGAATGGGCTAGAGCAAGCGCCGCGCCAATCGGGTGATCTGTAGGAAATAGCTGTCGGCGCTTGCCTGATCTTTCAACAGGCGCGGCGATTCTGGAAGGTTTTGGTGCATGAAGGATTTGTCATGCACCAATTCGATGCCGTGACGGATGTTCAATGTGGGAGCGAGCCTGCTTGCGAATGCGCCGTGTCAGACAGATGTATTCAGCTGACCCAGCGCTTTCGCGAGCAGGCTCGCTCCCACAGAGGCTTTGCGCTGTGTCAGATAGAGAAGGGGATTACTCGGTACTGCCCAGCCCTTGCCAGTGCTTGAGGCCGATAAAGATGAAGCGCAGTTGCTGGGTGATCTTCGCCTGCGGCGTCAGATGCTCCGGCAAGGCCTCGGCGGGCGGGTCGATGATGTCGGGGAGGGTGGCGAACACCGATTTGACGATCAGGTCGGCGATCACGCTCAGACCGGCGATGTCCAGATGTTGCAGCTTGGGCATCAGCGCCAGGTCCGCCGCGAGGTCGGCGCTGATGTTCTCCCGCAGGCGTCCGATCGCCTGGCGTACCGGCAGCGAGCCGCCGTATTGTTCGCGGGCGAGAAACAGGAATTGCGAGCGGTTGGCGTTGACCACATCAAGGAAGATGCGCACCGAAGCGTCGATGATGCCGCCCATGACGAATTCGTTGTGCCGCACCAGGCGGATGGTTTCGCGGAAGGTCTGGCCGACTTCGCTGACCAGTACCAGACCCAACTCGTCCATATCGGCAAAGTGCCGGTAGAAACCGGTGGGCACGATGCCGGCGGTCTTGCTCACTTCGCGCAGGCTCAGGCTGCCGAATCCTCGGCCGCTTTCCATCAGGTGGCGGGCAGCGTCCATCAGGGCGTTGCGGGTCTGTTGTTTCTGTTCGGCGCGGGGCAGCATCGCAGGGTGTATTCTTCGGCAGGACAAGCGCCGCACTCTAGCAAATCGGCTTTGTCGGCGTCGAACGGGGAGTCATGCAGCGAGGGATTCACAGAAGCTGAAAAGTCAAAAGCCCAATCCGCTGATTGGGCTTTTTCGCTGGGCCGTCATAGGCTCAGCTCACGGCGCTGTTGCGTTCGATTACACGATCACCACCACCTTCGGCGAGGGCTTGACCTTGGGGAGTCTTGTCGTAGCCGTCTTCCACCAGACCTTTTTCTTCGAGACGATTGCGGCCGTTTTCAGCCAGGGTCTGGCCCTGTGGGGTTTTGTCATAGCCGTCTTCAGCCAGAGTCTGACCTTGAGGGGTCTTGTCATAGCCGTCTTCAGCCAGAGTCTGGCCTTGAGGGGTCTTGTCATAGCCGTCTTCAGCCAGAGTCTGGCCTTGTGGGGTTTTGTCGTAGCCGTCTTCAGCGAGCGTCTGGCTGAACACCGAGTGGCTGTCTTTGACTTGCGGAGTGGCCTGATCGGCAGCGGGCAGGGCAAAAGCAGTGCTGGCTAGCATCGACAGGGTAAGGCTGAGCAGTAATTGGCGTTTCATGATAGTGGCTCCTTGGGAGGGCGATAAAGTGGGTACGAGGGCAATGCTACTCTCGATATGTCGATATAAAAGTTCATAAACGCAATGGTAATAATCAACAGAATTGATTGTTCGGCGCGAAGGCTCTAGATCGGGCCTTTGCGGGCGACGGTTTTGCACCGTCGTGGGTATTTTCGACTCACTCGTGCCTCGCAAAAGTGCGGGTCGCGGTAACACTGCTCGACCGATCGGTCAGTTTTGCTGCGCTTTTTATGGCTTAAACTGCCTTTCGATTAAACCTGCGGGCCTTTCGCCAGTCACAGACTGCATAGGGGCCGCTTAGGTCTGCCGTTTCAGCTGTGCGTCGGGTAATCGGCGTGCGGTCGTGATCAGGAGCTTTGTGCATGACGCGCACTGGAAAAATCTTCAGCTGGATCTTCGCCATCCTCGTGCTGCTGCTGGCAGCCTTGATTCTGATCATCGTGTTCTTCGACTGGAACCGGATCAAACCGACCATCAATGCCAAAGTCTCGGAAGAACTGCACCGGGCGTTTGCCATCAATGGCAACCTCGCGGTGATCTGGCAGCGCGAGCCGGAAGAGGGCGGCTGGCGCTCTTGGGTGCCTTGGCCGCACGTGGTCGCCGAGGATCTGAGCCTGGGTAATCCTGACTGGTCGAAGCAGCCGCAGATGGTCACGCTCAAACGCGTTGAACTGCGCATTTCGCCGCTGGCCCTGCTGGCCCAGCGCGTGGTGATTCCGCGCATCGACCTGACCGAGCCGAATGCCGAGCTGCATCGTCTGGCCGATGGCCGCGCCAACTGGACGTTCAAATTCGATCCCAAGGACCCGAACGCCGAGCCTTCGAGCTGGGTGGTCGACATCGGCGCGATCGGTTTCGACAAGGGCCACGTGACCCTCGACGATCAGACCCTGAAAACCAATCTCGATGTGTTGATCGACCCGCTCGGCAAGCCGATTCCATTCAGCGAGATCGTCGGCGACAAAGCGGCGAAAACTGCTCAGGACAAGGGCGGCGCACCGCAGGATTACGCCTTTGCGCTCAAGGTCAAAGGCCAGTACCACGCGCAGAACCTCACCGGGCAGGGCAAGATCGGCGGGTTGCTGGCGTTGCAGGACGCGAGCAAGCCGTTCCCGTTGCAGGCCCAGGCGAAGATCGGCGACACCCGTATCGAACTGGCCGGCACCTTGACTGACCCGCTGAATCTCGGCGCCCTTGATCTGCGCCTGAAGCTCGCTGGCGACAGCCTCGGCAATCTTTACCCGCTGACCGGCGTGACCCTGCCGGACACGCCACCGTATTCCACCGACGGTCACCTTATCGCCAAGCTGCATGACGAGGCCGGGGCGAGATTCACTTACGAGAAATTCAACGGCAAGATCGGCGACAGCGACATCCACGGCGACCTCACCTACGTGGCCAGCCAGCCACGGCCGAAACTCAGCGGTGCGCTGCTCTCCAATCAACTGCTGTTTGCCGACCTCGCGCCACTGATCGGCGCCGACTCCAACACCGAGCAAAAGGCCCGTGGCGGCGCGAGCAAGCAACCGGCGGACAAAGTCCTGCCGGTCGAAGAATTCAAAACCGATCGCTGGCGGGCCATGGACGCCGATGTCGAGTTCACCGGCAAACGCATCGTCCACAGCGAGAAGCTGCCGTTCAACGACCTCTATACCCATCTGAAACTCAACGACGGCGAGCTCAGCCTGGAACCGCTGCGCTTTGGTGTCGCCGGCGGCACGCTGGATGCGCTGATTCGCCTCAATGGCCGCACCGAGCCGCTGGAAGGCCGCGCGCGTTTGACCGCACGCAAATTCAAACTCAAAGAGTTGTTCCCGACCTTCGAGCCGATGAAGACCAGTTTCGGTGAGCTCAATGGCGATGCCGACATCAGTGGCCGGGGCAACTCCGTGGCCAAGCTGCTCGGCGGCGCCAACGGCAATCTGAAGATGCTGATCAACGACGGTGCAATCAGCCGTGAGTTGATGGAGCTGGCCGGGCTCAACGTCGGTAACTACGTGGTCGGCAAGATCTTTGGCGACAAGGAAGTGAAGATCAATTGCGCGGCGGCGGACTTCGACATCAAGACCGGCCTGGCCACGACACGGCTGTTTGTCTTCGATACCGAGAACGCAATCATCTACATCGATGGCACGGCGAACATGGCCACCGAACAACTCGATCTGACCGTGACCCCGGAATCCAAGGGCTGGCGTCTGATCTCGCTGCGCTCGCCGCTGTATGTGCGCGGCAAGTTCATCAAACCGGATGCCGGCGTCAAAGCCGTACCGTTGATGCTGCGCGGGGCGGGGATGGTTGCGCTGGGCGTGATTGCCGCACCGGCGGCGGGATTGCTGGCGCTGGTGGCGCCGAGCGGGGGCGAGCCGAATCAATGTGCACCGTTGCTCGAGCAGATGAAGCAGGGCAAGGCACCGGTGACCGTTAAACCCAGCAAGTAATGCGGCGTCTCTGAGGGCGCCTTCGCGAGCAGGCTCGCTCCCACATTCGAACGCGTTTCTTCAATCGAAATACGTTCCAGTGTGGGAGCGAGCCTGCTCGCGAAAGCGGTGTGACGGGATTACAGATCGTTGAGGATATCCGCCATGTCGTCGGCGTGTTCTTCTTCCTGGGCGAGGATGTCTTCGAAGATGCGGCGGGTGGTCGGGTCTTTGTCACCGATGTACTGGATGATTTCGCGATAGCTGTCGATAGCAATGCGCTCGGCCACCAGATCTTCGTAAACCATTTCCTTGAGCGTGTTGCCAGCCACATATTGCGCGTGGGACATCTTGCTCAGCAGGTCAGGGTTGAACTCAGGCTCACCGCCCAGTTGCACGATCCGCTCGGCGAGGCGATCGGCGTGCTCGGCTTCCTGGTTGGCGTGTTCGAGGAATTCGTCGGCGGCGACGTTGGCTTTCAGGCCGCTGGCCATGAAGTAGTGGCGCTTGTAGCGCAAGGTGCACACCAGTTCGGTGGCCAGCGACTCGTTGAGCAAACGCAGTATTTCTTCACGGTTGGCGTTGTAACCCTCGGTGACCGCGCCGTTTTCCACGTGTTGCCGCGCGCGCTCGCGCAGGGTTTGAACATCAGACAAATGCACGTCACTCATTTCATTCTCCTGGAGGCTAATCCGATAGGCGCCACGTTCTGAAGACGCGGTCGCTACCCAGGTTGTGAGTCTTGAGCGAAGCGAAAAGTTTTATGCGATTTACGCCGGACGCGCTGCAGGAACTGCTGAAGACTGCTATGTCGGGAGAGTCAGACCGGTTTCGGTGGAGCGGGTGCTGGCGGACTGGAATAGGCTTATCGTTGAGTTGTCATCGCCGAGGTGGATGCTTGGCGGGCGTCTTGCAGGTCTGGCATCCACTCACCGCGCACAAGGATGTAACCCATGTCGACACGTTATCCATTGGTGCTGGTGCCGGGCATGCTCGGCTTTATCCGGCTGGTGCTTTACCCGTATTGGTTCGGCATCATCAAGGCCTTGCGCCGTGGTGGTGCGACGGTGGTCGCGGTGCAGGTCTCGCCGCTCAACTCTACTGAAGTGCGCGGCGAGCAGTTGCTGGCGCGGATCGAGGAAATCCTGCGCGAGAGCGGGGCGCAAAAGGTCAATCTGTTCGGCCACAGCCAAGGCGCGTTGACCGCACGGTATGCGGCGGCGAAGCGTCCGGATCTGGTCGCCTCGGTGACTTCGGTGGCCGGGCCGAATCACGGCTCCGAACTGGCCGATTATCTGGAAAAGCACTACCCCGGTAGCAGTGCCAAGGGCCGCTTGCTCGAAGCGTTGCTGCGCTTGATCGGCTGGGTCATGGCATTGCTCGACACGGGTTACCACGGGCCGAAACTGCCGGTGGATATCCACGCTTCTCACCAATCGCTGACGACGGCGGGCGTCGCATTATTCAATCAGCGTTATCCACAAGGGCTGCCGGAAGTCTGGGGCGGCCAGGGGCCGGAAGAGGTCAACGGTGTTCGTTATTACTCCTGGTCAGGGACGCTGCAACCGGGCAAGACCGATCGTGGCGGCAATCTTTTTGACGGCACCAACCGCAGTTGTCGCTTGTTTGCCAAGACCTTCGTCCGCGAGCCGGGGCAGTGCGATGGCATGGTCGGCCGTTACAGCTCGCATCTGGGCACGGTGATCGGTGATGACTATCCGCTGGATCATTTCGACATCGTCAATCAGTCGCTGGGACTGGTGGGCAAGGGCGCGGATCCGGTAAGGCTGTTTGTCGAGCATGCGGCGCGGCTGGAGGCTGCAGGGTTATAGCCAAACAGACCGCGTCATCGTTCTTCGCGAGCAGGCTCGCTCCCACAGGTGTCTGCATTTCAATGTGGGAGTGAGCCTGCTCGCGAAGGGGCCTTATCAGGCAACGCTGACCCGGCGGCCCAACACGGTGGTCCAGCGCTCCGACAAAACCACCCCACCCAAGGTCAGCAAACCGCCCACCAGGTGATACATCGCTAACTGTTCCTTCAGCACCAGCGCTGCGATCAACGCGGTAATCAGCGGCAGCAGATTGAAGAACAACGTCGTCCGGCTCGGCCCCAGTCGCTGCACCGCCTGCATCCACGCCAGCGGCGCGACCATCGAAGCCAGCAGGCATGCATAGAGCACCAGCGGCACGTTCTGCAGATTCAAACCGGTCTTCGGCGACATCGCGAACAACGGAAACAACACCACAATCGCCACCAGCACCTGCAAGTACAGCAGGACCAGCGGCGGCAGGCGCAGTTGCCACTTTTTCAGCAGCGTGCTGTAAACCGCGTAGGCCAGCGTGGCGATCAGCATCATCGCATCGCCCAGATTGACCCCGTGTTGCAGCAGCGCTCCGAGGCTGCCGGATGACACCACCACCAGCACGCCAGCGAACGACAGCACCGCACCGACCAGCGCACCAGCGGTCAGGCGCTGGCCGAGGCTGATGATCGCCATGGCCAGCGACATCAATGGCATCAGCGACAGGATGATGCCCATGTTGGTCGCGGTGGTCAGTGTTGCAGCGAAATAGGCGAGGCTCTGATACACCGCCATGCCGAGCACGCCGAGGACGAAAATCCGCCCCAGATTCGGCCGAATCTGCGGCCAGTGTGCGATCACTTTCGAGAGCATGAATGGCGTGAACAGCACGCCAGCCAGCAGCCAGCGATAGAAACCGATCTCGGCCGGGAAGATCGCGCCGACCGCCAGTTTGTTGATCACGGTGTTGCCGGCCCAGATGAAAATCGCCAGCAGGGGAAATGCGTATTGCATGGGACAAAACCAGAACGTTGATGAAGGGCGATTATCGCCTGTCTGGATGCAGGCCTATACTGCGATCCAGACAACCTGCCTCTGCATCCGGACAGCATGAACAGCAAACACATCGATCTGCTCGATTTCAGCGAACTGCCGTCAGCGGTGTATTTCCGCTACGCCGATTTCAATGCCCACGAATATGCCGCGCCACACCGGCATCCTTGGGGCACGCTGGAATACGCGGCCCATGGCGTGCTGCACATGGATGTCGACGGCAGTCGCTTCATGTCGCCGCCGCAATACGCGGTGTGGGTGCCGCCCGAGGTCGAGCACAGTTTCTACAGCCACCAGCCGGTCAACTACCGCGCGGTGTGTCTTGATCCCGACGTCTGCGCGCGATTGCCGGCGCGGGCCTGCACGCTGGCAATCAGCGACATTCTCAAGGCCATCCTCAAAGACTTCGCCGCCCGCGATGTGAAGATCCCCGAGCATGAAGCCGATCAGCGTCTGGCCCAGGTATTGGTCGATCAACTGCAACAGGCACCGGTGCAGGAATGTTATCTGCCGTACGCGAGCAGCCCGGGCTTGCTGACGATTCTTGACGCCTTGCAGGCCGCGCCGGGCGACAACCAACCGTTGGCGCATTGGGCCGCGCAAGTGCATGTCAGCGAGCGCACTCTGGCGCGGCAGTTTGTTCGTGAGCTGGGCATGAGTTTTGGCGAGTGGCGTCAGCGCTTGCGTTATCTGGCGGCGATCGAGGCGCTTGAGACCTCGCGTTCGGTGCAGGAAATCGCTTTCGACCTCGGCTACAGCAGCGGCTCGGCATTCATCGCCATGTTCGCCCGCCAGGCCGGGTGCACGCCGGAGCAGTATCGGCGCAGCCACCTCGAGGGCAGGAAGGTGTAACAAGCTTTGACTACACTGCGATAGAGGCCGCATCCATCGGTGCGGCAACAAGGAGAAAACTCCATGAAGATGTTGCGTGTGCCGTTGTTGATGATCGGGCTGCTTGTGTGTTCCCAAGGTTTCGCCGCCACGGCGCAACAGAACAAGATGACCACCTGCAATGCCGATGCGACCGCCAAGAGTTTGAAGGGCGATGAGCGCAAGGCGTTCATGAGCACCTGCCTGAAAGCGGCGCCAGCGGCCAACGATGGCAAGGAGCTGACCCCGCAGCAGCAGAAGATGACCACCTGCAATGCCGATGCGAAAACCAAGGCGCTGACCGGCGATGCGCGCAAGGCGTTCATGAGTGAGTGTCTGAAGAAAAAATAAGGGGGCGCCATGGGTGTCCGATTGATTCGGTCGGCTTGAGATTTGCCCTCACCCTAACCCTCTCCCGGAGGGAGAGGGGACCGACCGCATTGATGCCGACAGGAACTGGGGTCTGAAATACCGGGTCGATTGCGGATTCGGCACTGCACGTTCAGGTCGGAAAATTTTTCGAGCAACCCCCAATCGGTCCCCTCTCCCTCTGGGAGAGGGCTAGGGTGAGGGGGAAATTCGCAAGCCTTGCACGAAAATCCGAAACCCCGCATATCCCTAGTGCTAACCCCGGATCGCTGGCAGACTGCCCATCCTTTCACGCCGTTCGTTTTGAGGCTGTATGCCAACGTTTTCTCAGCGTCATGTTGTGTTCTGGGTCAGCTGCATCATCATTTTTGGCGGTTTGCTGCTGGTGCTGCCGCTGCGCCTGTTGCCGAGCCTGCTGGCCGGGTTGCTGGTGTTCGAGCTGGTCAACATGCTCACCCCGCAACTGCAACGGCTGATCGAAGGGCGGCGTGCGCGCTGGTTGGCGGTGGCGCTGCTCGGCACGCTGGTAGTAAGTGCGCTGGCGCTGATTTTCGCCGGGGCTATCAGTTTCCTCCTGCATGAAGCGGAAAACCCCGGCGCTTCTCTCGACAAATTCATGGGCGTAGTCGATCGCGCGCGCGGGCAGTTGCCGCCGTTCATCGATGCCTACCTGCCGGCGAGTGCAGCGGAATTTCGCGTGGCGATCGGCGAGTGGGCGAGCAAGCATCTGGCCGACCTGCAACTGGTCGGCAAGGACGCCGCGCACATGTTCGTCACCCTGCTGATCGGCATGGTGCTCGGCGCGATCATCGCCCTGCAGCGCATCCCCGACGTGACCAAGCGCAAGCCGCTGGCCGCCGCTTTGTTCGACCGTTTGCATCTGCTGGTGCAGGCGTTCCGCAATATCGTCTTCGCGCAGATCAAGATTTCCCTGCTCAACACCGTGTTCACCGGGATCTTCCTCGCGGTGATCCTGCCGATGTTCGGCATCAAGCTGCCGCTGACCAAAACCCTGATCGTGCTGACCTTCCTGCTCGGCCTGCTGCCGGTGATCGGCAACCTGATGTCGAACACGCTGATCACCATCGTCGGTCTGTCGCTGTCGATCTGGGTGGCGATCGCCGCGCTGGGCTATCTGATCGTTATCCACAAGCTCGAATACTTCCTCAACGCGCGCATCGTCGGCGGGCAGATCAGTGCCAAGTCGTGGGAGTTGCTCCTGGCGATGCTGGTGTTCGAAGCCGCGTTCGGTTTGCCGGGAGTGGTGGCGGGGCCGATTTATTACGCGTATCTGAAGAGTGAGTTGAAGCTGGGCGGGATGGTCTAAGGCCAGGCAACTGAATTGAATGCATCTGTGGCGAGGGGATTTATCCCCGTTGGCCTGCGCAGCAGGCCCCTGCTTTCAAGCTCAGGAGCGGGGCCGCTTCGCGGCCCAACGGGGATAAATCCCCTCGCCACAAAGGCTCTTCGCCACAGATTGTGATCAGGCCATCGAACCGTAACGCTTCATCGCTTCAATCGCCAAACCGCTACCAATGCTGCCAAAGATGTTGCCTTCGACATGCCGGGCGTTCGGCAGCATTGCCGAGACGCTGTTGCGCAGGGCCGGGATGCCGCTCGAACCACCAGTGAAGAACACCGTGTCGACCTGATCGACCGCCACGCCGGCATCATTGAGCAATTGCGTAACGCTGCCGCGCACGCGCTCGAGCAAGGCTTCGATCGCCGATTCGAACAGCGCGCGGCTCAGCTCGACGCTCAGCCCGGCTTCGATGCGGTCCAGCGGCACGTGACGGCTGTCGGCGTGGGTCAGCTGGATCTTGGTTTCTTCCACTTCCATCGCCAGCCAGTGCCCGGCGCGCTGTTCGATCAGCTTGAACAGGCGATCGATGCCGCCGGTGTCTTCGATGTCGTAACGCATGCTGCCCAGCGCCAGCGTGGATTTCTGCGAGTACACCGAGTTGATCGTGTGCCAGGTCGCCAGGTTCATGTGGTGGCTGGTTGGCATGTAGGCGCCGCTCTTCATGCGGCTGCCGTAGCCGAACAGCGGCATCAGGCCTTGCAGACTCAGCTGTTTGTCGAAGTCGGTACCACCGATGTGCACACCGCCGGTGGCCAGGATGTCATCGTGACGGTTGTCGACACCGCGACGCTCGGGCGACAGGCGCACCAGCGAGAAGTCGGAGGTACCACCGCCGATGTCGACGATCAGTACCAGCTCTTCTTTCTCGATGGTCGACTCGTAGTCGAACGCTGCCGCAATCGGCTCGTACTGGAACGACACGTCCTTGAAACCGATTTTGCGCGCCACCTCGACCAGGGTGTCTTCGGCTTCCTGGTCAGCCAGCGGATCGTCATCGACGAAGAACACCGGACGGCCCAGCACCACTTGCTCGAACTCCCGACCGGCGGCGGTTTCGGCGCGGCTCTTGAGCTGGCCGATGAACAGCCCGAGCAGGTCCTTGAACGGCATCGCCGTGCCGAGGACGCTGGTGTCGTGCTTGATCAGCTTGGAGCCGAGCAGGCTTTTCAACGAGCGCATCAGCCGGCCTTCGTAGCCTTCCAGATACTCGTGCAGGGCCAGGCGACCGTAGACCGGGCGACGTTCCTCGATGTTGAAGAAGACCACCGACGGCAGGGTGATCTTGTCGTCTTCCAGCGCAATCATGGTGTCCATGCCGGGGCGCAGCCAGCCGACGGTGGAGTTGGACGTGCCGAAGTCGATGCCGCAGGCACGGGCTGGAGAGGCGTCTTTCATGTCTTTCGGTTTCCGGTCAAAAAAACGGCCGCGCAGTGTATGTCAGTGCGCGGCAGATTCGAAGGCCGGTCATCCGCTATTTCGCCCCCAGACAGTTGAAAACCACCGCATCGCCCCAAACTTGCTGGCATGGGCCGGCAGACACACCGGCGGTCGCAAGAACCGTCGTCCACTGCCGATAAACTTCTGCGGCGCCACCCGGTCACAAACTTGAGATCGGTCAACCCGGCACGTGCCAATCGGCGCATGCTGGTCTCGGCGCGAAATCGATAACGGATGGTGATCCTTCCATGGACTTCAAAGACTATTACAAGATACTCGGCGTGGAGCCGACAGCCGACGACAAGGCCATCAAGGCGGCCTATCGCAAGCTGGCGCGCAAATACCACCCCGACGTCAGCAAGGAAAAAGACGCCGAGGCCAAGTTCAAGGATGCCTCGGAAGCCTATGAAGCGCTGAAAAGCGCCGACAAGCGCGCCGAATACGACGAACTGCGCCGTTATGGCCAGCACGGTCAGCCGTTTCAGGGCCCACCGGGCTGGCAGAGCCGTGGCGGCTTCGGTGGCGGCGGTGGCGACACGGGCGACTTCTCGGACTTCTTCAGTTCGATCTTCGGCAATCGCGGCCCCGGTTTCGGTGGCGCCGAGAGCCGCCAATCACGCGGACGTCGAGGGCAAGACGTGGAAATGGAACTGCCGATCTTCCTCGAAGAAACCCTGTCGAACGAATCGAAGAAAGTCACCTTTCAGGTGCCGCAATACAACGCGCACGGCCAGCATGTCAGCAACACCAGCAAGAGCCTGAACGTGAAGATTCCGGCCGGCGTGACCGATGGCGAGCGAATTCGCCTGAAGGGCCAGGGCGCACCGGGCATCGGTGGCGGGGCGAATGGCGACCTGTACCTGACCATTCGTTTTGCGCCGCACCCGAAATTCGATGTCGAAGGCGAAAACCTGATCATCACCTTGCCCCTGGCTCCGTGGGAATTGGCATTGGGCACCGAAGTCGCCGTGCCGACCCTGACCGGCAAGATCAACCTCAAGGTCCCGGCCGGCAGCCAGAATGGCCAGCGCATGCGCGCCAAGGGCCATGGCCTGCTGAACAAGGCCGGCGAACGCGGTTATCTGTTCGTGCAGCTCAAGGCCGTGATGCCCAAAGCCTCCGACGATGAGGTCAAGGCGCTGTGGCAGGAACTGGCGAAGAAAGCCGCCTTCAATCCGCGAGAGAACTTCTGAACCCGACGACGGAGTAGCCCATCATGAGCAGCCCCCTGATCGTTCAACTGGACCTGGCAGAATTCTGTGAGGCGGCCGATTTGTCGGACGTCTACGTGATCGAAATCGTCGAGCACGGCATCCTCGAACCTCAGGGCGCACAGCCCCGGGAATGGCGCTTCACCGATTACGAATTGGCCTTGGCCAAGCGTGCGGCGAAGCTGCGCCGTGATCTGGAACTGGAGTGGGAAGGCGTGGCGCTGGCGCTGGATCTGCTGGACGAGGTGAAGCAGTTGCGTGCCGAGAACCGCATGTTGCGCCAGCGTTTGGGGCGGTTGGTGGTCGAATGAATTGTTTGAGGCCGTGAGGTCCTAGCTGGCCTCATCGCGTGCCGGCCCGCTCCCGCCTGATTAATGTTTGCGGGTGTTTCGTCCGGTATGAACCGGCAGGATGGTCTGATAGTTTTCCGGGCACATGTTGGCAATGGATGCCGACGGTCGTAGCGCCAGCCAGACTGGCCAGCGCTGCGCAATCTTTGCAAGGAAGCCTGTCAATGCCAGTCAGACCCAAGCCGCCCAAGCCGGGCGCAGTCGATATCACCACCCTCGGGCGCACATCCCGGGATCCCGCCGCGCACGGGATCGAGTCGTCGCACCTGACCCCCGGTCCGTTCATTCGCAAGACCCCGCCCGATGCCAGTGAGCCCGGCAGCAACACGCAGCAAATGGAAACTGCAGTTGCCCCGCACAGCGTGTACGTCGACCCGACGCCGTCTACATCTGGTCCCGTCCCGAAGCTTAAAACCTCGGCTCTGGAGCGTTACCTGATTGCCTCGACAGCCCCTCTACCGCAAGCGGACGTTGACGGGTTTCGCGTATTCAAAGGACGCCAATACGCGGACCTGCAGGGCGGTGGTACGGTGCTGATCGGCGTCGATGCCGAGACCGGTCTGCATCGGGCCAGATTGTCCAGCGAGCTGCAGCCGTCCGGCCCTGTGCTTGCCTACGATCCGTTGACCAAGCACTGGTACGCGCTTGAAGAGTCCGGCGCGTCGCCGGACGCTGCCGCTGTCCCGGGTAAAAGCCGCAGGGTGGCGCGCCAGAGCGATGAAGACTATGAGTCTGCCGTTGAGGAGCTGCCCGACGATGGCGGTGTAACGCAGGAACATTTTTATCTGGCGTCCGAGTCGATGCCCGTCAAACCCTTCACCGCTGAGGAATTGCGTGCAATGCGCAGCGAAACACGGTTTTCGTTCCTCACCAATCGGCCCGGGGTCTACGACCGTGCCAATAACGGCAAATACCCTTTCCGGGACATGGCCGGCCGGCCTGTCAGGATAAAGAAGCTCCAGACCCTTGCGCGTTTCGAAGACGGCAGCCGTTATACCTCCGAGCAGATCAAGCCTTACATCAAGTTTGGCGCCTACGAGCATGTCGCGCGGTTGTATGAAGAAAAGCTGCAATGGCGATTGTTCACCGAGGCCGACATGACGGTGCCCGGAGAGCGGGCCCTGGTCGGCCAGTCAATGGTGGTCGCCAACCGGCGCATCACCCGAGGCGAGGTGGTCGGTGTCTATGCTGGCGCGATCATGCCGGGACGTCTTGTGCCGCTGCCCCAGCAGTCATACACCATGAAGGTCGGCGTCCGTTATCAACCAGGGCCTGGATATTTGATCCCCGACGAATTCGCGCTGGTCGGTGACACGATTATTTCCCGGATCAACACGCGCTTTTGGTATGACGCCACGGGCAAACCAGTTCGTCAGGCTACGGAGGGTTACAACGTCGAGTTCGTCCCGTTCGATGTCGAAGCGCAACAGTGGATAGGCAAGGAACTGGTCACCCGAGACTTCATTCTCAACGCCATCTTCGCTACCGAAGACATTCCGGCGGGAACCGAGTTACGCATCGATTACAACTACAGCGATGCGGACATCGCGAAACTGTTCCCGTGATTGCCTGAGCGATCGCGACTGAATACGGACCTGCGCGTCCGTATTCAGCGCACGCCTTCATCAGAACAGAAAATAGCGCTGCGCCATCGGCAGCGTTTCCGCCGGTTCGCACCACAGCAACACGCCATCGGCCTTGACCTGATAGGTCTGTGGATCGACATCGATGTTCGGCAGATAGTCGTTGTGGATCAGGTCGGTTTTCTGCACGTCTCGGCAGCCCTTCACCACAGCGATCTGCTTCTTCAATCCCAAGGCTTCCGGCAATCCGGCCTCCTGCGCCGCCTGGCTGATAAAGGTCAGGCTGGTGGCGTGCAGCGAGCCGCCGTAGCTGGCGAACATCGGGCGGTAATGCACCGGTTGCGGTGTTGGAATCGAAGCGTTGGCGTCGCCCATCAGGCTGGCGGCAATCGCGCCGCCCTTGAGAATCAGCGTCGGCTTCACACCAAAGAACGCCGGGCGCCAGAGCACCAGATCGGCCCACTTGCCGACTTCGATCGAGCCGACTTCATGGCTGATGCCATGGGTGATTGCCGGGTTGATCGTGTACTTGGCGATGTAGCGTTTGGCGCGGAAGTTGTCGTTGTTTGCGCCGTCCTGTGGCAGCGGGCCGCGCTGTTTTTTCATCTTGTCGGCGGTCTGCCAGGTGCGCGTGATGACTTCGCCGACACGGCCCATGGCCTGACTGTCGGAGCTGATCATCGAGAACGCGCCGAGGTCGTGGAGGATGTCTTCGGCGGCAATGGTTTCGCGGCGGATCCGGCTTTCGGCGAAGGCGACGTCTTCGGCAATGCTCGGGTCGAGGTGATGGCAGACCATCAGCATGTCGAGGTGTTCGTCGATGGTGTTGCGGGTGAACGGCCGGGTCGGGTTGGTCGAGCTTGGCAGCACGTTGGCAAAGCCGCAGGCCTTGATGATGTCTGGCGCGTGGCCGCCACCGGCACCTTCGGTGTGATAGGTGTGGATGGTGCGGCCCTTGAACGCGCCAAGGGTGGTTTCGACGAAGCCGGATTCGTTGAGGGTATCGGTGTGGATCGCCACCTGCACATCGTACTGGTCGGCGACGTTGAGGCAGTTGTCGATGCTCGCCGGAGTGGTGCCCCAGTCCTCGTGCAGCTTGAGACCGATGGCACCGGCCTTGACCTGTTCGATCAACGGCTCCGGCAGGCTGGCGTTGCCCTTGCCGGTCAGGCCGATGTTCATCGGGAAAGCATCGGCGGCCTGGAGCATGCGCGCCAGATGCCACGGGCCGGAGGTGCAGGTGGTGGCGTTGGTGCCGGTGGCAGGCCCGGTGCCGCCGCCGATCATGGTGGTGACGCCGCTCATCAGCGCTTCTTCGATCTGCTGCGGGCAGATGAAGTGGATATGCGTGTCGATGCCGCCAGCGGTGAGGATCATGCCTTCGCCGGCAATCACTTCGGTGCCGGCGCCGATGGCGATGGTCACATTGGGCTGCACGTCAGGGTTGCCGGCCTTGCCGATCGCGGCGATGCGCCCGTCCTTGAGGCCGACGTCGGCCTTGACGATGCCCCAGTGGTCGATGATCAGCGCGTTGGTGATCAGCGTGTCGACCACTTCGGCGGCGAGCAATTGGCTCTGGCCCTGGCCGTCGCGGATGACTTTGCCGCCACCGAATTTCACTTCTTCGCCGTAGGTGGTGAAGTCTTTTTCGACTTCGATCCACAGCTCGGTGTCGGCCAGGCGCACCTTGTCGCCGACGGTGGGGCCGAACATGTCGGCGTAGGCTTGTCTGGAGATTTTCATGGGCATGCCTTGAGATTCAATTGGGTCTGAAATCGCTCGCATTACTCGCTTTCGCGAGCAGGCTCGCTCCCACATTTGATCGCGTTCTCATGTGGGAGCGAGCCTGCTCGCGAAGGGGCCAGAGCGGGCACCGTGTTGTTTAGAGATCACCCATGATGCGGCCGGCAAAGCCGAACACCCGGCGATGCCCGGCGTAATCGACCAGCTCGACTTCACGGCTTTGCCCTGGCTCGAAGCGCACCGCCGTGCCCGCCGGAATATTCAGGCGCATGCCGCGACTGGCGGCGCGATCGAAGGTCAGCGCGTCGTTGGTTTCAAAAAAGTGGAAATGCGAGCCGACCTGAATCGGCCGGTCGCCGCTGTTGGCGACTTTCAGGCTGAGGGTGCGACGGCCGACGTTGAGTTCGATGTCGCCGGGCTTGATCTGGTATTGGCCAGGAATCATCGCTGGGCTCCTTGCAGGACTTTGTAATAGAGCGCGGTCGGGCGATAGGTGCCGTTGGGGTCGCAGGCGTAATCAGGGATTTCGCCGGCGCGCACGTAGCCCAGCGCCTTGTAGAAATCTTCCGCCGGCGAGCCGGCCTCGGTGTCGAGATAGAGCATGCCGCGCTTGTGCTTGGGCGCTTCGAGTTCCAGCGCCTGCATCAGTTGCTGGCCGAGGCCACGGCGCCGCGCGTGTTCGCGCACCAGCAGTTTCTGCACTTCGGCGCGGTTCAGACCATTGGCCTTCTGGCACAGGCCCAGTTGCACGCTGGCCAGCACCTGCTCGTCCTTGACCACCACCCAAAGCAGCGTGCTGCCCTTGTTGATGTTGTCCTGCACCTCATCGAAATATGCGCGCGCCTGCACCTCATCGAGGTCGGCCATAAAACCGACGCTGGCGCCGTAACCGACGGCGTCGAGCAGCAGATCGATCAGGCCCTGGCGATAGTGGGCAAAGCTTTCAGCGTTGACGCGGCGCAACTGGGCGGCGTTCATCGACATCACTCCTTGTGAGTATCCGGCGGCTGTGCGCCGGGATTGAGGGTCAACTGCATGAAGGTCAGATCGAGCCAGCGGCCGAACTTGGTGCCCACTTGCGGCATCTGCCCGGTGATGCTGAAACCGGCGCGCTCGTGCAGGCGAATCGACGCGGCGTTGCCACTCTCGATGGCAGCGACCATGACGTGTTTACCGCAGGCGCGGGCGCGTTCGATCAACGCGGTCATCAGTTGCGGGCCGAGGCCGTTGCCGCGTTGATCGCTGCGCACGTACACCGAGTGCTCGACGGTGTGGCGGAAACCGTCGAACGGCCGCCAGTCGCCGAACGAGGCGTAACCCAGCACCGCGTTGTGGCTGTCGACGATCACCAGAATCGGATACGCCTGCAACTGCCGCGCGTCGAACCATGCCCGGCGATTGCCGAGGTCGACCGCTTGTTCGTTCCAGATCGCCGTGGTGTTGAGCACGGCGTCGTTGTAGATGTCGCGGATCGCCGGCAGGTCGGCCCGTCTCGCATCGCGAATGCTGTAAGTCATGGCGCGGCCTCAGACGATCGGCTGGTGAACGGTGACCAGTTTGGTGCCGTCGGGGAACGTCGCCTCGACCTGGATTTCCGGGATCATTTCCGGGATGCCTTCCATCACTTGTTCGCGGCTGAGCAGGGTGGTGCCGTAATGCATCAGCTCGGCCACGGTCTGGCCGTCGCGGGCGCCTTCGAGCAGCGCGGCGGAGATGTAGGCCATGGCTTCCGGGTAATTGAGTTTCACGCCACGGGCCAGCCGCCGCTCGGCGACGAGGCCGGCGGTGAAGATCAGCAGCTTGTCTTTTTCGCGTGGGGTCAGGTCCATGGTTCGGGTTCCATCAGGGCAGATTCGGGTGGCTCTCGAGAAGTGTGGGGTGCCAGTTGGAGCAGCCCCTCACCCTAGCCCTCTCCCGAGGGAGAGGGGACTGATCTTGGTTGTTTTCAATGGCCAATTCAGTCAGCAATATTCGTTCAGGCAGATAAATTCATTTCAGACGACTCGGTCAGGCTCCCTCTCCCTCCGGGAGAGGGCGGGGGGTGAGGGTCGGGGTTTCAGGTGCTCCATATTCTTGGCGCGATAGCTTCGCGGCCCAGCAGCGCAGGCCTTAGCAGTCGCCATAAATCAATCAGCCAGGCGCGGGCGAGCAACGCCTCACCGGCCAGACACCGCGCCACCAGCAACCCCGGCAACTGCGTCAAGTCTCCACGCACTTCGTGCCCCAGCGAGCGGCAGCGCTCCAGCAACCCGCCGTCTATCTCACCGGTGACCAGCATCGTTGCGAACACCGGATTGCCATCCAGACCGATGGGCGAGTCGAGTAAACCGTCCGCACCGACAATGCGCTGCCGTTCGTGCCAGAGCAACTGACCATCGCGGCGGATATCCAGGTGCGCCTGAAAATGCCCGAGGTCAAAACGCTCGCCGCTGGCCGGACGACCGAGCGCCACCACGTCCCAGTAGAACAGCCGCGCATCGCCTTCAAGCTCGATCGTTGTGGCCAACTCGGCCTGCGCGGCGCTGTAGACGATGGTTTCCTGCGGCAGCCATTCCAGGGTCGCGCCGGCAGCGACTTGCAAGTCGAGCTGCTGATACGCCGGCCCGCCCGCGCGATACCACTTGGCGGCGCCGGGGCTGGTGATCTGTGCCCAGGCGTTGTGCTCGACGCGCGCGCTGATATCGAGCCGATCACCACCGGCAATTCCGCCCGGTGGGTGGACGATGATGTGCTGGCAGACCTCGGGGCCTTCGGCGTACAGATGCTTTTGCACGCGCAGCGGGCCGAGGTGGCGGCGCATGACCGGGCGCGTGCAGTCGCCGAAACGCGCGTAGGCCAGTTCCAGCTCGGCGTGCCAGCTCGGGGTAAACAGGGCAGGTGCAACAATCGAATTCATGGTTTTGTGATTATCGTTAGGAAGCTACAGATTAGACCGGCGCGTTAGATCGTGACCAGCCCGCGTACACCCTCGGCCTCCATATTTTCACCGCGACCCTGCTGGACGATCTCGCCCCGCGACATCACCAGGTATTGATCGGCCAGTTCGGCGGCGAAATCGTAGAACTGCTCGACCAGCAGAATCGCCATGTCACCGCGCGCCGCGAGCTGCTTGATCACCGCGCCGATTTCCTTGATCACCGACGGTTGAATGCCTTCGGTCGGCTCATCAAGAATCAGCAGGCGCGGGCGGCTGGCCAATGCGCGGCCGATCGCCAGTTGCTGTTGCTGACCACCGGACAGATCGCCGCCACGGCGCTGCTTCATTTGTAGCAGCACCGGGAACAGTTCGTAGATGAAACCTGGAACTTCTTTGGCTTCTGAGCCTGGAAACCGTGACAGGCCCATCAGCAGATTTTCTTCTACCGTCAGGCGCCCGAAGATCTCACGGCCCTGCGGCACGTAGGCGATACCGGCATGCACACGCTGATGCGGTTTGAACGTGGTGATCGGTTTGCCTTCCCAGTTCACCGCACCTTCCTTGGCCGGCAGCAGGCCCATCAGGCATTTGAGCAGGGTGGTCTTGCCCACGCCGTTACGGCCGAGCAGGCAGGTCACTTCGCCGACCTTCACGTCAAAGCTCAGGCCACGCAGGATGTGGCTACCGCCGTAGTACTGATGCAGCTTGTCGACTTGCAGCATGTTCGAATTCCTTCTGTTGCACACAGAACCCTGTGGGAGCGAGCCTGCTCGCGAATGCGGTGTGACATTCAGCATGTTCATCGCCTGATGCACCGCTTTCGCGAGCAGGCTCGCTCCCACAGGTTTTGTATTCGCAATGTTCAGCGGCCGAGGTAGACCTCGATCACGCGCTCGTTTTCCTGCACTTGCTCAAGCGAGCCTTCCGCCAGAACGCTGCCCTGATGCAGCACCGTGACGTGGTCGGCAATCGAGCCGACGAAACCCATGTCGTGCTCGACCACCATCAACGAATGCTTGCCCGCCAGCGATTTGAACAGCTCGGCGGTGAACTCGGTTTCGGCGTCGGTCATGCCCGCCACCGGTTCGTCGAGCAGGAGCAGTTGTGGGTCCTGCATCAGCAACATGCCGATCTCGAGAAACTGCTTCTGGCCGTGGGACAGTAGGCCGGCCTGGCGATTGACCGAGGTGGTCAGGCGAATCGTCTCGAGCACTTCGCTGATGCGGTCCTTCTGTTCGCCGCTCAGGCGTGCACGCAAACTGGCCCACACCGACTTGTCGGTCTTCTGCGCCAGCTCAAGGTTTTCGAACACGCTCAAGGCTTCGAACACCGTTGGCTTCTGAAACTTGCGGCCGATGCCGGACTGGGCAATCTGCACTTCGCTCATCTGCGTCAGGTCCAGGGTTTCGCCGAACCAGGCCTTGCCATGGCTGGGCCGGGTCTTGCCGGTGATCACGTCCATCAGCGTGGTTTTGCCCGCGCCGTTGGGGCCGATGATGCAGCGCAGTTCGCCGACGCCGATGTACAGGTTGAGATTGTTCAACGCACGGAAGCCGTCGAAGCTGACGCTGATGTCCTCCAGGGTGAGGATCGTGCCGTGACGCGTATCGAGGCCCGGGCCGACGCGCTGGCCGAGGCCGATCGAGTCGCGGCTGGTGCCTTCGTCCTTGTTCGGTTCCACGGGGAAAAACGCCGGCTCCAGCATGAATTCAGCACTCGCTGTGACTCTCATTGTTCACCTCGTTTCTTCAGCAGACCGATCACGCCCTTGGGCAGGTACAACGTCACGACGATGAACAGCGCACCGAGGAAGAACAGCCAGTATTCCGGGAAGGCCACGGTGAACCAGCTCTTCATGCCGTTGACCACGCCGGCGCCGAGCAGCGGCCCGATCAGCGTGCCGCGCCCGCCAAGGGCGACCCACACCGCCGCTTCGATCGAGTTGGTCGGCGACATTTCGCTGGGGTTGATGATGCCGACTTGTGGCACGTACAGCGCTCCGGCCAGACCGCACAGCACCGCACTCAGCACCCAGACGAACAGCTTGAAACCGCGCGGGTCGTAGCCGCAGAACATCAAACGGTTTTCCGCATCACGCAACGCCGTCAGCACCCGACCGAACTTGCTTTGCGCCAGGCGCCAGCCGATGAACAGGCTCGCCACCAGCAGCAACACCGTGGCCAGAAACAGCACCGCGCGGGTGCCCGGTTCGGTGATGCCGAAGCCGAGGATCGTGCGGAAATTGGTGAAGCCGTTATTGCCTCCGAAACCGGTCTCGTTGCGGAAAAACAGGAGCATGCCGGCGAAGGTCAGGGCCTGGGTCATGATCGAGAAATACACGCCTTTGATCCGCGAACGGAAGGCGAAGAAGCCGAACACCAGCGCCAGCAACCCCGGCGCCAGCACCACCAGACACATGGCCCAGAGGAAGCTGCTGGTGCCGGTCCAGTACCACGGCAATTCGCTCCACGACAGGAAAGTCATGAACGCTGGCAAGCCATCGCCGGCGGCCTGACGCATCAGGTACATGCCCATCGCATAACCGCCGAGGGCGAAGAACAGGCCGTGGCCCAGCGACAGCAGGCCGGCATAGCCCCAGACCAGATCCAGCGCCAGAGCGACGATGGCGTAGCAGAGGATTTTGCCGACCAAGGTCAGCGTGTAGGCCGAGACGTGCAGGGCATTGTCTGGCGCGAGCAGTGACAGCAGCGGCAGAACGATCAGCAGCGCGAGGATCACCCCGCCGACCGCGAGCGTGACTTTCGGCCCGGCCTTTTGTGTGGCCGTGACTAACAGAGGCTGGTTCATCAGTCGATCACCCGTCCTTTCAGTGCGAAGAGGCCTTGCGGACGTTTCTGAATGAACAGAATGATCAGCGCGAGGATCAGGATCTTGCCGAGCACCGCACCGATCTGCGGTTCGAGAATCTTGTTGGCGATGCCTAAGCCAAATGCGGCGAGCACGCTACCGGCCAGTTGGCCGACGCCGCCGAGCACCACCACCAGGAACGAGTCGATGATGTAGCTCTGGCCAAGGTCGGGACCGACGTTGCCGATCTGGCTCAGCGCCACGCCTCCCAGTCCGGCGATGCCCGAGCCGAGACCAAAGGCGAGCATGTCCACGCGCCCGGTCGGCACGCCGCAGCAGGCGGCCATGTTGCGGTTCTGGGTGACGGCGCGGACGTTGAGGCCCAGACGCGTTTTGTTCAGCAGCAGCCAAGTCAGTACCACCACAAACAGGGCGAAAGCGATGATGACGATGCGGTTGTACGGCAGCACCAGATTGGGCAGCACTTGTATACCGCCGGACAGCCACGCCGGGTTGGCGACTTCAACGTTCTGCGCGCCGAACAACAAACGCACAAGCTGGATCAGCATCAGGCTGATGCCCCAGGTCGCGAGCAGGGTTTCCAGTGGCCGACCGTAAAGGTGGCGGATGACCGTGCGCTCCAGCGCAATGCCGATGGCGGCGGTGACGAAAAACGCCACCGGCAGCGCGATCAGCGGATAGAACTCGATGGCTTGCGGCGCGTAACGCTGGAACATCAACTGCACGACGTAGGTCGAGTAGGCGCCGAGCATCAGCATCTCGCCGTGGGCCATGTTGATCACCCCGAGCAGGCCGAAGGTGATCGCCAGGCCGAGGGCCGCGAGCAGCAGAATCGAGCCCAGCGACATGCCGCTGAAGGCCTGGCCGAGCACTTCGCCGATCAGCAGCTTGCGCTTGACCTGAGCGAGGCTGGTTTCAGCGGCGGTACGCACGCCGGCATCGCTTTCCACTCCAGGTTCCAGCAGGCCTTCAAGACGCGTGCGTGCCAGCGGGTCGCCGGTTTCACCGAGCAGACGTACCGCCGCGAGGCGCACCGCCGGGTCGCTGTCGACCAGTTGCAGATTGGCCAGCGCCAGGCTCAAGGCGGCATGCACGCTTTGATCTTTTTCCCCAGCGAGTTGCCGGTCGAGAAATTTCAGCTGCGCGGGTTTCGCGCTTTTCTGCAATTGCTGCGCGGCGCCCAGACGGATCTTGCTGTCAGCGGCGAGCAATTGATGGCTGGCCATTGCGGTGTCGATCAGACCCCGCAGGCGATTGTTCAGGCGCAGGGTTTTCGCTTGGCCGTCGATCGTCAGTTCGCCTTGTTGCAGGGCGTTGAGCAACTCGATACGCGCCGGATCGGGCTGCGCGGCCCAGGCTTCCAGCAGTTTGGCCTGTTGCATCGGGTTGGCCGCGACGAAGTCTTCGGCGTCGCCGGCGTGGGCCAGGAGTGGCAGCAACAGTGCTATGGCGAGAAGTACGCGGTGTATGGCAGTGGGCATTAGTGGTGTCCTGTTCAACCGCCCCCTCACCCTGACCCTCTCCCGGAGGGAGAGGGGACTGACCGAGGTGTCTGGACGATGTGCTGCGACCTGCGAACTCGAGTCGAACTCAGGGTCTGAAGAGCATGAAGATCGGCTCCCTTCCCCCTCTCCCTGAGGGAGAGGGCTGGGGTGAGGGGGAAGTCTCATGCTCGCCTCAAAAACTGAATTCGCCTCAGTTGCTCTTCACCGCATAATCCGGCTTCTTGTCGTTGCCCTGAATGAACGGGCTCCATGGTCGCGCGCGGATCGGGCCTTCGGTCTGCCACACGACGTTGAACTGCCCGTCGCTCTGGATTTCGCCGATCATCACGGGCTTGTGCAGGTGGTGATTGGTCTTGTCCATGGTCAACGTGTAACCGGACGGCGCAGCAAAGGTCTGCCCGGCCAGTGCTTCACGAACCTTGTCGACGTCAGTGGATTTGGCTTTCTCGACCGCCTGCGCCCACATGTGGATGCCGACGTAGGTGGCTTCCATCGGGTCGTTGGTCACGGCTTTATCGGCACCCGGCAGGTTGTGTTTCTTCGCATAGGCTTTCCAGTCCGCGACGAATTTCTTGTTCGCAGGATTCTCCACCGACTCGAAGTAGTTCCACGCCGCGAGGTTGCCCACCAGCGGTTTGGTGTCGATGCCGCGCAGTTCTTCTTCGCCGACCGAGAACGCCACCACCGGTACGTCGGTGGCTTTCAGGCCCTGGTTGGCCAGCTCTTTATAGAACGGCACGTTGGAGTCGCCGTTGACGGTGGAAATGACGGCAGTCTTGCCGCCGGCGGAGAATTTTTTGATGTTGGCAACGATGGTCTGGTAATCGCTGTGACCGAACGGCGTGTAGACCTCTTCGATGTCTTTGTCGGCCACGCCTTTGGAATGCAGGAACGCGCGCAGGATCTTGTTGGTGGTGCGCGGGTAGACGTAGTCGGTGCCGAGCAGGAAGTAGCGCTTGGCGCTGCCGCCTTCTTCGCTCATCAGGTATTCAACGGCGGGGATCGCTTGCTGGTTCGGCGCGGCGCCGGTGTAGAAGACGTTCGGCGACATCTCTTCGCCTTCGTACTGCACCGGGTAGAACAGCAGACCGTTGAGCTCTTCGAACACCGGCAATACCGATTTACGCGATACCGAGGTCCAGCAGCCGAACACCACCGCGACCTTGTCCTGGGTCAGCAGCTGTCGGCCCTTTTCGGCGAACAGCGGCCAGTTGGAAGCGGGGTCGACCACCACCGGCTCGAGCATCTTGCCGTTCACACCGCCCTTGGCGTTGATCTCGTCGATGGTCATCAGCGCCATGTCCTTGAGCGACGTTTCGGAGATCGCCATGGTCCCGGACAACGAATGCAGAATCCCGACCTTGATGGTCTCGGCGGCCTGGACAGTCCAGGTCATGCCCATCGCGGCAATGGATGCCGTGAGTGTGAAAGCCTTGATCAAACTGCGACGCTTCATTGTGCGATCTCCATGAACATTCGATTTTTTCTGGTTGGCAGATGCGGACGACTGAAGGTGTGTTTTGCAAAGGCTGTGCCCGGTCGCGTTCAGGCAAGAAAATGTCGTGCCAGAGCGCTTGCGCGCTGAAACCGTGCACCAGGAGGGGACGGCAGGCGGGCGATGGTGCGTCGAGTTGCGCCAGATTGGGGCGCCCGCTGGCGCTTAGATGCGGATACAAAAGCGATAACCCTGTACCACAGCTCGAGAAAACCGACGGGCCACACTCAGTTGCTCATCCGATTCTCAGCGCAGGTTTTTATGAGTCATGTCTCAGGCCGATCCGGTCGTACCGCAAGTTCTTCAGCAACGTTCAAGCTGCCCCCACTGAGCCCGGCTTTTCTGACTGAAGAAGACGCCGCCTATTGGGTGCACACACGAATTCCACTCAACCCGGAAAAAGAATACGGCAGCGTGGTCCTGCTGCGTCCAGACGGGAAATTCCTCGCCACCTCTCCCATCGCAGGTGAAGCCACCCACTTCGACTTCGGCACGATCGTGCAGACCGATGCCCTTGGCGGCATGCTCCATCCGCTGGGCTACCGATGTATCGCCAGCGTACACAGCCATCCGCCGATACATGACCAGTTCCGCAATGGCAATCGGCGTCAGGATGAAACCCTGCTCAGGCTGTTCATGAGCTTCTATTCAGGCGGCGATTTCATTGGCGATGTGTCGGCGCGGGATTTTTTCCGCAGCGCTTACCTTTCAGGCCCGGATGGCAGCTTGCTCAAATACGTCTCGAGCGGCTCGCCCGAGGAACGCGACTACTTCCTCTGGCAGCAGTCCGGCGGGCCGTCGGGCCATCCGGCGGGGGCCTATGACGTGATGGCGGTGATCAACAAGCTGGCGACCGTGGGTGAACTCAAAGTCATTGTTTCGAATGCCGATTGGAGCTACTCGGTGGGGCGCGTACCTGCGGACTGGAAGGCCGGGGCGTCGTTTTCAAAGGGTGCGGTCACCGAACTGCCGCTGATGACCCGGGTATGCGTCAATGCCGAACGCGCCGTGCTTGCCGCCTTGAAATCCAGAGGCGCACAGACGACGGGCCTGATATTGAAAAAATTGATTGGCGAGGAGTATGTCGCCACCCATGCGCGCCCGGCCGGACTGGCTGCATGGGATCCTGAGCGAATATTTCCGGTTGATGCCCAAGGGCAATTGCAGCTGCCGAGGGGTTATTTGCTGGAGGGTTTCTACTTCGCCTCGCGGCCCGACCCTGCGCAGTTTCCACCCGCTCAGCCGTGGCTCTACGAGAACTTCTTCACGCCCCGGGAGATCGCCGTCGCTATCGAAGCGAATGCCCGCAGCAAACATCTGGCGAAAGCAGGGCATGCGTTGTCGCTATACATGCGGGCGCAGGATCATGCGATGTTGAAGTACCGCTTCAGCGGCGATTCGATCGAAGCGGCACTGAGCGTTACGCAGTCGGACGGCACGGTCGGTGACAATGGTCTGCAGGCAAGGCTGTTGGCCGGCACACTGGATACCCGCGCATTTGTCTCGATGCTGGTACTGGCTGGCACCCTGGAGGTCGTGCGCGGCAGTGCGCTGTGGGCGCATCTGGGGCCGGTGGATCTGCAATGGCAACCCTTCGCCAATTTCCCTGGCCGCGATTGAGCGGCGCTTTTCTGTGCGCCGATGATGCCGTGCGCCATGCCCATGAACTCGCCGGCCTGCGCCGTGACAAACCGTACGCCGGGTATGTTTTTCAGCGCAGCGACAAGCGTTTCGTGGTGACCGAACCGTTGCCGGGAGATATCGACACGCTCAGTCAGGGCAGGCTTTATCCGATGGACAATCATGGGCGTCCGGTCTTTCCCCAAGACCATGCGCTGCACGCCCGTTACGTCTCTCACATTGCCATGTCGCAACTTTTGCCGGTGGATGCAGAGCTTTTTGGCTGGGCGTATCAGGAAGCGGCTGTGAGCTTGCAGATGTTGAGTGTGGCGGAGGTCAGGCAAGTCCTGCTCGACGAGATTGCCTTGTATGTCAGCGCGGCGCCGGACAGTCTCGTCAGGTATGAGGTCATCGGATCTGCGGGCTCCACGGAATTGGCTCGGCGCCTGGGCACGCGCCAGCATCCGGGCGCCCTGGCGCTGGAACTGGACAGCGGCCGTAAACGCCCGCAGGACTTCATACGTGAACAGGCAGCGGCCGGACGTTTAACGGTTCTGATCGATAATGAACTGTGGGGCTATCGCGGGCGGGTGCCGGCTACCTGGTCGCTGCGCACCACGCCCGCGCCTTTGCCCGTGCCGCAGTTGCCGGTGGTGCAACTGCCGCCGCTTCTGTATCCCCAGCCGGACAGAGACAAGCCGATCCTGCCCAAACCCACGCCACTCCCGCAGCCGCAAATACCGTTGCCGCCGCTGACGTTGCCGTTGCCCTGGAAACGCCTGGAAGGTGTGGCATTCGGCGCGATTTTTCCCTCGGCGGATGAGGCTGCACGGGATCGATGCATGGGGGACTTTCGTCTACAGGGCGAAACGCGCGCATACTTCGGCTTCATTCTCAGGCACAAGAGCCGGCCAGAGTATGTGGCTACCGAGTTGGTGCCCGTCAGTGATCAAGGCAAAAATCTGTTCAGGCTCGATTCGGTTTTCGCCGACCTGCCCTCAGAGCCCTGGCATGCGTTGCCCGAGGGCTTCGAACTGCACGGCAATTTTTATGCGTCGCAACGAGCCGGTGATCCGACGAAAAGCCCGGATGAATGGCTGGCGCATTACTTCATCTCGCCGGACCACCTGACAGCCTCGATGTATTACGGTGGCCGGCGCCCGGTCATGGTGCCGGACGTTCCCGCAGCGCTTTATATCGCCGTGCGCGATGGTGCGTTGCTCAAATATGCGTGGAGCAAGTCCAGCAAGCTGTTTCATGACGCCTCGTCCCAGCGCACGCTTGAACAGATCAAAAGCGATCTGGCCGCTGGCAACCGTCTACCGACCGACTTTATCCATGAGGTCGCCAGCAGCGGCGAGCTGTCCGTCATGCGCACCGGTCTGTGCTGGGACCGAGCGGGGCTGGTGCCAGCCACCTGGCAACCGTACGCAAATCTCGAACGGCGCCGGCTCGGTCCGGTTTTTCTGACGGCTGACGACGCGGCCGTCCACGCCGGGACACTCGTGCCTCTGGTGACCGACAGGGTGCATGGCGGGCTGATTCTGGAGACGGTCGATAAGCGCTACGTCGCCACAGTGCCCGTTGAAGTCAGCCATGAGGATTTCGATTTCACCGATATCTGCCCTGAGGAAAGTCGCGCCGCCGGATTGTTTCCTGCGGGTTGTCGCATCGTGGCGCGGTACCGCTCGCGCGTCGCCCAAGAGGTGTCGTTGGTCTTGGCGCCTGTGCAAAAGCAGGTGTACCAGAACGTGTTTTCGGTCGAGGTGCTGGAGTCGGCGTTCAACAAACGCGGCATCAAAGAGGAATACCGGGTGGCGGCGGACGGTTCGCTGGTTCGCTATACACCCGCCCCACGGGATGAATACCTGTTCTGTCCGGATGGCGCGGTGATTGGCTATCGGCCGCAAGCCGAACTGCTTTCGCAGCTGCTTGATCAGGGCGAGCGGCTGTCCGTCGTCGATGCAAAAGCGATAAGACAGCGCCTGCGCGATCGGCAATTGAAACCCGTCGAATGGGTGAACGATCTGGCCAGGGCCGGACGTCTGTGGGTGGTCGCCGCCAGCGAGATCTGGGGGCAACCGCGCCAGATAATCCAGTGGGCACCGTACACCGGGGATCTGTTGCCGGCCGCAGATTATGACAAGGCGTTGAGCAGCCCGGTCTGCAGCCCGCTGTTCATCCAGGCAGACGCTGCCGCGCGTTACGCTCATCAACTCTCCTTGAGCAGGGGGACGCAGACCTTCGGTTACCTCTTGAACGGCCCCGAGGGCCTGTTCGTGTCCACTTTGCCAGTTGCGGTGCAGCGTTCGGGGTTGGCGCTGGATCGGGTTTTCGAGCAGGGCAAGCTGCCGTCAGGTTTCAGTCTGAACGCCATTTACTTGCGAGCAGCGCTGCCACCGCTGGGCGCGCGGCCGGACGACGTACGGCACTGGTTTCTGCTGCCCAACGATGTCCAGGCAGCCTGCGCCTGGGCCAACACGCCCCAGGGTTACCGGCCGATCTACTTCTCCTGCGCCGATGGCGCGTTGTTGAAATTGCAACTGCATGCATTCGAGCCCGGCACTTTCTACGATGAGTTCGGGCAAGTGCAACTGCGCCCCAATGCCTTTGTGTCGAAGGTGGAAGCGGCGGTCGATGAGCGGGGCATTGCCAGCGGTAAGTTCAGATTTGTCGACTATGTCCAACGGATGGCTCATGCCGGCCGACTTGAGGTGATTGAAACCAGTGAATACTGGTCGCGGCATGGTCTGGTGGATGAACGCTGGCAGCCACGGCTGACCGAGGTGTCCAGTGAGCAACGCTGGCGCGAGCATCCGGCGCCAGCGCTGGGACCGGTCTTTCATCATCCCGATGATGCCGCCTGCCATGTTCATGGGCGGGTAGCCAGCCAGGCGGTAATAGGCACCGGTTATGAGAGTGCGATTCTGGCGAACCCGTCCAGCCTTCGATTCGTTCCGCTTGAGCCGATCGTGTATCTGGCCAACGAGGACAATCCGCTGTTGCGCATACTGCGTACCGCTGCGGATCCGGCTGTCAGTTGGCGCGATCCGGCGCCGCGTTACCCCGAGGGTTACTCGGTGATGGCCACCCATCAATTGCATGTCTCGGGCAACACCACGCTGGCGGCGGACGTGGATCAGGTCTATGCCAATTACGCTGCGCCTTCGCTGGTGCATGCGCACACCCATGCACCCACGGAAAAAGGCCTGCATATCCTGCATTACTACTATTCAACACCGCACGATGTGCTGCTCAAGTACACACCTGTGTATTCAAGGGCGGAAAGAGATCTGTTGCTGACCCGCTCAGCCACTTTCGAGGGTGGACGCTGGGTCAGCCGGCTGAGCCCTGGAGAGTTTCTTTCGCGGCTTATGGCGCTGGGTGAGTTTCGGGTGCTGATCGGCGGTTATTACTGGCGCCAGACCGGCCGCATGAACACTACCTGGCGAAGCCGTCGTCAGCAGTCCCCGACACCCGGAACCGTGCGCTTGCGCGACGAGTTGTAAATGAAATGAATGAACAGGCGCGGGCCGCCGAAACGGCCCGCGCCCGTCACATCAACGCTGCACCTGCGCGGCGTGCTGGCCAAGTCGGGGCACGAGAAACCGGTCGAGCAACCAGACCACCACCAGCGACGCCCCCACCAGTGGAAACACCACCGCCAGCACCAGCATGATCGCCACGCCGGTTTTCCACTTCGGCAGGTCATGGCGCAGCGGCGGCACACCGAATTTGCCTTCAGGCCGACGCTTCCACCAGATCACCACACCGCTGACGGCGCTGAGCAGAATCATCAGGCAGATCAGCAGCACGACGATCTGGTTGAAGGTGCCGAACATCTTGCCTTCGTGCAGCATCACGCCGATTTCGGTGGCGCGAGCAACGGTGCCGTAGTGCTCGAAACGCACATCGGCGAGGACCTTGCCGGTGTACTGATCGACGTGCAGGGTGGCGTCGTTGCGCGGGTCATCGGCGAACACGGCAATGGTGAACACGCCGGTGGCGGTGGTCGGCAGGGTGATGCTGTAGCCGGGCTCGACCTTGCGTTCGCTGGCGATGTTCTGCACATCCTGCAGGCTGACTTCGGGTGCTGCGGGACCGGCATGGGCATTGCCGTGATTCATGTGTTCGGCGTGGTCGCCGGACATCGGCATCGGTGTGTTTTCCATCGCCCACGGCACGGTCTGGCGAGTCGCGCTGTTGAGGCTGCGTGCCTCGATGTCGGAGGTCGGCACGTTGTCCCACATGGCGGCTGGAAACACGTTCCACACCTGCGCGTATTGCTTGCCCCAGAAACCGGTCCAGGTCATGCCGCTGAGCAACATCACCAGCAGCAATGTTGCGCCCCAGAACCCGGTGACCGCATGCAGGTCGCGCCACAACACCCGACCGCGACTGCTCAGGCGCGGCCATAGAATCCCCGCCGCCTGACCGCGCGGCCACCACAGAAACAGCCCCGAGACCACCAGCACCACGCCCCAGCCAGCGGCCATTTCGATCAGCCGATCGCCGACCGTACCAATCATCAATTCGCCGTGGATCGCACGGGCGATGGCTTGCAGATTCTGCTTGGCATCCTGCTCGCCGAGGATGTCGCCGTGATACGGATCGACGAACACGTTGAGTTCGTGACCTGCATTTTTCACCACGAATTGCGCGCTGCGCTCGGCATTCACCGGCGGCAGGTACTGAGTGACCTGGCCTTGCGGATAGGCAGCTTTCACCCGTTGCAGCAAGTCATCGGCCGGCACTGTGTGGTGCCCGGCCGGTACTTGGAGCAGGCTGCTGTACATCAGCAAATCGAGCTGCGGTTTGAACAGATAAATGATCCCGGTCAGGGCCAGCATCACCATGAACGGCGCGACGAACAGCCCGGCATAGAAATGCCAGCGCCAGGCCAGGTTGTAGAAATTGGGTTGAGGCTTTTGCATCACGTGTGCTCCGCTTGGCTTGGTTCTTTTCGTTGTCTGTTTACCTGTGGGAGCGAGCCTGCTCGCGAAGCGGTTGTTCAGTCGATATCAATGCCGACCGTGGCGCCGTCTTCGCGAGCAGGCTCGCTCCCGCATGGGTAGGTGTTGGTGTCAGAAACTCATATCCACTTTGGTCCAGAGCGTGCGCCCCGGTTCATTGATTGCTTGCGGGTCGTTGGCCGGATAGCCGAACCCGGCATTGCCGGCCAGATTCAGGTGCTCGGCGTAGGCTTTGCCGAACAGGTTGTCGACGCCGCTGCTGACCTTCCAGTGCTGGTTGATGCGGTACGCGCCGTTGAGCGAGAACACGCCGAAGCCGGAGCTCTGGGCGTAATCCTTGCCGACCACGTTGCCCTTGTTCGCGTCGATGCGGTGCTGCGCGGCGACCACTCGCCAGAGTGCGCCGGCGCTCCACTTGGCCTCGCTGTAGGTCAGGCCGAAGCGCGCATCCAGCGGCGGCATCTGCGGTAATGCCGAGCCGTCACTGCTGTTCTTGCCCCAGGCGTAGGCCAGGGTCGCATCGGCTTTCCAGTTGTCGGTCAGGTTGTAGGCAGCACCGAGTTCGCCACCCATGATCCGCGCGTCGATGTTTTCGGCGCGCGAGGTGCTCATGCCCATCATTCCCGGCGTGTAGTCGAACAGGATGTAATCGCGTACCACACCGATGTAACCCGAGGCCCAGGCTTCGAGGTCGGCGCTCTTGTAGTTCACGCCGAAGTCGAACTGCGTGGTCTTTTCCGGTTTGATCGAGTCGAACGCGTTGACCGATCCTGCCGGGCCGGACTTGGGCGAAAACAACTCCCAGTAATCCGGGAAGCGTTGCGCATGGCCGAGGCCGGCGTAGAGCGTGGTCGGGCTGTCGGCGAGGTCATGCTCGTAACGGATGAAGCCGCTGGGCAGGGTGTCGGCGCGGGTGTCGTCGGCGGTCGGGTTGGGGCGGGACATCATCCCCGACCCGGTGGTCTGCCGGTAATCCTTGGCCGAGGCGCGATCCACCCGTGCGCCAGTGATCAAGCGATCACGCTCGGCGGCGTACCAGGTCATTTCGCTGAACACGCCGTAATTGTGGAAATCGGCGTCCTTGCTGTACGGCAGGTCCTTGTAGGTATCGATGCCCATTGAGCTGCGCTGACGGTGCTCGTTGGTCTGTGCGTCGAGGCCGGTGATCAGCTGAACATCAGCCCAGCGCCAGGTCGCCTTGAGCCGCGCGCCGAGGGTCCGACGGTCGACGTTTGACGCCATGGGTCCCGCCATCATGCCGGTGCCGGAGGGCGTGCGCAGGGTGTAGTTGTCCATCACATGGTCGGCGTAGTTGTAGTAGACCTGTGCCTCGAGTTTTTCCAGCACCTCGCTGATGTTGGATTTCTCGAAACGCAGGCCGAGGCTTTCACGCAGGAATTGCGAACCGTCCATGCCGCGCCCGGCATACCGTGCCTCGCCATCGCCCTTGCCGGCGGTGAGCTCGATCAGGGTGTCAGCATCCGGCGTCCAGCCCAGTGCGACATCGCCGTTCCACTTGTCGTAGCGCGAGGCGACGATGTCGTTGTTGCCATCGCGGTAATCATCCGAATGCGCGGTGTTGCCGATGACTCGCACGTAACCCAGAGGACCGCCGGCAGCGGCGTCGACAACCTTGTCGAAACGCCCATGCGAGCCCGCCAGGAGGCTGGCGTTGACGCGCGTGCCGAGTTCGCCGAAGTTCTCCGGCTCTCGGTCGAACAGCACCGTACCGGCCGATGCGCCCGGCCCCCACAGGACAGTCTGCGGACCTTTGATCACCGTGAGCTTGTCGTAGGTTTCCGGCGATATGTACGAAGTCGGCGCGTCCATCCGGCCAGGGCAAGCGCCGAGCATCATGCTGCCGTTGGTGAGGATGTTCAGCCGCGAACCGAACATGCCGCGCAGCACCGGATCGCCGTTGGTGCCGCCATTGCGCACCAGAGCGAAGCCGGGAATGGTCTTCAGGTAATCGCCGCCGTCACTGGCCGGCACCGGTTGGCGCGGATCCTTGGGGTTGGTGACGATCGTCAGTGGTGAGCTTGGAGCGATGGCAGTGATCACCGTCGGGCTCAATTCATTTTCTTGGCCAGCGTGATCGTCGGCCAGCGCCAGCGGAGTCAGCAGTACGCCGCAAAGGACGGCAATAGCGTGCCTGCAACGAATCCGCGATTCATTCAGGGCAAAGTGCGCGCGGGCAGATTCCGCGCAGGGGACAGCAGTAAACCTGGACATGACAATTTCCATCGAACAGTCGTAAACACCACGGCCGGCAGCGTGAAGCTGTCTTCTCAACCGTGTGCAATCAGAGGTGCGTGTTTACGCGGCGATGGGGGGGCGCGGGTGCGGGCGCCGGGGAAGAAGGGTTGGCGGGCATGGCCCAGACGCGGCGAGGGTGGGGTGAAGGTGTTGGGTGGCGGGATGTTGAAAGCGACGAAATCGCCGCCGCCGGTCAGTGCCGGGCAATTGAACAGCAGGCTGCAATAGCCGCATTTTTCCCACAGCACGTGATGCGAAGATTGCGGCGGGCAATGCTCGGCCGCAGGCTGGGCGTCATGGCCGCTGTGATCCATGCCGGACATGTCCATCGACATGTCCATGCTCATTGGCATCGATGTCGACGCGTGCTGATCCATCGGCATCGACTGAGAAATCAGTGGACCGATGAAGATCATCAACATGGCGAACAGGGCGATCCAGCTGCCACGCGTCAGCGCTTGAGTCTGACGGTGATGCGGGACGGGCCTGGCGCGCAACGGACGCATGGGCGAAGTCAGCCGAAACAGTTACTGAGCGTGCACGTGGCCCTGGGCCGATTCCGGCGGTTTCTTCTGCACGGCTACTTCAACGCTGACGTCACCTGCCTTTTCGAAATGCAGGGTCATCGGGAAACGCTTGCCGTCGCTGAGCAGGCTGCGATCGCTCGGGTTGAGCAGCATCACGTGGTAAGCCATCGGCGCGAAGGTCACGGTGCCGCCGGCGGGGATTTCCACGCTTGGCACTTGCTGCATCTTCATCAGATCGCCCTGCATCACGTGCTCGTGCAACTGCGCTTGTGCAGCGATGGGCGAGTCGACGCTGAGCAGGCGATCGGCGCTTTTGCCGGTGTTGTGAATGATGAAATAGGCGGCGACGGTCGGCGCATTCGGCGGCAGTTCCTGCGACCACGGATGGGCGATTTCCAGCGCACCCACCTTGTATTCGTGGGCATGGGCAAAGCACGCCGGCAACAACAGCGCAGCGAGGACGAAGAGTTTCTTCAACATGGCAGTTCTCCAGAACGATTTGAAACGCGGATTCAGGGCGCGAACCAATCAGACCAGAGGGGAGGCACGGGGATTGAGACTCGGCCATTGCTGGCGCGGCGTCGGAGCTTTCAGGGAGACGGGCGCAACGCTGCGGTTGCTTTCAAATTGCGCGAAATACAGCTGCGGCGAATGCCCCGGCAGCGCCAGCAATGGCGCCCCGCCTGAGCAACACCAGCAGTGCTGCATGTTCGAATGGTTGTCGTTTTGCGGGGCCTTCTGATCCGTGGCACCGATGTCGATCGCCACCATCTTCATGCCGCTGCCGGTGCAGAAACTGCTCCAGAGTATCTGCTCGGCCGGTGAACTGGCCGCCTGCGCCATCGCCCCGCTCAGCGGCATGGCGAGCATGTTGAACAGCACTGCAAAGCAGGCGATCCAGGCAAATGCTAACCGGCGTCGGTTCATGGGACAGGTCCGTTGGGTGGGCGATCAGGCGCGGCCCATTTAGCCTGATCAGGGCCGATAAGTAAAAAAGCGTCGTGCGGTTTGGTGTCGCATTGAGCTGTTAAAGGAGTGTAGCTACTTGAATTTGCAGTGCCAGACCTGACGCCTTCGCGGGCAAGCCCGCTCCCACAAATTTTGTGAGTGTGCACAGATATCAGCAACATCCACGGTTCCTGTGGGAGCGAGCCTGCTCGCGAAAGCGATTTGTCAGGCACTGATGGGCTGCCGGTGCGGACGTCTTCGCGAGCAGGCTCGCTCCCACAAAGGGCCGTGCCGATTCAGTGGGAAAGGGCAGCGAGGACTTCAGCGACTGATTCAAACTCCCGATCAACCCCCGGCAACCCCGGGCGCTTCAACACCAGCACCGGAACGCCACGCTCGCGCGCCACTTCAAGCTTCGGCTCGGTGGCGCTGCTGCCGCTGTTCTTGCTGATCAATACATCGATCTGCCGGCGCTCGAACAGCGCTCGCTCGTCTTCCAGCAGAAACGGCCCACGGGCGCCGATCACTTCGCAGCGCGTGTTGCCGGGATAAACGTCGAGAGCGCGCAGAGTCCAGAACTGGTGGGCGGGGATTTCGTCGAGGTGTTGCAGCGGTTCGCGGCCGAGGGTGAACAGCGGGCGGTGGAACGGTTGCAGCGCTGTGATCAGTTCGGCCCAGTCACTGACCTCGCGCCAGTCATCGCCTGCTTGCGGCTGCCAGGCGGGGCGGCGCAAGGCCCAGCAGGGAATGCCGGCAAGCTGTGCCGCCCGGGCGGCGTTGGCGCTGATTTGTGCGGCGTACGGGTGTGTAGCGTCGAGCAGCAGATCGACGCGTTCATCGGCGATGAACTGCGCCAGACCCTCAGCGCCACCATAGCCGCCGACCCGAACCTGGCAGCGCAAATCGCTCGGCACCCGGCCAACGCCGGCGAGGCTGTAGATATGTTGCGGGCCGAGCGTGCGGGCAATCGCCAGCGCTTCAGTCACGCCGCCGAGCAACAAGATCCGCTTCATACAAAACCTCCGGCATGCCCGACAATCCCGCCCTGACGATCAATGGCAAACACCTCGACCTGGACCTGTGCCGGTACCACGCTGCGGGCGAAATTCAATGCGTGGCGACACACCTCATCCCCTAAAGCGATGCCCGCCGCGCTGGCCATGGCCAAGGCTTGTTGGCTGGTATTGGCTTCGCGAATGCCTTGTTGCAATGCCGCATCCGCGCCAATCGCCGCCGCCCACTCGGCCAGTTGCGGCAAATCGATGCTCGAATGCCGTGAGTGCAGATCCATATGCCCGGCGGCGAGTTTGCTGATCTTGCCGAAGCCGCCGCACAGGCTGAGTTTATCCACAGGTACTTTGCGCAGATGCTTGAGCACCGCACCGACGAAATCACCCATCTCGATCAGGGCGATTTCCGGCAGGTCATAGACCCGGCGCATGGTGTCTTCGCTGGCGTTGCCGGTGCACGCGGCGATGTGCAGATAACCATTGGTTTTCGCTACGTCGATGCCCTGATGAATCGAGGCGATGTAAGCGGCGCAGGAAAATGGCCGGACGATGCCGCTGGTGCCGAGGATCGACAGGCCGCCAAGAATGCCCAGCCGTGGATTCATGGTTTTCAGCGCCAGTTCTGCGCCGCCCTCGACATTGACTGTGACTTCGAAGCCGCCGCCATAACCGGTTTCGGCGGCGAGCAAGGCGAGGTGATCGCTGATCATTTTGCGCGGCACCGGATTGATCGCCGGCTCGCCGACGGCCAATACCAGGCCGGGTCGGGTCACCGTGCCGACGCCGACACCGGCGTTGAAGTGGATTCCCGGTTCGGCGGACAGGCGCACCTGTGAATAGAGCAGGGCGCCGTGAGTGACGTCAGGGTCATCGCCAGCATCCTTGATCGTACCGGCCTCGGCGCCGCCCTCGCTCAAGCGGCAGAACTCCAGGCGCATCTGCACCTGTTTGCCCTTGGGCAGCGTGATGTGCACCGCGTCGGCGCTGATGCCGGTGAGCAACAGGCGCGCGGCGGCGAGGCTGGTGGCGGTGGCGCAGCTGCCGGTGGTGAGGCCGCTGCGCAGGGGCGCGGGTTGTTCGGCGGTTTCGTCACGCATCGAGGGGTTTGACCAGTTCCAGCAGGGTGATCGGCAATGCCTGACGCCAGGTGTCGAACTCGCCGAGCGGTTGCGCCTGGGCGACATGAATGCGCGTCAGCTCACCGCCGTATTGTTCGCGCCAGTGCATCAGGGTGACTTCGCTTTGCAGGGTCACGGCGTTGGCCACCAGACGGGCGCCGGGCTTGAGCTGGTCCCAGCAGGTCTCGAATACACCCTCACGGGTGACGCCGCCGCCGATGAAAACAGCGTCTGGACGTTCAAGGCCATTGAGCGCTTGCGGCGCCTTGCCGCGAATCAGGTGCAAGCCGGGTACGCCCAGCGCATCGCGGTTGTGTTCGATCAATTGCTGACGGCCCTCGTCGGCCTCGACCGCGATGGCGCGACAGCTCGGGTGCGCACGCATCCACTCGATGCCGATCGAACCGCTGCCGGCGCCGACATCCCAGAGCAGTTCGCCGGGCTTCGGCGCCAGGCGGGCGAGGGTGATGGCGCGCACGTCGCGCTTGGTCAGCTGGCCGTCGTGACGGAACGCCGAATCGGGCAGACCGGCGAGGCGTGACAGGCCGGTAACACCGGGGTCGGCCAGGCACTCGACAGCGACGACGTTGAGGTCGGCGACCGCCGCATCGCTCCATTTGCTGGCGCTGCGTTCGATACGTCGCTCGGCGTCGCCGCCCAAATGCTCCAGAACAGTCATGCGACTTGGGCCGAAACCACGTTCGCAGAGCAATTGCGCAACGGCGGCCGGGCTGCTGCCGTCATTGCTCAGCAACAACAGACGCACGCCGCTGAACAGATGCGCATTGAGCGCCGCCAGCGGACGCGCCACCAGCGACACAATCGTCACCTCCTGCAACGGCCAGCCCAGGCGCGCCGCCGCCAGTGCGCAGGACGAAGGAGCGGGAATGATCGCCATCTCGGCGCTCGGCACCTGACGCGCCAGGCTGGCACCGACGCCGTAGAACATCGGATCACCGCTGGCCAGCACGCAGACCGGCTCGCCACGCGACTCGAGCACCGGCGCGAGGGAAAACGGACTCGGCCACAATTGCCGCTCGCCGCCGATGCACGGCGGCAGCAGATCCAGCTGACGCTGGCCGCCGACGATCCGCGAGGCGCCCATCAGAGCACGCCGGGCGTTCTTGCCCAGGCCTTTGAAGCCGTCTTCACCAATACCCACAACGGTCAGCCAATCGCCCATTTCATACTCCAGATCCTGCGTCCAGCGAAGCGGGCGACATGATAACGCGACAATCGATAACTGGCTGCTGTCCTTTTTTGAGGAGCGCCGACATTGAATGTTTACATTGTCTTTTGTGATTTTTCGAGTTCTTCGCAAGTATTGAATTGGCGTTCCGCTGGAAGTGCTTGTGGCTATCCGGAAGGTACTTTTTTAGTAAATTGAATAATCGAATGGATAATTGAAATGAGCGATGTTTTGAACAGTATCTCAGCACTGCCCGACCAAGGCAGTGCGACGGTGATGGGGAATAATCTGTTGTCCTACTTTTCCGGGTTGACTGCGGAAGACAAACGATTCGTCAAAGACAGTATGCGCTGGGCAGAATACAGAGCCGATTTGCGTCATAACAGAAACAGTGAGCCAGCTGCTTGGTTCGAATATTATTCCGGGGTGCTTTGGTCTGTCGGCTGGAGCCTGGAGCAAGCTCCGGTAATCCATGTTGACAAGAACTTTACCGGCAATGCGCTGGACGTCTGGGCGCGATCCTTGTCGCAACAACTAAGTCGGGAGAAAGTCGCGCTAATGAAGGAAGCGTTCCATATGCTTGAGACACATTCGGACGCCATAGACGTATTTAGAGGCAGCGCTCGGGAATGGAGCGATTTTCGTTTTTCTCCTGCTCAGTACAATTTCAATAGGGAGTTGGAGATTGTCGTCAGTAATGTTCGCTTGCTTGATGCGAAGTGGTCCTCTACCTATTTGTTCTGGACTATTCAGCATACGGGTTCGGAGCTTGATATCCGCTCCAGGCGCTTTTTGATCAGGTCTGCCGCGATAAATGAAAATCGGCTTCAGTTGGCTGCTGCAGTGCTTGATATGCGCACGCGTGAAATTGAGTTGGCTCGGGGCGCTTGATATTAGTTGTACAGCTTTGTTTGATGGTTTGTATGACGGTCTGAAATTAAATGCATGGATTTTCGATTTGATTAACTCCGGTGCTGTGGTTAGTTTGTTTTCCACACCAAGTCGGTGTTTTAATCATGAAAGGAATTCATTTATGACTGAGCTGAATAAAGATGTAATCTCCGCTGTTGAGCGGTTTAGTTTGATTGCACAAACCAATGAGTTTATCGCTGCGCAGCCAGTGCTGCGCTCGCGTTCGGCAAGTGTTGGCAGTAGCTTGCCGATTGATAAAGATGAACTGAATGCTGCAATCATGGGCTCGGGTATTGCAGGCTTTGATGCAAGCATGTCCAAACGCAGCAAGCGAATCGTTAAAAACACCTACATGTATGCCGATCTGGTTGCCTTGCTCAAATATCCGGCGTCCAACCAAAAGGAACAGCGCTATAACGAGTTTATGCGATTGATGAAACTGGCTGGCTGGTTTGCTTTCAGCCAGCCTTATAATCGATATACCGCTACTTCGCAAAAATTGACCATGGATAATGTTGTCCTTTCTGTTCTGCATACCGCTGTTGGTGCAGCAGTAGGACAGGGCCAGGCAGCCCTTAAAGTATTGTCCTCTGTGGCAGATGCGACCATGGATGCACTGAAAAATGAACCACAGGCCCTGACGCTGTTCGAGAACAACTCGAAGAAAGCCGAAGGTGGCAACTTTTGCATGAGTGCGGCTTCGCAGGATGATGAGGGTGGTATCACCCTGGCAATCGCCGCTGTGCAATATCTGGCTTCGGCTCAACCTACCAAAGTACTGTTTGTAGAATGGGCAACATCTGCTGTGGAGATTTATAACGCTGGCGCCACTATGTATATGGATGAGGAAGACTATGCAATGGTTGAACCGTTGATTGTCAAGGCTCTGACTGAGCAGCGTGAGAAAGCGCTCAGCTACGAATTTGGCCAATCGGTCTGAAAGTGATTAATGCCAGAGGCGCAAGCCTCTGGTTTTTTTGTGGGAGATGCAAATGTTCGCGATTTCGAAGGTTTTCGTATGCGCAGGGGCATTAGTGCTGGTGAGTAAAGAGCTGTCGGCATCTGACATTAACGACAGTCTCGATGCGCTGCTTTATTCACAAACGGTCGCCTCGCATAAAGTTCCCGGTGCTGTTGAATACGAGGCATGGAATGACGCCAATAAAACGGCTTTGAAAGTCACCGGTGCTTTGTTTTTCGACGATCCGGTTATCAGCGCGCCGGTCACTACGCCCGATACTTTTACTCTGCTGGAGTTGGCTCAAGAACTCTTGCAAGGTTGGGCGCCGGCAGTTTTGAACCAACAGGTAATTGCCAATCTGACCTCGCAACTGGAGAGCAACGGTGCGGCCCTTGAGTTGCTTCAGCGAAATACTCTGCAAGAGGGCAAGTCGATTCGCTTCATGCTTGGCAGCGTATCCAAGGGATCAACAATTACGATGGTCGTCATTTCGTTTGCCGTCAAAGAGCCTGTTCCGGGCAATGTGCTTGAGCGACGCTTCAATGCCGAGCAGATAGTGGGCAACGTTGCTGTTGATTGCTACAAGGCTCTTATAGATGCCGATGATTACTGTTTCTCGAGAGCCAGGATTATTGCGTTATTGGGTGAGCGGCGCGAAAAGCAGATTATCGCCCTGACCTGAGCGCGGCAGAGGCAACAACTGACGCCTGCCTGCCCCACCGGTCGAGACAGAGGGCAGACTTTTCATACCGGTGGGCAAAGCAGGCATAATACTGCGCCTTCGCCCGCGAAGCGCTTCTGCCACACAACCGGTCAGCCCCTTGAACGAACGCCCGATGTCCACTGCCTTACGCCCCTCGGCCTGCCCGGGGTTGCTGCGTATCGTCCAGGCACTGGACGGCGGTATCTGCCGGATCAAGCTTGATGGCGGTTCGATCAGTGCCGATCAGGCCGATGCGGTGGCCGCTGCCGCCGAAGCGTTTGCGAGCGGTGCGATCGAAGCGACCAATCGCGGCAACCTGCAGATTCGTGGTATCGGTGCGCAATCGGCGGCGCTGATCGAGCGCTTGCTGGCCGCTGGCCTCGGGCCAAAGAACGCTGCCGGCGACGATGTGCGCAATCTGATGCTCAGCCCGGCCGCCGGAGTCGATCGGCAGATGCGTATCGATACACGCCCGCTCGCCGGGCAAATCCTCGACACGCTGCAATGCCATCCACGTTTCCATAAGTTGAGCGCCAAGTTCGCCGTGCAACTCGATGGCGGCGAAGCGCTGGCGATGCTCGAACATCCGCATGATCTGTGGCTGTCAGCGTTCGAACGTGACGGGGAAATCCTCTGGGCATTCGGTCTGGCCGGTTGCCCGACCGATCGCCCTCTCGGCGCTGTGAGCCTGGACAATGCTCACGCACTGGTGGTCGCCGCGCTGGAGTTGTTCCTCGACCTGGCCCGGCCAGAGCAAACACGGATGCGCCATCTGCTCGACGAGTTGCCCGGGCTCGCGTTCCTTGAGTCGTTGCGCGAGCGCGTATCGCTCAAGGCGATCAGCAATTGGCAGCGCCCGACGTCGGCAGACGCGCTGCACATCGGCGCTCATCAGCAAAACACGCAAGGTCGCTGCTACGTCGGCGCGGTGCCGCCACTGGGCCGACTTGATCCGGCGATGCTGCGGGGCGCGGCACAACTGGCCCGTCAATTTGGCGATGGCAGTCTGCGCTTCACGCCGTGGCAGAGCCTGCTGCTGCCGAACGTGAAAGCCACTGATACCGACAACGTGCTTGAGCAGTTGCGGGCGTTGGGCCTGTTGACGACCGAGGCCGAGCCACTGGCTCGCCTGATCGCCTGCACCGGCGCCGATGGCTGCGGCAAAGGCCTTGCCGACACCAAACAGGATGCCCGGCAACTTGCACCTCTGCTGCCCGCAGGCCTCAGCGTGCACCTGTCGGGTTGCTCGCGCTCCTGCGCCGCCGCCCACTGCGCGCCAGCGACGCTGCTGGCCGTTGCCCCCGGTCATTACGACCTCTATTTTCGCGATGCAGCACAGCCCGGATTCGGCACGCTGCACGCCTGCAATCTTACTATTGAAGCGGCCGCGACCCTGCTCGACGCCCGCTCCCGGAGCCCCCTTGATGCTTGATTACATCCGCGACGGTCAGGAGATCTATCGCAACTCCTTCGCGATCATTCGCCGCGAGGCCAATCTGGCGCGCATTCCCGCCGATCTGGAAAAACTTGCGGTGCGAGTGATCCACGCCTGCGGCATGGTCGAGGCCATCGACGGTCTGCAATTCTCCGAGGGCGCGGGCAAGGCCGGGCGCGATGCACTGGCGGCCGGTGCGCCGATTCTCTGCGACGCGCGGATGGTCTCCGAAGGCGTGACCCGCACGCGCCTGCCGGCCAATAACCAAGTGATCTGCACTTTGCGCGACGACAGCGTGCCGGAGCTCGCCCGCGAGTTGGGCAACACCCGCTCGGCTGCCGCGCTGGAACTGTGGCGCCCGCACCTCGAAGGCAGTGTGGTGGTGATCGGCAACGCACCGACCGCGCTGTTCTACTTGCTGGAAATGCTCGACGCCGGCGCGCCGAAACCGGCACTGATCCTTGGCTTCCCGGTCGGCTTCGTCGGCGCTGCCGAATCGAAAGCGGCGCTGGCCGCCGACAGTCGCGGCGTGCCGTTCGTGATCATGCAGGGTCGGCTGGGCGGCAGCGCCATGGCCGCGGCCGCCGTCAATGCCCTCGCCACGGAGATCGAATGATGCAGGCCAAAGGACGTCTGATCGGCCTCGGTGTCGGCCCCGGTGATCCGGAACTGATCACTGTCAAAGCCTTGCGCCTGCTGCGCGAATCGCCGGTGGTCGCGTATTTCGTGGCCAAGGGCAAGAAGGGCAATGCGTTCGGGATCATCGAGGCGCATCTGGTCGAGGCGCAGAACCTGCTGCCGCTGGTCTATCCGGTGACCACCGAGGCGTTGCCGGCGCCGCTGTCGTATGAGCAGGTGATCAGTGATTTCTACGACGAAGCCGCTGTGGCGGTCGCCGAGCATCTGGACGCCGGCCGCGACGTAGCGGTGATCTGCGAAGGCGACCCGTTCTTCTACGGCTCCTACATGTATTTGCATGATCGTCTCGCCAGCCGTTACGAGGCCGAAGTGGTGCCCGGCGTGTGCTCGATGCTCGGCGGCGCTTCGGTGCTCGGCGCGCCGCTGGTGTATCGCAATCAGAGCCTGTCGGTGCTTTCCGGCGTGCTGCCCCACGAAGAACTGAAACGGCGTCTGGCCGATGCCGATGCGGCGGTGATCATGAAACTGGGGCGCAACTTTCCCAAGGTCCGTCAGGTGCTGGAAGAACTCGGCCTCGCCGAGCGTGCGTTGTATGTCGAGCGCGCGACCATGGCCAACCAGAAGATCGTGCCGATGGATCAGGTCGAGCCGATGTCCTCGCCGTACTTCTCGCTGATCATCGTCCCGGGCGAACGGTGGCAAGGTTGATGAGCCAAGCGACTCCCGCCATCGTCATTCTCGGCCAGGGCAGCCTCGCGACGGCGCGGCGCATTCAGCAGGTCTACCCGGCGGCGCAAATCCATGGCCTTGCCGGACGGGTTGAAGGCGCCGACAGCAGCTATCAGGAATTCGGCGCGACCCTGCGCGCGTTGTATCAACAGGACACGCCGATCATTGCCCTGTGCGCGGCCGGCATTGTCATTCGCACCTTGGCGCCGCTGTTGCTGGAGAAAGGCGCCGAACCAGCGGTGCTGGCGGTGGCCGAAGACGGCAGCGCGGTGGTGCCATTGCTGGGTGGACTCGGTGGGGTCAACGTCATGGCCCGGGACATCGCGGCGGCGTTGCAAGTGGCGCCGGCGATCACCACCAGCGGCGAATTGCGCTTTGGTACCTGCCTGCTCAATCCGCCAAGCGGCTACGCACTGGCGGATCTGGAATCGGGCAAACGCTTCGTTTCCGACCTGCTCGCCGGGCACAGCGTGCGCATCGAAGGCGCGGCGCCATGGCTCGATCAGGCGCAGTTGCCGCAGGATCCGCAGGCGCAGCGGTCGATTCATGTGAGCAGTGTGCAGCGGGTGGCCAGCGCCGATGAATTGCTGATTTACCCGCGCAGTGTGGCGGTGGCAGTGAGCGCTGACGTGGCGGATCTGCCGAACGCCGTTCGCGCTGCGTTGCAACAGGCCAGTGTCGCCGTGCCGGCACTGGCGTGTCTGGTGGCAGCAGACGCTGAAATGGCCGCATCGACTTTGCGCGAAGCTGCGCTCGAGTTGGGCGTGCCACTGCGCTTCGTCGCGGCGCAAAGCGATCTTCAGACGTTGGCCCGCGTGGCAGTGCCAGCGGCGACCGTGATCAGCGCAGAACATCTGGCGATCGCGATTGCCGAGCAACCGCTGGACGTCGCGCAGATCGGCCGCCCGCGCGGTCGCCTCGCGGTCATTGGTCTTGGCCCCGGCGCCGCCGAACTGATGGTGCCAGCGGTGAAAGCCGAACTGGCCCGCGCCACCGATGTGCTGGGCTATGAAACCTACGTGCGCATGGCCGGCCCGTTCCGCGACGATCAGGTGCAGCACTGCACCGACAATCGTGAAGAAATGCAGCGTGCCCGCCATGCCTTCAGGCTCGCCGCCGAAGGCCGCTCGGTGATCGTGGTTTCCTCGGGCGACCCGGGCGTATTCGCCATGGCCGCTGCGGTGCTCGAAGCCCTGCACGAATCGGACGATCTGGCGTGGCACAGCGTTGATCTGGAAATCCTCCCCGGCGTCTCCGCCTCGCTGGCCACTGCGGCTCAGGCCGGTGCGCCGCTGGGCCACGACTTCTGTGTGATGTCGCTGTCGGACAACCTCAAGCCCTGGGCGATCATCGAGAAACGTCTGGATCTGGCCGCCGAAGCGGATCTGGCCCTGGCGTTCTACAACCCGATTTCCCGGGCGCGCCCGTGGCAACTGGGCCGCGCACTGGAGATCGTTGCGCAGCACCGCTCGCCTGAAACACCGGTGGTGCTCGGTCGGGACATCGGCCGGCCGGGGCAGACGCTGCGCACCACGACCCTGGGCGCATTGACACCGGAACAGGTGGACATGCGCACCATGGTGCTGATCGGCTCTTCGACCACCTGCACCTTCGCCCGTGCCGGGGGCGGTGAATGGGTTTATACGCCGCGTTGGTATGGTGAAAAACCGCTTTCCTGAAAAGCCCTCCGCTCATTCAATATTCAGCTTTGGGAAAGTTTGAGCGGTTGTAAGTCCGATTGAAGTTTCAATTGTTTTCCACCAGCAATAAACAATGGTCATGCCCCACAGGGCAGGGCCATTTTTTTTGCCCGACGGTCGCGCCGGTCCGCTAATTATTTCGCAGCCGTTACAGCATAGTGCTTCGGTGTTATCAGATATTGCCGGGGACAAGCTTTGTATTCCTTGTTGTTTGTGTGGCGCGTATTCGCCCACTAGGGTGCTGTGTTCATAGCACTTGTCGAGTGTCGTTCAAATCAATTTACCGCTCTGCAGCGGCGCGAAAGTGCGCGCGTCAATGGGCCATTAAGTAAACAAGGAGTGTGTGATGGCTTTAAAAAACGATTACTCGTTCGGGCGAGCATTCATTTCTGCGCAAGAGTATTCCGTACTCTCAAAAGCATTGCGGGAGCTTTCTGCCACCCCCCAATATCAAGCGCTGAACGACTATTACCAGCAAGCCGGTCAAACGACCGACCCGGTGTCGTTGTTGACCCTGGCGAGCCTGTTTCAAGAGCAACTTGCAGTGCTGTTGAAACGCAAAAAAAACCCTGTTCCGGTGGTTGTCGATGACATTGCGCGAGGGCTGCAACGTTATCTGTCACGGCTTTCGACGACCGTGGAAATGTTGTCGGGGCCGACCCGGCCGGTGCCGAAAGTCATCCATTTCGTCTGGGTTGGCGGAAGCGAAGTCGGGGTCAATCAGCGCGATTACATGAATATCTGGCGCCAGGTGATGGCGGCGGAGGGTTACCGCTTCAATCTCTGGTACGACAGCGATGCGTTGCTGGCTTTCGAGATGAACCGGGTCATCCTCGACAGTGCCGGGGCTGATGTCATGACGACCGGTGGCGACCAGCTCAACCATGCCGCGCAATTGGCGACGATGATTGAAGAGCGTGCACGGGTGTTGAAACAGCAGATGTTCGACTACCTCAGCCAGCCGAGGTGGAAGGGGCGGACCGATGAAGCACGCATCGATCTGATGGTGCGTGCTTATGGCAAGGACCGCGCGTCGCTGCAGGCTTTTCGTCAGCGCTGCCTCGACAGCCATCTGGCGATGGTGGGTCCGGATCTGCAATTACGCGATGTCACTCACGCCTTTGCCGATGACTTGTTGGCGGACGTTTACCAGCGCGAAGTGTCGATGCGCGGCAACTTCGCCGCAGCGAGCGATGTGGTGCGCTTGCAGGCGGAATTTCGTGAAGGCGGGCGTTATACCGACATGGATTATCTGCCGCCACTGCTCGACAAGTTGGGCGGTGTCGATATCACTGATTACAGTCAGACGCAGAAAATCGCAGTCCTGCAACTTCTGTTGAACAACAATCCGCAGTTGATGCCGGGGCGCGATCCGCAGCATTACCCTGACAGGACCGACAGTCTTCCAGAGCAACATAAACAACTTCTCGAGGATTTTGCTCGCAGCAAACCCGACGTCCTTGAACTGTTCATAGCGCCAAAAGTCGTGGAGGCTGCGGAGAACGGCTTTCGCATGGGGCTGCAAATCAATGAAGAAATGAACGCTCATTTCATCGCCCAGCCGGGCAGCGGCATGACGATGTCGATCATGCAAGTCATTCGGCTTAATTACGACGTGCTCGCTGAAGTTGAAAAGCGCATGGCCAACTCGGCAACTGGATGGGCCGACGGTGAGACCCTGACCACGGTCGCGGCGACAGTCATTGAAGAGATGTTGGTCAGGTCGAACTTCACCAGCTGGAATGAAGCTTATGCCTACCAATTGCTTAAAGCGGTTGTCACCTATTATCGGGACGGTATCCGCAATGACGCGGCGGGTACGGTAACGCTCACCGGCCCGGGCGCGGCACTCGCCGGATTACATGAATATATCGAAGCCAATTGCGATCCGTTTTTCACTCGTCAGGTGCTGGCGCAACAGCGTCTGCGCGAGGGCTACAACGTCAATACCGAAGAGGAAACCATTTCCGGCTGGATCGTCAGGGGCACGGAAAAAGACTGGCTGGAGAAGGAACACGCCCGGTGGGCCGAGGGAAAGCTCAAGTCTCGTTATGCCGGACGCTTGTCCAACCTGCTCAGCGATCGAAGCCTGACCTTCGAGCGCGGCTGGCCCGTTGTCGAGGGCAAACCGGTGCTGTTGACCTCAGTGCTGCAACGCTTGATGGATGATCTGGGCGAGCCGTTCATTCGAGCGATGCGAGACAAGTTGAGCGGGGAGGTCAATTTCGCTCAAGCCGTGGTCATCGACTTCGACGCCCGTCAGCAAGTGCTGGCGCAAGGACCTGTGGTTGTGCCGACCTCCCATGGTGCGGAATCGGTCAGCCATCTCAACGAACTGTTCAGCCGGATCGCCCACGGTACGCTGCCGCTGGAACAACTGAGCCCCGCGATGCGAGTCGTGCTCGGGGGGATTTTCGGCGCAACGAGCGTGGACGATGTCGGGTTCGCCGATACCTGGCAACAGGTGCGCGACCTGGCCATCGCCACCGACCGTGACGGCACTTTCGCGCGCTACGATGCGATTGAAAAAGCCGTGCGCCAGCGCCGCTCGGCGGCGTTCGAGAACGGGCTGGGACGCGACCTGCCGACGGCCACATCGACGACCCGCGAGCTCAAGGTTCAAGCCATGTCCGAGCCGCTGACGCTGCGCCAGTGGGGCGAACGTATCGGCCAGATCAAGCACAGCGCGCAGCGGGAGTTTCGCACGCAGATCCTGCAGCGCAGCGGACAAGTGCGTGACATCTTTTTCAAGGCCGGCGCGGTGTCGGTCAAGCAGTTGCCGCAGGATCTGTTGCAGCACAACGCGGGCGACCCGGGGCGCCGCTGTTATCCGCTGGCGCTGCTGATGGGCGCCGCAGTGGCAGCCGGCGAGCCGGCGGAACGGGCGTTGGTCGGGCATGTCGCCAGCGCCAGCGCGAGTCCCGACGAACTTGGATCGCGGGCGTTGCGCAGTGCGCTGGACGAACTGCGCGCCTTGCCCACCGGCGAGGTCGGCAGCGTTCGCGGCGTGCAACGCCTGGACAGCATCATCGCCGCGCTGGACGCCAGTGCGGCGCCTGCGGTGCTGCTGCTCGACACTGGCGACCACGCCCTGCTGCTGGCCAAAGTGCGAACCGGTGAGCACGCGGCCTATCGCTTCTACGATCCCAACTTCGCCCTCTACGGATTTGCCGATGGCGCGCAGTTGCAACGTGGCGTAGAGCGTTATCTGAGCGCGGACGATAACGCGCTGGCGAAGCTTTATGGTCTGGGTGAGATGGCCACGGCGCAGTTCACCGTCACTGAGCTGGACACTGCGGCGATCGCCGAACGCAGGCTGTCATCGGATCTGCGCGTGGACAGTTTTTTGCACAACGTTGCGCTGGCCGATCCGCAGGGAGCCTCGATCTGGCACAAGCAAGCGCTGGCCCGTACCCGATCTCTTGGGGAAAACGCTCGACTGGGCGTCGGTCTCGCGCAACTGGACGCACGCTACTGGGCCAGCGAGCTCGAGCAGGCGACCGAGCGTTTGCGCCGTGAGCACAACCTGGCGCGTGATTACGTGCCGTTGCTCGATACCCACAGCAAAAACGCCGACGGCGGCCACAGCATTACGCTGATGGATCTGCGCAATGCGCAAAATGCCCGGACGGTCAGCACCCGGGATTCGCGCTTTCAGAAAATCAGGCAATACGTCGAACGACTCGTGCAGGGCGGTGCGGCCAGGCCCGGGCAGACGGCTGATCACGACGGTGGCAGCCGACTCAGTTTCGCCTTTGCGATCCAGACGCTGATCAGTGAAATGCGCCAGCGCGAGTACCGCGCTGGCGATACAGCGCCGACACTGACCGTCGCCCTGCAACTTCAGGTGTACGTCAGTTATGCACAGCTGGGCTTTGGTGTGGCCAGCGATGCAGTGCAGGTCATCCAGTTGGTGCGCCATTTAGCGGTGGCCGAGCGGGCGTTGCAGCAGGCCTCGTTCTCCGCACGTCTGGCCGGGCAGGCCGCCACGGGCGTCGGGGTGGCATTTTCCGTGGCCAATATCGGCTTCGACATCTACAACCTGACGCAGGCAGAGAATCATGAGCAGCGAGCGCGATTCTCCACGTCCCTGGCGTTCAATACGGCGGCCCTGGGTCTGGATATTGTCGCCCTGGCGGCGGGCGGAACGGTGGGCGCGTTCGCCGCAGCGCTGTCCGTGCCGCTACTGGGCGTCGGTATCGGGGTGACCGCGATTGCCAGCAATCTCGGGCAGATCATGGACAAGGCTGCGGCCATCGGCGAGCACCTCTCGCAGATTCACGACGCTTATCAGCAGTCTTACGAAAGCGTTGGTGCGGTCTTGCAGTTCCCCGCACTGGCAGTGATTACTGAGGTGGATCTGCACAGCAGAAGGGTGGCGTTCGAAGGGCAGAAGTTTTACCCCTGGAAGGGCAGTGCACTGGAATTGCCGCAATACGACGATGATCCTGCCACGCGGCATGCTGCGATCAACATCCCCATAGCCTTTCAACGTCCTGCTGTCGGCAGCGTCTGGGGTACTTTGCCCACGATGGTGGTGCTGCCTTGTTCGCCAATCTGTTACTACGGCTATGAATATCAACTCGGCAGCGCCGGGACCGTGCCCTTTTCAACAACCCGCTACCCGCGGTTGCACGACCGCCTGGCACATCAGCTGGAATATGACGCGCTCGGTAACCGGGTGTTTTACCTGTTCAGTACGCCATTAGCGCCGCACATACTCTACAAGCTGCATCCGGTATTCATGGCCACGACGATCAAGCTGCAGTTGAGCGCAGAGGTCAGTCAGCTGTTGGTTCCGGACCTGCCGCCAGAGTGGCGCGAGAAGATTGCCTACCGGATCACCGCACCGCAGGGGCAATTCCGGATTCGGTTGGTGCCAGGCCTGCTGGCGGTGAATTTCGAACAAGCACAGGGCTGGGAACGGGTGACCTGGACGGTGCAAGCGTCCTGGGCCCGGGTCGAACAGGTCAGCTTTCGTGCAAAACCACGGGACAGCATCGACAGCGCACCTGACATGCTGGTCGATGGCCTCGTGTTGAATCGTTTTGACGGCGTCATCGAGCTGGCCGAGGGGCTGTTCCGGATCGACTGGACGGGCCGCAGCCTGCATCTGATCGCCGTTGTCCTCGACTACGAAAACAACGCTGCGACTCAACTGCGTAGCGCAACCATGACCGCCAGCGGCATCCCGGCGCCGGTGCAGCGTTATTTGCGCGCTCAGGTCGCAAGCGGGCAACTGACCGCAGCCTATTTGCCGTTGCGTAACTTCAGAGTGCCGTTCGATTCGCCGAACCGGCCAGTGGTGACTACCGGCTATTACGACACTGCGCGGGATCGGGTGCTGTTCGCGCGTAACCTGCCGCTGGAGGTGAACGAGGGTGTGGTTCTGGCAGGCGTCAACGCCGGCCATGCGTGGTTCTACCATCCCGATCATCCATCGGTATGGCGGGTCGATGTGCTGACCGGCACTGTCCAGCATCGCTACCGTCTGAAAAATCCACGTACAGGTTCGACCATCATCGGCTGCCGACAACAAGCCGATGGAGCGCTGCGGATTGCGCAGAAGCTGACGGCAGAAGCGTTGCATGGCACCACCACGGTCGAGTACCGGATTAGCGGGCAGCATGTAGAACTGACCGCTTGCCAGATCGCTTTTGCCGCCGAGGACTATCGGTTCGAGCCGCGTGAAGCGCTTCGACAAACCGATGCCCCGGACATGAGCGTCTCGTCAGACATGGCCGCCAGCAGCAGTGATTGGTCTTGTGCTCCGTTCATTGTTGTCGAGGGCTATGCCGGGTCGCAGTTGCGCGACAGGGCTTGGCTGAACAAGACGACGGGCAAGTGCATTCAGGCCAGGCAAGACCTGTCCTGGCCCGAAGACTTGTTGATGCTGATGCCGTCCAGCCCTGAAAACAACGCGGTGCTGTTCTATAGCCAGCAGGAGCGGACGATCAGCCGCGGCATCGAACCCCGTGTCGGTCATTGGCAGAATGTGGTGATCGAACACGATGTGGTCGAAATCAACCTGGCGGACCAGCGCTACCTTGCGACCAAGGATGACGGCCGTCTGTTCGAGGTCGATATCGTCGACGCGCCGGCAGCGGCAGCGATCGACGACGTGATTGTGTTTCAGTACGGGGTACCTTCCCTTGCGCACAGAAGCGATGAGGCATGGCTCGATCAGGCCGATAAACCCTCGATTCTCCGGTTCGCCGGCGTTGGGCAGCGCTGGCTGCAGCGAAATCCCGATTGGTTGAGCGCATTGCCCTCGCTGGCCACGGTCGCAGCGTTGCTGCCGTTCCCGGTCTTCGGTTTACGAGATGGGGCAGGTCAGGCGTTCCTGACTGTGTGGTGTGTCGATGGCAAAGTCGCTGTGGCCGATATCGGTCAGGGCAAGGAGCTGGCGCTGCTCGGTCTGACCCCGGATCAAAGCGCTGTCTGGTTGCTTGAGGTCAGCGCCGGACAACTTTATCGCCAGCCGCTGATGGCGATCGAAGCACTGCGGGGAGTGTTTGCCGCTGACCATCGTTTGCTGAAACCGGAGGTGCTCGACCGGCCTGAAAAGGTCTGGACGTCATGGACTTTGCTGAGGTGCGGCGCCAGGGTGAAGGGCTGGAGGCGCAGACCCTCGACGGGGTGCATCTGCAATTGCTGGATAACCAGCCGGCAATGATCGTTGGCGTGGAAAATCGCTGGTCTCATGTGCCGGGGCAGAGCGATGAACAGTTACGTGCACGCCTGCGAGCATTGTTGCAAGGGCATGCCCACGCGCCTGTCATACAAGTGGCAAGTGCAACCGGACGCTATCTGTATTACCTGCCGCAACTTGACCGGCTGTTTGATCTGGCCGGGCGCAGTGACGGACAGTGGTCGGCATTCCTCGGTACGCGCGGGTCGAAGCAGCCGATGCTGTTCGACCCGCTCGACCAACTGATTTTCAGCGCCGGCCCGAACGACGGCGTCTGGCTGCCCGACAGTTATGCCCATCGCGACGCCGAGGTCATGGTGCTTGAGGTAGGTGATGACATCACAGAGATCGAAACATTGTTGCCCGATGGCGTCACCGGGCTGCTGCTGACTTTCGGTGCGCAGACCTCGGGTTATCGGCTGGCGCAAGCGTCCTTCCAGCGGTTGGACTGCATCGTGGTCGATGGACGACACGCTTCGGATGCTGAAACGGCAGAACCTTGCCTGCTGGATCTGGATCTGGACGAGTGCGGGCATTGGTGGATGTCACGGGTCGATGACGGTGTGGTACTGACCGATCCGGACTCCGGGCACAGTCTGATCTTGCGTAATTTCGACCGACAACGCCCACTGCTACTGATGCTGCCCATTGCCGGGCGGCCACACACGTTCACGCTGGCTCAAGGGCTGGAAGCGTTTGCCACTGTGCGCGGCGCAGAGGCCACGGTCAGCCTGACAGCGGTGATCGCAGCGCTGCGCTGAGGTCGCTCCGCATAGCAAAACGCCGCGAACGGTGACCGTACGCGGCGTTTCGTTGTGGCGGTTGCGCTGCAACAACACTCAAGGCACCAGATAACCTTTCACGCCGGTAAAAATGATCTGCGCGGCCAGTGCGCAAACAAACAATCCCATCAAGCGGCTGACAATCTGCAAGCCCTGATCGCCGAGAATCCGCTCGATGCGATTGGACAGATACAGCACCACTCCGACAGTAAAACTGGCCAGGGCGATGCTCATGATTGCAGTGAGCTTGTCGTCCCAGTGCGGCTGGCTGACACCCATTACCAGCAAGGCGCCGATGGTGCCGGGGCCGACCGTCAGCGGGATGGTCAGCGGCACGATGGTCACGTCCTGCTGCACATTGTCGGCCTGCACCGCCGGTTTGCCCTGAGCCATGCCCAGCGCGGAAATGAACAGCACGCTGCCGGCGCCAATGCGGAAGGCGTCCACGGTGATGCCGAAGACATCGAAAATCACCCGCCCGAACAAATAGAGCAGCACACTGGAAATCAGTGTGGCGAGGGCGACCTTCCACGCCAGACGCCGCTGTTCCTTGCGCGAATAGCCACGGGTCAGGCTGATAAAGCACGACAACACGAAGAACGGGCTGTAGAGCACCAGCATCTTCAGATAAACGCTGAACAACACATGGAGCATGATGCAAGCTCACTGGCGATGGAGTCGGGGGGAGTCTATCAGGCACCGCAGATTCTGTCGGTTTACGACGGCTGGGTCGTGGCCCGGTTCTGCTGATCGCGCTGGGCAACCCAGTGTTCGATCAACTCGCGCAACTGGGAGAGCTCGACCGGTTTGGACATGTGCCCGTCCATGCCGGCCTGCCGGGCGCGCTCCTTGTGTTCGGCAAGAATGTGCGCGGTGAGGGCTACAACCGGTGTGCGGATGCGCTGATTGCTGACTTCCCAGGCGCGCAGTTGCTGAGTGGCGGAGAAGCCATCAAGGATCGGCATTTCACAATCCATCAGCACCAGGTCGTAACGCTGGGCCTTCATCGCTTGCAGCGCTTCTTCGCCATTGCTCGCGGTGTCCGGTTGCAGGTTGAGCTTGCCGAGCATGCCACGGATCACTTTGGTCGAGATGGTGTTGTCTTCGGCGACGAGGATGCGGAAGTCGCTCGGCACTTTGGCCGCTGTGGCCGCCGTAACGACCTGCGGCTGGAACGCGACCTGGCCCTTGTTGCGTTGATTGAGCTCGTCAGCCAGCGTGGTCTTGAGCGTATAGCCGGCCACCGGTTTGGCCAGTATTCGTTTGATCCCCGAATTGCGCGCAATGATCTTGCTCGGCGCGTTGCTGATGCCGGTGAGCATGATCAGCAGAATGTCGTGGTTCAGGCTCGGGTCTTCCTTGATCTTCGCTGCCAGTTGCATGCCGGTCATGCCGGGCATGTTCTGGTCGAGCAGGACCACGTCGAAGTAATCGCGCAGATGCGCCTTGGTGCGCAGCAGCGCCAGCGCCTCCTTGCCCGACGGCACGGCGCTGACATTCAGGCCCCAGGCGCTGCACTGCTGCACCAGTACCTTGCGGCAGGTGTCGTTATCGTCGACCACCAGCACCCGCGCGCCCTGCAGCGGGCTGTCGAGGTCGGAGGTCGGATGTTCGAGGCGATCCGGGTCCAGTGGCAAGGTCAGCCACAAAGTGCTGCCCTGGGTGGCGCCGCTCTTGATGCCGAACTCGCCTTGCATCAGGCGGATCAGTTGGCGCGCGATCACCAGGCCGAGATTGCCGCCCAGGCGATTGGCCGAGAGGAAGTGCTTGCTGTGCAATTCGGCGTGCAACAGCGCTTCGCGCTCTTCCGGCTCCATCGGCACGCCGCTGTCCTGCACGGCAATGCGCAGGCGCGGCTTGCTGCTGCGCTCATCCAGTGCAACGACGATCAGCACTTCGCCTTCTTCGGTTTTCTTCAGGGCGTTTTCCAGCAGGCTCAGCAAGGTCTGGCGCAGGCGCGTCGGATCGCCGCTGATCACCCGTGGCACTTGCGGCTGGATGAAGCTGATCAGCTCGACGTTCTGTTGCTCGGCCTTGGCCCGGTAGATGCTCAGGCAATCATCGATCAGCGCGTTGAGGTCGAACTGCACGTCATCGAGTTCGATCTGCCCGGATTCGAGCTTGGAGATGTCGAGGATCTCGTTGATCAGCGTCAGCAGTTCGTTGCCGGCGCTGTGGATGGTCTGCACGTAATCGCGTTGCTTGACCGACAGCGGCGTGCCCAGCAGCAGCTCGGTCATGCCCAGTACACCGTTCATCGGTGTGCGGATTTCGTGGCTGATCTTGGCGAGGAATTCGGCTTTGGCGTTGATTTCGGCGTTGCTTGCCGCCAGGTCGCGGCTGATGCTGAAACGACTTTCAGTGATGCTGCGCTGTCGCTCGCCCAAGGCGACGCTCATCAGCAGACCGCTGATGCAAATGAACAACATCAGCGTCATGATCAGGCCTTGCGGCGTGACCAGGGTCAGCCCCAGCAACGCCGGCAGGATAACCAGGGTGCCGATGTTGAACACGATCATGGCGGCGACGAACAGACGCGCCGGGCGATAGCCCTTCTGCCAGTGATAGAAACCCACCAGCAACATGCTCAGACCGGCCAATGCGACCAATGCGTAGGTGATGATGTTCAGCGGCAAGGTGTTGACGAACAGCAGCAACAGGCTGCACGTGACGATCAACAGAATGTCGCCCCACAGCAGTTTGTTCAGCGGATGCTGGCCCAGTGGTGCAAAGAAGCGCAGGGCGTACATCAATCCGGCTGGAGCCGTCAGCAGCAATGCCAGATAAGCGCCCGGCGTCTGAATGGCTTGCCAGTTCGGCAACCACGGACCGGCGAGATTGAGCAACAGGAACAGACTCAGTCCGAGCAGGCCTTCACAGATCGCCAGCCACAGACTGCTGCGCGAGCGCGAGTAGGCGTAGCGCACCAGGTTGTGCAGCAGGAGCATGGCGAGGCAGCCGAACAGCAGGCCGAAAATCAGCGTCTGCTTCTGATCGGCTGCGCCCTCGATTGCCGCTTGCAGGGTGATGTGCGGGCGCAGCTGATGGCCGGAGACCATGCGCACGTAGACGTCCAGCGGCTTGTCGGCCTGGGGCAGCGGCAGCATGAAATCGCTGCTTGGCAAAGGATGTTCGGCCTGCGGCCGTTCGTTGCCGGTATTGCGTTGCTCGATCAGCCGGTCGCCGTCGAGCACGTAGAGATTGAGTTGGGACAGGTCGGGGGCAAAGATGCGCAGCACTTGTTCGTGCTTGCCCGGCGCCAGTTTGAAGCGCAGCCACAGGGCGCCCTCGGGTTCGGCCGCGGTCAGACGGTCAAGCTCGATGGGGCTGAATTGATTGGTGTAGCGAGCGGAGCGGATGTCGCTCAGTTGCAGGATGCCCTGATCGTCAAGCAATACCGACCAGCCACTGCCTTGCGCGGCCTGGGCCGGGAGCATGCAGAGCAAGGTCATCAGCGTGACGGTGAAGCTTATGGCAATCCTGAGCCAGCGCACGGCGAAATCCCTTCGTAGGTTGATGCCAGAATATAACGATGCGCGACGACCGAACAGCCCGGCGAGGAATGGCATCCCGCGCCGGGCCTGATGGATCGCTTACTCCTGGGTTTCGCCGCTTTCACGGGCAATGGCGCGGTAGCCGATGTCCTTGCGGTAGAAGCAGCCTTCCCAGTCGATGGCAGCGGCCAGTTTGTAGGCCTGCTGCTGAGCTTCACCCACGGTGGCGCCCATGGCAGTGGCACACAGTACACGACCACCGGCAGTAACGACCTGACCGTCCTTCAACGCGGTGCCGGCGTGGAAGACTTTGCCTTCCAGACCTGACGCTGCGTCCAGACCGTTGATCGCTGCGCCTTTGGCGTAGTCGCCCGGGTAGCCGCCAGCAGCCAGAACGATGCCAACGCTCGGACGCGGATCCCACTGTGCTTCAATTTTGTCCAGTGCCTGCGCCAATGCGGCTTCAACCAGCAGCACCAGGCTCGATTGCAGACGCAGCATCACCGGTTGGGTTTCCGGATCGCCGAAGCGGCAGTTGAACTCGATGACTTTCGGGTTACCGGCCTTGTCGATCATCAGACCGGCATAAAGGAAGCCAGTGTAGACGTTGCCTTCCTCGGCCATGCCGCGCACGGTCGGCCAGATCACCTGATCCATCACGCGCTGATGTACGTCGGCGGTAACCACCGGGGCAGGGGAGTAGGCACCCATGCCGCCGGTGTTCGGGCCGCTGTCGCCGTCGCCGACGCGTTTGTGATCCTGGCTGGTGGCCATCGGCAGCACGTTCTTGCCGTCGACCATGACGATGAACGAAGCTTCTTCGCCGTCGAGGAATTCTTCGATCACCACGCGTGAACCGGCGTCGCCAAACGAGTTGCCAGCGAGCATGTCACGCACGGCGTCTTCGGCTTCGGCCAGGGTCATGGCGACGATCACGCCTTTGCCGGCAGCCAGGCCATCGGCCTTGATCACGATCGGCGCGCCTTTCTCACGCAGATAAGCCAGGGCCGGCTCGATCTCGGTGAAGTTCTGGTAATCGGCGGTCGGAATCTTGTGGCGGGCGAGGAAATCCTTGGTGAAGGCTTTCGAACCTTCCAGTTGCGCAGCACCGGCAGTCGGACCGAAGCAGTCCAGGCCACGGGAGCGGAACAGATCGACCACGCCAGCCACCAGCGGCACTTCCGGGCCGACGATGGTCAGGGAAACGTTCTTTTCCGCGAAATCGGCCAGTTGCTCCAGCGCCAACACGTCGATGGCGACGTTTTCACATTTGGCTTCAATGGCGGTGCCAGCGTTGCCCGGTGCAACGAAAACCTTCTGCACACGCGGATCCTGAGCCACTTTCCAGGCCAGAGCGTGTTCACGGCCACCGCTGCCAATGATCAAAACATTCATTTCAAAAACCTCAAAAATCTGTCAGGCGCTGCTGGAGCGCTTTATGTGGGAGCGAGCCTGCTCGCGAAAGCGGTGTGTCAGTCAACGTCAACGTCGCTGGCAGATTGCATTCGCGAGCAGGCTCGCTCCCACATTTGAATCGGTGTATCAGTGACGGAAGTGGCGCATGCCGGTGAATACCATCGCGATGCCGGCTTCGTCGGCAGCGGCAATCACTTCAGCATCACGCATCGAACCGCCCGGCTGGATCACCGCAGTGATGCCGACCTTGGCCGCATTGTCCAGACCGTCGCGGAACGGGAAAAACGCGTCGGACGCCATGACCGAACCGGCCACCTGCAAACCGGCGTGCTCAGCCTTGATCGCGGCGATGCGTGCCGAGTTGACGCGGCTCATCTGGCCGGCGCCGACACCGATGGTCTGGCGGTTCTTGGCGTAGACGATGGCGTTGGATTTGACGTATTTGGCGACTTTCCAAGCGAAGATCAGATCGTGGATTTCCTGTTCGGTCGGCGCGCGCTTGGTCACCACTTTCAGGTCATCGGTGCTGATCATGCCGATATCACGGCTCTGCACCAGCAGGCCACCGTTGACGCGCTTGTAATCCCGGGCAGCGGCGCGCTCAGCCGACCACTCGCCGCAGGCCAGCAGGCGTACGTTGGCTTTGGCCGCGACGATGGCGCGGGCTTCTTCGCTGACCGATGGGGCGATGATCACTTCAACGAACTGGCGCTCGACGATCGCTTTGGCGGTCTCGGCATCCAGTTCACGGTTGAAGGCGATGATGCCGCCGAACGCCGACTCGGTGTCGGTGGCGTAGGCCAGTTCGTAAGCCTGACGAATGCCGCCCTCAGCGTCCGGGCTGACCGCCACGCCGCACGGGTTGGCGTGCTTGACGATCACGCAGGCTGGCTTGACGAAACTCTTCACGCATTCCAGCGCAGCGTCGGTGTCGGCGACGTTGTTGTACGACAGTTCTTTGCCTTGCAGCTGGGTCGCGGTGGCGATGCCGACTTCGGCAGGCCTGGCTTCCACGTAGAACGCCGCGCTCTGGTGCGGGTTCTCGCCGTAGCGCATTTCCTGAGCCTTGATGAACTGGCTGTTGAACGTGCGCGGGAATTCGCTGCGACCTTCAGTGCTCAGGGTTTCAGCGGCCTGGTTCACGGTGCCCATGTAGTTGGCGATCATGCCGTCGTAGGCGGCGGTGTGTTCGAAGGCCTTGAGCATCAGGTCGAAACGCTGAGCGTAGGTCAGGCCGCCGGCCTTGAGATTTTCCAGAACGTTGGCGTAATCGCTGGCATTCACCACGATGGCCACGTCTTTGTGGTTTTTCGCTGCCGAACGGACCATGGTCGGGCCGCCGATATCGATGTTCTCGATGGCGGTCGGCAGGTCGCAGCCTGGCTTGTTGATGGTTGCTTCGAACGGGTACAGGTTGACCGCTACCAGATCGATCGGCTTGATGCCGTGCTCGTTCATGATCGCATCGTCAGTACCGCGACGACCGAGGATGCCGCCGTGGATTTTCGGGTGCAGGGTTTTCACCCGACCGTCCATCATCTCGGCGAAACCGGTGTAATCCGCGACTTCCACTGCGGCAACGCCGTTGTCACGCAGCAGCTTGAACGTTCCGCCGGTGGAGAGGATCTCGACGCCCAGAGCTTCGAGCTCCTTGGCGAATTCGAGGATCCCGGTCTTGTCGGAAACGCTGATCAAGGCGCGGCGAATCGGCAGGCGGGTAGTCTGGTCGGTCATCTCAATTTCCATCAAAAGCAAAGGAAGTCAGCAAAAAAGGCGACCGTTTTTTACGCGGGCGCCTTTCTGGTTTGATTGAATGCTTACAGCAGATCGTACTGCTTGAGTTTCTTGCGCAGCGTGCCGCGGTTCAGTCCCAGCAGCTCACTGGCCTTGGTCTGGTTGCCCTTGACGTAGTTCATCACGCTTTCGAGCAGGGGCGCCTCGACTTCGGACAGCACCAGGTTGTACACATCCGTGACGGACGCGCCCTCAAGGTGGGCGAAATAATTGTGCAGCGCCTTCTCGACACTCCCGCGAAGGGTCTGGCCTTCTTCGCTCGGCGTGTTGAGGTGCTGTTTCAAATTCACGTTGTCGCTCACGGGTGTTGTTCCACTCACTAAAGTCTCGGTCATCATCGTCATGCGGCCACCCCTTCTTCGTCCCCTGTCAGGCTCTTGTAACGCTCGGCGAAGAACTCCCGAACGTCGGCGCATTGTGTTTCCGTACCATCCAAACGATTGAAACGGGCGCGAAACTCCCTGGCGCCCGGCAAGGTTGCGAGATACCAGCCCACATGCTTGCGGGCAATGCGCACGCCCATCACGTCACCATAAAAGGCGTGAAGGGCAGCCAGATGCTCCAGCAGGATGCGTTCCACTTCGCTCAGTTCCGGCGCCGGCAATTTCTCGCCGGTACGCAGGAAATGATCGATCTCGCGAAAAATCCATGGCCGCCCTTGAGCGGCCCGGCCTATCAGCAGGCCATCGGCACCGGTCGCATCAAGCACGTATCGGGCCTTTTCCGGCGAATCGATATCGCCGTTGGCAAACACCGGGATCGACACGGCCTGCTTGATCGCGGCAATCGTGTCGTACTCGGCTTCCCCTGTGTACAGATCGGCGCGCGTACGGCCATGCACGGCCAGCGCTGTGATCCCGGCCTGTTCGGCGATCTTCGCCACGTTCAGACCGTTCTTGTTTTCGCGATCCCAGCCGGTGCGGATCTTCAGGGTGACCGGCACATCAACCGCGGCCACTACGGCCTGGAGGATCTCGGTCACCAGTGCTTCGTCTTTCAGCAACGCGGAGCCGGCGGCCTTGTTGCAGACCTTTTTGGCCGGACAGCCCATGTTGATATCGATAATCTGTGCGCCCAGCTCGACGTTGGCCCGTGCCGCATCGGCCAGCATCTGCGCGTCGCCACCGGCGATCTGCACCGAGCGCGGCTCGGGATCGCCTTCGTGGATCATGCGCATGCGCGACTTGCGGGTATTCCACAGGCTCATGTCACTGGTGACCATTTCCGAGACTACAAGCCCTGCGCCCAGACGCTTGCACAGCTGACGAAAGGGCTGGTCGGTGACGCCCGCCATCGGGGCGAGAATCAAACCGTTCTGCAATGTATATGGGCCGATGCGTACCGCCGACATAGGACTTCCCTGAAGTGGGGCCGGATCATGAGAGTTCGAAAAAGGGTGGGCATGATACCCGCTCTCGATGACTGGTTAAAGGCTGAATTGAACAAAATCTGAACAGTTATTCTGTTATCGCCAACGGTTTGGTTGGCCGCGATCCAGTCAGAAAAATGCCGTCAATCGAGAAACGCTGAAGCGGTTCACTCCGGTGAGTGGAAGTTCAGGCTGTAATTCACCGCTTTCGGCCCCGGATCGAGAATATCCAGGGCGATGTGGATCGGCGTCTGCGGCGGCATTTCCGCGAGGCCTTCGAGATCGCCGCTCAGATACTCGCCGGGTTTGAAGCGACGACTGGCGATCAGATGACCGTTGAGGTCGGCGAAGCGCAGTTCGAGCAAAGGGAACGGCTGGGAAAACGTCGCCCGGTTGTAAATGATCGCGTCGACCACCAGCGCCCCGCTGAAATCGGGATGGCTGCGCACCACCAGATTGCTGCTCTTGATTTTGCCGATATCGACTTTCGACGGCACGGTGCAGCCGATCTGCGGGCAGATCTGCTGGAACCACGGTCGGTATTGATCCTGCCGCGCCAGTTCCTCGAAGTGATAGGCGATGTACTGGGCGGCAAGGCCGCCGGCCGCCAACACCACCAGCACCAGCCAGAGCAGGCGCCGGCCCAGGGCGAGCGGCGCTGCTGCCAGTCCAGTTGCAGCGGGTCGTCGGTCAGATCCTGCAGGACCTCGGCGCGCACCCCGGGCTCGGCCCGTTCGCGTTTTTTGCGCGGCGAAGTGATCAATGGCAGATCGTCGTCATCGTTGTCGTCGCTAGCCGACAGTCGTTCGCGGCGGGCGTTGGGGTCGATCGGGTCATGCAGGCGCAATTGCGGAATCGGCGGCTCGTCATCCAGATCCACCGGCTCCAGCGACAGCGAAGGTTCGGTGCGCTCGGGTTCGAGGGTTTCGATGCCGTCGATATCCGGCTCGATATCCGGCGCTACGCTGCGCTCATCCGCAGGCTCGCTGAACAGGCTGTCGGGCCATGTGCCTTCGTCCGGCTCCGGGCTGTCGCGTCGGGCGCTCAAGGATTCTTCGCGGGTACGGCCGAATTCGGCGGCCGGCTGGATTTCGCGCTGTTCGAGGCGGGCGAGTTCTTCGTCCAGATCGAGGCTGTCCAGATCCAGTTCCGACGCGCTCCATTGCTTCTGGCTGATGGCGCGCGGTGCGGGGATCTGTTCGACGACCGCAGAATCGCTGACAGGCGCGGGCGCTTCAGGCAGCGCTGGTGCGAGCGGCGTCACCGTGTCCTTGCCGGAATGTTGCTCGAGCAGCTGCTTGGCGGCATTGAACACTTGCAGGCAGGAGCCGCAACGAACCACCCCGCGCGCCACGCTCAATTGAGCATGGTTGACGCGGAAACTGGTCTGGCAATGCGGGCATTGGGTGACGAAACTGTCGGTCATGCGGCGATCCGGTTCAGGCAAGCGGTCATTTTAGCGCCGACGCCCGGTGATGCGCACCCAGCCGTCGCGATTGGCGATCGGGTCGAGCTCGAAGTCCTGCGCATAAGCTGCCGCTACTTCTTCGCCCTGCTCGGCGAGAATGCCCGACAGCGCCAGGCGCCCGCCGCTCTTGACCAGACCGGACAGTTGCGGCGCCAGCGACACCAGCGGGCCGGCGAGAATGTTGGCGACCAGCACGTCGGCCTGAACTTGCGGCAGATCCTCGGGCAGGTACAGCGGGAACAGCTCATCGGCAATATTGTTGCGCCCAGCGTTGTCGCGCGAGGCTTCCAGTGCCTGTACGTCGATGTCGGTGCCCACAGCTTGTTTGGCGCCGAGCAGCAGGGCGGCAATCGCCAGAATCCCCGAGCCACAGCCGAAGTCGAGCACGTGGCAGCCTTTCAGATCCTGACCGTCGAGCCATTCCAGGCACAGTGCGGTGGTCGGGTGGGTGCCGGTGCCGAACGCCAGGCCCGGGTCCAGCAGCAGGTTGACCGCGCCAGGCTCGGGCGCGGCGTGCCAGCTCGGCACGATCCACAGACGCTGGCCGAAACGCATCGGCTCGAAACCGTCCATCCAGCTGCGTTCCCAGTCCTGGTCTTCGATGACTTCGCTGTGATGTTCGGGCAACGGGCTGCCGGTCAGCAATTCCAGATGGGCCAGAACCGGCTCCGGTTCGGTACCGCCTTCGAACAGCGCCAGCAAGTGGGTGTGCGACCACAGCGGCGTGGTGTTGAGTTCCGGTTCGAAGATCGGCTGGTCTTCGGCGTCCATGAAAGTCACCGACACGGCGCCGACTTCGAGGAATGCGTCCTCGTAGGTTTCGGCTTGTTCCGGGGTGATGGCGAGACGGACTTGCAGCCAAGGCATGGCGGGCACCTTTGAAAATCTGTGGGGCAGCCCGAAGCTGCAAAAGCGCGCAGTTTACGCCAGGTCGCCGGCAAAGTGGACACACCGCTTGGCTGTTACACATTCGCGGCCGCGATATACATATGTATGGCCTGAGCACTTTTGTCGGCAAATAGAGTGAGCGCTCATCTCTACGCAACAAAAGGCTGGACGACATGGCGGATCAACAAGGGACTGTAGAAGAAAAACCACCGATAGCCGCTGCGTCTACGGGGTCGGTGCAGGAGATCCTCCTGCGCATCACGCGCTGGCAGGTGATGATCGACAAGCGCTTGAACAGCCAGATGACGTTGCTCGAGGCGCTGGAGCATTTCGCTTTGACTGAACTGCGCAGGCATTACCCGGACGGCCATTTCGCCCCGGGCTTTGTGGTTGCGCTGCTTGACGCCATTCTGCAAAAGCTTATCGACGGCCGGCCAGTCATGTTCCTGGCGCTCCAGGACGCGCCATTTCGCTGGCCTGGGGGCGCTGACCCCGGTTTACCGTCCAGCCGTCATGAGCATGTGATCCGGACGGTGGATAGCGTTTCGCTGCACTTCCTCGACCAGTACAAAAAATACCTGCGAGAACATTGGACGACAAAAGGGCAGGAAGCGCTGTTTGATCGCCTGATCAAGCGCAAGCTGCGGCGCTATATCAAGGATATCGAGTTACTGTTGCGCCGTGACCAACTGGCGGGCCTGACACTGGATCAATTGCGCAGCAAAATCGACCGGGTTCACGCCCGCAGCACGCGTCGGTACCGGTTGACTGCCCTGGCAACCGGCGCAGAGAAAAAGATTCTCGAGGCGCATTCCTTCGCGCAACTGCCGTCATGGATCAAAGCGCTGAAGGAGCCGGATCGCGCCCTGTTGCGCGATTATCAGGAGCAGACGTCACTGGCGCAGGCAGCTCTCGATGACCTGCTGCAGGGCCACGGCTCGTTGCGCGACTTTGCCCGCCAGCAGGCCATCGAATACATTCAGCTCAAGCTCGACATGGCGGTTGAACCAGACCGGATCGACGTGCGGCTCAGATGGCGCTCGGCGGTCGGTGAGCCGACCCACAATCGCAGCCTCAGTGACCTGCTGGCATGCGGGCCGATCGGTCAGGACTTCGCAGCGGTATTGGAGATCACCAGTCCTGCGCCATTGCGCAACCAGTCACTCAAGCCGGCATTCATTGCCGACATGCTGGCGGAACAGGATTATCCGGCGGACTACCTGCGCGCCCTCGCCGAGCAGTACCAGCGCACCGACGTGCAAAAGGCACTCATCGACTGGTTCACCGTACGGCTCAGGCAGAGCGCATTCGTCGCGCGCTGCGCAGCTCATCTGGCGGATTCCGACCATGAGCGTCTGGAGCAGATGTGGTCTGGGCAAGCGGCAATGAAACCGTTGCAAGTGGCCGCATTGAAGCTGCCCAACGGCATGCAATGCGCCGATCTTCTGGTGTTCTACCAGGCAGAGACTGAGCAAGCGGTGAATAACCTGGTGCTGTACGCGCCCAACAAACCCGACGGTCAGGAGTGGGTTCGGTTGCCGTCGATTGCGGCGTTGACCGGCGAAGTATGGAGCTGGACGCAGAGCGAATCCGGTCGCGAGTATCTGTTGCAGCAGCTTTCGCCGACGGCACATCACCCAGCACGTGATTATCTTGTGGCTGCGGCGGCCAGTCCTGCTCTCTGGGGCATGCAGAGTGACCTTCGACGAACGCCCTTGCCGTTCGACGAGTGCGTCGAAGCCGCTGCAAAAATGGCCCTGGCAAACAACCTGCAGCGGGTCGAGCAGGACAACTCGCTGCGCTGGTACACGACGCTCGCGCTCGAGGCTCGCCGGCGCATCAGCAGTCTGAATCAGGAACTGATCGTTCATCAGCAGGTGTTCAACGAGCTGCTGGGCGGTTTCGAGGTTTTTGTCGATTTCGCCAGGCGCTCGGTTGCCGCAGCGATCACGCCCTATATGCGCAGCAAGAACGTGCTGGAACCGGTCGATCCGGCCACCGTGTTGATCGATTACAACCCCGGTGTCGCCGACCGCAGGAAGCAGCAGGTTGCCACGCTGCTCGACCTGGCCATTCACGGCTACGATGACAACTCCGGCATCGACCATCCGAAAAAAGGCGTGCGATCGTCGGTTGGCCAGGATCTGAGCCAGGTGCGCAGCGCCGATCTGGCGCTGTATCTGCGCCGGGCGTGGCTGGGTGAAAAATACGCCAGCGAGATCCGTGGCAAATATCTCGATCCGCGTGATGCTGCCTACGAACCGCGTCGCTTTGCCTACCGCAACGTGCTGCTGTCAAAGATGGACCGGGATTTACGCGTTGCCAGAAGTCAGGCGCGATTGAGCGACGCGGTGTATTCGGCGCTGGTCCGTCAGGTTTCTCTGTTGAGCCAGGTGCCAGCACCGGGTACGCATTTTCCGGGCGCCAGCATGGTTGAAAGTGACGGCGTGTTCAGGTTCACCGTGCGCCATCACGTCGTGCTCGGGGTGTATGTGCTGACCTCGTTCGACCCCGAGCCGTCCTGGTGGCTGTACACGCCTGATGCCCCCGACGGCATTGTGGTACGTGCATATCAGTCACTGTTCGGCGACATCGCCGGCGCTTTGCATGACTACTTGATGGCGCGTACGCCGGTTGCTGCGCGCAGCATCGTGTCGCGCACCCTGTATGCGATTGCGGCAAAAAAACAACGCGTCGATACGCTGCACGAAGCGCAGCGCCTGATTGACGCGCGCATCGAGTTCAATGCGTACATCGAGCGCGCGGTCACGGATGTGCAGGACATCACCACCAGCCGCGCGCAAATGATCGAACGCCAAGTGGTCAAGGGGCTGATGTTTGCAGCCGCACCGTTTTGCATGGTGTTCCCTCCGTTTGCCTTGCTGCTCGATGTCTTGTTCATTGCCGTCAGCGCTGGTCAGGCGGTCGCGGCGCATCTGGAGGGCGACATCGATGGCGCTCTCGGCCACTGGCTGGAGGCGTCGTGGGGGGCGCTGTTTGCCATGGTCGGCGCAGGCAGTGCGATCAAGTGGCTGGGCGGTGCGGCCAGAAGTCTGAAGCACACCATGAGGCCTGTCTCGTTGTTGTCAGAGCGTCTGAATACCGTGGCTCCGCTACGCAGGGACGCGCTGCCGGCGGTCCGGGAAGTACGCTTTCATGCCAGGCAGGCCGTCAGCAAGACGCCCGAACATTTGCAAAGGGTGAGCGAAGAAGGCGTCTTTTTCGGCACCTGGCGCAGCCCGTCCAGCGCTGCACAGCCGCAACCGGCCTATTACATTCGCAACAGAGGCAAGTACTTTCTGGTCAGGGAAAATCCGCATTTCGGTGGCCTGAGCCTGGTCGATGCCCGTCGCCCGAGCGCCATCTATCAGCAACCGATTCAGCTTGCTCCGGGGGGCAAGTGGACACATGCCAGGGTCGGACTCACAGGAGGCAACGTGCGCAACCTTGGGCGCGTGAATAATTTGAATGATGCTTTTCCTGGAGGTGTCGAGCCCGTGCTGAACCGCGGCGCGCTGCAGGGCGAAGCCGTAGTGGCGGCTTTCCGTCCCGGATCGCAGGATAACTACCTGTTTTCGTTGAATGCGCAGAGTTGCGTCATCGCCTCGCTGTATAACCCGACGACGAGAGTGGGGGCGGTCATTCATTTCGATCACAATATTCGCCCGCTGATCGAGCGAAGTGTCACGCAGGTGCTGGAGCGTCTGGGGGGAACACCACAAAACATTCGTGCCACGCTGGTGGGTGGCGACTGGCTGTCGGCGGGTGCTGACATCGGCGGTCCGGTCAGGCGCGTGTTGCGCGAACAGGGCCTGCAACCGACCTGGGATTACTGGTCATACTCGTCGTGCCTGGGCAACAGCTATGGCGTGGTGCTGAATCTGAACAATGGAGTCTCGAGAGTGTTCAAGCATTCCTCTGGTCAGATTGGCAGGTTGTACAACCCGCTTATCGCCAGATCGAGTTATGCCACGGACGGGCTCTCGATACGTGCCCGAAACTTTACGAGGCGGTTCACCCGCAGACCGTTACATGAAAACGCAGCAGGAGCGGTGGTCGATGAGGCTGGTCTGGGGGCATCTGCCACAATGGTCGAGCAGCAGGCGTTCTCCACGGTAATGGTCTGATCTGCTTGTTGCAGGCATAAAAAAACCCGATCCGCAGGGATCGGGTTTTTCATGCCGCTTCAGCCTTACGACTGTTTGGCCAGCTTGTGCTCGAGGTAGTGAATGTTCACACCGCCCTTGCAGAAGCCTTCGTCACGAACCAGATCACGGTGCAGCGGGATGTTGGTCTTGATCCCGTCGACCACGATTTCGTCCAGGGCATTGCGCATGCGTGCCATGGCTTCGTCGCGGGTTGCGCCGTAAGTGATCAGCTTGCCGATCAGCGAGTCGTAGTTCGGTGGCACGGCATAACCGCTGTACAGGTGCGAATCGACGCGAACGCCGTTGCCGCCTGGGGCGTGGAAATGCTTGACCGTGCCCGGGCTCGGCATGAAGGTCTTCGGATCTTCAGCGTTGATCCGGCACTCCAGCGAGTGACCGCGGATGACCACGTCATCCTGAGTGAACGACAGCTTGTTGCCAGCGGCGATGCTGAGCATCTCCTTGACGATGTCGATACCGGTGACCATCTCCGAAACCGGGTGCTCCACCTGAACACGGGTGTTCATTTCGATGAAGTAGAAACGGCCGTTCTCGTAGAGGAACTCGAAAGTACCGGCGCCACGGTAGCCGATGTCGATGCATGCCTTGACGCAGCGAGCCAATACTTCCTGGCGCGCTTTCTCGTCGATGCCCGGTGCCGGCGCTTCTTCGAGAACCTTCTGGTGACGACGCTGCAGCGAGCAGTCGCGGTCGCCCAGGTGGATGGCGTGGCCCTGGCCGTCGGACAGAACCTGCACTTCGACGTGGCGCGGGTTGGTGAGGAATTTTTCCAGATAGACCATCGGGTTGCCGAACGCCGCGCCTGCTTCGGAGCGGGTCAGTTTCGCCGAGGCGATCAGGTCTTCTTCCTTGTGCACCACGCGCATGCCGCGACCACCACCGCCACCGGCGGCCTTGATGATCACCGGGTAGCCGACTTCACGACCGATGCGCAGCGCCGTTTCTTCGTCTTCCGGCAGCGGGCCGTCAGAGCCAGGAACGGTCGGTACGCCGGCTTCGATCATCGCGTGCTTGGCCGATACCTTGTCGCCCATCAGGCGGATGGTGTCGGCTTTCGGGCCGATGAAGGCGAAGCCGGAGTTCTCGACCTGCTCGGCAAAATCGGCGTTTTCCGCGAGGAAACCGTAGCCTGGGTGAATGGCGGTAGCGCCGGTCACTTCAGCGGCAGCGATGATGGCCGGAATGTGCAGGTAAGACTGAGCGGCGGACGCCGGACCGATGCAGACGGATTCGTCTGCCAGACCCAGGTGCATCAGCTCTTTGTCGGCCTTGGAGTAAACGGCGACGGTCTTGATGCCCATCTCTTTGCAGGCACGCAGAATCCGCAGGGCGATCTCACCGCGGTTAGCGATCAGAACTTTTTCCAACTTCGCAGTCATCAAAGGCTCTCCGCGGTTCAAACGATGGTGAACAGCGGTTGGTCGTACTCAACCGGCTGGCCGTCTTCGACGAGGATGGATTCGATCACACCGCTGGTTTCAGCTTCGATGTGGTTCATCATCTTCATGGCTTCGACGATGCACAGGGTGTCGCCTTTCTTCACGGTCTGGCCGACTTCAACGAAGGCAGGCGAGGTTGGCGAAGATTTGCGGTAGAAGGTGCCGACCATCGGCGAACGGGCCACGGTGCCGTTCAGCGCGGGTGCAGCAGCGGCAGCCGGAGCAGCGGCAGCGACTGGCGCGGCAGCAGGGGCAGCGGCCGGAGCCTGCATCGGGGCTGGCGCGTAGTACTGCTGCGCCGGGGTCTTGCTGTGGCGGCTGATGCGTACGGACTCTTCGCCTTCCTTGATCTCGAGCTCGTCGATGCCGGACTCTTCCAGCAATTCGATCAGTTTCTTAACTTTACGGATATCCATGAATCATCAACTCCCAAGGGTCGGTCAGGGGCGTATAGCTTGGTGTTCAAGCTGCTCTAGTGCGGCCTCCAGGGCCAGTCGGTAACCGCTGGCGCCAAGGCCGCAGATCACTCCTACCGCTACATCGGAGAAGTAGGAGTGATGGCGGAAAGGTTCGCGCTTGTGCACGTTGGACAAATGCACTTCGATGAATGGGATGCTCACTCCCAGCAGCGCGTCACGTAATGCGACACTTGTGTGCGTAAAAGCCGCCGGATTGATCAGAATGAAGTCCACGCCTTCACCGCGTGCAGCGTGGATGCGATCGATCAATTCGTACTCGGCGTTGCTTTGCAGGTGCAGCAGATGATGGCCGGCTTCACGGGCGCGCCGCTCCAGATCCTGATTGATCTGCGCCAGGGTCGTCGACCCGTAGGTCCCCGGTTCCCGGGTGCCGAGCAGGTTCAGGTTGGGGCCGTGCAGCACCAGTAGCGTCGCCATCTGCGTTGTCCTTGTTATCAATGAGCAGTCGTCAGAACCCGGCGACTATGCCGCAAAGCCTTTGTGACTGTCCAGTTCCATGCAATAGGCGGCACGATGGGCGATGTTTGCGCGAAATTTGTGACCGAGTGAGCTGATCCGGTCATTCGTGGTGTCGGCAAGAGCCTCTTCGCGAGCAGGCTCGCTCCCACAGGGGTATGCATTCCAATGTGGGAGCGAGCCTGCTCGCGAAGGTGGTACGTCAGACGCGGAAGGCCTGAACGGCTGTATGCAGTTGGCCGCCGAGAACCAACAAATTCTCGCCCTGTTCGCGCCCTTGGCCGATGCGCAGCAGGTTATCCCCACCCAATTGATGAATGCGCTCGCTGTGATCGCGGATCTCGCTGACCGCGCCACTTTGCTGCGCGGTGACATCGGCGATGCGCACGGCGGTGTCGGCGATGGTCTGGATCGCACCGACGATTTTGTCCAGTGCACCGTCTGCCGCTTGCGCCTGACTGGCCGTGGCTTCGGCGTGTTCGACCTGCGCGCGCATGCCTTCGACCGATTGTCGCGCGGCGGTCTGCAGGCCGGCGATCAGCGTCTGGATTTCCGCCGTGGCCCCGGCGGTGCGTTGTGCCAGCGAGCGCACTTCCTCGGCGACTACGGCGAAACCACGGCCCATCTCCCCGGCGCGGGCCGCCTCGATCGCGGCGTTCAGGGCGAGCAGATTGGTCTGATCCGCAATCGAACGAATCACCGTCAGCACGCCGCCAATGGTTGCTGATTCTTCTGCCAGATGTTCGATCATCTGCGCATTGCCTTGAACCTCACCGACCAGCGCATGCAGTCCGGTCAGGCTCTGGCCGATTACAGCCTGCCCATGCTCGACGGCCAGTCCGGCATGACGACTGGCGTCGGCAGCCTGACGGGCATCGCCGGCCACTTGCTGAATGGTCGCCTCAAGTTCCCCCAGCGAGTCGCGAATCAGCGCGGTATCGCCGGCCTGATGCTCGGCGCCGCTGTGCAGGTCATTGCTCAGTTCGGCGAGGGTGCGGCTGCTGCCCGCGACCTGCTCGGCGTTGCCGCGAATGGTGCCGACCAGATCCACCAGATAGGCGCGCAAGCGGTTGAGCGACGCTTCGATGTCATGCAATTCGCGATTGGTCTTGCCCAGTTGGATGTCGCGACTGAAATCGCCTTCGGCCCAGGTCGACAGCGCTGGGGCGAGGTTGGTCAGGGTGCGGGCCAGGCGCCGCTGCAAGGTATCGATGAGGAGGGCGATCAGCAGAATCAGGCCGATCATCACGCCTTGCATCAGCCGCACTTCGCCCTGGATCTGCCCATGTTGCGCGCGTACCACCGGTTCGAGGCCGGCGATGGCGTGTTGCACGCTGGCGATTTTTTCGTGAGTCGCGGCGCTGAGCTCGGCGCGTTTCTGGATCTGCTCGCGGGTGCGCGTCAGTTCCGCCGGATAGCGGCCGAGCAAGCTGTTGAGTTCGCGTTTGAGGCCGACACCGGCATCTTCGGCGGCGGCTTTATCAGTGGTTTCGATGCCCATCAGCGCGGCGAAATCGTCACTGCTCGATTCGTTGCTGGCGACCACACCGAGCAAGGGCAGGGCATCGATGGCCTCGGCCTGAGCGCGCATGTTGCTCACTTCGCGCTCGACATCGGCAGCCAGTTCACTGCGCCCGCTGCTGACCAGTTTGTCCCGCGCCAGCGACAGTCTGCCCAGATGCTGCGATGCGGCAAGCAGTGGCGCGAGGTAGGCGGCGTTGCCATTGGCGTAGGTATTGAGCTGGTCGAGGCTGGCGCTGAGTTCGCGTTCGGCCTGCAACAGCAGCGCCTGCGGATCGCCAGCCAGTTTGCCGGCGGCGAGCAGGTCGGTTTTGCTGAATTCATCGAGGCTCGACAGGCTTGGCCGTACCGTGTCGGCCAGCGCCGGGGGCAAGTCACCCAGTTGCTTGTGCACGCTGTCGATAGCCTGGGCGGCGCTGCTCAGGCGCAGCGCGTCACCGCTGGCCAGATAATCCTCGACGTTGCGCGCCACTTCATTCTGAAATTGTTGCGACAGCCCCAGGTAACGCTCCATCAACAGATAGGGGCGTTCGAGGGCTTTTTGCGACCACCACAGCGTGGCGCCAAGGGCCACGCAGACGGCGACCAGCAGCAGAGTGTTGAGATTGGTGAGCAACTTCAGGCGCATGACGGCTACCAACGGCAGGAATGGTAAGCGCCTGAATTTATTGCGGTTCTATTACAGGGTTATGACCGAATCAGTGGATTCCGATGAAAAAGTGGCACTTTGCTTTGACTGGCGCGCGGTCTGCACCCGATTGCGTCCTGCACCCTTGGCGCGATACAGCGCCTCATCGGCCTGGCTGGCCATCATCAGGCTGTCGGAGTCATCGCACATTTCTACTACGCCGGCGCTGAACGTGCACCAGAGGTCCTGCGGCTGCGCCGGGTAATGAATCTCGGCGAAGCGCTGGCGAATCTCGTCGAGGACTTTGTGCGCCGCGTCGATATCGGTGTCGGGCATGACGATGGCGAACTCTTCGCCGCCGTATCGGCCAATGAAATCGGTCTTGCGCAACCGCTGCTTGAGAAACAGCGCCAGGCTCTTGATCACCCGGTCACCCATCGGGTGGCCATGGCTGTCGTTGACCCGTTTGAAGTGATCGATGTCGAGCATGGCAAAGCTCAGCGGTTTGTTCTCGCGGCGGGCGCGGAACGAGCAGTCTTCGAGCAATTGCAGGATGTGCGTGTGGTTGTACAGGCCGGTGAGGCTGTCGCGGACCATCCGTGCTTTGAGGTTGCGCGCCCGAGCGGCGCGGTTGCGCACAGTGGTGATCAGGTGCCGCGGTTTGATCGGCTTGGTCAGGAAGTCATCGCCGCCCTCGCTCATGGCGTCGAGCTGCTTGTCCAGATCGTCCTCGGCCGACAGGTAAATGATTGGCACGCTGACGTAGCGGTCGTTGTGACGAATGACCTTCGCCAGCTCGGTGCCGGTGCAGGCCGGCATGTACATGTCGAGGATGATCAGGTCCGGCTGGAAATCCGCCAGCTCGGCCATTGCCTGAATCGGTTCGATCAGGGTGCGGGTGACAATCCCGGCGCTGTTGAGCAGGCGCTCGGTGTGCAGGGCTTGGGCGCGCGAGTCGTCGATGATCAGCACTTTATAAGGCTCGTACTGGGCGACGCAGGTCAGCACTTCGATTTTTTCCAGCAGGCTCGATGCTTCAAGGGTGCCGGTGAGGAATTCCTGGCCACCGGCGCGCACGGCGGCTAGGCGGGTCGGGGTGTCGGTTTCGTGCAGGCTGAAGAACAGCAGCGGCAGGGGTTCTTCGAGGCCGACCTGAGCTTCGGCGGCGAGTTTCAGGCCGATGCCGGGGCCACTGAAATCCACGTCCATGACAATCGCTGCGGGCAAGCGCTCGACCATCGACGAACGAAACGCGGCCACGCTGTCCAGTGCCTGCGCGCTCAAGCCGAAAAATTCCAGTTGCTTGGCCAGGCGTTCAGCGCGGTCGTGATCCTGCAACATCACGTAGATCGGCTTGCGCAGCGGCGGCAGGAACGTCTGGTCGAGCTGATCGCCATGGCGCAGGCCAGTGCGCGACAGGCGCTGCATCAAACGATTGAGATCGGTGATCAGGCCGCTGCTGAGGCGCCCACGGTTGGCATCCACCGCTTGCAGCGACTGGCTGATGTGATGCGCCAACTGAGTGTGTTCCGGCTGTTCGAAGCGCTCGGCAAAACGCAGCAGACGCAGATTCGCCTCGCTCAGTTCGGCAAGATCGACGGTGGACCACTCACTGCGTTGCAGGCGCTGCCATATCTCAAGAATCTGACGTGCCTGATGAATTACCCGCTGGGCAAAGTGGTGCTTGAGACGCTCACGGCTGGGGTCTTCTGGCTCGGTCATATCCTGACTACTAGTTAGGGTGCATGCTGAGATCGACTGGTGGCTCTATGCTAGCACCTCTTTTCCCTTAGACGAGTGTCGTACGTCAATAATCTGCTGGACGACACGATTCAGTTTCTGACCGGGTGGTTTTGTTTTTACCTCTGATTTTGACCAAGTGCCCGCATGCTGGGGCTTAGCGAGCAATCCTGCCAGCGCTGTCGACATTTCAGCGGCCTTGATAGGCGGCGTCTGACAGCGCTTTCTGATTTTTCTTCTACGCGCTTTCACCGGCCCGGTTGGCTGTTACGGTTCAGGGATTCCCCTAGCTGCCGTCCATCCGCCATGAGCCAATGTTTCACCGAACTCGCCAGTGATGCCCAGCGCCTCAATCACAACATCAGGCCCTTCGATGACTGCGCTTGCGACGAAGAGTTGTTGTACGGCGAGCGGGTGCAGGTGACAGAGGTGCCAGTGCTGACCTGCACTGGTCTATGGCGTATCTATCAGCGCGAAGCCGAAAATATCGTTGCGCCAGACGGCGTTCTGATTGCCGATCCTGTGGAGCGTAATCAGGTAATTAATGCGGCCTATGCCCGATTGTGGTTGCAGGATTCTCGTTTTCAATGGGCAGGTTTAGCGGCGTTTGCCTCAAAACAGGTCGGTTGTGGATTGCTGCATGCTTCAAACACTGTCGATCTCATAGGGCAGCAGCGGGACGCCAGAGCTCAATTACGTGGTATTCGCCGAGAGGCCGGATTGCTGACGCCGGGTCGGCTTGAAGAACAAGCGAAAGCGTTGAAGGATTACAAGGCCGCGAATGCGCGTAATCCGGTTTCCGCACTGGATCTGCACCTGGGCGGCGAGTTGACGCTCGTGCAGCAGCAATTTCGCCACGTGCACGAAATGATGGCTTTGGGGAACACCACCCTGTTTTTGGATATTTTTCCACTTCATGTGTTTTACGCCAATCGGGGACTGAAAGAATTTAGTACCTGTCTGAAGGCGCGAGAGGGGATTTACGGACATCCCATGTTTCCGGTGCTATGGCCCGTTGGGCAAAAGCAACTGAAGTTTGGACAGTACTTCGAAATATTACTGCAGGCATTTCAAGCCATTGAAGAAGGGGATATCGCGCGTAGCGTGAAGCATCTTGCGGAACATGAGCAGCGTCACATACTTCAACCGACTATTTATGAAGACACGCGCCTCATCGCTTTGCTTAGAAGCAATCACGCCTCCTTCGTCACAGGTTTTCCCTCCGGAGTAGCTCAGGCCATCGAACTCACTTTGGCCAATCAGTGCCGTTCGCTCGACGACGGACGCACGATCGGCTTTGACGACAATCCATTCGCCAATCTCGCTGACATCGAACAGCGCATGGAATTTGTGCTTCGGGCTGCGCGGCGTTTCGATGATTTGCTAAGTGGCATCCATCGCTCCGCTCTTGAAGAGTCAATAAGAGATATAGCGGCTGGAACTGTGGCGCGATGAAGCTGCGTCGATGGGTTGATGGCTGGCGATTTGTTCTGCTTGCGATCATAGCGGTCGCGTTACTGCGCTGGTCAATTGAAATCATGCAGGACGATTTCGAGATCGCTCTAACGATCAACGAGCCTTGGGAGCAGATGCGTCAACGCTCATTTGCCGCCGTCGGACCGGTGCCATCCAGTGCTGTTTGGATCAGCAAGTCCAGATCGGGTGTGCGTTTGCGCTTCATCGATCCAGAATTCGGTTTTGTAACTCCTTTAGCTCGCGAATTCAGGATCAATGCCAAGTCAGTACAGTGGGTAGGGCGTGTTCGTCTTTCACCGCAAATGAAGCCGCTTTCACTTGATGAGGCACTCATCGTCGTCTCGGATTTGCATGCCCAACTGCGCAAAAAATGCTGGGTGGAGGCAAAAGTGATGAATGACCCTCCAATAGCGGACACGTTGCAATGGCGCACATGGTTTCACTCCCGTACGGAATATGCGACGTCGTTTTGGCTGGCAGCTGACAAGTATCAGTTGGCGATTGATTTAGAGCCATGGGGGATGAGGACTCACAAAACAGATCCGCTTTATCGAATTGTATTGACAGTTGATGAGCCCTATTTGCCGTTTGCCAATGCAGCATCTGCGAATGGTTGCGTTCGCAAAGACAGTAAAACTTCATAACTAAGGAGCTATCCCATGCCCATCCCAGCCTTCATGACCATCCACGGCAGCCGCCAGGGCCTGATCACCGCCGGCGCTTTCACCGAGGCGTCGGTCGGTAACGGCTACCAGAGCGGGCGCGAAGACAAGATCATGGTGCAGGCCCTCAGCCATGGCATGTACATACCCAAGGATCGGGGCGCCGGGCGGCGGATGCACAGGCCATTGATCATCACCAAAACCCTCGACAAGGCTTCGCCCTTGCTGAATATGGCGCTGTCCAGCGGCGAGTTGCTGAGCGAATGCCGCGTGGAGTTTTATCGCACTTCGGCCAGCGGCGTGCAGGAGCACTTCTACACGGTGGAGCTGGAGGATGCGTTGGTCGTCGGCAGCGAACTATTGATGCCGCACTGTCTCGACACGGCCACGTCGCATCTCACCCAACTGGAGAAAGTCCACTTCAGCTACAGGCGCATCTACTGGCGCCACGAAATCAGCCGGACGATGGGTTCGGACGAGTGGCAAGGCGAGGGACTTCGATGAGGCTGGTCCGTGAACTGAGCCTGACCGACCACGAGCGCCAGCATGTCTGTGGCGTGGAAGAGGCGCTGGAGCACGTCAGCAGTCTGTTGAGCATGCGCCAACCGCTCGAAGGGCTGGACCAGCTACGCGCAGGCTTGATGATCAATCTGGACAGCGAAGTCCTGGCGCAGATCGAACAGGGTGAATGGAGCCTGATCAAAGCCGAGGCCGACTATGGCTACTGGCAGGGCGCCGAAGCGGTGTTCCACCAGGCCGTGCTCGAGCTGATGAACAACCCGCCCGAGCAGCCCACCCGCACCGCACGAATCTTTCGTCTGGTCGACAGCGTGACCGGTCAGCCGTTGCCCGCGCAGGCCTACATCGCCACGATCGATGGAATACCCAGTCAGCGCCGAACTGATGCCCAAGGCATTGCACATCTGTTTACCGACGACCAAGTGCGGCAGCTTTCGCTGCGCATCTTCAACGTCTGAAATCTGCGTCTATCCTTTCGTTCGCGACGTCCTTCGCTTGTTTTGCGCCAGTGCCGCGATAGCGGGTGCTAGGCCTTGGCACGTTGTTGTATGGTTGTGGTCGAACCGTTGAACCCAAGTGATTGAAAGGATATCGCCATGCTGGACTGGAAAAACCGCGCGGGCAGCGCGCCTGAACGTGCTGCCGAGCCCAAGTCGGCCACCCGCAGCTATGTCGGCGCGCTGCTGTTCAGCCGGGCGCTGGCCACAGTGATCGGTCTGTATTTGCTGGTCACCATCGCGCTGGGCTGGTACTGGAGCCAGGAACCGGAACTGTTTCCGGTGGCGCAGAACGCCCAGGTCGCTGCCGAGAAAGAAGGCAAGCAAATGGTGGTCGGCTACACCACGGTCGAAACCCTGAAGACCGTTGCCGGCATCTTGCTCAACAAGCCGGGCGGTTACATTTCCAATGACCGTTTCCCGCCGGGCCTGTGGATGGACAACACGCCGAGTTGGGAATACGGCGTGCTGGTGCAGGTGCGTGACCTGACCCGTGCCCTGCGCAAGGATTTTGCCCGTTCGCAATCGCAGTCGGCCGAAGACGCAGATCTGGCCAAGGCCGAACCACGCTTCAACTTCGACAACAAGAGCTGGGTGCTGCCGTCCAGCGAGTCGGAATACCAGGAAGGCATCAACTCCCTGAGCCGCTATCAGTCGCGCTTGTCGGATCCGAACCAGAAAAACGCGCTGTTCTACGCGCGCGCCGACAACCTCAACAACTGGCTGGGCGATGTCGGTACCCGTCTCGGTTCGCTGTCGCAACGCTTGTCGGCCAGTGTCGGCCGGGTCAAGCTCAACACTGCGCTGAAGACCGAAGTTCCGGCAGTCGGCGAAGTGCCGCAGGTTGACGAAGAAGTCGTGGAAACCCCGTGGATGCAGATCGACAACGTGTTCTACGAAGCGCGCGGTCAGGCCTGGGCGCTGTCGCATCTGCTGCGCGCCATCGAAGTCGACTTCGCCGATGTGCTGGCGAAGAAAAACGCCACCGTCAGCGTGCGCCAGATCATCCGTGAGCTGGAGGCTTCGCAAGAGCCGGTGTGGAGCCCGATGATCCTCAACGGCAGCGGTTTCGGCGTGTTGGCCAACCACTCGCTGGTCATGGCCAACTACATTTCCCGGGCCAACGCTGCGGTGATCGATTTGCGTCAACTGCTCAATCAGGGCTGATACGTGAGCCAGACTACAAGAGAGGCGGCCCATCGCGCCGCCTCGGACGCTGAACAGATCGCCTGGGTCGACGAACAGGACAACCTGCTCGGCGCTCTGGTGCGCTCCGATTTGCGTGAGCGCGGGCTGATTGGCCGTGGCACTTACATCATGCTGTTCAACTCCGCCGGTGAGCTGTGCGTGCACCGCCGTACGTTGAGCAAGGCGATTTATCCTGGTTACTGGGATGTTGCCGCAGGCGGCATGGTCCAGGCCGACGAAAGTTATGCCGAGTCGGCGGCGCGCGAGCTGGAAGAAGAGCTGGGCGTCAGCGGCGTCGAACTCACCGCTCACGATCACTTCTATTTCGAAGACACCGGCAACCGTCTGTGGTGTTCGGCATTTTCCGCTGTATGGGACGGGCCGCTGAAACTGCAGCCGGAAGAAGTCCTCGAAGCGCGATTCATCCCTGTCGAACAGGTCATGCGCGAAATCAGCGAAAAGCCTTATTGCCCGGACTCTCTGGCCGCGTTAAGGCGCTATCTCAAGGCGCAGCAAAGCAACGTCGCAAAGAACACATGAATTGGCGCCGATTGGCTCTTAGCAATCGCGATTTTTGCCGTTACACTGCGCGACCTTTTCAAGCTGCACCGGATAGCTTGAGGTTGGCCTGCAGATTTACCGTAGGAGCTGCCGAAGGCTGCGATCTTTTGATCTTGCCGTTAAAGATCAGGATCAAAAGATCGCAGCCTCGTTGCACTCGTCAGCTCCTACAGATTCAGTCCAGCGTTCAAAGTTTTCCGATGCAGTAGCGCTGCCCCTGCCTGAGTGGGGCTTCGCGGTCGCTGACCTTGCCCAAGGTTGCGATCAGTCTTTGTCCTCCCGAGAGGATTGCCGGTGGCCAAGAAAGCCGCATCCTTCGCCGCCCTGGGCGGCCTGGTATTTTCCACCGACGCAGGTCGTCATTGCCCGGAATGCAGCAAGCCGGTGGACGCCTGTATCTGCAAACAAACCGTGATCCCGGCCGGTGACGGCATTGCCCGCGTGCGTCGCGAAAGCAAGGGCCGTGGCGGCAAGACGGTGACCACCATCACCGGCGTGCCCTTGGCCGAAGACGCGCTCAAGGAGCTGGCGACGACGTTGAAGAAACGTTGTGGCACCGGCGGGGCGTTGAAGGACGGCATCATCGAAATCCAGGGCGATCACGTCGAGCTACTCTTGGCAGAGCTGATCAAGCACGGTTTCAAAGCGAAGAAATCCGGCGGCTAGCAGCCTCTGTGAAACCCTCCGGCGGCTTGATCCGGCTTCGAGTGTTCTCGGATCCGGCGTCGTCGCCATGGTTTTCACAGAGCCTGTTCATGACCGGTTTCTAAACTCCACGCAGTCAGTGCGGTCTACCGCCGCACTGACGAACCGTCATTTTCATTCTTTAGACTGCGCCGGCCTGCACTTCAGGCGACGCACTCTGACTTCTTTATAGGGGACTTCGATGTCCGTACGACGCACACGTAAAGACGATGGCAGCCAATGGACAGTTGCGGACAGCCGCAGCGTTTACGGGATTCGCCATTGGGGGGCCGGGTATTTCGCGATCAATGAAGCCGGTCGCGTCGAAGTACGTCCGAACGGCCCGAGCAGCTCGCCTATCGATCTGTTCGAGCAAGTCGACCAACTGCGCAAGAGCGGTTTGTCCTTGCCGCTGCTGGTGCGGTTCCCCGACATCCTGCAAGACCGTGTCCGTCAGTTGACCGGTGCTTTCGATTCGAACATCGAGCGCCTGGAATACCAGAGCAAATACACTGCGCTGTACCCGATCAAGGTCAACCAGCAGGAAGCGGTGATCGAGAACATCATCGCCACCCAGAACGTTTCCATCGGTCTGGAAGCCGGCTCCAAGCCTGAACTGCTGGCCGTGCTGGCGCTGGCGCCGAAGGGCGGCACCATCGTCTGCAACGGTTACAAGGACCGCGAGTTTATCCGTCTGGCGCTGATGGGCCAGAAGCTCGGCCATAACGTGTTCATCGTCATCGAGAAAGAATCCGAAGTCGGCCTGGTGATCGAAGAAGCCGCCTCGCTGAAGGTCAAGCCGCAGGTGGGTCTGCGCGTGCGCCTGTCGTCGCTGGCCTCGTCGAAATGGGCCGACACCGGTGGCGAAAAATCCAAATTCGGCCTGTCGGCGGCGCAACTGCTGTCGGTGGTCGAGCGCTTCCGTGGCGCCGGTCTGGATCAGGGCATCCGCCTGCTGCACTTCCACATGGGTTCGCAGATTGCCAACCTCGCTGACTATCAGCACGGCTTCAAGGAAGCGATCCGTTATTACGGCGAATTGCGCAACCTCGGTCTGCCGGTCGATCACATCGACGTCGGCGGCGGCCTCGGTGTCGACTACGACGGCACGCATTCGCGCAACGCCAGTTCGATCAACTACGACATGGACGATTACGCCGGTGTGGTGGTCGGCATGCTCAAGGAATTCTGCGACGCGCAGAGCCTGCCGCATCCGCACATCTTCTCCGAGAGTGGCCGTTCGCTGACCGCGCACCACGCAATGCTGGTTGTGCAGGTCACCGACGTCGAGAAACACAACGACGAAATCCCGCTGATCGAAAACAAGGAAAGCCTGCCGGAAACCGTGCAGTGGCTGGTCGATCTGCTCGGCCCGACCGACATCGAAATGGTCACCGAAACTTACTGGCGCGCCACGCACTACATGAGCGACGTCGCCGCGCAGTATGCCGACGGCAAGCTGACCCTGGCGGAAAAAGCCCTCGCCGAGCAGTGCTACTTCGCCGTGTGCCGGCGCCTGCACAACTCGCTGAAAGCGCGTCAGCGTTCGCACCGCCAGGTGCTCGACGAACTCAACGACAAGCTGGCCGACAAGTACATCTGCAACTTCTCGGTGTTCCAGAGCCTGCCGGACACCTGGGCGATCGATCAGGTGTTGCCGATCATCCCGCTGCATCGCCTCGACGAAGAGCCGCTGCGCCGCGCGGTGCTGCAGGATCTGACCTGCGACTCCGACGGCAAGATCAACCAGTACGTCGACGAGCAGAGCATCGAAACCAGCCTGCCGGTGCACGCGTTGAATGAAGGCGAAGATTACCTGCTGGGCGTGTTCCTGGTCGGCGCCTATCAGGAAATCCTCGGCGACATGCACAACCTGTTCGGTGACACCGACTCGGTGAACATCTACCAGAACGCCGATGGCAGCGTGTACCACGCTGGTATCGAGACCCACGACACCATCGAAGACATGCTGCGTTACGTGCACTTGTCGCCGGAAGAACTGATGACCCACTACCGCGACAAGTGCGCCAGTGCCCGCATCAGTGCCAGCGAGCGCACGCAGTTCCTCGATGCCTTGCGTCTGGGCCTGACCCGCTCCTCCTATCTGTCTTCCTGAGACCCGATAGCGTTCCGCCCGGGTTGTCCGATTTTTTTCCGCAAGCTGTGGAAAATTCGGACAACCCGGTGGGACATCTCCTGATTTTTTCACGAAAACCTGTGCGATCACGGTCAGCAAACTCATCTGGTCTGCTTTTCGCGTAGGTCATTTCCTAAGTTGTACTTCGCCTCTCTACTCGGCCATGCCTCTCGGCGAGAATCCCCGGCCGCCCCTCCTGTAGAGATCCGCCCATGTTCGATCCAGTCAACGAGCCGTCGTTTCGTCTCGATGTAGCGGGCCTGTCCGACCCCTTCGAAGTTCTCGCCTTTACCGGAAGGGAAGCGCTCAGCGAACCCTTTGCCTTCGAGATCGATGTGGTGATCGACGATCCGCATCTGGATCTTGCCAGCCTGCTGCATCGTTCTGCGTTCCTGTGCTTCGGCTCGCCCGGCCAGGGTGTGCACGGGCAGTTGCACAGCCTTGTCCAGCACGAGCATGGCCATGGCTTGCGCTTGTGTCGAGTGCGTCTCGGACCGAGGCTCGACTGCCTCGACCTGCGCTTGAGCCAGCGCATTTTCAGCGGCCGCTGCGTGCCGCAGATCATCGAACAGGTTCTGCGCGAGCATGGCATCGTCGGCTTGCAACGACGTTTTGACCTGCATAGCGACTACCCGACCCGCACCTTCTGCACGCAATACCGCGAATCCGATCTGCAACTGCTCCAGCGCCTGTGCGCAGAGGCGCGCATTCACTATTACTTCGAGCATCACCGCGACAGGCACTGCCTGGTGTTCGGCGACGATCCGACACGGATGCCCCATGCAGACGTCGCGCCCTATCAGGGCGAGCATGACCAGCGTGGCGTCGCTCCAGCCGTCCGCCAATGGCAACTGCACGAAGACTCGCAGGCCAGCCAGCGAGGCCCCAGTGCCGAAGGCCACAGCGATCTGCCCGCCTTGCGCAGCGGTCAGTGGTTGCCCCTGGACGACCATCCTTTCATCGAATGCAACCGCCCATGGTTGCTGACCCGCATCGAGCACCGTGCCGATCAGTCTCTCGAACCGCCCTATTGCAATCGCCTGTTCGCGGCCGCGCGGGTACCCGTCTGTGCGCCTGCCGCTGCGCAGTCCAAGCAGCGCATGCACAGCCTGCAGCGAGCCTGGGTGGTCACCGTCGATGAGCCGAAGCCGGATTGCTCGCGGCCGGTGGCGGTGCAATTCGACTGGCTCTATCAGGGCGAAGGGGCTTCGCCGAGTCATTGCTGGCTGCCCCTCGCGCCTGACTTGAACGAGCTGCCCTCGGCGGCACTCGCTGATGGTGTGGAAGTGGTGGTGAGTTTTCTTGAGGGCGACCCCGATCAGCCGGTGGTCAGTGGCGTGCTCCAGCCCTCAGTGTTGCCAGAGGCTGCGGTCGAGGACGATGATCCGGTATCGCTCCCAGAACTGCTGGTGAGCGATGGGTTGCAGCAACTGTTGCAGTCTGGCGAGCCGTTGCTGCTGCTGTGCCTGATGCCGGGCGGTGGCAGCTTCAACCACTGCGCCGAGTCCGTGTGCAGTTGCCGGCTGCTCACCGCGCTCGATCAGAGCAGCGCACGATGAGCGGCGCGGCGCTTGAGCCCATGGCGCAATGGCTGTTGCTCGACACCCCGGACGCGGCACGCGCCCTGCTGACCTTGCGCCAGGGCTTTGCCGATGTGCAGCGGCACCGATTGTTTGACGGCACCGAATTTCAACCGGTCAGCGAGCACGGCCCGGTCCTCGTCGACTTGCGCGAGAGTCCGGCATTGACCGCCTTGTGCCTGCGCGATCCGGACACCTGGCGTGGCCTGTTGCTGAGCTGCGAGATACCGGCGCAGCAGCTGCTCAGCCACTTGCAGCGCATGCTTACCGTCTCGTTCGGTTTGAATCACCGGGCCTTGCTCAGCTATTACAACCGTCAGACCGCCAGCTATTTCTTCGACGCCTGCGACGCCGCGCAACTGAGTCGCTGGCTCGGGCCAATCCGCCAGTTGCGCTGGTTTGGCGGCACCTGGGCCGACCGCGCCATTGGCAGTCAGGGCTGGCAACAGCTGCGCAATCCCGGCCTGCTCGTCGAACCTTTGGGCATCGAAGAAAGCCTGACCCGGCGCCAGCGCGAGCGCTTGCAAACCTGTCTGCTGGAGCAGCACATCTGGCGCTGGTGCCAGTCTCTGAGCGTTGATTACCAGACGATCGCTGTGCATGTGCAACAAGGTCTGGCGCTGGGTTTCAGCGATCGTGCTGTGCTGGATGGCTGGCTGTGGCTGCGCCTGCTCAATCCGCGCGCCGTGCTGGTTGTGCCGCCGGCCGGATTGACGCAGCCGGAACGGCTCGACTTCCTGCGTCGGCAGTGGGGCGCGGGCTGACTGTCCGTCAGTGAGCCTTGCCGCTGAACCAGCCATCGCGGCGTTTCAGCCACAGGGCTTGCGCGCCAAGGGTCACGCTGCGCAAGACCATGAACAGCAGAAAAGATATCCACAGGCCGTGATTGCCCAACGCTTGCAAGAGCCAGGCGAACGGCAGGAGCAACAACACCGTCAGCAGCATGCCGTTGCGCATTTCCCGCGCGCGGGTAGCGCCGATGAACAGGCCGTCGAGCAGGTAACTCCACACCGCAATCAGCGGCAGCACGGCGAGGTAGGGCAGGTAGACGAACGCCGTCTCGCGCACGCTCTGAATATCGGTCTGCATCTCGATGAACAGGTGCCCCGCCAGCAGAAACAGCACGGCAAACCCGAGGCTGGCGATCAGCGACCAGCCGCCGGCCACCACCAGCGATCGACGCAATGCCAGGCGATCCCGCGCGCCAATGGCATGGCCGCACAAGGCTTCGACTGCGTGGGCCAGGCCATCCAGTGCGTGGGCCGTCAGCAGCAGGCCGTTGAGCAGCAGCGCGTTGGCCGCTACGGTCGCATCGCCGAGCCGTGCGCCCTGCACGGTGATCAGGAAAAACACCGATTGCAGGGCGAGGCTGCGGATGAAAATGTCACGGTTGACAGCCAGCAGCGGCCGCCAGCTCTGCCAGACTCTCAGTGCCGACCAGATGATCTGCCCCGGATAGGCGCGCAATGCCGTGCGCGTCAGCCACAGGCCGAGCAGGGCGCCGCTCCATTCGGCGATTACCGAAGCCCGCGCCGAGCCGACCACGCCCCAGTCCAGGCCAATGACAAACCACAGGTTGAGCACGATGTTGATCAGGTTGGTGCTCAGCAGAATCGCCAGCGGCGCCCGCGCGTTCTGCGTGCCGAGGAACCAGCCGACCAGTGCATACGTCGCCAGCGCGGCGGGCAGGCCAAACAGGCGCGTGTGGAAAAACTCCCGGGTCAGCTGATCCAGTTCAGCCGACGGCTGCATGAAGTGCAGAGCGACGCCGCTGAGCGGCACGCCGAGGCCGCCGAGCACGACGGCCAAGCCCAGTGCCAGCAACAGACCCTGCAAGAGAATCTGCCGCAACGCCACGCCATCGCTGCGCCCGGCAGCCTGCGCGGCAAAACCGGTGGTGCCCATGCGCAGAAAACCCATCGCCCAGGCCAGAAAGGTGTACAGACTGGCGCCGACTGCCACCGCGCCCAATTGATGGGCATGGGGCAAGTGACCGATGACAGTGCTGTCGACCAGCGCCACCAGCGGCACGGAAATATTGGAAAGAATCATCGGCGCGGCGAGCGCCCAGACCTTGCGGTGAGTCGGGCGGTCGCGCCAGTCGGTAATCAGTGAGGACATGCAGGCTCCTTGGGGGAGCGGGGATTGTAGCGGCAGAAACACCCTCACCCCAGCCCTCTCCCAGAGGGAGAGGGGGCCGATCTTCGTCGCTCTCAAGCGTGAGTTCGACTCGATATTCCAGGTCGGCGGAGAATTTCAAAGCAACGCGGTCAGCTCCCTCTCTCTCCGGGAATGGGAGAGGGGGCCGATCTTCGTCGCTCTCAAGCGTGAGTTCGACTCGATATTGCAGGTCGGTGGAGAATTTCAAAGCAACGCGGTCAGCTCCCTCTCCCTCTGGGAGAGGGCTGGGGTGAGGGGCTTTTGAAGCGCTAGTGAATAATCCAGCTCAACAACCACAACCCCAGCAACAACCAGATGATCCCGGCAATGATCGACGCGTTCATGAACGCCCGGATCGCCGACCACAGCAGCATCAGGCCAACGATCAGGGCGATGATGCTGATGATCGAGGTGTCCATCCCCAGCGTTTGCGCCAGGCCGTCGACAAAGTTGCCGCCGGCATTGCTGAGCATATTGAACAGGCCACTGAGGCCGTCGACGATAAAGCGGATGATCGAACCGAGTGCCTGGCCGAGCCATTCGAAAAAGCTTTCTACACGCATGTGTGCATCCCTGATGAAAGAGCTGAGCCTTGGGCCACGCCGAGGGCGGCCGAGTTCCCTGCATGATAGAAGGTTTGCCCGGATCATGTGTGGGAGCGAGCCTGCTCGCGAAGGGGGCGTGTCAGGCAAATCCGGTCTGGATGATCCATCGCTTTCGCGAGCAGGCTCGCTCCCACAATAGATCATCTGCGCTGCTTGCCTTCAGCCCGCATCCCCCCGAAGCTATGCGTCTTCAGGAGAGCCCGATGAACCTTGTTGAACTGACCGAACGCCTGCATGCCATTCGCGACCGCAATGACTGGCGGCAATTTCACAGCCCGAAAAACCTCGCCATGGCCGCCAGCGTGGAAATGGCCGAGCTGGTGGAAATCTTCCAGTGGCTGACAGAAGACCAGTCGCGCCAGTTGCCGGCGGACAAGCTCGCCCACGCCGGGCAGGAAGTCGGCGATATCGTCCTGTATCTGTTGCTGCTGTGCAGCGAACTGGGCCTGGACATGAATGAAGTGGTGCGCGCCAAGCTCGCAGACAGCGAACGGCGGTTCAGCTGATGAGCGACCGTCATTTCGACCAGTTGGCCACGCGCTTCGCCGAAAAAATCTACGGCGGCGCCAAAGGCGCGATTCGCCTCGCGGTATTGCAGGCCGATCTGACCGAGGCTTTGCCGGATCGTCCGCTGCGCGTGCTGGATATCGGCGGGGGCCTTGGGCACATGTCGCTGTGGCTGGCCGAGCGCGGCCATGACGTCACCTTCACCGAGCCGGCTGAGCCGATGCTCGAGGGTGCGCGCCAGCGTTTTGCCGAAGCCGGACACACCGCGACATTCATACAGGCGCCGTGGCAGGAACTGCCCGGTCAGCTCACCGAGCCCTACGATCTGGTGATCTGCCACGCCGTGCTGGAATGGCTCGCCGAACCCCACGCGATCCTGCCGGTGCTGCATCAGTTGACCAACCCTGGCGGCTGGCTGTCGCTGGCGTTCTACAACCGTGATGCGCTGATTTATCGCAATCTGCTCAAGGGCCATTTCAAGAAAATGCGCAAGAACGTCATGGCCGGCGAGAAGCAGAGCCTGACCCCGCAGCAGCCTCTCGACCCACGGGAATTGGCAACGCAACTCGCCGGTATGTGGCAGGTCGAAAGTCAGAGCGGCGTACGGGTATTTCACGATTACATGCCGGTGGAATTCCAGGCCCGCGCCGAACTGGCGGACTTGCTGGAAATGGAACTCGCGCACCGTCGTCACCCAGGCTTCGCCGGGCTTGGGCGTTACTTGCACTGGATCTGCCGGCCGATCTGAGCGGAGCGCGACATGAAAGCTCGATGCGGGTTATTGCTGATAAGTCTGGGGTTGGCCGCTTGCCAGGGCAGCAACCCCTACGTGGCCCAGTCACGGCCGTTGCCGCCGGCACCGCCGCAAGCCGCCACCACCTTCGACCGCAGCGCCTACCCGGCGCCGCCGCGTGATTACGGGCGCTACCGCAACTGGGCCTGGCGCAACGGGCAGTTGCCGCCGGGCACGGCGTGGGCCGACTCGGCGCAGGTGGCCGAGGCGGTCAGCAACGCCCTCGACCAGCGCGGCTTGCGGCCGATGCGCGACAACCGCCCGGCGGACCTGCTGGTCAGCGCCGATCTGCGTCTGGAAACCCGTTTGCGCCAGGTTCGCGACGACTACGGCTACTACGGCGGATACGGCGGCTATGATCGTTATGGTCGCGGTTACGGCATGTACAACAGCGTGCCGATCGTGCGCACCTATCAAGAGCAGGTCGTGGTGGTGCGGGTCGATCTGTTCGATGCCGGCAATGGTCAGCCAGTGTGGAGCGCCAGCGCCGAGACCGGCACCCAGGGCAATCAGATCGAACGCGCCGATGCGATCCGCGAGGCTGTGGAAAAAGCCATGGCGGCGTATCCTCCCAGCTGACGTCGTGTCAGCAGGTTCATGTCTTCACCCGGAGAAAAATCATGTTCCGCCGTCTCGCTCTACTCGCTGTTGCCGCGCTGCTCAGTGCCTGCGCTGCCAACCAGGTCAATCACGACTTCGACGCCAGCCGCGACTTTGCCGCTTATCGCAGCTGGAGCTGGAAAGACCCGGCTCTGCAATATCGCCCCGATGATCCGCGCATCAAAAGCGACCTGACCGAACAGCGCATCCGCCAGGCGGTGGCCGATCAGCTCGATCAGCGCGGTTTGCGCCCGGCCGCTGGCGGTGGCAAGGGTGATCTGAGCGTGCAGACCTACCTGATCGTCGAGGACCGGCAGCAGCAAGTGACGACCAATTACGGCGGCGGTTGGGGCGGCCCGTGGAACGGCTACTGGGGCGCGCCGATGTACAACGAAACGCGCAACATCACCTACAAGGTCGCGACCATTCAGATCGACCTGCTCGACGGCAAGGACGGCAAACTGGTCTGGCGTGGCAGCGATGAGCAAATGCTCAGCAACCGCCCGAATCCGGCTGACCGCAGCAATGCCATTCGCGAGACCGTCGCACGGATTCTGGCCAACTATCCACCGCGTTGAACCGCTCTGAACCGTCCCTGTGGGAGCGAGCCTGCTCGCGAAGGCGGTGTGTCATTCAGCATTGAATCCTCTGGCACGACGCTTTCGCGAGCAGGCTCGCTCCCACCGTGGCGGTGGTGACAGGAATGGCGCCACGCCAGCACTCTCGACCGACCGCGTCTACACTCATTTTCACCAACGGAGGTAGCGCTCGGCACTGCGCCGGCAAAGGAGTGCGCCATGTCGCGAGGATCGCAAGGCAACGGCCCGGCCCGGCAACGCGGGGCGATCGGCTTGATGGCAGCCGCCACCCTGAGTCTGGCGCTGGTGATGATGTTGCTGGTGGTCGACAGCGGTCGCTTGTACATGGAACAGCGCAAATTGCAGCGGGTGGTCGATACCGCCGCCCTCGAAGCGGTCAGTCGCGGCGGCAATTGCCTGCCCGGGCTGAGCGCCGCCAGTTATGCCGGGCAAAGTGCGCTGCGCAATGGTTACGTGGTGGACGCCGCCAATACGCTCGTCACCACTTGCGGCACGCTGGCCACCGCTGCCAGTGGTGTGCGCAGTTTCACCGTCGATGCCACGCAATCAAGCGCAGTCAAAGTCGCCGCCAGTCGTACGGTCACCAGCAGTTTTGCTGGTGGTGTGCAGGCGCTGTTCAGCGCCACGCCGGTCAGCCTCAATACCACCCTCAATGCATCGGCAGTCGCGGCCAAACCGCAGCCGACCATCGCCCAACTGAATATCCGCAGCACCCTCGTCAGCATCGACACGGCGCAGTCGAACATCCTCAATCCGCTGTTTTCCGGGTTGCTCGGCGGCAACGTCAACCTCACGGCGTTGGGCTGGGACGGTTTGCTGCACACCGATATCAACCTGCTCAAATACCTCGATCAACTGGCGATCGACCTCAACGTCGGCGCCGGCAATTACACGCAGTTGCTCAATACCCAAGCGACCGTGACGCAACTGATTCAGGCAGCGGCGACGGTGGTGCAGCTCAACGGCGCAACCGCGCAAGTGGTCACCGCGCTGGGCCAGTTGCAGGTCGCCGCGATCAACGCGGCGCCGGTCAGACTCGGCGAGATCCTGCAACTGCAGACCGGCACTACGGCGGCGGGGCTGGATGCCAATCTGCAATTGCTGCAACTGGTGCAAGGCGTGGTGCAACTGGCCAACAGCAAGAGCGCGGTGGCGGCGACCTTGCCGGTCAACGTGCTGGGGCTGGCCGGTGTCACGGTGCGGGTCAAGGTGATCGAGCCGCCGCAGTTCTCGGCGATTGGCGACCCGGCGCGGGCCAAGGCCGATCCGTTGGGACCGGACCGGATTTATGTGCGCACCGCGCAGGTGCGCACGCTGCTGTCGGTGAATCTGCCGGTGCTCTCGGGGGTGACGGGGCTGACCAATGCGGTGCTGGGCCTGGTCGGTACGCTGACGCCGACGCTCAATGCACTGTTGAGCCTGAATCTGGTGGACACGCTCAATTCAGTGTTCTGCCTGTTGGGTGCCGGCTGCCAACAGCTCGATCCGAAGCTGCTGCCCTCACCGCAAATCGACATCGCGCTGGATGCCGGCGGGGCGAAAAGCTATGTCACCGATTACCGCTGCCCGACCGGCGATACCGACAGCAAAAGCCTGACTGCCGCCGCCACAACCTCTCTGGCAGATCTCAAACTCGGCAAGATCGATCCTGTCGCGGCGTTCTCTTCAGTCGCCGAACCAACGGTGACGCCGTTGCCGCTGGTCGATCTCGGCATCATCACCTGCCACAAGATTCTCGGCATCGGCAGCTGCGATGCCGCCTCCCACGTGCAATACGGCGCGGGCGGCATCGCCCTCAAACTCGACACCAGCGTCGCGCAGACCACGCAGAATCTGCTGTTCTCCAGCACCACACCCTTCGCCACCCCGGCCAATCTGAAACTGCCGCCGAGCCTGCTGCCGGCCGCGCCGACCAGCAACATCGTCGGCAGCCTGGCGAACACCCTGTCGGGCATCAACCTGATCGTCTACAAACCCGTGGGCAGCAACCCGCTGGGCGCTGTCGTCACCGGTGTGGCTTCGTTGATCAGCGACGTCAGCAACCGCTTGTTGCCAGTGGTCACCGGATTGATCAGTCCCTTGCTCGACCCGTTGTTGAACAATTTGCTCAAAGGCCTGGGCATCAATCTGATGAACACCGAGGTGGGCGCCAACATGACCTGCGGGCAGACCGGCAAGGCCTATCTGGTGATCTGATCATCCGTGGCAATCGGCAATTCGATGCAGAACCGTGCGCCCTCCGTGGAGTTGCGCACGCTCAATTGCCCGCCCATGTTGGCGATGATGCCGTAGCTCACCGACAGGCCCAGGCCGGTGCCGACGCCAATCGGCTTGGTGGTGAAGAACGGCTCGAAGATCCGCTCCAGCAAACGCGGATCGATGCCGCCGCCATTGTCCTCGACCCACAGCCGCACGCTTTCCTCGTCACGCTCGGCGTAGATTGAAATCCACGGTTTGAATGCAGGGTCGTGCTCGCGCTTGCCGAGCAGCGCGTCGCGGGCGTTGACCATCAGGTTGATCAGCACCTGCTCCAACTGATCGACGTAGCCGCGCACCTGCGCCTCGAAGCCGGTCTCGCTGATGCGCAGATCGACACCTTTGCCTCGCATGCCCTCGGCCAGCAGTGACAGGGTGCCTTCGATGGCTTGGGCCGGGTTGAACAATTGTTGTTCGATTTCCGAGCGGCGACCGAACACACGCATGTGGTCGACCACCTTCGCTGCGCGTTGAACCTGAGCGTCGATACGGTTGAGTTTGTCGGTCAGATAATCGACCTGCACATCACCGTTGCCGAGGCGCTTGAGCACGTTGACGATGGCCATGCGCATCACGTTGAGCGGCTGGTTGATTTCGTGGGCGAGGCCGGTGGCCATTTCGCCGAGGGTAGCCATTTTCGCGCTTTGCGTGAGTTGCTGTTGTGAGCGGCGCACCTCGGTGTTGTCGCGGCCCACCGCTTGCACTTCGATCAACTGCCCATGCTCATCGAACACGCCGCGATCCGACCACACCCACCAGGCGTGTTCGCGTCCGGGCAATTGCAGGCTGATTTCGGCGGTGCTCACTGGCTGTTCCGGGGTCAGTTGGCTCAGGCGCTGCACAAACGCGCCGCGCTGTTCTTCGGACATCCAGCCACCCAGATCAACGCCGGGCAGTTGTTCCGGGGTGCATTCCAGATAAGTCGCCAAGGGTCGGTTGCCAAAGATCAGCGTCAGGTCCGGGCGATAACGGCAGATCATCGCCGGCGAATCCTCTACCAGAATCCGGTAGCGCTCCTCGCTCTGCCGCACCTGCTCGGCGGCAAGCGTCGCGTCGGTGACATCCAGCCACAGGCCCACCGCCTCGACCGGCAGCCCGAGATCATTGCGCAGCAGTTTTGCCTCATCGAGCAGCCAGTGATACTCGCCACGGTTGTCGCGCAGGCGATAACGCGCACGCACCGAGCCTTCACGCAGCAACTGGCGGTTGCGCTGGAAATACAGTTCGCGGTCGTCGGGGTGCACGCGCTCGACCAGCGCTGTCGTGTCGCAATCTTCCAGCGTCCAGCCCAGCAAGGGTTGCAGGCTGGCGCTGAAAAACGCCGGGATCAACGCGCCTTCTGCGTAGCGCTGCACGTAGATCACCGCCGGTGAACTGGCAATCAGATTGTCCAGCCGCGCATGGGCGGCAGCAGCCCGTTGTTGTTGATTCTGGATATCGCTGATATCGAGCATGAACCCGACCAGACGCCGATGCTCACCGGTGGCGCTGACCTGGCCCTGAATCCGATACCACGTCGCCGCTGCGCCGACCTCCGCGCGGTGCAGACGCACGCTCAGGGTCAGCGCTTCTCCTTGCAGTTGCAGGGCGCGCAAACGGCTGCGCAATTCGTCGCGATCGGCGGGATGAAACAGCGACAGCCAGTCTTCTACCGGCAGCAGGCGATCGCTGAGATTCAGTGCCGAGGCCAGCGTCGGCGCCAGCGCAATCTGCTCTTCGGCAGTGATTTCCCACCAGCCAGTGCCGAGCAGGTTTTGCAGGGAATCAAGACGCTCCATCGATTGCACATGGCGCTGCTCGCGCAAGCGGCTGAGCAGCGGTCCGGCCAGCGCACCGGCCAAGGTCAGCCAGTCGCGATCGGTCAGCCATGGCGCCACGTTGTCGACCGTGTAAAACCCGCAAAGCAGCCATGCGACCACGCCTTGATCATTGCTGTAGGGCACAGCGAACCCGTTGGCGTTGCCGAACGTGGCCTGCAATCGCGAATGTTCATAGCGGCCCTGCGGGCCGGCGAGGCGTTGCGGTGCGCTGCCGTTGAGGCTGTCCAGCGGCGTGCCCAATGGCTGGCCGTCCTCCCACAGTTGCGGGGCGTCGTGGGCACGAAACTGTTGATGAATCTGCCAGCCCTGGGCCTGTTCATCCAGCAAGGCCACGGCGAGGCAGGGGATGTGCCAGCGCTGGGCGATGGCCTGCAATTGTTCGCCAAGCACCGTCGGCAGACGCGTCAGGCTGCACGTGCGCAGACGATCGCTGACCTGCGCGGCGAGGGTCTGGCAGGCGTCGCGGTCGCGCGCTTGCTGACGTTCGAGCAACAGGTCGGCGATGTCGAGCATCTGCAGTTGCCAGCCATCGTTTAGTGGCTGCACCCAGCCGCGCAGGTGCAGCGGCTGATCATTCAGGCCGGTGAAATCCAGATCGAGCAATTGCCCGTGCCAGTCCCGCGGCTGGCCTTCGACGCTCAGCAGGCTATGCGGCAGCAGATAGGCGCGAAGCGGCAGCGGCTGACCCTGAGGTTTGTGCTGGGCGAGCAAATGCCGCAGCGGGCCGGCGATCTGCAACACATCGCCGTTGCCATCCAGATAAAAATGCAGGCCGATCGGCGGCGCGCCGAGGTGGTCCGGCAAGTCGTGGGCTGCGACGGGGGCGCGCTTGAGCAAGCGCCCGAAAAGCTTATCGCCGGCGGTCAAAATTGCAGGCTCGAGCGGGCGGTGAGATGCGTGGGCAGATTAGGCACCGTGCCGATCCCGGGCAGCACCAGAAACGGCATGATCTGATTGAGCTTGCTCACCGGGTAATTGACGCTGACGGTCAGGGTGCCAGTCCCCGCGTCGTACGCCGCACTGGTGTCGGTGCCGACCACCAGATTCAAGGCCGAGGGCAGCCATTGCAGTTGTTGGGTCAGCGCGGCATTGGCGGTGTTGACCACCACCGTCGAATAGTTCGGCGTGGTCGGGTCGACCGCAACGCTGCGGCGCACCGCCTCGGCGGTGGCCTGGTTGAACGATTGCATCATCACGAAGGGCAGGCCGTAGCTGACCAGCCCGTAAAACACTGCGAAAAAGATGATGAACACCAAGGCGAATTCGATCGCCACCGCACCTTTTTGCGACCTGCGAAAGCCGTTTTTCATGCGTGCGTCTACCCTGACAGTCACTGCGTAGTATCAGCATAGAATCAATCAGGCAAAACGGACGGCTTTCAGCGGATGCAGATTTCTCTCGTTCTGATCTGGCTGACGATCTGCGCCGCGCAAGATGCCCGGCAGCGGCGAATTTCCAACGCATTGACGTTAGGCGTGGGCGCGCTGGCGCTGGTCTGGTTGCTGGCGACCGGCAGCACCTGGCTGGGCGCCGACGCGGGGCAGGGCGGCTGGGCCTGCCTGATCGCTTTGCTGCTGACGCTGCCCGGTTATTTCATGGGCCGCATGGGCGCTGGTGATGTGAAATTAATGACAGCCCTGGGTCTTGCGACGAACGGCATATTCGTTCTTGGCGCGTTTATCGGCGCTGGCCTGGCCAGCGTGCTGTGGCTGCTGCTCGCGCCAAAAGTCTGGCCTCATATGGCTCAAGGGCTTAGAGCGCATCTGCGGCATCTGGCCCCGGACAAGTCAAAAAAGCTGCCATTTGCGCCGTTTGTGTGGGTAGGGGTAGTGCTTTCGCTGTACTGGATCACCTGATCGCGGGGTGCCACTAGTCCTATGTACATAGTCGGAAAGTGGGTCTACTTTCAATTCAGGCGAATACGCCACCAAAGTGCAGGAATCGTCAGCGTTGGCCGAGCAAATGGAGTGGTTCGTGAACAAGCCTAATTCGGTAAAAATCCTCGTGGTCGATGATCAGCCGCTGATCGTCGAAGAACTCTGTGAGTTTCTCGAGAGTAGTGGCTACCGTTGCGTGCCGTGCGACTCAAGCCTTGAAGCCATCGAGCTGTTCAGGGCGGACCCGGACATCGGTCTGGTGCTGAGTGATTTGCACATGCCGGACATGGACGGCATCGAGTTGATCCAGGCTTTGCAGCGGCTGGCCGGCAAGCAGCGGGTGTTCGAGGCGATCATGCTCACCGGGCGCGCTGACAAGCAGGATGTGATCAAGGCGTTGCGTGCGGGGATTGCCGATTACTATCAGAAGCCGATTGATCTGGCTGAGTTGCTCGAGGGGGTGCAGCGTCAGGAGCTGGCTTTGCAGGAACGGCAGAAGAATCTGCATCTGGGTCATCTGAATCAGAAGTTGCAGTTCTTGTCCGAGTCGATCGATGACCTTTATCAGGATCTGGACAAGGTGCGGCGCTCGCCCGCGCCGGTGCTGGCCGATGGTGAGCCTGAGCCTGCCGAGATGCCGGCGGTGTTCAGTCAGTTGTCGCCCCGGCAGTTGGATGTGGCGCGGTTGGTGGGCAAGGGGCAGACCAATTATCAGATTGCCTGTGAGTTGGGGATTACCGAGAACACGGTGAAGCTGTATGTGTCGCAGGTGTTGCGGTTGACGCATATGCATAATCGGACGCAGTTGGCTTTGGCCCTTTCGCCCGTTGGATCTGCTGGGCGGCAGCGGGTTACTGCGCATTGACTTGGCGGCCTTTGGGCCGACCATGCTTTGGGTGGTTGGGGTGAATATCCGTTTTTTTGGTGTCGCTGATTACGGTTCCGCCCTTACGGCGGGTCACTTTTGGCAAACGCCCCAAAAGTAACCAAAAGGTCTTCGCCCTGACGTTCGGCCCGCTCGCTGGGGCTCGGGGTTCCTTCGCTCCGGGATCGATCCTGGCGCAGCGGCTCCGGTTTGCTTCGCTGCACCTCCTTCCGCTGTGTCTGGCTGCGCCAGACGGTCGCTGCGCTCCCACGCCCGGATCAATCCCTCCACTCAGCCTGCCGACGGGCTCCCAGATCAAGATCAAAAGCTACTCGAGCTTGCGCTCATTGTTTTGAGTGGTGAAAAGCATGCGGTGTCTGGCTTTTGTTTTGCGCTGGATTCGCCCCTCACCCCAGCCCTCTCCCGAGGGAGAGGGAGCCGATTTGTGGGTTGTTCAAAATTTGTGTTCGACTCGGTTTTTCAGGTCGGTGTACTTCGCCCAAACAACTCGGTCGGTCCCCTCTCCCTCTGGGAGAGGGCTAGGGTGAGGGTGCTTTTGATCTGCTTCAAAATCTGTGTTCGACCCGGTATTTCAGGTCGGTGTACTTCGCCCAAACAACTCGGTCTGTCACCTCTCCCTCTGGGAGAGGGCTAGGGTGAGGGTGCTTTTGATCTGGTTCAAAATCTGCATTCGACTCGGTATTTCAGGTCGGTGTACTTCGCCCAAACAACTCGGTCGGTCCCCTCTCCCCTCTGGGAGAGGGCTAGGGTGAGGGTGCTTTTGATCTGCTTCAAAATCTGTGTTCGACTCGGTATTTCAGGTCGGTGTACTTCGCCCAAACAACTCGGTCGGTCCCCTCTCCCTCTGGGAGAGGGCTAGGGTGAGGGTGCTTTTGATCTGCTTCAAAATCTGCATTCGACTCGGTATTTCAGGTCGGTGTACTTCGCCCAAACAACTCGGTCGGTCCCCTCTCCCTCTGGGAGAGGGCTAGGGTGAGGGTGCTTTTGGTTTTGATTGTTTAAATCTGTGTGTGATTTGCCAGAACCTTCCCACAAGGTTTTCAGGTTGTCCGTCGGACGTCGGGTCACTAGTCTCTGGCTGTCGTCGAATCTTCGGCGATCGGGTGTGAGAACCCTGCTACTTATGGTCATCCAGTATCTGTGCACGCATAATCGCCGCCAGCTTGTCCGCTGTCTGCAATGTGTCATGGCGGCTGTGTGCGGGCAGACTTCGGTCTGGCCGGGTGTCCATAACCGGTATTCTCACCCCGCATACAGTTGCCACCTTTTGCCCCGTGAGAATGGCATTGGGTCGCACCGCAGATTTTGGAGAGCCGTTTTAATGGACAAACTGATCCCAGACCCACCCCCATCCCCCACCACCCCGCTCGAAGACGCCATGCGCGCCGACGATCTTGTGAAAAACCGCGAAGCGATAAAACGCGCGCTCGATTTCTATCTCTGCCCCGAACCCGCAAAACCGCACCCGCCCAGCGCGCTGTTCATGGTGGTGCCCAATGTCGATACCGAAAGCTTGTTGGCGCATGCCTGTGAGTCGCTGGCGTCAGCGAGTGCGATGGCGAGTAATTTCGCTGGCGAGTTGAGCGGGTTTCAGCGCAGCACGGCGTTGGCGATTCAGCAGATTGTCATGCTGGCCGAGCTAGCCGTGAATCGGGCGCTGGATCGGGTTGATCCGCAGACCTGACCTGCGACCGCGTTATCGTTCTTCGCGAGCAGGCTCGCTCCCACCGAAAGCACGCGGTCGACTGTGGGAGCGAGCCTGCTCGCGAAGGGGCCTTCAAGGGCACCACCAAACTAATTCTTGCTCTCGATCTTCCCGCCCGCATCCGGATCATAAAAATCCGGGATCTCGTACTGGTATTTCTTCAGCCAGCGCTGCATCGCCAGTTCGCGTTCGGTGGCGGTGGCGCTTTGGGGTTTGGGGGAGGCGGCTTTGTTGCGGCTTTGCAGGACCAGCCAGCCTTCGGTTTCCTGCTGCTGCGCAGAAGCAGGACCGGCGTCGATGGCTTGGGCGCTGAGGGGCAGGGTGAGCAGGGTCAGGTAGCACAGGCCTTTGCGGATGGTCATGGCTGTCTCCTATTCGAGCGTCGGCGGTAGCGGGTCGATGAAGGCGGCGACGCGGTCGCCGGGTGTGGCTTTGGCGTTGGCCGGGGCTTTGAGTTTTTCTGCGCGTTGCTGCGCTTCGGTGAATTGCTCCGGGGTCAGTTTCGAGCGGCTGACGATTTCCGCGGCTTGCGGCCAGTCGTTCTGGTAGAGCAGCAGGGTGACCATGTTCAGCGTCGCCAACTGATTGTTCTGGCTCAGTTCGATGGCGGTGAGGAATTCGAATTTCGCTTCGTTGAGGCGCAGTTGGTTGAGGTAGACCACGCCGAGGTCATTGCGGATTTTCTCGTCAGTGGGTGCCAGGCGTGCGGCGCGTTGCAGGTGGGCCTGGGCCTGGCCGTTGTCGCCGCGGGCGGCGTAGACCTGGCCGAGGCCGTGTTCGGCCTGGGCGGTGAGGCAGCCGCCGAGCAGGCTGCGGTAAAGCGGCTCGGCTTCGCTGCGGCCGAGCAGGCGATAAACCTTGGCTTTGCGCAGGCGCACTTCGCTGAGGTTGTCCGGCAGGCTTTGCAGGTTGGCGAGGCTGGCGTGGAGCTTGCCGTCGCTGGCCAGGTCATCGGCGAGGTTCAGCGACAGTTCCTGCTCCGAGGTCAGTTTGCTGCAGCTGGACGGCGACAGCAGCGAGGTCCACGGCGCCTGGCCGTCCGTGGCGCAGCCGCTGATCAGCAACAGACTTGCCATGACTATCAGTACTTTCATCAAACGCTCTCCATGAGCCAAGGTCAGTTTGCGAAGGCGCGGGCAATGGCGGTGAAACCCGGGCCGGCCAGTACGATCAGCAGGGCCGGAAACAGAAACAGCATCATCACCACCGACATCTTCGCGGACATTTTCGAGATGTATTCCTGCAGCCGGGTCAGGCGTCGGTCATCGAGTAATTGCTTGAGCGCCAGCAGCGATTTCATCGCACCGCCGCCCTGGTGGATCAGTTGCTGGAGGATCACGCAGGTGTCGGTGAATTCGTCCACCGCGAGCATCACTGCGGTCTTGTTCAGCTCCTGCCCTAGCTCCAGACCGGAGTCGACGCGGCTGAGGATCAGGCGCAGTTCGCTGGTCAGTTCCGGCAGCAGTTTCTGTGCTTCGACGCTGAGCACGCGCAACGCTTGTTCCACCGCCATGCCGGATTCGAAGAGGATGCGCAGCAGCGGTATGAACGTGGAAATTTCCACGGCGATGGTTTTCTGTCGGCGGGCGGCGGCGTAGGCGAGCAGGCGTTTGGGCAGTAGATAGCCGCCGCCCGCAGCGAACATCGGCGCCATCCAGCGGTGGCTGGTCTGCGGGAAAAACACTTCCTGCAAAAAGATCGCCAGCCCCAGAGCGAGCAGCGGCGTGCCGATCTGGCAGGCGGCGAAGAGCGCGCGTTCGTTGGCGCGGCGCCAGCCGAGGCGGCCGAGCAGGGTCTGGGTTTCGCTGTCGATGCTCACCGAGCCCCGGCCGAAACGGCTGTTGCCCAGCGCGCGCAGCCAGTGGCCGAAACGGTTTTCCCGGACCAATTGGCCGTGCAAGCGCTGATGCACCTGACGCACGCGGCGGCGCTCGGTGAGCAGGTGATTGCCCAGCAATAACAGCGAACCGAGGAGCAACAGCAACGCCGCGAGCCAGACCATCTCAAACGCTCCGCAACATGCGCCACAGCGCCAGACTGCCCAACACCTGCAACACGGCGGCGCTGAGCAGCATGGTCTGGCCGCTTTCGTCGTGCCACATGCCGAGCATGTAGCCGGGGTTGGTGAGCATGAAGTAACTGACCAGAATCAAAGGCAGCAAACCGAGCACCCAAGCGGTCATGCGCGTTTCCCCGGTCAGCGCGCGCAACTGCCGCGCGCCCTGGTCGCGCTCGCGGATCAGTTTGATCAGGTTCTCCAGCAGCTCACTGGCGTTGCCGCCGTAGCGGTGGTTGACCTTCAGGCCGAGGGCGAACATACGCAGTTCGTCCTGCTCGTAGAGTTCGGCAAAATCGCTGACGGCGTCAGGCAAGTTCACCCCCAGTTGCACGTTGCGCTGTACCCGGCCCATGGCCGCTTTCAAAGGGGCTTCACTGGCCTCGATGCCGCCCAGCACCGCATCGCTGAGGGTGCGCCCGGACTTGAGGCTGCGCACGGTGTGGTCGAGCAGTTGCGGCAGTTGTTCGATCATGCGGCGAATCCGTTGCCGGTAGCGAATGGCGATGTACAACCGCAACGCCACGGGCGGGACGAGCAACATGATCAGCAGACCGACCCAGCTGGCGAGCAGAAATCCCAGGCCCATTGCCACTGCCCACAGGCTCAGCCACAGACCGAAACGCTCGCTCGGCCGACCCAGTCCAGCACGTAAAAACATCCGTTCCAGTCCCACCCACCTGGCCTGCTCGACGGCCAGCTGCGGTTGTCCGGCGGCGAGTCGATTGAGGACTTTTTCCTTCGCGGTCTTGCGCAGCCCTTGCAGGAACAGATAGATCGACAGCCCCAGCAGCATCAGGCAAATGGCGATGAGAATGATCGGTCCCAGCATCTGCGTGCTCCTCGCCGTCAGCCCAGGTGAGCGTCGTGGCGCAGCTTGTCGCCGGCCGGGTTGACCGCTTCGCGCACAAAACCGAACCCCGTGCGGCGGTCGAGGCGGAACAGGGTGTTGGTGACGTAGACGTCCTCGCGAATGCCGACCACTTCCACCACTTCACTGACGCAGCGCCGGCCATCGGGCATGCGTGTCAGTTGAATGATCACGTCGAGGGCGGCGCAGATCATCTGACGCAAGGTGCGTTCGGCAATCGAGCGTCCGGTCAGGCCGACCAGAGTCTCCAGGCGCAGCAACGCGTCCTGGGCGTTGTTGGCGTGCACGGTGCTCATCGAACCGTCGTGACCGGTGTTCATCGCGGTGAGCACGTCGACCACTTCGACGCCTCGGATCTCGCCGAGGATGATCCGGTCAGGACGCATGCGCAGGGCGTTGCGAATCAGGTCGCTGGCCTTGACCTCGCCATGCCCCTCAGCGTTGGGCGGACGGGTTTCCAGACGCACCACATGCGGATGGCCGAGTTGCAGTTCGGCGACGTCTTCGATGGTCACCAGCCGTTCGTGCGGGTTGATCAACTGGCTGAGGATGTTCAGCAGCGTGGTCTTGCCGGTGCCGGTGCCGCCGCTGATCAGGATGTTGCAGCGCTTGCCCACGGCGTTCTGCAGGAATTCGAAAATCGCCAGATCGATGGTCTGCATCGCCATCAGGTCGGTGCTCTTGAGCATGTCCTTGCGGAACTTGCGGATCGACAGGCACGGGCCGTCGAGGGCAATCGGCGGGATGATCGCGTTGACCCGGCTGCCGTCCGGCAGGCGCGCATCGACCATCGGCGAGGACTCATCGAGGCGGCGCCCGAGCGGCGCAAGGATGCGTTGCATGACCCGCTCGACGTGATGCGCATCGATAAAACGCAGATCGCTTTGATGCAATACGCCGTCGCGCTCGATGAACACCCGGTGCGGGCCGTTGACCAGAATTTCCGTCACCGACGGGTCACGCAGCAGGACTTCCAGTGGGCCGAATCCGGTGAGTTCGTCGACGATTTCTTCGCCGAGGCGCTCCATTTCGTAGCGCGAGATCGCCAAGTGCAAACGCGCGATGTATTCGGCGACCTTGTCGGTGACGAACTGCGCCAGTTGCTGGCGCGAACCTTCCAGCAGGTTTTTCCCCGACTCCTCGATGGCGTCGATGATGTAGCGGTGCAGGACCAGTTTCAGGCCTTCGTGGTCGCTGTTGCCGATCGCTCCGTGCGACGTTGCGCCAAAGAGTTTTTCTGCGCTCATGAGTGGCCTCGCAGACGGTCGAACCAGGTGACTTTCGGTTTGCTCAGGCCTTCTGAGCGTTTCGCCAAGCGCTCGCCGAGGGTGCGCAGGCTCTGGGTGAGTTTCTCCCTGGGCGCCAGTTCGAACAGGCTGACGCCCTGGTTTTTCGCGTTCAGGCGCACGTCGGGACTGAACGCCAGCACGGCGATGACTTCCAGATTGAAGGTCTTGCCCAAGGTCTCGGCATCCGGCGCGACGTTGCTCAGGTAGCGATCGATCAGCAAGCGCCCGTGCTCGAGTTTCATGCCTTTTTCGCGCCACTGGTTAAGCACGGCGAGGTTGCGTCGGCAGTTGAGTACGTTCTGGTCGGTGTACCACAGCAGTTTGTCGCAATGGCTGACGAAGGTGCGCAATGCCTCACTGTCGGCCTGCCCGGTGAGGTTCACGACAATGTGCTGAAAGTGCTGGCGCAAGGCGCTGAGCAGCATGTACAGCTCGGCGGCGCTGGTGGTTTCCAGCGGCTCGTCAGTGTTGGCGTAGGCAAGAATGCGCAGGCCGTGGTCGGCGCTGGTGAAAGCGCTGTCGATCAGCGTAGCGTCGAGCCGGCGCAAATGACGCAGGGCATCGCCAAAGTGAAACGAACTCTCCAGCCCCAACAACGCCAGGCTGTCGCCACGGGGCAGGCCGAGATCGAGCAGCAAGGTTTGCTGGCCGCTCTTCTGCACCACCATGGCCATGTGATTGGCGAGCAAGGCACCGTCGGAGCTGCTCTGCACGCCGTACATCACGGTAAGCCCGCCCAGCTGCGTGTTGGGAGTGACGGCGGGCAGGCGTTTGCCCAGGCGCCGCACCAGCCCGGCGACTTCGCTTGAACGTGAGCCATAGGCGACGAAATCCCGCGCGCCGGCGCGCATCGCATTGAGCACCAGTTGATTGTCCATGCCGTCGCCGAGGGCGACGATTGCCAGCATCGGCTTGGCTTCCAGCGCACCTTCGATCAGCGCACTTTGCGCCACGACATGCTCGCGATCGAGACCGACGAAGACCAGATTGGCGAACGTCACATCGACCAGTGCGAGCAGTTCGTCGAGGCTGCCGGCACCGGCGCTGACCACCTGGCCCAGTGGCGCGAGTGCGCTTTGCAGCCATTCCAGATCGGTGCTGTTGCGGGTGATGGCGAGGAAGGTCTGACTGAGATTCTGGCTCATTGCGACAATCCGCTGCGCTTGTCGAAGTTACCGTTCTCGAGGAAGAACATGCGATAGAAATTCGGGTCGTAATTGCGCAGTTTCTCCCCCGGCAATGACGGCAGTCGCGCGTCCGCCGCCAATGGCTGGACCAGATGCGGGGTGACGATCATCAGCAGTTCGCGCTCTTCGCGTTTGATTTGCGAACCCTTGAAAAACGCGCCGAGGATGGGAATGTCGCCCAGGCCTGGAAACTTGTTCACTTGCGAGCTGTTGGTGGTGCTGATCAAACCGCTGATGACGAAACTTTCGCCATCACCCAGCGACACGCTGGTGTCGGTCCGGCGGATGGTCAGCGCCGGAACGGTGGTGCCGGCGATGTTCACCGCGTTGGCAAAATCCAGTTCGCTGACCTCCGGGGCGACCTTCAGCGCGATGCGGTCGCGGCCGATGATGGTTGGCGTCAGGGTCAGGCGGATGCCAAATTCCTTGTACTCGATCGACACGCTGTCGCTGCCGGAACTGGGCACCGGAATCGGGATTTCTCCGCCGGCCAGGAAGCTCGCACTCTGCCCGTTCAACGCCACCAGACTTGGTCGCGCCAGGGTGTAGGCGAAGCCGCTGGTTTCCAGGGCGTTGATGATCGCCATGGTCTTGCCGCCGACCCAGGAAAAATTGAACAGCGAGTTATCCACCGGCAGGCGCGGCTGCGGCACGCCGTCGATCGGTGGCAGCGTGCCGGGCGAACCGAACAGGAAATTGCCGCGCGTGCCGATCAGCGACGCCGTGGCTTCCTTGAGTTTGGTGCGGCTGACTTCGACGAAGCGGATGTCGGTCTGCACTTGCGACGGCAGGGTCGGATCGTCCGACGGCACGCTGCTGGTCAGCGCCGTGGTCGCCGCGCCCTGGACAAAGACCATGGCTTGCTGCGGCTGCGCCGAGCAGGCCGTCCAGACCATCAGGCTGGTCGCGCCGGGGCCGACGCCCGTGAGCAAAAAGGACGAACCGCCATTGGCATGCACGTCGGCAATTTTCGGGTCGCCCACTGCCAGCCGAGTGATTGCCACCGGTGACTGCATATCCTGCTGGAAGCCTTCACCGATCTCGATCACCGAGGGCAGGCGCGGCAGTGCCGAGCAATTGCCCACCGCCGCGACGGCGGTATCCATCGTCAATCCCAACAACAGCAAGGCCCGGAGCGCCGGTTTTAATGTCGGTCTGAGTCGACTCTGCATGCACGTGAATCCTTGCGCAGTCATGGGGTTTGTTGGCTGATCTGGTTGCCGCGAATGATTTCCACCGCAGGCCTGGGCGCCGCGTCGGCACTGGCGGTGGCAGGTGCTTTTTGCGCGCTGCCCAGGGCGAGTTGAGTGAACTGGAAGAGCTGGCTGTTGGCGCGATCCAGATGCGCGGGCGATTGCGCTTCGCCGGCCCAATATTTGGCCAGCCGCTGTTCTTCGCTGCTGCGCACCGCGAGACGCAACGTGCCGACTTGAGTGGCGAGCATCAGGCGGCTGAGCAGTTGTTCCGGCACCGCCAGCACCGCAGTCCGCGCGGCGATGCGGCGTTGGTCCTGTTTGAGTTTTTCTTCGGCGCTGAGGCTGGGCGTCGCCGGTTGGCCGTCGTTGGTCAGGCCGTACTGATCGCCGACCCCGAGCACGCGCAAGGCCGGAACGGCGATCTGCGCCGACTGCTGCAGATTGCTCGCGTCCTCGCGCAGATACAGCAGCACATCGACGTAATCGCCCGGCAGCAACTGCCCGGCGGCACCGATCACTTCATCGACGGCCACGGTGAGCGCGCGCTCGTCGCGGCGAATCATCCGCGCCAGCGCGCCGCCGGCCTGGAAGCTTTCGTCATTGAGCCAGGTGCCAGCGCTGAGGTGGCGCCAAGGCGTGCGGCCGACTGCTTGTTCGATGCTGGTCAGGCTGCCGGCCGGTGCGCTGCGCAGTTTTTCCACAGTCACATCGGCGGCGGTCAACGGCGTGAACGGCGCTACATCGTGGAGCAGTACCACCACCGGGTGGCGGGTCTGGTCTTCGGCAATCGCGACAGTCTGTTCAACGCTGACCGCGGGCGCGACGGGCGCCTCGGCAATCGGGGCTGGCTGACGACTGAGCACCAGCCCCCAGTAACCGACAAAAACCGCGCCGAGCAACAGCAACGCGGCTAGGCCCATGGTGACGCGACTGTTCATGACGGCTCTCCCTTTCCTGCTGCACAACCGACTGCATTTGCTTGCGAAAGGCGGACTGAATCGGCAGCTATGAACATGCAACTATTTCGCTATTTCCAAGCTAGCTGATCCAAGCAAAAGCGCCATTAGTGACAGGCAAAATAACCGTACCAAAGTGTGAGTCTGGCCGGTTAACAGCGGGAAATGGCCGAGACACGTTGGGATTAATGCTTTGTGATTAATGCGTTCTTACAGTTGTTGGGCGGGGGTTTGTTGACAATGCTCAGGTGGCACGGTGGAACCTTGCCGCGGTGGTGATGTCGGCGCCAGAGGCGCGAAGGAGTGGACCTATGTTTCGTATGACTTTTGATTATGTGATCGCCAAGGCTCGCGCGTTTGCCCGCAGTGAAGAGGGTGCTTCGGCGATCGAGTATGCGATTGTGGTGGCGATGGTGGCTGTGGTGGTTGTGGCGTTCGTCACTCCGCTTGGAGACAGGGTATTGGCGATCTTCAACAATATTCTGACCTCGCTCGATGGTACGGCTGTGACTCGGCCAACGCCCTGATCTTGTGAACACTGCACCTGGCTGATATCGCACTACACTGGATTTACCTTTCAGTATTCAGGTATTGCCTATGAACGCGTCTTCGTCGCCCCGCCAACAACTGCTTCTGGTTGATGATGAAGAAGACGCGTTGCTGGAGTTGGCGGAGTTGCTGGAGGGGGAGGGGTTTGTCTGTCATACCGCGACGTCGGTGAAGCTCGCGCTGCATCATCTGACCCGGCATCCGGATATTGCTTTGGTGATTACTGATCTGCGTATGCCGGAGGAGTCGGGCATGTCGCTGATCAGGCGGTTGCGTGAGCATACGTCGCGGGCGCATTTGCCGGTGATTGTGATGTCGGGGCATGCGGATATGGAGGATGTCAGCGATATGTTGCGGTTGCAGGTGCTGGATCTGTTTCGCAAGCCGATTTATCACGTGAGGTTGTTGGAGACTCTCGATAATCTTTTTCCCAAGCCTAAGGTTCAGGGTGGGTGAACTCGGCGGCCTTTGGGCCGACCGTGTTGGTGGGGGTTTGGGTGAGTATCCGTTGCTTCGGGTGCTGCGGCTGGCGGTTTCGCCTGACGGCGACTTACTTTTTTACAAGCGCCTAAAAAAGTAAGCAAAAAACGCTAGCTCCTGCGTCCGGCCCTCGCAGGCTCGGGTTCCTTCGCTCCGGGACTGATCCGGGCGCAGCGGCTCCGGTTTGCTTCGCTGCACCTCCTTCCGCTGTGTCTGGCTGCGCCAGACGGTCGCTGTGCTCCCACGCCCAGATCAATCCCTCCACTCAGCCTTCCGACGTCGCCGGTGGATCAAGATCAAGAGCACTCGAGCTTGCGCTCATTGTTGAGTGGGGCGGCTTCGCCGCGGGCAGCTGCGCTGCTTTGCTTTTGCTTTTGCTTTTGTGGGAGCGAGCCTGCTCGCGAAGGCGGCCTGCCAGCCGACCCATTTCTTCCTGATTTACATCAATCCTGTGGGAGCTGGCTTGCCAGCGAAGGCGGTCTGCCTGCCGACCTGTTTCTCGCTGATGTACTCGATTCAAACTGTAGGAGCGAGCCTGCTCGCGAAGGCGCCCTGCCAGCCGACCTGTTTCTCACTGAACACCCGCGATCAAAACTGTAGGAGTGAGCCTGCTCGCGATAGCGCCCTGCCAGCCGACCCATTCCTGCCTGATGTACATGAATCCTGTGGGAGCTGGCTTGCCAGCGAAGACGGCCAGCCAGCCAACAACGCTCTGCCTGTCTCACCACCTTCGCAACCAGCCTCTTGCTCTTGTCACTCCGGCACAAGCCTGTCCAGTACGCGGTTGACCGCCAGTTCGCCCAGCATGATCACCTGCTGTATTCCCAACAGGGAGTTGCGCTGCGGTCCATCGATAAATCCGGCGAGGTCGCTGGCCATGATGCTCGCCGAGGCCAGTGATTCGCAGGCATGCACCAGCAGGGTTTCGTTGTCCGCGGCCGGGTCGACGATGAACAGGGTGCTGGGTTTGCGCGGTGCGGCGGGGTCTTTGATGAGGCGGGGGTTGAGGTAGTAATCGATGGCGCGGTCGGCGGCTTCCTTGAGCTTTTGCGCTTCGACGAGCGGGTCGGCGAAAGTCGGATCGGCAAGGGGTGGATCGGGCGTTATCTTTTTCACGGGCTCAGTCTCCTTGTGGAGTAAGGGCCGCAACCTCTCGCTGCTAAACGATAAGGGTGGCAGCTGGACGCAGGTTAGCAGACCGATGAGCCACGAAATCGGCGCGCCCGAGGGCGCCCTGCGCACAGCCGCCATCAAGCACAGGAATGTATTCCAGACTGATAGAACTGGTGCAACGTGGTATCGGCGAGCTGCTAAACCCGACCACTGATGAGCAGTGGCAGGCAAACGATAGAACCCGCGCCCCAGGCGCACAAGCCGGCGGATTCTGGCGTAGCCGTAGGCAATGGCGCAAGGATTTGTGGGCTGTTGCGAGGTAACGGGGCGTGTGTTTAAACGGCTGGTTTAAGCGCTGCGATAAATCGGTTGAATAGCCGAACGCTTTCGCGAGCAGGCTCGTTCACACAGGGACGGCGGTTGTACTCAGCAACCATGAACACCGCCGAATCTGTGGGAGCGAGCCTGCTCGCGAAGGCGGTGCGTCAGTCAAAAAAATCCTGATTGACACATCGCTCGACCATCACAACTGATAACTGAAACTGATGCTGTACCGAGGCTTGCGATTGAACGTATCCAGTGCTTCATCCGACATCGCCTTCGCCACTTCCAGCGCCACGTTGTAATACTTGGCATCACCAAAGCGCAGCCCGACGGCGGTGGATGACAGGTTGTTGGCCTGCACCGGCAGTTGGTTGAACCAGCTGCGCGAGCGGTCGACAACTACGTAGGGTTGCAGGATGCGCACCCAGTTGCCGTCGCGGTTGAAGCTGTAGTTGACCTCGTAAGCCACGCCCCAACCCTTGTCGCCCGAGGCCTGGTCGTCGGGGTAGCCACGGCCGAAGTTCTGCCCGCCGAACACGGCGCGTTCGCTGTCGGGCAAGGTGTCGTCGCTCCAGTACAGCGCCGCCGAGAGCACGCCTTGCCAGTTGTCGAGGAACTTGTCGCTCTGCACGCCGGACAAGCGCACGCGGAAAAAATCCAGGTCGATGTCGTCGTAGTTGGTGTGTGCGCCGAGGCTGTCGAAGCCCTGGTAGACGCCGGCACTGAGGATGCGCAGTTGGCGGGCGTCGGCCTTGCGCCAGTCGCCTTCGAAAGCCAGGGCGCGGACATCGGTGCGCAGTTCGGTGCTGAAGGGAAAGTTGATGCCGTCGTAGCGCGTCTTGTCGTCGACCGCATACAGGCGTGAGCCGGCGGTCAGCAGTTCGTTGGCGGAGGCGATCAAGGGCGTGCTGAAGCCGATCGAGTAGCGATCGTTCTCGCGGTGGGTACTCAGGCGTCCGCCACCGCCGACCAGCACTTCGGTGTCCGGGTCGGCGCGGTAACGCGAGGCCGAGACGTTGAGTTGCGTGCCTTCGGTATCGAGGAACTGGCTGTAGTCGAGACGGTAGTAATGCTCTTTGTCGTCGCCCGGTGGGAACAGGCCGCTGAGGCTCAACTGTTCGCCCATCGAGGTCTGCGAATTGCTGCTGACACCGAGCAACGCTTGCGGGCCGTTACGGTTGTCTTCGGTGGTGCTCAGGGTGCTGGTGAACGGTTTGCGACTGGCCTGGGCAACCAGGGTGGTCGCGCCATCGGTGGTGCCCGGCGGTGGCACTTGCGCTTGAATCGTCACGCCGGGAATGCGGCTCATCAGCGTGGTGTAGCGCTCGAAGGTCTTGCGCGTCAGCGGGCGTTCGGCCTGGATTTTCGCGGCGAGTTTATCGAGCAGGCCTTTGACCCGACCGATGTCGCCCTGCATCTGGATATCGCGCACATAGCCCTCGACCAGCACCACGCGGGCCACGCCGTCATCGAAGTTCTGTTGCGGCAGGAACGCGTAGGACAACAGATAGCCGTCCTGCTGATAGCGACGGGTGATGTTGCGCGTGGCTTCGATCAGTTCGGCAAGGCTGGCCTGACGGCCGATCAGGGGCTTGTAGATTTCCGCGAGTTCGTTGAGCGGGTAGATCGTGCCGCCTTCGATCTGCACGGTCTTCAGGTTGACCTTGGTTTCCATCAGCAGTGGCTGCGCGGCGGTCGCACCCGGGTCCGGCACTTGCAGCGGCGCCGCGCTCGGGCGATAGGCGTCGGCGGGCAGGTTGGGAACGGGCAGGTTGCGGATGGTTTCGTTGCTGTTGAGAAAGCTGGGCAAGGTGTCGGCGAGGGCAGCGGAACTGAGGCTCAGGCACAGCAGGGATGCCAGTACGCGCATAGGACACTCCATGGTCAGAACACAGCACAGGGCAGATTTTTCCTTAGAAAAAAGGCGGAAGACTCGTGGGAATCTTCCGCCCTCAACCAAGCGTAGGCGCTGTAGGTAAGGCCGTCGAATCGGCCAGGTGCAATTCAGCGTTGAGTGCCGCTCAACGCGCCGGTCAGGCCGCCGAGTACCCCGCCCAGGCCACCGGTTGCCGTGCCGCCACCAGTGGCAGTGCCGCTGTTGACCAGACCACCGACCGCTGCCACGGTGCCGCCGACGTTGGTAACCAGACCGCCGACCGCTGTGGTGACCGGGTTGTTGGTTGCGGCGATCGCCCCGCCGAGATTGCCCACCGCAGCGCCGACCTGACTTGTGATACCCGCCACCGGAGTGCCGAGACCGGTAGCGGCGCCGACCTGTTGAGTGACAGTGGTCACCGCGCTGGTGACCGGATTGAGGCCGGCTCCGACTGCGGCGCCGACGCTGGCCAGCGGCGAGGTGGATACAGTAATCGGTGTGCCCGAACCACCGAGTACGGTGTTGATCGAAGCAATCGTGTTGCCCAGCCCGCCGGCGGTGACGCCGCCGGCACTGACCACGCCGCTGGTGCTGCCGGCATTCAGACCGCTGCCGACGTTGACCACCGCACCACCGACAGTTTGCAGCAGACCGGTGCCGCCCAGCCCGCCACCGATGCCGCCACTGCCCGAGCCAGTGCCATTGGACACCAGACCACCCGCTTTGCCGACCGCCGTGCCGGTGTTGCTCAGGGCGCCGCCGAGGGTGTTGGTCAGGGCATTGCCGCTGCCTGCGTCGGTGACTTTGCCGCCAAGGCTGTTCACCGTGCCGCCCACCTTGGAGATCACCCCTTTGAGCGGATCACCCAGACCGGTGGCATCGCCGAGTTTGTCGGTGGTGCTTTCGACCATGGCGATCACCGGTACCAGGCCGCTGCCGACCTTGTCGGTCAACTGGCTGGTCGGGCCGCTGGTCATTGAGGTGTTGAGGGTGTCGCCAAGCATGGTGACTTTTTCGCCGATGCCATCGACCAGCGGCGCCACACGGGTGACTACACCGCCAACGACAGGAACGCTACGGGTCGCTGTGTTGAGTTTGACGCTGAGGTCCGACACGCCGCCGCCAACATCGGAAACCACGCCACCAACCGAGGCCACGGTGGTGGTCAGGCCATTGGGGTCAGTGGCCAGTTTGCCGATGCCATCAGTGACGCCATCGCCCAAGGTGCTGACCACGTTGCCGGTGGTGTTGGCCAGGCTTTGCACGATGCCGCCAGCGACCGGAACAGTGCTCAGCGAATCGCCGATCTGGCCGACGCCATCGCCGACACCGCTGACGGTTTTGCCGACATCCTGAACAAGTGTTGTGGTCACCAGCGAAGGTGCAGCGGGATTGGTCGGGTTGGTGGGATCGGTCGGGTCTGTCGGATTGGTTGGATTGGTCGGATCGGTGCCGCCGCCAGTACCGCCAGTACCGCCAGTGCCACCGGTTCCACCAGTGCCTGCGGTATCGCCGCCGGTGCCACCTGTGCCACCAGTGCCGGCAGTATCGCCGCCGGTTCCGCCGCCCGCGCCACCGCTGCCATCGGTGCCCGCCGTGCCGTCCGCCGTCGAGCTGCCCGAACTGCTGCGATGGCCGCCACCGCCGCTGCTGCAGCCGACGAGGCCGACCGAAAGAATCAGTGCCAGCGCGATTGCCGATTTGGACCACATCACTTGAGTTTTCATGATTGAGATTCCTGCACCTGTCACAACGTTACGTTGCCTTCGATGGCTCGCCGATCTGTCGTCGGCGATGCCTCGTCCGTGGCTGTAATCTCAGTCGAGGGCAGGTTTTTCACCATTCTCAAGTTGGTATTAACCCCTTTATATAGAGGGCTCGGCGCTATGCCGAAGGACTAATACCCAGGTAATAAACGGGCAAAAAAAAGCCTTGAAATTCAAGGCTCGGTTTTTTGCAAAGCAGCGGGCAGGGCGCGGAAAAACTTAAGTGATATATACACAATTAACGGGTTTTTCCGCCCCGCCAGATCAGGCGATCGGTTGCCACTGACCGACCATATGTTCCAGGTCGCCGGCGCCGATCAGACGCAACTCACCGCTGGAGCCCGCGGCACTGGCCAGCAATGTCACTTCACTGGGCAGGCGCACCGGTTTGCGAAAGTGCACGGCGATTTCCAGGTTGGCTTTGGGCAGGTGATCAGAGAGTGCCGCCAGTGTGCGTGCCTTGTTCCACAGTCCGTGGGCGATCGCGGTGGGAAAACCGAACAGCTTGGCGCTCGCTGCACTCAGGTGAATCGGGTTGTAGTCGCCGGAGACTTTCGCATACTGGCGACCGATATCGGCCGGCGCAGTCCAACGCGTCACCTCAAGCAAATCCTGCGACGGCTGCCAGTCCTGTGCCAGCGCCTCGCCCTCGAGTTTCACCCCGCGACAGAGCATCCGGCTTTCGGCTTCCCACAGCGGCCCGAGTTGATCGTCCAGGGTAGTGAGCAGATCGAACGTCGCGCCTTTGGCGTGCGGTTGCAGATTGTGCACATGCACGCTGACTTGCGCGCGGCTCATCGCGCCCATCGGCCGCAGCACGCGGATGCGGTTGCTCAGGTGAATCAGCCCGAGCAGCGGGAAGGGAAAATCCCTGGCCGTGAGCAATTGCATCTGCAAGGCAAAGGCGAGGATGTGTGGATAGGTCGGCGGCAGCAGGCCGTCATCGACGAAACCGCAGACCTTGCGATAAGCCGCCAGCCGCTTGCCGTCGATATCAACCCAGCAGCGCAGGCCGCTGTCGGGCAGTTGCGTACCGGTGATTTTGCGTCGCGTCGCCGCCCGCGAGTACAGCGCGGGCAGACTCGGTTCGCGATCCAGCGTGTGCCATTCGATGCTCATCTTTATGCCCCCAGAACACTTTGCCCACAAACCCGCAGCGCTTGCCCGGTGAACGCGCCCGTGCCCGGTTGCGCCAGCCACGCCACGGCTTCGGCGACGTCCTGCGGCAAGCCACCCTGGCCCAGCGAACTCATGCGCCGCCCGGCCTCGCGCAGGCCGAACGGAATGTGCGCGGTCATCTGGGTTTCGATAAAACCGGGGGCCACGGCGTTGATGCTGATGCCGCGTTCCAGCAGCGTTGGCGCCCATGCCTGGGCCAGACCGATCAGGCCAGCCTTGCTCGCCGCGTAATTGGTTTGCCCGCGATTGCCGGCGATGCCGCTGATCGAGGCGAGCAGGACCACCCGTGCGTTGTCGCGCAGGGTGCCGCTGTCGAGCAGCGCCTTGGTCAGCACTTGCGGGGCATTGAGGTTGACGGCCAGCACCGCGTCCCAGAATTCCGGGGTCATGTTGGCCAGGGTTTTGTCGCGGGTGATGCCGGCGTTGTGCACGAGGATGTCGAGGCCGTCGGGCAGCTGTTCGATCAAGTGCACGGCGGCGTCATCGGCGCAGATATCGAGGGTGATCGCCCGGCCGCCGAGGCGCGCGGCGAGGGCTTCGAGATCGGTTTTGGCCGGCGGTACGTCGAGCAGAATCACCTCGGCGCCATCGCGGGCGAGGGTTTCGGCAATCGACGCGCCGATGCCGCGCGCAGCACCGGTGACCAGCGCCTTGCGCCCGGCCAGCGGTCGGGTCCAGTCGGTCACTGGCGTGGCGCACGCGGTCAGGCGAATCACCTGGCCGGAAACGAATGCGCTTTTCGGCGAGAGGAAAAATCGCAGCGGGCCTTCCAATTGATCCTCGGCACCTTCGCCGACGTAGATCAACTGCAAGGTGCCACCGCCGCGCAGCTCTTTGGCCAGCGAGCGCGAGAAGCCTTCGAGTGCTCGCTGCGCACTGGAGGCGAACGGATCACCCAGGCTTTCCGGAGCACGGCCGAGAATCACCAGGTGCGCGCTATGGTCGAGGTTCTTCATCAATGGCTGGAAGAACTCGCGCAACTGCTTGAGCTGGTCGGTGTGTTGCAGACCGCTGGCGTCGAACACCACCGCTTTGAGTTTCGGCCCGTGGCCGGGGATCCACGCGGTGGCCAGCGAGGGCTCGGTGCCGTAGCTGTAGATTGCATCGGTCAAGCGGTTGGCAAACACGCTGATCCGTTCGGCCAGCGGCCCGCCACCGATCAACAGGGCGCCCTCGATCGGCCGCAGACGCCCCGCCTGCCAGCGTTCCAGCCGCACCGGCGACGGCAGGCCCAAGGCCCCGACCAGACGATGGCCGAAGGATGAGTTGGCGAAGTCGATATAGCGGTCAGACATGGAACGCTCTCCAGAAGTTGGGGTTCAAAGTGTGGACTGTCTACGGCAATCAATCGTTCGATCGGCGCAATAAGGCCTACGCTGGTTTAGCAGAGTAGACCACTGACCCTGTGGGAGCGGGCTTGCCCGCGATGGCGGAGTGTCAGCCGCTGAAGGGTTGGGAGTGCCGCCCCCATCGCTGGCAAGCCAGCTCCCACAGGTTTCCATGTGAATCCGCAAATTCCACAGGAGTTATCCATGACCCAGCTGCGCCGCGTCGCGATCATCGGCGGTAACCGCATCCCTTTCGCCCGCTCCAACGGGCCGTACGCCACGGCCAGCAATCAGGCGATGCTCACCGCCGCGCTGGAAGGCCTGATCGAGCGCTACAACCTGCACGGCCAGCGCATTGGCGAGGTGGTGGCAGGCGCGGTGCTTAAATTGTCACGGGATATGAACCTGACCCGCGAATGCGTGCTCGGCTCGCGCCTGTCTCCAGCGACGCCGGCCTATGACATTCAGCAAGCCTGCGGCACCGGTCTGGAAGCGGCGTTGCTGGTGGCGAACAAGATCGCCCTCGGCCAGATCGACTGCGGCATTGCCGGCGGCGTCGACACCACCTCCGACGCGCCGATCAGCGTCAGCGAAGGCCTGCGCAGGATTCTTCTGCAGGCCAACCGCGCCAAGAGTACCGGCGACAAACTGAAAACCCTTTTGCAGTTGCGCCCCCAGCACCTGATCCCCGAATTCCCGCGCAACGGCGAGCCACGCACTGGCCTGTCGATGGGCGAGCACTGCGAACTGATGGCGCAGACCTGGAATATCCCCCGCGAAGAACAGGATCAACTGGCCCTCGAAAGCCACCACAAACTCGCCGCTTCCTACAGCGAAGGCTGGCACAACGATCTGATGACGCCGTTCCTCGGCCTGACCCGCGACAACAATCTGCGCCCCGATCTGACCCTGGAAAAACTCGCCACGCTGAAACCGGCGTTCGAGAAAAGCGCCAAGGGCACGCTGACGGCCGGCAACTCCACGCCGCTCACCGATGGCGCTTCGGTGGTGTTGCTGGGAAGTGAGGAATGGGCCAAAGAGCGCGGTCTGCCGATTCTTGCCTACTTGCGCGACGGTGAAGCGGCGGCGGTGGATTTCGTCAACGGTGCCGAGGGCCTGCTGATGGCGCCGGTGTACGCCGTGCCACGCTTGCTGGCGCGCAATGGGCTGACGTTGCAGGATTTTGATTACTACGAAATTCACGAAGCCTTCGCCGCGCAAGTGCTGTGCACGCTCAAGGCCTGGGAAGATCCCGAATATTGCCAAACCCGCCTGGGGCTCGACGCACCGCTGGGTTCGATTGATCGCAGTCGGCTCAATGTGAAAGGCAGTTCGCTGGCGGCGGGGCACCCGTTTGCCGCAACGGGCGGGCGGATTGTCGCGAATTTGGCCAAGCTGCTGGATGCGGCGGGCAAGGGCCGAGGGTTGATTTCGATCTGTGCGGCGGGCGGGCAGGGTGTCACCGCGATCATTGAACGCTGAAAAAGCCCCTCACCCTAACCCTCTCCCAAAGGGAGAGGGGACTGATTGGGGGATGCTTGAAATCGACGCCGACCTGAGCGCCCTTCACCGAATCCAGAGATGCGATTCAAACCAGAAGCGCTGCGGTCTGTCAGGTCGATGTATTACGGGAGACACCTCGGTCGGCCCCCTCTCCCTCTGGGAAAGGGCTGGGGTGAGGGCAACTGAAGTTCACCGACCATGTCAGATTCTGTCGCAAATGCCCTTGCCGACCGATACCAATCAATGCCACGGTCTCGGCTATGATTCGCCCGGGTCGCTGCGATTGATCCGGCACAGTGTGTGCATCCTCAAGGTTCACAGGTCGGCAACCCCTCCCCGTCGGGCGAGGATTGCCGTATAACGAGTGACATTCGCGTGTTTGGTAATAAAGGACCCACAATAAAAGCTGATGAAGACTCCAAAACGCATTGAACCCCTGATCGAGGACGGTCTGGTCGACGAAGTGCTGCGTCCACTGATGAGTGGCAAAGAGGCAGCTGTTTATGTAGTGCGCTGCGGCAATCAGTTACGTTGCGCCAAGGTCTACAAGGAGGCGAATAAACGCAGTTTCCGCCAGGCGGCCGAGTATCAGGAAGGCCGCAAGGTTCGTAACAGTCGTCAGGCGCGGGCCATGGCGAAGGGGTCCAAGTTCGGTCGCAAAGAGACCGAAGACGCCTGGCAGAACGCCGAAGTGGCGGCGCTGTTCCGTCTGGCCGGCGCCGGCGTGCGAGTGCCCAAACCCTATGACTTCCTCGACGGCGTGCTGTTGATGGAACTGGTGGCTGACGAATTCGGCGACGCTGCGCCGCGTCTGAACGATGTGGTGCTGGAGCCTGATCAGGCCCGCGAGTATCACGCGTTCCTGATTTCGCAGATCGTGCTGATGTTGTGTACCGGTCTGGTGCACGGTGACCTCTCCGAGTTCAACGTGCTGCTGACCCCGACCGGTCCGGTGATTATTGACCTGCCCCAGGCAGTCGACGCTGCGGGCAACAACCACGCGTTCAGCATGCTCGAGCGTGACGTTGGCAACATGGCTTCGTACTTCGGTCGCTTCGCGCCGGAATTGAAGAAGACCAAATATGCCAAGGAAATGTGGGCGTTGTACGAAGCCGGCACCTTGCACCCGAACAGTGTGCTGACCGGCGAGTTCGACGATCCGGAGGACCTGGCGGATGTCGGCGGGGTGCTGCGCGAAATCGAAGCGGCGCGCCTCGACGAGGAACGCAAGCAAGCCATTCGCGCGGCGGACGACGCGCCGAAAGGCAAACCCGAAGAACCGCCTCCACCGCCGTGGATGCAGTGATCGCGTGATGAAAAACCCGGCTTCGGCCGGGTTTTTTGTTTGAGTCAAAAAGCACCCTCACCCCAGCCCTCTCCCGGAGGGGAGAGGGGGCCGACCGAGGTGTCTTTAGCCATACATCGACCTGAAAAAACCGAGTCGATTATGGATTCAAAGAAAAACGTTCAGGTCGGTGTATCTCCCAAATATCCCCCAATCGGTCCCTCTCCCGGAGGGAGAGGGGGCCGACCGAGGTGTCTTTAGCCATACATCGACCTGAAAAAACCGAGTCGATTATGGATTCAAAGAAAAACGTTCAGGTCGGTGTATTTCCCAAATATCCCCCAATCGGTCCCTCTCCCGGAGGGAGAGGGGGCCGACCGAGGTGTCTTGAGCCATACATCGACCTGAAAAAACCGAGTCGATCATGGATTCAACGGAAAACGTTCAGGTCGGTGTATCTCCCAAATATCCCCCAATCGGTCCCCTCTCCCTTTGGGAGAGGGCTAGGGTGAGGGGGCTTTCGGATCCTGGCTTATTCGCGTCTACTGTCCAGCGCTCCAACCACACTCAAGGACTGAATGTGACCACCCCACGCAACACCCACCTGATCGTAACCGCCCGGCTGATCTCCGATTTCGGCGCCTTCCTCAACATGGTCGCGCTGGCCACCTACGTTTACCTGTTAAGCAACAGCGCCATGAGCGTCGGGATTTTCCTCGCCAGCCGCGTCGGTGGCGGAATTTTTGCCAGCCTGATCGGCACACGCTTCTACCGACGCTGGCAGGGCCGCGCGCCGCTGATTGCGTTCGATCTGTTGCGTGCGGCGCTGCTGGGGCTGCTGTTGATCACTCCGGCGAGTCAGCAGGCGTGGCTGTTGCCGTTGATTGCCTTCGGCCTCGGCTTGGGCAATTCGATGTTCGCCATCGGCCTCAACAGCCAGTTGCCGCGTTTGATCGCGCCGGCGCAGTTGCTCAAGGCCAACGCCTGGATCACTTCAGCCTCTTCAGCCGCCATGGTCGGCGGCAGTCTGGTGTCGGGGTTGCTGGTGGCTGCTTTTGGTTTTGAAACGGTCTTCGCCCTCAACGCGCTGACCTATTTGCTCGCGGCGCTGCTGATCGTGCCGCTGCGTTTCGAAAAAACGCACGTCAGCGAACAGCCGGAACGCGGTGAATGGTTTGCGCTGCGGCAAGGCCTGCGTTCGGCGCCAGTGGTCGCGGCCATGCTCGCGGTGACCATGGCCGACACCTTGGGCAGTGCCGCGCATAACGTCGGCTTCCCGATCATTTCGAAACTGCTCACGCCGGAGGCGGCGAGTACGACCTTGGGCCTGGCGCTTGCGGTATGGGCCAGCGGCAAACTGCTCGGCGCACGCATCGCCAGTCACCTCAAGGGCTCGGAGAACAGCCACCTCGAAAGAAGATTTTTCTTCGGCGTGGCGCTGATGTCATGCGGTTTCATTCTGATGGTCCAGCAGCACGGCCTCTACGGTCTGCTGCTGTTCGCCTTGCCGGCCGGGCTTGGCGACGGGGTTTCCGAAGTCAGCCTGATGTCACGGCTGCAACGGGAACCTGCGGCGTTGCGCCTGCCGTTTTTCAGCGTGCTGACCTTGCTGCAGATGACCGGTTTCGGTATCGGCATGCTGGTCGCTGCGCCGTTCTATGCGTGGTGGACGCCGGGGGCCGTGGTCATGCTGTTCCACGGCATTCCCCTGGGTACGTTGTGCGTGGTGACGCTTTTGCGGATCAGGCGCGGGCGGGTTGCGCGCAGCAGCCCGACGCCAGTTCCTTGAGGATCGGGCAGTCCGGGCGATGGTCGCCGCTGCAATGCTCGACCAGGTCCTGCAGGGTGTCACGCAACTCGCCGAGCTCGCGGATCTTCTGGTTCAGCTCGTCGATGTGCTGGCGCGCCAGTGCTTTCACATCAGCGCTGGCGCGCTGGCGATCCTGCCAGAGGGTCAGCAGCTTGCCGACCTCTTCCAGGGAAAAGCCCAGATCCCGCGAGCGCTTGATGAACGCCAGCGTGTGCAGGTCATCGCTGCCGTACACGCGGTAACCGCTGTCGGTGCGATTGGCCGCTTTGAGCAGGCCGATCGATTCGTAATAGCGGATCATTTTTGCACTCAGGCCACTTTGTCGGGCCGCTTGGCCGATGTTCATCGGTGTTCCTCCAGGTCCTTGGGTTTCCAGGTTTTCAACAGTAGCGCATTGCTCACCACGCTGACGCTCGACAGCGCCATCGCCGCACCGGCCAGCACCGGATTGAGGAAGCCGAACACCGCCAGCGGAATGCCGATCAGGTTGTAGACAAAGGCCCAGAACAGGTTCTGGCGAATCTTCGCATAGGTCTTGCGACTGATCTCCAGCGCTGCCGGCACCAGTCGCGGATCGCCGCGCATCAAGGTGATGCCGGCCGCGTGCATGGCGACGTCGGTGCCGCCGCCCATGGCGATGCCGATGTCTGCGGCGGCGAGGGCCGGGGCATCGTTGATACCATCGCCGACCATGGCAACCACGCCGGTTTTCTTCAGCTCGGCCACCGTCGCGGCTTTGTCGGCAGGCAGCACTTCGGCGTGAACATTGCGGATGCCCAAGGCCTCGGCCACCACCCGTGCGCTGCCGCGATTGTCGCCGGTCAGCAGGTGGCTCTGGATACCCCGCGCGGCGAGTTGTTGCACCGCTTGCAGTGCGCCGGGTTTCAGCGTGTCACCGAAGGCGAACAGACCCAGTACCTTCGGCTCAGGACTTTGTTCGATCAGCCACGACAGTGTCCGACCTTCGCGTTCCCACGCTTCGGCGGATGTGCTCAATTCACCGGCATTCAAGGCGCTTTCGTCGAGCATCCGCCGGTTGCCCAGCGCCAGGCGCCGGCCATCCAGCGTGCCAGCGATGCCGCGCCCGGTCAGCGACTGGCTGTCGCTGACGTCGGGCACGTTCAAGCCGCGTTCGGCGGCTGCATCCAGCACGGCTTTGGCCAACGGATGCTCGCTGCCGCGCTGCAAGGCACCGGCCAGTGTCAGCAGATTGTTTTCGTCACCATCGACCGCGCTGAAGTGCGCGATACGCGGCGTACCCGAGGTCAGCGTGCCGGTCTTGTCGAACACCACACTGCTGACTTCATGGGCGCGCTCCAGCGCTTCGGCGTCCTTGATCAGAATGCCGTGGCGTGCGGCGACGCCGGTGCCGGCCATGATCGCCGTCGGGGTGGCGAGGCCGAGGGCGCACGGGCAGGCAATCACCAGCACGGCGACGGCATTGATCAGCGCAGTTTCCAGCGGTGCGCCGTACAGCCACCAGCCGATCAGCGTGGCCAGGGCGATCAGCAATACGGTCGGCACGAAGATCTGGCTGACCTTGTCCACCAGTTTCTGGATCGGCGCTTTCGCCGCTTGCGCGTCCTCGACCAAACGAATGATCCGCGCCAGCACGGTTTCCGCGCCGAGCGCCTGGGTGCGCACCAGCAAACGACCTTCGCCATTGATCGCGCCGCCGGTGACCTTGTCGCCCGGCTGTTTCGGCACTGGCAGGCTTTCGCCACTGATCAGCGCTTCGTCGGCGTGGCTCTGGCCTTCAACGACTTCGCCATCCACCGGGAAGCGTTCGCCGGGTTTGACCAGCACCAGATCGTCGAGGCGCAGGGCGCTGATCGCAACGTCCTGCTCACGCCCGTCGATGACTTGAATCGCCCGCTCCGGCCGCAACGCTTCAAGAGCGCGGATGGCGCTGGCGGTCTGGCGTTTGGCGCGGCTTTCGAGATATTTGCCGAGCAACACCAAAGCGATGACCACCGCCGAGGCCTCGAAATACAGATGCGGCATGCGTCCCGCCGCGCTGGCCCATTCATAGACACTCAGGCCATAACCGGCGCTGGTGCCGAGGGCGACGAGCAGGTCCATGTTGCCGGCCCCGGCGCGCACGGCTTTCCACGCCGCAACATAAAAGCGTGCGCCGAAGATGAATTGCACGGGGGTGGCGAGGGCGAATTGCGCCCAGGCCGGGAGCATCCAGTGAATGCCGAACGGCTGCAGCAACATCGGCAGCACCAGCGGCAGAGCGAGGGCGATCGCACAGATCAATGCCCAGCGCTCGCGATGCAGGCGTTTTTGCTGGTCATCGGACTGTGGCCGTTCAGCTTGCCAGACTCTGGCCGAGTAACCGGCCTTGCTCACCGCGTCGAGCAGGGTTTGCGTATCGACCTGGCCGAGCAATTCGATGTGCGCACGTTCGTTGGCCAGATTGACGCTGACGCTGCTCACGCCTGGGACTTTGCTCAGGGCGCGTTCGACGCGACCGACGCAGGACGCGCATGTCATGCCGTCGATGCTCAATTCGACGGTTTGCCGGGGCACGCTGTAACCGGCGCGCTCCACGGCTTGCATCAGCGCCGGCAGGCTGTCGCCGGGCGCCTGTACCCGCGCCTGTTCGGTGGCGAGGTTGACACTGACGGCACTGGCGCCGCTGACCTTGCGCAGCGCTCGCTCGACACGCCCGGCGCAACTGGCACAGGTCATGCCGGCAATCGGCAGATCGAAAGTGGTGGATTCGGACATCGGTCGCGCTCCCTGTAGTGGATGTCTACAGGATCAACCTTGCCATGCGGGCAAGGTCAAGCACCATTCCGCAAGATGTTGATCGTTCCCACGCTCCGCGTGGGAATGCCTCCTGTGACGCTCCGCGTCACGCTTCGGGACGCAGAGCGTCCATGGCTGCATTCCCACGCAGAGCGTGGGAACGATCGGCAACGGGTCGGCGCTTGGCTCAGTAACCGAGGCCAGCCGGCTTCAGGTACACGCCTTCGGCATTCATTGCCAGGCGGAACTTCAGCACATCCCCGGCGTGCAGCACGACTTCCTGCGAGCCCGGTGCGAGCATCCCGGGGTTGCAACCCGGTGCCTGGCCCGGCAGCAGTTTCAAGCGCAGCGAAACCTTGCCCGGCGGCAGGTTGAACGACGTGCTCTGCTCCTGGAACAGGCGCGCCGAGAGCTGGTCCTGGATGTACACGCCGATCTCGCACGAGGTCGCCACTTCGAGGCGCTCGCGGGAAATGATCAGTACCGCGTAATCCTCGCCGGCGGCTTGCACCTGCGGGACGGCGGCGAAAAGGCTGAGCAAGCCAAACAGGCCCAAAGCTGACCAGCGCATGGCTGAATCTCCTGAATTCCAGTCATTGATGCATGCAGCTTGGCCGAGCGCGGCGCCGAATGCCAGCCCGGCAGTTTTTCGCAGAACTTGACCTTGCCATCGTGGCAAGCTTGAGACTGCCGGCAACCTCACTCAAAGGAGTCTTCCCATGCAAGTGTTCAACGTTCAAGGCATGTCCTGCGGTCATTGCGTCAAAGCCATCACCACTGCGGTGCAGGCGCTGGATCCGGCAGCCAGCGTGCGCGTCGATCTGGCGGCCAGGGAAGTCGGCGTCGAGAGCGCGCTGAGTGCCGATCAGGTCATCGCAGCGATTCGCGAAAAGGGTTATGAGGTGAAGCTCGTCTGAAATTGATCGTTAGCGAGCTATCGGAATGTTCAAGGCGTCCGGGCGCGGCTAGACTGTCGGGCTGCGACTTGCCCACCTGGATGCCTGATGAACTTCCGCACGATTTTGATACTCGGCGCCTTGAGCGCTTTCGGTCCCTTGGCGATCGACTTCTATTTACCTGCCTTCCCGGCCATGGCGCTGGCGTTCGGCACCGATGAGCAGCATGTCCAGCTGACGCTGGCGGCGTATTTCCTTGGTCTGTCCCTGGGCCAACTGGCTTATGGGCCGATTTCCGATCGTTTTGGCCGGCGGCTTCCGCTGCTCAGCGGCGTTGCTCTGTTCACCCTGGCGTCATTGGCCTGCGCCTATGCGCCGAGCCTGGAATGGCTGATCGGCGCGCGTTTCGTCCAGGCATTGGGCGGTTGCGCGGGGATGGTGATTTCCCGCGCGGTGGTTGCCGACAAGTGCGACGCGGTCGGCTCGGCGAAGGTGTTTTCCCAATTGATGCTGGTGATGGGCCTGGCGCCGATTCTGGCGCCGATGCTCGGTGGTCTGCTGGTCAACACCACGGGTTGGCAGTCGATCTTTCTGGTCCTGACCGGGTTCAGTGCGGCGGCGGGTCTGGCGGTGGCGTTGGGGCTGCCGGAAAGCATGCCGGCCCACGTGCCGCGCCAGCCGTTGTCCGGTGCGTTGCGCCAGTACGCGCGACTGGTCAAGGACTCGGTCTACCTCGGCCACGCCCTGACCGGCGGCATCGCGATCGCCGGCATGTTCGCCTACATCGCTGGCTCACCGTTTGTGTTCATCAAGCTCTACGGTGTACCCGCCGAGCATTTTGGCTGGCTGTTCGGCACCAACGCGGCGGGCTTCATTCTGGTGGCGCAGGTCAATGCGCGTCTGCTGGCCAAGCGTGGCCCGGCGTTCTTGCTGGTGCGCGCGGTGTGGGTGTATTTCCTCGCCGGGCTGACGCTGCTGGCGGTCGGCGCGATGCGTCCAGAGGCGTTGTGGCCGTTGCTGATTCCGCTGTTCATCTGCATTGCCAGCCTCGGCTGCATCATTCCCAACGCCTCAGCTTGCGCAATGAACGGTCAGGGCGCCCGTGCCGGCAGTGCATCGGCAATGCTCGGTTGCCTGCAATTCAGCATCGCCGCCGGTGCCGCCGCGTTGGTGGGGGTGTTGCACGATGGCAGCGCCGTGCCGATGGCGATGGTCATCAGCCTGTGCGGTTTGCTGGTGGTGAGCGTCGCGCTGCTCACCCGGCGTTTGCAGAATGCCCGGGCGTTGGCGCAAGCCCAGGTCTGAACGCTCGACTTTGGAGCTCAGCCGGCGGCGCGCTGCTGGCTGGGTTCGGGGATTCGGTGGGGCGCGCAGAGTCGCGCTTCGAGGGTGCGAGTGAAGGCCAGAGCCTCGGCTTCACTGCGAAAGGTTACGACGTGCTGGTCCAGGCGCACCTGCCATTTGGACTTTGCCACTTCTTTTATCAGGATCTTCATTGCTGACCTCCCTTGCGTAAAAGATGTATCGCAGAGGCTTCGATTGTAGACCTCGATACCCGCGTAATTGTGACAAGGGTCAAGCAACCGACTGACGGCAAAAAGCCCCGCAACCGCTCTGGCATCACGAGCGGTTGCGGGGCTTTATTTTTTTAGAAACCTTCTAAAACAATTTTCCCCTTGGCCTTGCCGCTTTCCAGCAGCTCATGGGCGCGGCGCAGGTTGGCTGCATTGATCACGCCGAAGTGCTCGCCCAAAGTTGTCTTCAAAGTGCCGGCGTCGATCAGTTCGGCGACGCGGTTGAGCAGCTTGTGCTGTTCGATCATGTCCGGCGTTTCGAACAGCGAGCGGGTGTACATGAACTCCCAGTGCAGCGACAGGCTCTTGCGCTTGAGCAGACTGATGTCGAGTGACTTCGGATCGTCGATCAGCGCCAGCTTGCCTTGCGGCGCGAGGGCTTCGACCAGTTGCGCCAGATGCTGATCGGTCTGGGTCAGGCTGGCGACGTGGGTCACGCTGGCGATGCCGGCGCGCTTCAATTCTTCGCTCAGTGGCTGGCTGTGATCGATGACCAGATCGGCACCGAGTTCACTGACCCAGTCACTGGTCTGTGGGCGCGAAGCGGTGCCGATCACTTTCAGGCCGGTCAACTGCTTGGCCAATTGGGTAAGGATCGAGCCCACGCCGCCCGCCGCACCAACGATCAGCAGGCTCTGGCCTTCATCGCTGCTGCCCTCGCTGATTTGCAGGCGCTCGAAGAGCAATTCCCACGCAGTGATGGCGGTCAGCGGTAGCGCGGCGGCTTCGGCAAAACCGAGGGACTTGGGCATGTGACCGACGATGCGCTCATCGACCACGTGCAACTCGCTGTTGCCACCGGCCCGGGCGATCGAACCGGCGTAGAACACCTTGTCGCCCGCCTTGAACAGGGTGACTTCGCTGCCGACCGCCTTGACCACACCGGCAACGTCCCAGCCCAGCACTTTCGCCGCGCCGTTTTCCGGCGCCATGTTCTGCCGCACTTTGGTGTCGACCGGGTTGACCGAAATGGCTTTGACCTCCACCAAGAGGTCGCGCGGGCCGGCGACCGGCTCTGGCAGTTCAATGTCCTGCAGGGACTTGGCGTCGCTGATCGGCAGGGAAGCGTAATAGGCAATGGCTTTCATAAATGGCTCCGTACAGTTGATAGAAGAAGGATTCAGACAATCTTGCCGAGGCGTTTGAGCTGGAAGTGTTCGATGGTGTGGCCGGCGCTGGCCTGAAACTTCTGAAAATGCGCGCTGGCGTTGTGCGCCTCAAGAATCTCGTCACTGGCCCACTGTTCGATGACATAAAAAACCTGCGGATCGGCAAGGTCGCGGTGCAGGTCGTACTGACCACAACCGGGCTCGGCGCGGCTCGGTTCGACGAGGGCACGCAGGGCCTGTTCGAGAACGTCCTGCTGGCCGGATTTAGCGGTCAGGGTGGCGATAGCGGTAAAGGGCTGGGACATGCGTGGACTCCAGAATCGGGGTGAATTCGATGGAGGTCATCATTGGCTATTTCTCTGCGCGATAAAACCGGCTAAAAGAGCAGTCTCTTTCAATATTTTTTTGATAATCGAGGCTGCGCATGCTGCGTTTTGATGACTTGCAGTTGTTTGTTCGCGCGGCGGATCTGGGCAGCCTGTCGGCGGCGGCACGGGTGATGGACATGTCCGCGGCGGTGGCCAGCGCGGCGTTGAAGCGCATCGAGCAGCAACTCGGTGCGCGGCTGCTGGCGCGTTCGACCCGCAGCCTGCGCCTCACCGCCGAGGGCGAAGGCTTCCTTGAGTATGCCCGCGCCGCCCTGAGCAATCTCGACGAGGGGCGTCGCCTGCTCGCCAGCGGTCAGGACCAGGTCAGCGGGATTTTGCAGCTTTCGGCGCCCTCGGACTTCGGTCGCAATCTGCTGCTGCCGTGGCTCGACGCGTTCCAGCGTGAACACCCGAAACTGACGGTGCGCCTGCTGCTTGGCGACCGCATCGCCGACCTGTTCCGGCAACCGGTGGACATCGCCCTGCGCTACGGCGAGCCGGAAGATTCCAGCCTGATCGCCTTGCCCATCGCGCCACACAATCGCCGGGTGTTGTGCGCATCCCCCGATTACCTGGCCCGGCAGGGCGAGCCGCGCCATCTCGAGCAATTGGCCCAGCACAATTGCCTGCTCTACATGCTCGGCAGCCGCGTTCACGACCACTGGAGTTTTCACGATGGCAAGCGCGAAGTCGGCCTGACCGTCAGCGGCGACCGCTTCAGCGATGACGCCGACGTAGTACGGTTATGGGCGCTGGCCGGTGCCGGCATTGCCTACAAATCCTGGCTCGACGTCGGCGCCGATGTGCTCGCCGGACGCCTCAAAGTGCTGATGCCGGAACTGCTGTGTGAGCGCGCACCGCTGAATCTGTTGTGCGCCCATCGCGCACAATTGAGTAAGCCGGTGAACCTGCTGAGGGCGATGCTCGCCAGCCGATGCGCCGAATTGAGTAGCCAATTTCCCGGTTTCCTCAAAGTTGATCATTAGTCGCAGGCAATTAGAGAAATTTCTGTCAGGAACAATCGCCACCTGCCCAGGCCCAGGCGCAGGACGTCTGGCTTAACCCGCTTATACTAGCGCCCGCCTCATGCCTGCACTGACACCCGGCGCGCAGACCCCGTAACGCGTTGCCGGCTTTTGGTGACGGTTGCTACTTCTGCTGCCAGGTTGTGTGCCGGAGCAGCTGGTGTCGGTGGCATCCCTTGCCACCGATCCCGGGCGATTTTCGCGTGTTGGCCGATGCCCCATAACCGGCCAGGATGTCTCCGAGCGGTAGACGATACGATTCAACAGGGAGTGAACATATGGAACATGCACCGTGCATCAGCCAGATCGCGACATTGCTGGCCGACCCCAAGCGCAGCGCGATGATGTGGGCGTTGATGGATGGCTCGGCCCGGCAAGCCGAAGAGCTGGCGCTGCTGGCCGGGCTATCGCCGTCGTCGGCCAGTGCGCATCTGGGACGCCTGTCCGCAGGGGGGCTGTTGAACATCGAAATGCGTGGGCGCAAACGCTTCTTTCGCCTGGCGGCACCGGAAATCGGCGCGGCAATCGAAGCACTGGCCAGCGCCACCATTGCCAGCGCGCCACGGCAAATCCCTGATGCGCTGAAACGCACGACTCCCATGGTCAGGCCGCAGGCGGCGCCGTCTTCGCTGTTGCGCGCGCGGTTCTGCGACGATCATCTGGGCGGCACCCTGGCGGCCGATCTGTATCAGCGCCTGCTCGACGCCGGCTGGATCGAACAGCTTGAGCAGCGGGTGGTGGTGACGCACAAGGGCTCCACCCGACTGGCGCAGCGCGGAGTGTTCATCCAGGCCCTGGCCCACCGCAACGTGCAGGTCGCCTGCGCCTGCCCGGACTGGAGCGAGCGCCGTCCGCACATGGGCGGCTCACTGGGCGCGGCGCTGTTGCAGTTGTTCATGCAGTCCGGCTGGCTGACCTTGCCCAACGATTCCCGCGCCTTGCAGTTGACCGCCACCGGCCAGCGCGAAATCCATCGCTTTGCCAAGGAAACCGAGCTGGAAACAGCGTTCTAGAGCGTTGCTCGGCGATGAGCTGAAGGCTGACGTCGTCCACGGCTGTGAACAGGTCGCATCCAGTACGACCTCTGTATGACCATCGCGCACACTCGATCCGGGGATTTTCCGGATGGGGGAGCACAACATGAATACACAACGCTTTAGTGCGGCTGAACGCCTGGAACGGCTGCCGCTCAGCGGCTATCACCGCGTCATTTTCATCATCATCGCCTTGGCGTTTTTCTTCGATTCCATGGATCTGGCGATGATGACTTTCCTGCTCGGCTCGATCAAAGCCGAGTTCGGCCTGAGCAGTGCGCAAGCGGGGTTGCTGGCCAGCTCGAGCTTTTTCGGCATGGTGCTCGGCGCGTCGCTGTCGGGAATGCTCGCCGACCGCTTCGGGCGCAAACCGGTGTTTCAATGGAGCATCGTGCTGTGGGGCGTGGCCAGTTACCTGTGTTCGACGGCGCAAACGGTGGAGACGCTGACGCTGTTTCGCATCCTGCTCGGAATTGGCATGGGCATGGAGTTTCCCATCGCACAGTCGATGCTCTCGGAGCTGATTCCAGCACAACGGCGCGGGCGCTACATCGCCCTGATGGACGGCTTCTGGCCGCTGGGGTTTGTCGCGGCGGGCGTACTCTCGTACTTCCTGCTGCCGCTGATTGGCTGGCGCGATATCTTCCTGGTACTGGCGGTGCCGGCGGTGTTCGTTCTGGCTATCCGCTTTTTCATCCCTGAGTCGCCGCGCTGGCTGGAACAGGCCGGGCGCGACGTCGACGCGGACAAGGTGTTGAACGGCATCGAAGCGCGAGTGCGTGCTTCGCTCTGCGGTGCAGCCTTGCCGGAACCGGTTCGTTTGCCACGCACGGTGACGCCACCGGGTAATTTCTTCTCGGCACTCAAGCAGATCTGGTCGCCGCAATATCGCCAGCGTACAACGATGATCTGGAGTCTGTGGTTCTTCGCATTGCTGGGTTTTTACGGGCTGACTTCCTGGCTCAGTGCATTGCTGCAGCAGTCGGGTTTCGCCGTGACGCAGTCGGTGTACTACACGGTGCTGATCTCGCTCGGCGGGATTCCCGGCTTCCTCATGGCGGCGTGGCTGGTCGAGCGTTGGGGGCGTAAACCGGTGTGCATCGTCACCCTGCTCGGCGGCGGGGTGATGGCGTTTCTGTATGGGCAGAGTGCGGTGTTCGGCGGCAACGTCGCGTTGCTGATCGGCACCGGATTGTTGATGCAGTTTTTCCTGTTCGGCATGTGGGCGGTGCTCTACACCTACACGCCAGAGCTGTATCCGACTTCAGCGCGGGCAACCGGCTCGGGATTCGCCTCGGCCATCGGCCGCGTCGGCTCTCTGCTCGGGCCATTGGTGACCGGGCTGGTGTTCCCGATTACCGGGCAGGGCGGGGTGTTCGCGCTGGGCGCGGCGTGCTTCGCGATTGCGGCGGGCGTGGTGTGGTTGTTCGGGATGGAGACGCGGGGCAAGACCCTGGAAGAGCTTACCGAGTGAACATCGATATGAATGTGGGAGCGAGCCTGCTCGCGAAAGCGGTGTGTCATTCAACGTAAATGTTGACTGACTCTCCCTCTTCGCGAGCAGGCTCGCTCCCACATTGGTTTTGCGGTGTTGCTTACGGTTTTACCAACCGCGCATCCAGGCTGTTCTGCGCCAGGCGCTTGGCCTGATCCTGGGTCATGCCCAGATGCTCGTGCAGCGCATGGAAGTTCTCGGTCACGTACCCACCGAAATACGCCGGGTCATCGGAGTTGACCGTGACCTTCACGCCGCGCTCGAGCATGTCGAGGATGTTGTGCTGCGACATGTGATCGAACACGCAGAGCTTGGTGTTCGACAGCGGGCATACGGTCAGAGGAATCTGCTCGTCGATGATCCGCTGCATCAGGCGCTCGTCTTCGATCGCGCGTACGCCATGGTCGATGCGCTGGATTTTCAGCAGGTCGATGGCTTCCCAGATGTACTCCGGCGGGCCTTCTTCACCGGCATGGGCGACGGTGAGGAAACCTTCGTCGCGGGCGCGATCGAAGACGCGTTTGAATTTGCTCGGCGGGTGGCCCATCTCGGAACTGTCGAGCCCGACCGCGACAAACGCATCACGGAACGGCAGCGCCTGATCCAGGGTTTTCTGCGCTTCGTCTTCGCTGAGGTGGCGCAGGAAGCTGAGGATCAAACCGCTGCTGATGCCCAGTTGCGTCTCGCCATCCTTGAGGGCGGCGGCGATGCCGTTGAGCACCACTTCGAACGGGATGCCCCGGTCGGTGTGGGTCTGCGGGTCGAAGAACGGTTCGGTATGAATCACGTTCTGTGCTTTGCAGCGCAGCAGGTAGGCCCAGGTCAGGTCATAGAAGTCCTGCGAGGTGCGCAGCACGTCGGCGCCCTGGTAATACAGATCGAGAAATTCCTGCAGATTGTTGAAGGCGTAGGCCTTGCGCAGGGTTTCGACGTCGCTCCACGGCAGGGCGATCTTGTTGCGCTCGGCCAGGGCGAACAGCAGTTCAGGCTCCAGCGAACCTTCCAGATGCAGGTGCAGTTCGGCTTTGGGCAGGGCGTTGAGCCAGTCGTACATAGTCTTTTCTCATCAGGTGCAATGCCGGCATTCTACAGAGGCTGGCCGCAACAATTGGCAAAACCTGACCAGGTGATCGATCAAACCGCCTCTTGCTCACGTCGATACGCGTAGGTATCGGCGAAGCGCGACAGCAGGAATTGCGCGCAGGTGGTGGTCGGATATTTCGCCGGATGCTGCGCGTCCTGGCAGCCGGGCAGGCATTCGATGCGCGTGTCCGGGTGCGGTTCGGCGAAGAACGGCATCGAATAGCGATCCACGCCCAGCGGGCTGATCACCCGGTGCGGCGTCGAGCGATAACGGTCGTTGCTCCAGCGCGCCATCATGTCGCCGAGGTTGACCACGAACGTGCCGTCAATCGGTGGCGCGTCGATCCATTCACCTTTGACGTTCTTCACCTGCAAACCGCCGGCGCTGTCCTGATAGAGCAGGGTGATGCAGCCGTAATCGGTATGGGCGCCGGCACCTTGTTGCTCGGCGGAGCTGGCGGTGTGACGCGGTGGGTAATGGATCATGCGCAACACGCTGACCGGTTCGACAAAACGCGTATCGAAGAAGTCGCGCTCGATGCCCAGCGCAACGGTCATCGCTCGAAGCAGGGTTTGCGCCAGCGCCTGCATGTCGAGGTAATGCTGCTCCATCAGCGTTTCCCAGCCGGGTTGCGCCGGGTGCCGATTGGGGCCGCGCAAGGGTTTTTCCGCGAGCACCTCGGGATGTTCGTCCGGCAGATGCAGGCCCATGTCGAAAGTTTCTTTGAGATCGCTGGGTTTGTCCGGGTCCAGTTGCTCTGTGGCAATCGCACCGTAGCCGCGATGATGGCGGGTCTGGGTGATGTCGATCTTGAGTTTTTCTGCGGCGGGCAAGGCGAAGAAGCGCTGGGCGTGACCGAGCAGATCGTCGATGCGTTGCGCCGAGATCGGATGGCCCTTGATATAGAAAAAGCCCCACTCGCGGCAGGCTTGGTCGATCTGCTCGGCCACGGCGGGCCAGGCATTTTCATCGGTGCTGTAGAGCGGGCTGATATCAATGATCGGAAGCTGATCCATACACAATCCTTGAATACGCTGTGTTTCCAATGTGGGAGCGAGCCTGCTCGCGAAGAGGGAGTGTCAGACAACATTTTTGTTTAATGACACACCGCTTTCGCGAGCAGGCTCGCTCCCACAGGGTTTTGTGTGGTGAATCGGGGGACTACTTCGGCATCTCGGCCTTCATGCCCTCAACGTAATAATTCATCGAAGCCAGTTCCGCATTGGTCGCGCTCACGCCCGCCGGGATTTTTTCTACACCGGCCTGATCCTTGATCGGCCCGGTAAACGGCTGCAATGCGCCGCTCTTGATGTCGGCGATCAACTGCTCGGCTTCGGCTTTCACCGGCGCCGGCACCAGGTCGCTGATCGGCAGTTCCACCGTGCCTTCCTTCAACCCACCCCAGTAATCCTGGGATTTCCAGGTGTGATCGATCACGCTCTGCGTCGCCTGAATGTAGTGCGGCGCCCAGTCGTTGACGATAGAGGTCAGCACCGCTTTCGGGCCGAAGCGGGCCATGTCCGAGGCGTAGCCCACGGCATACACGCCGCGCCGTTCGGCAGCCTGGATCGGCGCCGGGCTGTCGGTGTGCTGGAACACCACGTCGACGCCCTGATCGATCAGCGCGTTGGCGGCGTCGGCTTCCTTGCCCGGATCAAACCAGGAGTTGACCCACACCACTTTGATTTCGGTGCCGGGGTTGTACTTGTTCAAGGCCAGCTGGATGGCGTTGATGTCGCGGATCACTTCCGGAATCGGGAACGAGGCGACGTAGCCGATCTTCTTGGTCTTGGTCATCTTCGCCGCGAGGAAACCGCCGACGTAACGGCCCTCGTAAGTGCGCGCCAGGTAGGTGCCGAGGTTCTTGTCCTGCTTGTAACCGGTGGCGTGTTCGAACGTCACCTTGGGAAATTGCTTGGCGACTTTCACTGTCGGGTTCATGTAGCCGAAAGACGTGGTGAAGATCAGGTCATATTTGTCCTTGGCCATGTTGCGGATCACCCGCTCGGCGTCGGCGCCCTCGGCGACGTTTTCCACGTAGTTGGTGGTGATCTGCGTGCCGAGTTTTTCCGCCAGGGCCTTGCGCCCCTGTTCGTGCTGATACGTCCAGCCGTGGTCACCGATCGGGCCGATGTAGACGAAACCGACCTTCAGCGGATCGGCAGCGCTGGCGCTCAGGCTGATTCCCAGACCGATGGCGGCGTACAGCAGTTTGTGCAGCGGACGTATTGGCATGAACCCGAACTCCATTTTGTTGTGTGTGCTCAGGGCCAATGCAAATTGCTGACCAACAGGACAACAAACTCATTTGAAAACGCGGTGCGGCCTTCGCGAGCAGGCTCGCTCCCACAGGGACGCATTTCAATGTGGGAGCGAGCCTGCTCGCGAAGAGGCCGGCAAGGCCAATAAAAGTGCATGCCTGAATCCAGCTGCCATCGCGTGGTGCGTAAAGATGTAACGAAACGTTAGCGGCGCGCGGCAGTCAGTAGCTTCATCAGCTCTTTTCGGCAAAAGGCCCGTCATGCTCTCGATCCTCAAACAAGAAAGCTTCCTGCTGCTGGCAGTCCTTGCCGCGTGCGTCGCTTATCCACTGGAACACTGGCTGCTGCACAGCGGCCAGATCGTCGCGCTGGGCGGCGGTCTGCTGCTGATTGCCTTCATCGTCGCCGCGTCAATGCGCGTCGCTCATCACGCCGAACTGCTGGCGGAAAAAGTCGGTGATCCCTACGGCACGATGATCCTCACACTCTCGGCAGTGCTGGTCGAAGTGGTGATCCTGGCGATCATGATGAGCAACGAAGCCTCGGCAACACTGGTGCGCGACACGATTTATTCAGCGGTGATGCTCGACATCAACGGCATCCTCGGCCTCGCCGCTTTGATGGGCGGGATCAAACACGGCGAACAGTCCTACAACGACGATTCGGCGCGCAGCTACAGCGTCATGATCCTCACCGCGATGGGGGTGTCGATGGTGGTCCCGGAGTTCATTCCCGAGGCCAACTGGAAGATGTATTCGGCGTTCACCATCGGCGCAATGATGGTGCTCTACGCGCTGTTCCTGCGCATGCAGGTCGGCCCGCACAGTTACTTTTTCAGCTACAGCTATCCGGACAAACGTCGCAAAAAGGAGCCGGTCGAGCAGGAGCCGAAACCGGTCAGCCTGGCGCTGTCGGTCGGCATTCTGGTGTCGGGGGTGGTGATCATCGGCGCACTGGCCGAGGTGATGTCCAAGACCCTCGATCTGGGCCTGGAAGGCACGGGCGCGCCGCCGGTAATCACGGCGATTCTGGTGGCAGCGATTTCCGCCGCGCCGGAGATTCTCACCGCATTACGAGCGGCGCTGGCCAATCGCATGCAGTCGGTGGTCAACATTGCGATGGGGGCGTCACTGTCGACGGTGATTCTGACCGTACCGGTGATGGAAGCGATGGCGCTGTACACCGGCCAGCCGTTTCAAATGGCGATGACCCCGGTGCAAACGGTGATGATCTTCATCACCCTGATCGTCAGCGCAATCAACCTCAATGACGGCGAGACCAACGCCATTGAGGGCATGACGCACTTTGTGCTGTTTGCCACATTCATCATGCTGTCGCTACTGGGCCTTTAGGGCTGGCAGATACCCATGTGGGAGCGAGCCTGCTCGCGAAAACGGTGTGTCATCCAACAAACATGTTGTCTGACACTCCTTCTTCGCGAGCAGGCTCGCTCCCACAGTTTTGAACGGCGGTGAGTCAGGTCCCGGCGATCAGTTGGCGAGCGGCTTGACTGTGATCGGCGATCAGACCTTTCAGGTCCAACCCTTCAACCTGACCATCAACCACACGCCACTTGCCGCCGATCATCACCCGATCCGCTCGGTCAGCGCCGCACAGCAGCAACGCCGAAATCGGATCATGGCTACCGGAGAAGCGCAGTTCATCGAGCTTGAACAACGCGAGATCCGCCTGTTTGCCCACGGCGATTTCGCCGATGTCAGTGCGGCCGAGCAGGCTCGCCGAACCTTTGGTCGCCCAGCCCAGTACGCGCTCCGGGGTGATCTTTTCGGCGCCGTAACGCAGGCGCTGGATGTACAGGGCCTGACGCGCTTCGAGGATCATGTTCGAGGCATCGTTGGACGCCGAACCGTCGACGCCAAGACCGAACAGCGCGCCGGCGTCGGTCAGCTCGATGCTCGGGCAGATGCCGGACGCCAGGCGCATGTTCGAGCTTGGGCAGTGACAAATGCCGGTGCCGGCCTGGCCGAGGCGGGCGATTTCGTCGGGGTTGAAATGGATGCCGTGGGCCAGCCAGGTACGCGGGCCGAGCCAGCCGACGCTGTCCAGATAATCGACGGTGCGCAGGCCGAAGCGTTGCAGACAGAAGTCTTCTTCATCGAGAGTTTCAGCGAGGTGGGTGTGCAGACGCACATCGAGCTTGTTCGCCAGATCAGCGCTGGCCGACATGATTTCCGGGGTCACCGAGAATGGCGAGCATGGCGCCAGAGCGATCTGGATCTGCGCACCATCGCCACGCTCGTGATACTCGTGAATCAGCCGCTGGCTGTCGTCGAGAATCACCTGACCTTCCTGCACCGTTTGTTGCGGAGGCAGACCGCCGTCCTTCTCGCCAAGGCTCATCGAGCCGCGTGTGAGCATGGCGCGCATGCCCAGTTCACGCACCGTTTCGACCTGCACGTCGATGGCGTTTTCCAGACCGTCCGGGAACAGATAGTGATGGTCGGCAGCCGTGGTGCAACCCGAGAGCAGCAATTCGGCCAGCGCCACTTTGGTGGCGAGGGCGAGTTTTTCCGGGGTCAGCCGCGCCCATACCGGGTACAGGGTTTTCAGCCACGGGAACAGCGGCTGATTGACCACCGGCGCCCAGGCGCGGGTCAGGGTTTGATAGAAGTGATGGTGGGTGTTGATCAGGCCCGGCAGGATCACATGCTCGCGGGCATCGAACACTTCATTGCACGGCGCCGACGGCTGCTGACCGGCAGCGAGGACTTCGACGATGACACCGTCTTGCACGACAAGGCCGCCACGGGCATCAAGCTCGTTGGAAGTGAAAATGGCGAGGGGATTTTTTAACCAGGTACGGGTCGCAGGCATTGTGGCCGGCTCCTCTGAAAGTTGGGTTCAGGGTTGCCAGCTCAGTGTTGCCCTGTCTGCTGATCCAGGGTCGCCGCGAAGGACGAGGCGCGCAGTTTCAAACAAATCGCCCCATCGGGCAAGCGCCACCCGACCATTCACCATCATCCCCCTGTGGGAGCGAGCCTGCTCGCGAAGGCGTCATGTCAGTCGATACAGATTTACCTGACAGATCGTATTCGCGAGCAGGCTCGCTCCCACATCGGGATTATCAGTGCTTACCAGGGAATGGTTTCACCCTTGTAATTGACGAAGTGATGCCCGCCCTTGCCGGTAAACGCATTGACCTGATCAATCAGCCCGCGGGTGCTGGTCTCGACGTCGAGATCGGCGCCTTCGCCGCCCATGTCGGTCTTCACCCAGCCCGGGTGCAGCGAAAGTACGGTCAGTTTCTGCTCGCCCAGTTGCGTGACGAAACTGTTGGTCATCGAATTCAGCGCCGCCTTGCTCGCCTTGTACAGCGCCAGCTCCGGCGCATCGGGCATGGTCACGCTGCCGAGTACCGAACTCATGAACGCCAGCACGCCGCTGCCGTCGCGAATCTGCCCGACGAAGCGCTGGGCCAGATTGATCGGCGCCACCGCGTTGGTGAAAAACAGTTGCCCGACCTCGGCCAGGGTCGCGCCGCCCGGCGTCTGCACGTCCGGGCCTTTGACCCCGGCGTTGACGAACAACAGATCGAAGGTTTCGCCCTTGAGCTTCTGGCTCAGAGCGATCACCGCTTGCTGATCGTCCATGTCGAGCTTCTCGATGCGCACGTCACCCAGCGCTTGCAGCGCCTCGGCCTTCTGCGGATTGCGCACTGTCGCGGTCACTTGCCAGCCATCGGCCAGCAGGGTCTTCACCAGACCGAGGCCCAAGCCGCGGGAGGCGCCGATGATCAGTGCGTTTTTTGCCTGAGACATGATGGGTTTCCTTGAAAGTCAGCATTCAGGATTCAATGGACACGCCTGACCGAGCCACAGTTGCAGCGCTTGGCGAAAACAGGCTTTGATCCCGGAGCATACTCCAGGCTTCTTGAGTTTCTCGAGGGTGTTTGATCAGAAATAGTTGTGGGTCGTGCTCCAGATGTTGCCGGTGCGGAGGCCTTCGCGAGCAGGCTCGCTCCCACATATGCCCGCGTTCACTCAGATCCCCTGTGGGAGCGAGCCTGCTCGCGAAGAGGCCCGCTCTGACATCAACTAATGTCCCGATTGCCACGGCTGCCCCAACGAAACCGGCGCATACAACCGAGTGCGCACGGCATCGCGGGACAGCAACACCAGCACCAAAATCGTCGCCACATACGGCAGCATCGCCAGCAGGCTCGAATGTATCGCCAGTCCCAATCCCTGTGCCACCAAATGCAGGATGCTGGCGAGGCCAAACAGATACGCCCCGAGCAACAACCGCCACACCCGCCAACTGGCAAACACCACCAGTGCCAGGGCAATCCAGCCGCGCCCAGCGGTCATGTTTTCCGCCCACATCGGCGTGTAGGCCAGCGACAGATAGGCCCCGGCCAGCCCGGCCATTGCTCCGCCGAACAACACCGCCAAGGTACGCACGGTCAGCACTGGCAAGCCCATCGCGCTGGCCGCATCCGGGTTTTCACCGACCGCTTGAATGATCAGGCCGACACGACTTTTGATGATTACCCACGCCACCAAGGCAAATAGCGCGAACGACAGATACACCAGCAGATCCTGGGCAAACAGCATCCGCCCGATCAGCGGGATCTCACTCAGATACGGAATCGCCAGAGGCTCGAAACCCGCCAGCGGCTTACCCACCCAGGCCGCGCCGACAAACGTCGAAAGCCCGACACCAAAGATCGTCAGCGCCAACCCGGTGGCCACCTGATTGGCGTTGAACACCAGCGCGACCAGGGCAAACAGTGACGACAACAACATCCCGGCCAACATCGCCAACAGCACACCCAGCCACAGGTTGCCGCTGTTCAGCGCGACGATAAAACCGATCACCGCACCGAACAGCATCATGCCTTCCTGGCCGAGGTTGAGGACGCCGCTTTTCTCGCAGATCAACTCACCCAATCCCACCAGCAACAGCGGCGTGCCGCAGCGGACCATGGCATAGAAAATATTGCTCAACAGATCGATATCCATCACAGCGCTCCGGCGGTTACGGCAGGGGTCGAGGCGCGCCGGCTCCAGCGCAGTTTCAGGCGTGGCCGATAGAGAATCAGCACGTCACAGGCGAGCAGGAAAAACAGCATCATGCCCTGGAACAATTGGGTGATCGCTTGCGGCAGATTGAGCGACATCTGCGCGCTCTCGCCGCCGATGTACAGCAGCGCCATGAGCAGACTGGAGAACAGAATGCCGAGCGGATTCAACCGTCCCAGAAACGCCACGGTGATCGCCGCGTAGCCATAGCCCGGCGACACCTGCGGCACCAGTTGGCCGATCGGCCCGGTCACTTCGCAGACTCCGGCGAGCCCGGCCAGAGCACCGCTGATCAACAGCGCCAGCCAGATCAGGCGCTTCTCGCGAAAGCCGACAAAACCTGCCGCACGTTTGTCCAGCCCGAGCACTTTGATCTGGAAGCCGATGAAGCTTTTCTGCAACAGCACCCACACCGCAACCAGCGCGAGCAGGGCGAAATACACGCCGGCATGCACGCGGCCATCTTCCAGCAGCAGCGGCAAACGACTGGCGTCGCCGAACATCGCCGACTCCGGGAAATTGAAGCCCGCTGGATCCTTCAACGGCCCGTGCACGCAGAACAGCAGCAGGTTCAGCGCGATGTAGTTGAGCATGATGCTGGTGAGGATTTCGTTGGCGTTGAAGCGCGTGCGCAGCCATGCGGTGAGCCCGGCCCATGCGGCGCCCGCCAGCGTGCCGGTCAGCAGAATCAGCACCAGCGCCCAGCGACTTTGCATGTCGATAACGTTCACTGCCAGAGCACTGCCGGCCAACGCGCCGAGTAGAAGTTGGCCTTCGGCGCCGATGTTCCAGATCCGCGCCTGATAGGCCACGGCCAGGCCGAGTGCGCAGAGCAGAATCGGCAGCGCCTTGACCAGCAATTCGGACACTCCATACAAATCGCTGACGGGCGCGATCAGCAGTGTGTGCAAGGTTTGCAATGGGTCGTGGCCCAGCGCGATGAACAACAGCGAGCCGCAGCCGAGGGTTAGCGCCGCCGCCAATAACGGCGAGCACCACAGCATCAGGCGCGATTGCTGGCCACGGGGTTCGAGGGAAAGCAGCATGTTGAAACTCCGTTAAACCGAGGCGGTGCGAGGTGAGTGATCGAACTGGCCGGCCATCCACGCGCCGACATCGCTCAGTTGTGTAAGGCAGGTGTCTTGCAGTGCCGACAGACGCCCGCCGCATAGCGCGCCGAGGCGATCGCTGATCTGGAACAGCTCATCGAGGTCTTCGGAAATCACCAGAATCGCCGCGCCGGCATCGCGCAGGGCAATCAAGGCGCGATGGATGGTGGCGGCGGCGCCGACGTCGACGCCCCAGGTCGGGTGCGCGGCGATCAGCAGTTTCGGTTGCTGAAGAATTTCCCGGCCGAGGATGAATTTCTGCAGGTTGCCGCCGGACAGGCTGCGCGCAGCGGTTTGCGTGTCCGGGGTCTTCACGCCGAAACGCTGGATGATCTGCTGCGCGAGGGTTTCGACTTTGCCGCGTTGGATCAACCCGTGGCTCACCAGTCCTTGCTGGAAAGCACTGAGCAGGGCGTTATCGGCCAGACTCAACTCCGGCACCGCGCCGTGGCCGAGGCGTTCGGCCGGCACGAAGGCCAGACCGAGTTTGCGCCGCGCGTCCGGGCGCAGGTCAGCGACGTTTCGCTCGGCGAAGCGCAGGGTCGCCGCTTGCGCACGAGGCAAGGGCTGCTCGCCGCTGAGCAGGGCGAGCAGCTCATCCTGACCATTGCCCGCGACCCCGGCGATGCCGACGATTTCACCGCTGCGCACTTGCAGGTCGATGTCTGTCAGCGAGCAGCCGAACGGATCCGGGTTGTGCCAGCTCAAACCCTGCACCTGCAGAAACGCCGCGCCACCGCTGACTTTCGGATACTCGCCAATCAATGCCGCCGCTTCGCCGACCATCAGTTGTGCCAGTTGCTGATCCGTACATTGCGCCGGCAGGCAATGCCCGGCTACCCGACCGCCGCGCAGCACCGTGGCGCTGTGGCACAAGGCCCGCACTTCACCGAGCTTGTGGCTGATAAACAGAATGCTGCAACCCTCGTCGGCAAGGCGCCGCAGGGTGATGAACAATTCGTCCGCCTCTTGCGGCGTCAGCACCGAGGTCGGCTCGTCGAGAATCAACAGGCGGATGTCCTGCATCAGGCAACGGATGATTTCCACCCGCTGCCGCTCGCCGATCGACAGGCTGTGGACAAGTCGCTCCGGCTCCAGCGCCATGCCGTAACGCCGCGATACTTCGCGAATCTTCGGCTCCAGTTGTTTCGGCGTGCCGGCCGCCGCGCCCATCGCCAGGGCAATGTTCTGCGCGACGCTGAGGGTTTCGAACAGCGAGAAATGCTGGAACACCATGCCAATGCCCAACTGCCGCGCCTGTGCCGGGTTGCGGATCTGCACGCGCTGCCCCTGCCAGAGCATTTCGCCGCTGTCGCACTGGGTGACCCCGTAAATGATCTTCATCAACGTACTTTTGCCCGCGCCGTTTTCACCGAGCAGGGCATGGATTTCACCCGGCGCGATGTTCAGGTCGATGGCGTCGTTGGCCAGACAACCGGGGTAGCGTTTGCTGATCTGGCGCAGTTGCAGGCGCGGCGGGGAAGGGGCGATGGACATGACAGGCTCGACTGACTTGGAGTTGTGCCTGTGGATAAAGCAATTTCCTGGCCATTGAGTCAGGAACGCTTGCGGAGCCAGTCCGCAAGTGCCGACAGCAGCGCATCGGCGGGCGTTTTGTCTTTCTATCGAGCACCAATTCAGCGCAAAGCCATTGAACAGGCTCCAGTTTTGCTCGCGCTACGTTGGTTAAAAAACGAGCAATCACTTGGGGCCTAGGCAGATCCAGCGACAGCGACGGTCATGAACGGCTTATCCACAGGTTGTTCCACAGTAATTGTGCGCAAGCGCCGAGGTCGGGCATAAGCACTGCGATGCTTTCTTCTAATGGTGATAAACGATGTTAACTATCTGTTTTTACGCTGATTTTTCGTTTCGTCGGATCAATTGAACGAAAAGTGAACAAATCGCGCAAAGCCGCATGACAGAAGGGTTACAGCGGTATGTACTCAGGTTATCCACAGCCGGGTGCACAGCCGATGTGGGCAAGTCGGCAGAAAATGGAATGCATGTAATGCCCCAAAAAGATCGCAGCGTTCCGCAGCTCCTACAATTGGAATGCGATCCCCCTGTAGGAGCTGCCGAAGGCTGCGATGTTTTGATCTTCCACTCTCAACGCTGCAACAAAATCCGCCCACGGCTCAGATCCGCCAACTGACTTTGCAGCACTTCGATCTGCGCTTCTCCTACCGCCAATTTCAACTCAACCCCATTGGCCGTGAAGTTTTCCTCCACCACCAATCCACCGAGATCCGCCACGCGCAACTTCACCAGCGCCAACTCGGCAAATCCGCAGGCGCAACTCAGCGGCACGCGGCTGATCAGCTCGATTTTTTCCGCCGCTTGCAGGCACTTGTTGGCGCCACCGCCGTAGGCCCGGGCCAGGCCGCCGGTGCCCAGTTGAATGCCGCCGTACCAGCGGATCACCAGCACCGCGACCTGATCGCAGTCCTGCGCTTCGATCGCCGCGAGAATAGGGCGCCCTGCGGTGCCGCCAGGTTCGCCGTCGTCAGTGCTGCGGTATTGCGCGCCGAGTTTCCACGCCCAGCAATTGTGCGTGGCATTCAAATCGCTGTGCTGCTCGAAAAATGCCTGCGCGTCGGCGGGGCTGCTGATCGGCGTCGCCAGAGTGATGAAGCGGCTTTTGCGAATCTCTTCGCGGTACTCGCAAAAACCGCTGAGGGTGAAAGGCATAAACGTCTTATAGAGAAGGAGTGAGGCCGCAGCCTTTGAGAATGATGCGGATCAGGTTGTTGCCGGCGTCTTCCATGTCCTGCTTGGTCAACTTGCTGCGCCCGGTGACGCGGCAGATCTGCGTGGCGAAGTCGGCGTAATGCTGGGTGCTGCCCCACAGCAGGAAGATCAGGTGCACCGGATCGACCGGATCCATCTTGCCCGCATCGATCCACGCCTGAAACACCGCCGCGCGCCCGGTGAACCAGGTGCGGTAATCCTGATTGAAATATTCGCTCAGGCATTCGCCGCCGCTGATCACTTCCATGGCGAAGATTCGCGAAGCCTGTGGCTGGCGCCGGGAGAATTCCATCTTCGCGCGGATGTAGCGGGTCAGCGCTTCGGCCGGGTCATCCTCGGCAGTGAGGGTGTTGAAGGTGCTGTCCCACAACTCGATGATGTTGCTCAGCACTGCCACATACAAACCGAGCTTGTTGGTGAAGTAGTAATGCAGGTTGGCCTTGGGCAGCCCGGCATTCTGCGCGATGGTGTTCATGCTGGTGCCTTTGAACCCGTGACGGGCGAACTCGTCTTCGGCGGCTTTGAGAATGGTCTCTTCGTTCTTCTGACGAATGCGGCTGGCGGGTTTGCCGCCGTGGGCTGGGACTTCAAAGGTCATAGGCACTTCCGGAATTGTCTGTGGGTGCAACCAGTTGCGTTGATAGCGCACCCACAGGCATCCGACAAGTCCTTGCGCGGAAAAACAGTTACGCCTGTTCGATCTTGTTCAATGACGCGGAGCTTTTTGCCGCTGCGGTTTTGCCTTCCGGCAACAACAGACAAAGGAAGATTGCCGTCAACCCGCCGCTGGTGATCGCCGAGTCGAACAGGTTCTGCACCAGTTTCGGCAACAGGTGCAGCAGGTTCGGTTGCGCGGCGATGCCAAGGCCGACGCCGAACGAAGTGGCGATGATCAACATGCTGCGCCGGTCCAGCGGTGACTGCGCGAGAATGCGTACGCCCGCCGCCGCCACTGCGCCGAACATCACCAGCGTCGCACCGCCGAGCACCGGTTTCGGGATCTGTTGCAGCACCGCACCGATCATCGGGAACAGGCCGAGGCAGAACAGGATCGCGCCGATGTACAGACCGACGTAGCGGCTGGCAACGCCGGTCAATTGGATCACGCCGTTGTTCTGCGCGAACGTTGTGTTGGGGAAAGCGCTGAAGGTCGCCGCAATCATGCAGCTCACGCCGTCACCGAGCACGCCACCGCGCAAGCGGCTTATATAAGAAGGGCCGCTGATCGGTTGGCGGGCGAGCATGCAATTGGCGGTGAGGTCGCCGACGGTTTCGATGGTGCTAATCAGATAAATCAGCGCGACCGGCAGGAAAGCGGTCCAGTCGAAGTTGAATCCGAACTTGAACGGCGTAGGAAAACTCACCAGCGGCAAGTCAGGCAACGGCTGTGGCACTAATTTTCCGCTGAACCACGCAGCGAGACTGCCTAGCACCAGTCCGATGATGATCGCCGACAGTCGTACCCAAGGCGTGTTCGAACGGTTGAGCAGAATGATCGTCAGCAGCACGAACACGCCCAAGGCCAGATTGCCCGGCGCGCCGAAGTCCGGCGCGTTGAAGCCGCCACCCAGATCGGTGATGCCGACCTTGATCAGGCTGATGCCGATCAGCGTGATGACAATGCCGGTCACCAGCGGTGTGACCACTCGGCGCAACTGACCGATGAAACGGCTGAGCACGATCTGCACGATTGCGCCGAAAAAGCACACGCCGAAAATCATCGCCAGGATATCTTCCGGGCTGCCGCCGCGCTGCTTGACCAGAAACCCGGCCGACAGCACCGCACCGAGAAACGCGAAACTGGTGCCTTGCAGACAGATCATCCCCGCGCCGATGCCGAACGGTCGTAGCGCCTGGATAAAGGTGCCGACGCCCGAGACCATCAACGCCATACTGATCAGGTACGGTAGATGCGCGGTCAGCCCGAGCGCCGAACCAATCACCAGTGGCGGGGTGATGATGCCGACGAAACTGGCGAGCACGTGTTGCAGCGCGGCGAGAATGGCGGCGAGTGGTTTGGGGCGGTCGTTGAGGCCGTAGATCAGTTCACTGGACGAATCGGAATCTGGCTGCATGGTTTTGGCTTCTTGTTGAAGGACGAGTCAGCCCTTCACTGCAAAAACCTGTCCACTTGCTCAGGTTATTCCTGGGTTCTGTCGATGAGGCCCTGCCGGGCTGGGCTCTGCGCGCTTAGCTAACGCGTCGCGGCCAGACTCTCGAGGAAACTTTCCAGCACCAAATGAGGGCGCCGGCCCTTGCGCGTGACCGATGCCAGACTCAAATCGTAAAAACGCGTGCCGGCCTTGAGCGCACGCAAACGCCCCTGCTGCACCCAAAGGCTGGCGTAGTGATCCGGCAGATAACCGATGTAGCGCCCGGTCAGAATCAGAAATGCCATGCCCTCACGGTCAGAGGCACTGGCGGTGCAGTTGAGCGCCTGATAATGCGCCTGAATCTCCGCCGGCAAACGAAAGGTCGGCGCAATCGCGTCCTGACTGTCGAGGCGTTGATCATCGAGTTGTTTGTCGTCGACATAAAACAGCGGATGACCCACCGCGCAATACAGCAGCGAACGCTCGCTGTATAACGGCTGATATTCCAGTCCTGACAAGGCGCTGGCCTGCGGCACCACGCCAACGTGCAGGCGCCCGTCGAGCACACCTTGTTCAACTTCGTTCGGCGCAATCATGCGGATCTGGATCTGTACGTCCGGCCCGCGCTCCTTCAACTGCGCGAGGGCATGGGTGATGCGCATGTGCGGCAGGGTGACGAGGTTGTCGGTGAGGCCGATGATCAGCTCGCCGCGCAGGTGTTGGTGCAGTCCGTTGACCTCAGTGCGAAAACTCTCCAGTGCACTCAACAGCTGTAGTGCCGATTGATACACCTCACGACCTTCCTCGGTCAGGGAAAATCCGGCCCGGCCACGCTGACACAAGCGCAAGCCGAGGCGCTGTTCCAGATCGCTCATCTGCTGGCTGATCGCCGAACGCCCGATGCCGAGCACGGTTTCCGCTGCGGAGAAGCCGCCACATTCCACGACACTGCGAAAAATCCGCAGCAAACGGATATCAAAGTCACTGACCTGGGCCAATGGATCGGCGCGGCGGCTGCTCATTTTTTGTTCTCTTTGTTTAGCAATGATCTAACTGAAGGTTAGAAGAGTTGGATTTCACCGACTTTATCGCCGTGGCAATTTAGCTGCAACAACGCTTTCCATCTCCCTGACGCTTATGCCCTGCGAGGTTTTGCCCGATGAACATGCCTGAAAACGCGCCGTCGCCACTGGCCAGTCAACTGAAGCTGGACGCGCACTGGATGCCGTACACCGCCAACCGCAACTTTCAGCGCGACCCGCGGCTGATCGTCGGCGCTGAAGGCAGCTGGCTGTTCGATGACAAGGGCCGCAAGATCTACGACTCGCTGTCCGGTCTGTGGACCTGCGGCGCCGGGCACACCCGCAAGGAAATTCAGGAAGCCGTTTCGAAACAGCTGGGCACCCTCGATTACTCGCCGGGTTTCCAGTACGGCCATCCATTGTCGTTCCAGTTGGCAGAGAAAATCACCGAACTGACTCCGGGCAACCTGAACCACGTGTTCTTCACCGACTCTGGTTCCGAGTGCGCCGATACTGCGGTGAAAATGGTGCGTGCCTACTGGCGTCTGAAAGGTCAGGCGACCAAGACCAAAATGATCGGCCGCGCCCGTGGCTACCACGGCGTGAATATCGCTGGCACCAGCCTCGGCGGCGTCAACGGCAACCGCAAGCTGTTCGGTCAGGCGATGATGGATGTCGATCACCTGCCGCACACACTGCTGGCGAGCAATGCGTTTTCCCGCGGCATGCCGGAGCAGGGCGGTATTGCTTTGGCCGATGAACTGCTGAAGTTGATCGAACTGCACGACGCTTCCAACATCGCTGCGGTGTTCGTTGAGCCGATGGCCGGCTCTGCCGGGGTACTGGTTCCGCCGCAGGGTTACCTCAAGCGTCTGCGCGAAATCTGCGATCAGCACAACATCCTGCTGGTGTTCGATGAAGTGATCACTGGTTTCGGCCGCACCGGTTCGATGTTCGGCGCCGAGAGCTTCGGCGTGACCCCGGACCTGATGTGCATCGCCAAGCAAGTCACCAACGGCGCGATTCCAATGGGCGCGGTGATTGCAAGCTCCGAGATCTACCAGACCTTCATGAACCAGCCGACGCCGGAATACGCCGTGGAATTCCCTCACGGCTACACCTATTCGGCACACCCGGTGGCCTGTGCCGCCGGCCTTGCAGCACTCGACCTGCTGCAAAAGGAAAACCTGGTGCAGAGCGTCGCCGAAGTCGCGCCGCATTTCGAAAACGCGCTGCATGGTCTGAAGGGCTCGAAGAACGTCATCGACATCCGCAACTACGGCCTGGCTGGCGCGATCCAGATTGCCGGGCGTGACGGCGACGCGATCGTGCGTCCTTTCGAAGCGGGCATGGCCTTGTGGAAAGCCGGGTTCTACGTACGCTTCGGCGGCGACACCCTGCAGTTCGGCCCAACCTTCAACAGCAAGCCGCAAGACCTTGATCGTCTGTTCGACGCGGTCGGCGAAGTGCTGAACAAGCTCGACTGATTTTTCCCTCTATATATGTACAAAAGTGCCGGCGTCTCTCACGGCGCCTGCGGACCAGAATTCAGGAGTGTTCGATGAGCGTTATCCCGCATTTGATCAATGGCGAACTGGTGACCGAGAACGGTCGCGCGGTGGATGTGTTCAACCCGTCTACCGGCCAGGCGATCCATAAACTGCCATTGGCCAGCCAGGCCACCATTCAGAAAGCCATCGATGCCGCCAAGGCTGCGTTTCCTGCGTGGCGTAATACGCCACCGGCCAAACGCGCCCAGGTGATGTTCCGCTTCAAGCAACTGCTGGAGCAGAACGAAGCGCGCATCTCGCAACTGATCAGCGAAGAGCACGGCAAGACCCTGGAAGATGCCGCCGGTGAATTGAAGCGCGGTATCGAGAACGTCGAGTTCGCCTGCGCCGCCCCGGAAATCCTCAAGGGCGAATACAGCCGCAACGTCGGCCCGAACATCGATGCCTGGTCGGACTTCCAGCCGTTGGGGATTGTTGCCGGTATCACCCCGTTCAACTTTCCGGCCATGGTCCCGCTGTGGATGTACCCGCTGGCGATCGTCTGCGGCAACTGCTTCATCCTCAAGCCATCCGAGCGCGATCCAAGCTCGACGCTGCTGATCGCTCAGTTGCTGCTGGAAGCAGGGTTGCCGAAAGGCGTTATGAGTGTGGTCCATGGTGACAAGACAGCGGTGGACGCGTTGATCGAAGCGCCGGAAGTCAAAGCGCTGAGTTTCGTCGGTTCGACACCGATTGCCGAGTACATCTACGCCGAAGGCACCAAGCGCGGCAAACGCGTACAGGCACTGGGCGGCGCGAAGAACCACGCGGTACTGATGCCGGATGCCGATCTGGACAATGCGGTAAGTGCACTGATGGGCGCGGCTTACGGTTCCTGCGGCGAACGCTGCATGGCCATCTCGGTGGCCGTGTGTGTTGGCGATCAGGTCGCGGACGCGCTGGTGGCGAAACTGGTTCCACAGATCAAAGCGCTGAAAATCGGCGCGGGCACCTCGTGCGGTCTGGACATGGGGCCGTTGGTTACCGGTCAGGCGCGTGACAAGGTCAGCGGTTATGTGGATGACGGTGTGGCGGCGGGCGCGACCCTGGTGGTCGATGGTCGCGGTCTGAGCGTCGCCGGTCATGAAGACGGCTTCTTCCTCGGTGGCTGCCTGTTCGACAACGTCACCCCTGAGATGCGCATCTATAAAGAAGAGATCTTCGGGCCGGTGCTGTGCGTGGTGCGGGTGAACAGCCTGGAAGAGGCGATGCAACTGATCAATGATCACGAATACGGCAACGGCACCTGCATCTTCACCCGTGACGGCGAAGCGGCGCGGCTGTTCTGCGACGAGATCGAAGTCGGCATGGTCGGCGTCAACGTGCCGTTGCCGGTGCCGGTGGCTTATCACAGTTTCGGCGGCTGGAAGCGTTCGCTGTTTGGCGACCTGCATGCGTATGGTCCGGATGGCGTGCGCTTCTACACTCGTCGCAAGGCGATCACCCAGCGCTGGCCGCAGCGTGCAAGCCATGAAGCTTCGCAGTTCGCATTCCCAAGCTTATAAGTAGCAGGGTGCGCAGGAGGCCGACCTTTCAGGTCGGCCTTCGCGTTTTCGGGGTTTTTTGACCGATATGACAGAAATATGAAAATAGGTGTTGACGGCAGATTCCAGAGGTCTATAA